>SVPG01000004.1 GCA_015065975.1 Oscillospiraceae bacterium | reverse complement strand
GCGGATTTCCGACTCGACAGCGAAGAGGAATACACCGAATGGTACGGCGGGAATTATCTCTATCCCGGACTTCACGAAGCCGCTGTATACGGTCTGCCAGAGCTTTTCAGACATGAGATGGCAGGTCGTGTCATCGTCGGCAACCCCGGCTGCTATCCCACAGCCTCCGCTCTCGCGCTCGCACCCGCACTCAAGGCAGGACTTATCGAGCCGCAGGGCATAATCATCGACGCAAAATCCGGTGTATCGGGCGCAGGCCGCTCTCTTACACAGACATCTCATTTCATCGATGTCAACGAGAATTTCAACGCATATAAGGCAGGCGTTCACAGACACACTCCCGAGATCGAGCAGAGTCTTTCGAAGATCGCCGAAAAGAGCATCAAGATCACATTTGTTCCCCATCTGCTCCCCGTCAGCCGCGGAATCCTCGCAACCTGCTACGCAAAGGCAACTCTGCCCTGCAACGCAAAGACCCTGCGCAACGCATATGAAAATTCCTACGGCGACGAGCCTTTCATCCGCCTGCTGCCCGACGGCAAGGAAGCCTGCATCAGAAACGTCACTCTTTCCAATTACTGTGATATTTCTCTCCATTATGTCGAGCGCACTCAGACGGTCATCATCACCTCCGCTATCGACAATATGATAAAGGGTGCCGCAGGTCAGGCTATCCAGAACATGAACCTTATTCTCTCCATGCCCGAGACTCTCGGACTTGAGATGATTCCCAACGCATTCTAAAAATATTAAGGATTTGATTTTATATGATAGAAAAATACCTTCCTTCGATAGATTTCGCACAGAGCGTTGACGGCGGCATCGCCGCTCCGCTCGGTTTCACCGCCGCAGGTGTCTATTGCGGAGTCAAGCGTGCAGGTTATCCCACAAACACCGTTACCGCCGCTTCCATTCTCGCAAACGAAAATATCCAGCGTGAGCACAAGCCCGATCTCGCTCTCATCTATTGCGACACAGTATGCAACTGCGCTGCCATATACACAAAGAACCTTGTAAAGGGCGCTCCGATACAGGTCTGCCGTGAGCATCTCGCAAACGGCAAGGCTCAGGCGGTCATCGCAAACAGCGGCAACGCAAACACCTGCAACGCTGACGGCATTGAAAAGGCACGCGCAATGTGCGAGCTTACGGCAAATGAAATGGGCATTGACAAGGAAAATGTACTGGTCGCCTCCACAGGCGTTATCGGACAGATTCTTCCCATCGAGCCCATTGCCGAAGGTATTCCCTATCTTAAAAAATCGCTCTCCAAATCGGGAACACCCGCAGCAAACGCCATCATGACCACCGATACCGTCAAAAAGGAGCTTGCAATAAAGCTCACCATCGGCGGCAAAGAGGTTACCGTCGGTGCCATGAGCAAGGGCTCGGGCATGATTCACCCCAATATGGCAACCATGCTCGGTTTTATCACGACCGACGCCGCCATAAGCTGCGAGATGCTCGACAAGGCTCTCAGACAGGCTGCTGCAGACAGCTTCAATATGCTCTCCGTTGACGGAGACACTTCCACAAACGATACCCTTCTGATAATGGCATCGGGTCTTGCAGGAAACAGCGAGATCGCCGAAGAAGGCGAAGACTTCGAGCTTTTCGCAAAGGCTGTATACGAAGTATGCCTCGCTCTTGCAAGAGTTATGGCACGTGACGGCGAAGGCGCAACAAAGCTTGTTGAGTGTGTCGTCAGCGGAGCGGTCGATGACATCAACGCAAAGATCATCGCAAAATCCGTCATCTGCTCACCTCTTGTAAAATCGGCTATGTTCGGCTCGGACGCAAACTGGGGCAGAGTTCTCTGTGCCATCGGTTATTCCGAAGCTGATGTTGATATCACAAAGGTCGACGTCGATTTCCGTTCCGAAAACGGTGTCGTTCCCGTGTGCCGCAACGGTGCGGGTATCCCCTTCAGCGAGGAGCTCGCAAAGCAGGTTCTTTCCACCGACGCCGTATATATCGATGTCACACTCGGCGACGGCTGCGGTCACGCTCAGGCATTCGGCTGTGACCTCACATACGATTACGTCAAGATAAACGGCGATTACCGCACTTAATTTCAGGAGGGCTACAACTTATGCAGATATCAAATCCGGAAAGAGCTCAGATACTCATTGAGGCTCTTCCTTACATACAGCAGTATCACGGACGCACCGTCGTTATCAAGTACGGCGGAAACGCAATGATAAACGAAGAACTCAAGCAGACCGTTATGAGCGATATCGTTCTTCTTGAGCAGGTCGGCATACACGTTGTGCTTGTTCACGGCGGCGGACCAGAAATTTCCGATATGCTCAAAAGACTCGGCAAGGAAAGCCGTTTTGTCGGCGGTATGAGATACACCGACGAAGAGACCGTCGAGGTCGTTCAGATGGTTCTTGCAGGTAAAATTAACAAGGCGCTTGTTCAGCTTCTCTCGCAGAACAACGTCCGCGCTCTCGGTCTGTGCGGACTTGACGGCGGAATGATAAAGGCAAAGAAGCTTGAGAGTGAAGAGGACCTCGGATTTGTCGGCGATATCACCGAGATCGATCCTCTGGTCATTCAGGACGCTATCGACCGCGGATACACCCCAGTTATCAGTACCGTTGCAGGCGGCGAAAACGGCGAGGTATACAACATCAATGCCGATATTGCCGCAGCCGAAATTGCTGCAAAGCTGGGCGCTGTCAAGCTTATCCTTATGACAGATATAGTCGGACTTCTTCGTGACCGCAACGACCCGTCAACCGTCATTCCCGAGATCAGCGTCAGCGAGGTTCCCCTCCTCAAGAGTCAGGGAATCATTCAGGGCGGTATGATTCCCAAGGTTGATTGCTGCGTTGAGGCTATCCGCCGCGGCGTTGAGCGTGCCAACATAATCGACGGCAGAATCAACCATTCCATTCTTATCGAAATGTTCACCGATGAAGGTATCGGTACAATGTTCCATTAAAGGATCTGATAATATGAATTCAAAAGAAATAATCGAAAAATACGACAGCAGCGTTATGCACACCTACGGAAGACTCCCTCTTGCAGAGCAGTCGGGCAGCTGTGCTTCCTGCCGCGATGCTGACGGTGCGGAATATATCGATTTCGGAAGCGGAATCGGAACAAACAGCCTCGGCTTTGCCGACAAGGAATGGGCTGATGCGGTTTCCGCTCAGGCTCACACCATTCAGCACACATCAAATTACTACTATAACGAAACAGCCGCAATATTTGCTTCCCGCCTGACACAGCTTACAGGAATGGATTCATTCTTCTTCGGAAACAGCGGTGCTGAAGCAAACGAGTGTGCCATCAAGATTGCAAGAAAGTATTCACACGACCGTTACGGTGACGGAAGAAACACCATCATCACCCTCCAGAATTCCTTCCACGGCAGAACAATCGCAACTCTCTCCGCAACAGGTCAGGATGTTTTCCATCAGCATTTCTTCCCGTTTGTCGGCGGCTTCAAATACTGCCCCGCAAATGATATAGCTGCCCTCAACGAGCTTGTGGACGATTCCGTCTGTGCCATCATGTTCGAGGCCGTTCAGGGCGAGGGCGGTGTCAACTCTCTCACACCCGAATTTATTGAGGCAATATTTACCGTCGCTGCCGAGCGCGATATTCTCACTATCGCTGACGAGGTTCAGTGCGGTTGCGGCAGAACAGGCAAGTTCCTCGCTGTTGAGCATTTCGGTGTCACTCCCGACATCGTCACAATGGCAAAGGGTCTCGGCGGCGGACTTCCGATAGGCGTGTGCCTTGCCAAAGGCGATGCCGCCCAGGTTCTCACCCCCGGCACACACGGCTCCACCTTCGGCGGAAATCCCGTTGTATGCGCAGGCGCAAATGTTGTACTTGAGCGCGTATCGTCCGAAGGATTCCTCGATTCGGTTCTCGAGAAGAGCGAATATATCAAAAAAGCTCTTCTTGAAATTCCCTGTGTAACAGGTATCAGCGGTATGGGACTTATGCTCGGTATCACACTCGACGGTATAAGCGCTTCCGACCTTCTCAAGCGGTGCCTTGAAAAGGGTCTGCTTGTTCTTACAGCAAAGGAAAAGCTTCGTCTGCTCCCTCCGCTTACAATAAGCTATGAAGAGATAGACCGCGGTCTTGATATCCTTCGCTCCATTCTCTGCAAATAAGCGTTAGAGGTGACTCAATTGACAGATAGACGACCAAGCCTTACCGATGCTGCTGCGCTCGCTCTCGGTATGCTCGCTCTCGGCGGAAGCTTTGTTTTCTGGTTTATACTGCTCGGCAAGATAATCAGCGGAGTTATTATCAGCTATATGTACGCGCTTGTCATAGCCTGTGCTCTGCTTCCCGCTGCAGCCGCTCTTATCTTCTGGAAACTCGGCAGGCGCGAAAGCATCAATCAGTGGCTGTTTTGCACTGTCGCAAGCGGTATCGTCTGTGCCATTGTCACTTTTATCATCAAGCTGATATTTGACGGCGCTCCAGACTGGGCCCTGCTTCTGCCTCTCATCTGCTGTGCGATCGCAGGCTGTGCAATTCCGTCAGGCGTCGCTCTGCTGTCAAGGATCGCCATTCGCAAGATAATAATAAAAAAACGAAATGAAATCAAACCTACATGGACATCGCAGAAAAAAGATATCCTTGATATGACCGATTTCGACACAAATAAACAATAAATTATGATTTAATAAAATCAGCTTGAATCTTTTCCGATTTGAATATATAATAGTTCGCAGTATGCAAAAAAGATTTTTGATCGAAAGGAACTGAATTTCAATGGATCATCTTCTCAAAATGCTTGATCTCAGCTCTAAGGAAATCGAGGAAATCCTCAACCTCGCCGACCAGCTCAAATATGAGCAGAAGCACGGTATGGCTCACCCGGTTCTTGAGGGACGCACCCTTGCCATGATTTTCCAGAAGGCTTCAACAAGAACCCGTGTTTCCTTCGAGGTAGGTATGTATCAGCTTGGAGGTCACGCACTCTTCCTTTCATCTGATGATATACAGCTCGGACGCGGCGAGCCCACCGAGGATACCGCTCGCGTTCTTTCGCGCTACTGCGACGGCGTTATGATCCGCACCTTTGACCAGGAAGAGGTCGAGGAGCTTGCTCATTTCGGAACAATTCCCGTTATCAACGGTCTCACAGATTTTGCACATCCCTGTCAGGTTCTTGCAGATCTTATGACTATCCGTGAGTTCAAGGGTCGTCTTGACGGACTCAAGGTAGCATTCATCGGTGACGGAAACAATATGATGAACTCCACAATCGTCGGCTGTCTCAAGTCGAGAATGAACGTTGCAGTCGCCTGCCCCGAGGGATATGATCCCGACCCGCAGGTTCTTGATTACGCCGCACAGGTCGGTCATTTCGAGATGTATCGCGACCCGAGAGGTGCCGCAAGAGCTGCCGATGTTGTTATCACAGATGTCTGGGCATCCATGGGCCAGGAAGAAGAATCTCAGCAGAGACTTCTTGATTTCCGCGGATTTACCGTTAATGATGAGGTTATGCGTTACGCAAAACCCGACGCTATGGTACTCCATTGTCTGCCCGCTCACAGAGGTGAGGAGATCACTTCCGAGATACTTGAGGCTCATTCGGCCGAGATATTCGAAGAGGCTGAAAACCGCCTCCACGCTCAGAAGGCTGTGCTTGTAAAGCTTCTCGGCAGATAAGAGAAACAAAAAGATTCAAGCCACTTTGATGTTAATGTCAAAGTGGCTTTTATTTTGTGACGTTGACTTATTCTGATAACTTTGTTAGAATTGATCAGGCAACACATTGGAATATAACGAGGTGTAGTTATTATTGGAAATTATCAGCTTTTATGAAACAGCACGGCAAACACATTGGCTTAACGAACTGAGAAAAAGTGATTGGAGAGCCGGAGCTTATCTGTGCGAATTACTGAGCAATAACACGTTTTATAATGTTGTGGGCGAAGGCTCCAAGCTGCTTTTGCTCACGGACGGAGATAAACTTATTTCATTTTGTACATTTGCCAAGAAGGATGAAATTCAAACCGATGAATTATCGCCGTGGATAGGATTCATATATACATTCCCCGAATATAGGGGACATCATTATATCGGATTGCTGTTTGAGGAAATAGAATCACTCGCCAAAAAGCAAAATATATCTGCTGTTTATATTTCGACTGATCACATCGGTTTATACGAAAAATACGGATTTGAGTATCTGGCTCAAATGGAAAGCATTTATGGGGAATTGTCGAGAGTATATGTAAAACAAATCAAGTGATCTATGCATTATAAAAACTCCGGAGAAGAAATTAAATCTTCTCCGGAGTTACTTTTTTACTGTTTTCTGCTGTCATAAATCTTCTGCGAGCATTCACCGTCGTGGTGGATTGCCGCTCTCAAATTCTCGATAGAATCGAATTTCTGCTCCGAACGCAGATAGGAAAGAAGTCTGACCTCGATCGTCTGACCGTAGAGATCACCCGAAAATTCGGGAATCCACGTTTCGCTCAGCGGACGGTCGGTGCCGACCGTCGGTCTGATCCCGACATTTGTGACACTGTATTTCAGCTGTGAGCCAAGCTGTGTTACCGAAGCGTAGACACCGAATTTCGGCATCATCAGCTCTTTTGGAAAATACTGGTTTATTGTAGGTGCACCAAGTGTGCGTCCGAGGCTCTGTCCTCGTTCCACAACAAGCTTCCAGCCAAAAGGTCTTCCGAGCATCTTTTCCGCCTGCTCGGCATTTCCTTCCCTGAGATATCTGCGTATCGCGGTGCTGGATATCTCTTCACCTTCACACATAGCCTTTGGCACAACAGCGCACTCAATACCGTATCGATTGCAAAGTTTCTTCAATTCATCGGCATCTGCACACGCATTTTTTCCAAAGCGGAAATTATATCCGCACGCAACGCTTTTAACTTTTATGCCGTTATAAAGAACATCTCTCACAAACTCTTCGGGAGACATATCCTTTATATCTTCAAAATCAGGCTCCATAACGGAACACACGCCCATACTCTCAAGCTGTGACAGCCATTCGTCACGGGTCATGAGGCGCGCATCGGATTTTGATTTATCTATCGAGAGCAATACCTTTTTTTCATTGCTCACGCTCTCAATAACAGAAGTATGACCTTTGTGCAGACCGTCGAATCTGCCGAGAGCCGCGTGGCAGCCCTCAAAGGTCTCGATCCCGTTTATTTTTAGCATTATGTCAACCTCTTGTAATGGCACAAAGAACCATCTTTTATAATTCCGAGCCCAATAAATTCAGTTCCGTAAACCCTGAATATTTTACCTTCTTCTGCGGACATACCATTCAACTTAAGTCTCTCTGCCATAAGATCTCCGCCGTTTTTGTATCTGTTCTCCTGAGCCTGTGTTATGTTCACCGAACCGTAAACCTCAAAAGCTCTGTCAACAGATATAATATGCTCAAGAACGGTGTTTTCCTGAGCAAAGGAACAAAGCTGTTCCATTGTGTGAGTTTCCCCGATGGAAAAACCGCAGGCGTCCGTTCTTCTCAGAGCGGTCATAACAGCACCGCAGCCGAGTGCACTGCCTATATCTGAAACAAGCGATCTTATATAGGTGCCCTTTGAGCAGAGCACATCGATCTGCCCTTCACCCGTTTTTTCATCGAACGAAACAAGCTCAAGCGAGAGAATGTTTATCTTTCTTGCTTCGCGCTCGACCTCTATTCCCTGACGTGCCAGCTCATACAGTCTTTTTCCGTCTTTATGAACAGCGGAATACATCGGCGGAAGCTGCATAATCTCGCCTCTGAATTTTTCCAGAACGGAAACGAGCTCCTCGCGCTTTACCGAGAATTCCTTTTCGCTCACGACCGTACCCGTAATATCGAGAGTATCGGTCTCGATGCCGAGTCTGAAATCGGCAAGATAGCGCTTATCGGATATCGGAAGAATATCGGCCGCCTTTGTTGCACCGCCGACAAGAACAGTCATAACTCCTGTTGCCATCGGGTCAAGCGTACCGGCGTGACCGATCTTTTTTGTTTTCAGCAGGGAGCGCATCTTCGCACAGACATCAAACGACGTCCAGCCCTGAGGCTTGTCAACAAGAACAATTCCGTTCGGTGCTGTATTATCCGACATATTCCTCACCCAGATGCATTGCTGCAGCTTCGACGATTTTGTCGAGAGCCTCCTCAACAGAATCGGCCTTTATGAAAGAGCCTGCCGCTGCGCTGTGACCGCCGCCGCCGAACTGCTTGCATATTGTGCACGCATTTGCAGGCTGATGTGTGCGCACGGACGCTTTGTAGCCGTTTGCCGTCTCTCTCAGGAATATTCCTACAACAACTCCCTCGACCTTTCTCGGAAGAGAGGAAAGTCCTTCAAGATCGCCTTCGGAAGCGCCGCTGCTCTCAAACATTTCGCTTGTGAGCACGACAGACGCAATCTTTCCGCCGCAATAGAACTTTATCGATTCAAGCGCCGCACGTTCAAGCTTGAGTCTGCCCATCGACATGGTATCGAACATAAGGGTGTTTATCTTTGCACCGTCAGCTCCGATATCGAGCAGCTTTGCCGCTGTTCTGAGAGTTTTCGGTGTTGTGTTTGAATATTTGAAGCAGCCAGTATCGGTCGAAACGGCTGTATAAAGAGCGTTTGCTATCTGCTTATCCGCCTCGACTCCGAGCTTCGGAAGCAGTGCCCAGATAATCTCGCCCGCAGAAGCGGAGTTTGCGTCGACATAGGTATCCTTTGCGTAAAAGGAATTTGAGCCGTGGTGGTCGATACACAGATCGACCTTGTCGCCATATGGCTTTTCAAGCATACCGAGCATGCTTCTGTCGGCAACATCGACCGCAACAACAAATTTTTCCTTCATTGCTTCCGGTTCAAAATTTTCAAAGATATATGAATAGACGGACGGGAATATATCGCCGCACATGACGTTTACCTTTTTGCCAAGCTTGCGCAAAGCAAAACCGAGCGCAAACGCCGAACCGATCGTATCACCGTCGGGATATCTGTGGCAAAGCACAAGTATATTATCCTGTTCAAGCAGCTTGTTTGCAGCCGCTGTAAGAGTAAGACGCGCCATAAAAAACGCTCCTTTCTTTATTCCTCGGGCTCATCGTCGGAATATCCGCCCTCGGGTCGGACATCATTGAGCATTTTGTTGATATGTGCGCTGTGCTCGATCGAACCGTCAGCCTTGAATATGAGCTGGGGAACGTGTCTGAGCTTGAGGCTGTTGCCGAGCTCTCTGCGAACATAGCCCGCCGCAGATTTGAGACCCTTGACCGATTCCTCAGTCTTGGCTGCACCTTCAAATGCGCTGATATAACAGGTTGCATAGGAAAGGTCGTTTGTAACCTCAACTCTTACAACCGAGATAAGCGGACTTACACGGGGGTCTTTTACCGTGCGGATAATTGCGCACAGCTCTCTCATTATATCTTCATTAAGTCTTTCGTTTCTGTACATATTGTTTTCCTTTCCCGCACAAAAATAACTGCGAGCATAAAAAGAGATAAACCGCCGCCATATATACGACAGCGGTTTTATTGTTTTAATCTCTGTATTCCTCAATGATGAATGCTTCGAGGAAGTCTCCCTCTTTGATATCGTTGAACTTCTCGAGTCCGATACCGCACTCATAGCCCTGCTGGACTTCCTTGGCGTCGTCCTTGAAACGCTTGAGCGATTTGATGGAATCCTCGGCAATGACTATACCGTCACGGACAACACGGATGAGAGCGTGACGCTCGATCTTGCCCGAAACAACGTAGCTTCCCGCGATGGTTCCGACGCTGGAGATGTGAATGGTCTGTCTGACCTCTGCACGACCGAGATCAACAACTCTGGTCTTGGGAGCGAGCATCCCCTTGAGAGCCGACTCGATCTCCTCGATGCAGTCGTAAATGATTCTGTAAAGTCTGAGATCGACGCCTCTGAGCTCTGCACTTGCAGAAGCCATCGGGTCGGGTCTGACATTGAAGCCGACGATGATTGCATTGGACGCATCAGCAAGCATGACGTCCGACTCACTTACGGCACCGACAGCACCGTGAATGATGTGAACACGAACTTCCTCGTTGGAAAGACGCTCGAGAGACTGGCGGACAGCCTCAACGGAACCCTGAACGTCAGCCTTGACGATGATCTTGAGCTCCTTCATCTCGCCGTCCTTCATCTGGGAGAAGAGGTTGTCGAGAGTGACCTTGGTCTGAGCCTGGAATACTTCTTCCTTGATTGCATTTCTTCTCTGCTCAACAAGCTCTCTTGCGAGCTTTTCGTCGGTAACAGCGTTGAAGATATCGCCGCCGGAAGGAACGCTGTCAAGACCGATGATCTCAACGGGCATGGACGGACCTGCACTTTCGACCTTCTCGCCCTTGTCGTTGGTCATGGCACGCACACGGCCGACCGCTGTACCTGCAACGATTATATCGTGATCGTGAAGTGTACCGTTCTCAACAAGCACGGTAGCGATAGGACCGCGACCCTTGTCAAGTCTTGCCTCGATAACTGTACCCTTTGCAGCTCTGTCGGGATTTGCCTTGAGCTCCTTCATATCGGCAACAAGAATGATGTTCTCAAGAAGATCTTCGATACCCATACCTGTCTTTGCCGATACGGGAACACAGATGATATCTCCGCCCCACTCCTCGACAATGAGTTCGTGCTCAGTGAGCTGCTGCATGACCTGCATCGGGTCAGCAGCTTCCTTATCCATCTTGTTGATCGCAACGATGATGGAAACACCTGCTGCCTTTGCGTGGTTGATAGCCTCGACAGTCTGCGGCATGATACCGTCGTCTGCCGCGACAACAAGAACTGCGATATCGGTAACCTGAGCGCCTCTTGCTCTCATGGTTGTGAAAGCTTCATGACCCGGGGTATCGAGGAAGGTGATCTCTCTGTCCTGAACGGGAACTCTGTAAGCACCGATGTGCTGAGTGATACCGCCCGCCTCGCCTGCGGTTACGTGTGTCTTTCTTATAGCATCGAGCAGCGAGGTCTTACCGTGGTCAACGTGACCCATAACAACAACGACCGGGCTGCGCGGAACGAGATTTGCATCTTCGTCTTCACTGTCGTCAATGATTCTTTCCTCGATGGTGACAACAACCTCTTTTTCAACCTTTGCGTGAAGCTCGGTTGCAACAAGATAAGCTGTATCAAAATCGATAGTCTCATTTATACCTGCCATAACACCCATCATCATGAGCTTCTTGATGATCTCGCCCGCCTGAATCTTCATTCTGGAAGCGAGCTCGCCGACGGTGATCTCATCGGGGATTGTTACGGTGATGGGCTTGAGCTTACGCTCGAGCGCAAGTCTGTTCATGCGCTCCTGCTCGGTTTCCTTCTTCTGTCTGCCGCCCTTGCCCTTCTTGTACTGCTGTGATTTCTGATTTATCTTGAGCTTGCCTGCGGAATGCTCACTGCTTCTTCCGCTCTTGGCATGAGCCATATCGTCATATCTGGTATTGTACTTGTCGGCATTGAGCTCGCCCGAGCGCATATCGACAATACGTGCCTGCTTCTGACCTGTGGTCTGCGGAGCAGTCTGGACTATGACAGCGCCCTGTACAGGCTGCTGAGGCTTCGGCTTGAGGGTGACGGTCTCCGGACGCTTCTGCTGCTGTTTGGGCTGCTTCTGCTTGGGCTTGTCGTCGCCGGACTTCTTTTCGCCCTGAGGCTTATTATCGTTGCCCTTTGCCTCGCCCTTGTCCTTCTTTGTATTGTTCTTCTTGGGCTCGGAAGCTTCCTGAGCCTGTGCCTCAAGAGTCTCTTTGTCAACGCCCTCGGAAACAAAGACCTGAACCTTCGGCTGGTCGTCGGACTTCTTGCGCTTCATCGGCTTTGCGGATGCGAGCAGACTGTCAAAGCTGTCCACCGCAGCGTCCTTTGTCAGCTTGTCGAAAACAATATCGAGTTCAAGTCCCTCGATCGATGTCATTGTGGAATATTTGCGGTCGCCGCCGAGACCCTTGAGCATATCAACGATGGTCTTGCTCGGCACGCCGAAACTCTTCGCTATCTCATGTATCTTATACTTTACTGTCATTCGGATTACTCCTCCCCTTTGACTGCATTCAGAAGCTGCCTTGCCTGTGCGGCAAAGCCGCCGTCATTTACCGATACGATCCTGACAGCCTTTCCGACAGCTGAACGCATATCGTCGATATCGTACGGTATTTCAAATATATCAACCTGACACTGAGTCAACGCATATCTCAGCTCTTTCATGGATTTGGGCGAGATATCCTTCGTTGTAAGTATCAGAGCACTTTCTTTTTTTATCGCGCTCCCGACCGAACTGTCGAATCCGAGCGAGATCTTCCCTGCGCGGCGTGCAAGCCCGAGCAGCGACAGAAATCTGTCATTCGGCACTCGACAATTCCTCCTCCATCGCAGCCCAGACCTCGTCCTCTATCTTCGAGGAGAAAGTCTTCTCGAGCCGTCTGGCTTTTCTTGCAGCCTGAAGACACTCGGTACTGCGGCATATATATGCGCCCCTTCCCGGCTTCTTGCCGACAAGGTCAACGCTTATTTCCCCTTCGGGGCTTTTCACTATGCGTACAAGTTCACGCTTCGGCTTCATCTCGCCGCAGCCGGTACACATGCGCATCGGGATCTTGCGTTCTTTCTGCATCAGGTTATCCTTCCGAATTACAGATTTTTATTTTAAGCTTACTCCTGGTTCTCTTCTCCGTAATAGCCCGATTCGGGACGGATATCGATCTTCCAGCCTGTAAGTCTTGCAGCCAGTCTTGCGTTCTGACCCTTGTTGCCGATTGCGAGCGAGAGCTGCTCATCGGGAACTCTTACTCTGCAGCATCTCTGCTGCTCCTCGTCGATCTCAACCGATACGACGTTCGCGGGAGAGAGCGCCTTGCTGATGAACTCGGCGGGATCCTCGCTGTATTTTACGATATCGATCTTCTCGCCGCAGAGCTCCTTGACTATGCCGTTGACACGGGAGCTTCTCGGTCCGATGCATGCGCCGACCGGATCGACGTTCTCGTCATGGCTGAATACAGCGATCTTTGTTCTGCTTCCTGCTTCTCTGGAAACGCCCTTGATCTCAACCGTGCCGTCATAGATCTCGGGAACTTCGGTCTCAAACAGGCGCTTTACGAGACCCGGATGGGTTCTCGATACGGTGGCTCTTGTGCCGCCCTTTTCGCCCTCTTTGATATCGACAACGTATACCTTTACGGTATCGCCGACGGTGAAGGTCTCGTTTGCGATCTGCTCATTCTTGAGCAGGGGAACCTCGATCTTGCCGATCTTGAGGATAACTGTGCCGTTGCGCTCGTCAATACGCTCAACGGTAGCTGCGACAAGCTCCTGATTTCTGCTCTGGAGCTCTGCTGCAACCTGACCTCTTTCAACCTCACGGATACCCTGTCTGATAACGTGCTTTGCCGTTACGGCAGCGATTCTCCCGAACTCCTTTGTCTCGAGGGGAATACCGACCTTATCGCCGACGATTGCCGCCGGGGTGTAAAGTCTTGCCTCTTCGACAAGCATCTCTCTGTTGTGGTCTTCGACCTCTTCAACAACTGTTTTATTGAGGAATACGTTGAATACATTCTTCTCGGAATTGATGTCAACTGTTACATCATCGTTGCCGCCGTTGCTGTTCTTGACAGCTACGGTGATAGCTGCGGTGATCTTCTCGATCATGTACTCAACGGGGATTCCGCGTTCTTCCTCGAACATTCTGAGAGCTTCGAAAAACTCCTTGTTCTGCTGTGCTTTGGACGGGGTCTTGCTGCCCTTGGATCTGCCGGCCATATCGGTTTACCTCCAATATTCTATGCAAAAATTTTTATTATTCTTCTGTTTCGTCTGCCTGTGCTGTTTCAAACTCGATGTCCTCGTCTGTGAGACATACGGAAACGGCTTCTTTTTTCGGTATTTCAAACTCTGTTCCGTCGAGATCGGTCAGGACGATGCTGCCGTCGCGCAGTCCGACGAGATCGGCGATGACCTCTCTCGTACCGTCCTCAAGCGGTCTGAACAGTCTGACGCATACCTCACGGCCCGACATCTTCTCGAAATGCTCCGGTCTTCTGAGCTCGCGCTCGATGCCGGGAGAGCATACCTCGAGAAAATAGCTCTGATCGATCGGATCGGCCTCTTCTATCAGGGGATCGACCGCCTTGCTCATCTTTTCGCAGTCATCGATCGATATACCCTCTTTTTTATCGATAAATATTCTGAGATACCACGATGCGCCTTCCTTTTCAAAGCGCACGTCCCACAGATCAAGCCCGAGCTGTTTTGCAACCGGCTCAGCTATCGCGCTGACAACCGATACGGTATTGCCGCCCTTTGAGCTGCTGTTTGATTTTGCCATAATGCCTCCAATTCGCCGCCATGCGGCATACAACACAAAAGAGCGGGTCGCCCCACTCTTTCATCGTTCATCTTACGTTCCAATATATATTACCACAAAGCTTTTCAAATTACAAGCATTATTTTTTGTGTATCGGAAATTCCTATACATATTATATTATAAATGCCCGACAGAATCTTCCGTCGGGCATCGGTTTTATTACTCGTTTTCCTCGTTGGTCTCGCCGTCGGCGATTCTTGTGAGCGGCTCGGTGATAAACACAGCCTCACCGTAGCCTGCGATGAGAAGAAGCATACAGATAACGAAAACGATCTGTATCGGCAGGCTGTTTACGCCTGCGGGAACGGATTCTCTGAGTGCGGGAACCTTGAGTATGAGAACTATCCAGATGATTCCGAAAAGCGCCGCTGTGGTGAGACCCGATATTACCGAGAATTCCTTTGTGAGCATCGAACGCTTGAGTCTTGCATAGAATGCGCTGCCTGTGCCCATTGCATAAACAGCACCGAATCCTATAATCATAATAAGAGAAAGGATGTCTGCCGAGAGACGCGGAGTCTCTCCGTCGGGCTGCTTGAGGAGGAATCCGTAAACGAACGCCACACCGAAAGCAGCAAGAAAAAGAACGAGTGTGATGATATCAAAAATAACCTTTGTCTGCTTGTTGTTTTCCATAATATGCACTATCCTTTCTGTTATTCGGCCATCTGCGAAACACTTGCCTGACCCGAAGCGGAACCGCTTGCCGAGCCGGAAGCGCTTGCCTGCGGCGCTCTCTGAGCATTGACGCACATCATAATGAGCAGAGCACATACAATCGCACCGATGACCGACTTGATAACGGTGGAAACGACGAATCCGCCGCCCTCCTGATGGATACGTTTGCGCTCCTGATAGTCGAATATGCTTGTTGTCACCACGTATACAACACAGGCGATGACCATTACTATCGTCCAGGGAACACTGCACCACGAGGACGAGAAGACATATTCCCAGCCGAAAAGACAGAAAAGAATCACTGCAGAGCAGCCCCAGCCGCTGTACATCTGAAGCTTGTCCCATTTGCTCATTTCCATTGTATTCTTACCGCTGTTTTTGACCGGCATTGAAATCATTTCCTTCCTGACAGGTGTTACTGATTTCATATTTTATAATAACGCGCAGTCAACGTCAAGTGATATTTTTGAGAATTTACACTTATCCACTTGAATTCCGGAGCGTTATAAGCTTATAATAAGCCGTAACGATTAAATCAGGATGAAACGGAGCGCTGATATATGTCCGATACAAAAAACGATATCAGATCACTTGAAAACAGCCGCCGAGCCAGAGAGAAGGAGCTCCTCGACGAGCTCGAATACCGGGACAGCGTCAAAAAGCTCTCCCTGCGCAAAAACCGACCGATACTTATCAAATTCGCTCTCGCACTTGTCGACCTTATCCTTATCGGCATAGTCATCTACGGCAACAGCCATTACGTCTATGCGGGATTCCCGAAGTTCATACCGTGGCTTATCGCAGGACTTTTTGCCGTTATGTTCGTTATAAGGATCGTCAGCGCGCTGCGTGAACTCTCCGCATCATCGGAGAACGAAAAATAAACTGTTGACTGTTGCCCCGTGCTGTGATATAATTACACGGCTGGCGCTTTGCGCCGGGCAATTCTATCCGACTCCGCGGTTTCGGGGGAAAGCCTTTTTAAGGAACGCACCTGCCCGCTGCTGCGGTATCCGGAAATATTTTCAATGAGGTGTATTACCATGATCAAAGACGAAAAGCAGGCAATTATCGAGAAGTACGCTCGCCACGAGGGTGACACAGGTTCCCCCGAGGTACAGATCGCTATCCTCACCAAGAGAATCAACGATCTCACCGAGCATCTGAAGGTCAACAAGAACGATCATCATTCCCGCCGCGGTCTCTTCAAGATGGTCGGTCACAGAAGAAACCTTCTCAACTATCTCACCAAGATCGACATAGAGCGTTACCGTGCAATCATCGCAGAGCTCGGTATCCGTAAGTAATCATTGCACTGACATGGGCAAGCGGACTTACCTCCGCTTGCCTGTAAGTCTTTTTTAAGAAAACACGCATCAAACGACTGCACATGCGGCATAGCGGTAAAACGGGCGCCCGAGACGGTGATTTTCGGGAATCGGTTTTATTGCTAAGCCTGTGTGTATTCGTAAAAATATACGGAGGTTAAAATTCAATGTTTGAAAATTTCAAGGTTTTCGAAACCGAACTTGCCGGACGTCCTCTGGTCGTTGAAACAGGCAAGATCGCTCAGCTCGCAAACGGCGCATGTCTTGTCCGCTACGGCGAGACCGTCGTCAACGTAGCTGTCACCGCATCGGCAAAGCCGAGAGACGGCATCGACTTCTTCCCCCTTTCGGTCGATTTTGAGGAAAAGCTCTACGCAGTCGGCAAGATCCCCGGCTCCTTCCTCAAGAGAGAGGGCCGTCCTTCCGAGAAGGCAATCCTTGCATCGCGAGTTATCGACCGTCCTGTCAGACCCCTCTTCCCGAAGGATATGAGAAACGACGTTGCAATCGTTGCAACCGTCATGTCCGTTGATCCCGACTGTTCTCCCGAGATCACCGCTATGATCGGTACTTCCATCGCAATCTCCATCTCCGACATTCCCTGGAACGGACCCATCAGCGCCGTTTCTGTCGGTCTCATCGACGGCAAGCCCGTCATCAACCCCACCGAGGCACAGCGTGAGGTCAGCCAGATGGCTGTTACCGTCGCTTCCACCGACAGCCGTATCGCTATGATCGAGGCAGGCGCAAACATCGTTTCCGACGATGATATGTACGCAGGCATCATGGCAGGTCACGAAGCAAACCAGGCTGTCATCGAGTTCATCAAGGGCATCAAGGCTGAGATCGGCAAGGATAAGTTCACCTATCCCTCCAATGAGCCCGACGAGGAGATGTTCGAGGCTGTCAAGGAGTTCGCTATCGACGATATCCGCATCGCTCTCGACACCGACGACAAGCTTGTCCGCGACGAGCGTCTCAAGCCCATCTACGAGAAGGTTCATGAGAAGTTCGACGAGATTTATCCCGAGTGCGAGGCAAAGATCGACGAGTGTCTCTACAAGACCCAGAAGTTCGTTGTTCGCCGCTGGCTGCTCGACGAGCAGAAGCGTGTTGACGGCAGAAAGATGGACGAGATCAGACCTCTCGCCAGCGAAGTCAGCATTCTCCCGAGAACACACGGTTCGGGACTTTTCACCAGAGGTCAGACTCAGGTTCTCACAACCGTAACACTCGGACCTGTCAGCGACCGTCAGCTTCTTGACGGCATCGACGGCGAAGAGTTCAAGCGTTATATGCATCACTACAACTTCCCGTCCTATTCCGTCGGCGAGACCAAGCCCTCCAGAGGCCCCGGACGCCGCGAGATCGGTCACGGTGCACTTGCAGAGAGAGCTCTTCTCCCTGTAATCCCCAGCGAGGTTGAGTTCCCCTATGCACTCCGCCTTGTATCCGAGGTTGTTTCCTCCAACGGTTCCACCTCTCAGGGTTCCGTCTGCGGCTCCACTCTTGCTCTTATGGACGCAGGTGTTCCCATCAAGGCTCCCGTTGCAGGTATCTCCTGCGGACTTATCACCGAGGGCGACCGCTGGATGACAATGGTCGATATTCAGGGTCTTGAGGACTTCTTCGGCGATATGGACTTCAAGGTTGCAGGTACTCATGAGGGTATCACTGCTATCCAGATGGACCTCAAGATCAGCGGTCTCACTCCCGAGATGGTCAAGGAAGCTCTCGAGAAGACTCACAAGGCTCGTATCTACATCCTTGATGAGATCATGCTCAAGGCTATCCCCGAGCCCCGCAAGGATCTTTCCAAGTACGCTCCCAAGATGCTTTCCACAACCGTTCCCGTTGACAAGATCCGCGAGGTTATCGGTTCCGGCGGAAAGGTCATTCAGAAGATATCTGCAGAATGCGGCGTAAAGATCGACATCGAGGACGACGGCAAGTGCTTCATCTGCGGCACCGATATCGACAACTGCCGCCGTGCACTCGACATCGTCAACCTCATCGCAAACGATCCCGAGGTCGGCGCAATCTTCAACGGCGTTGTCACCAGAATCATGGAGTTCGGCGCATTTGTTGAGATCGCTCCGGGCAAGGAAGGTCTTGTTCACATCAGCCATCTCGATGTCAAGCGCACCGAGAAGGTCACCGACGTTGTCAACATCGGCGATCAGGTCATGGTCAAGGTTCTCCCCATCGACGACAAGGGCAGACTCAATCTCTCCCGCCGAGAGGCTCTTATCGAGGTTGAGGGACTCGTTCCCGAGAACACCCTTTCCGAGCGTCCCGCACGTCCGCAGAGACGCGAGGGCGGCTACAACAACCGTGACAACAACCGTCGCCGCAACTACAACAATAACAACTGATATTTCAGATAACGCGCCGCGCCTCTTTTGGCGCGGCGCATATTTTTTCATCGGGTGATTTTATGGATTTTAGTCTTATTGAAAAACTGGTTCTTCCCAACGGACTTCGTATTCTCCTCCTGCCTGACGACCGTTCGAGAAGCGCCTGCGTCAGCATATGGGTCGGTTCGGGAACACGCTTTGAGGCTCCCGAGCGGGGCGGAGTTTCCCATTTCATCGAGCATATGCTCTTCAAAGGCACACAGCGCAGGACAGCACGTGACATCGCGGAGGAAACCGATGGCATAGGCGGACAGCTCAACGCATATACCACTAAGGAGTACACCTGCTATTACGCAAGGGCTCTCGACTCGCATATCCCCCTTGCGCTCGATGTGCTCTGTGATATGCTGACCTGCTCAAAGCTCGACAACACCGATATGGATACCGAGCGCGGCGTTATCCTCGAGGAGATAGGAATGTACGAGGACAGCCCCGACGACCTTCTCATCGACGGTCTGTACGCCTCCGTATGGCAGGGCAGCATGCTCGGCTCAAACATTCTCGGCACGAGACAGATAATTTCCGAAATGACCGCCGATGACCTGCGCGCACATATGGCACAGCAGTACACAGGCTCGAGAATCGTCTGCGCAGTATCGGGCAGATTCCACCGCGACACGATACTCGAAATAATCTCGTCCACACTCGGCAGACTCCCTCACGGCGATCAGCCGTACCTCGCCGAGGAAGCTCGTTACAACAAGGGCATAACGGTTATCGAGCGCGACTTTGAGCAGATTCATCTTGCGCTCGGATTCCCCTCAGTCTCTCTCGAAGACAAAGCAAAAAATCCGATCGCCGTATTCAATTCAATATGCGGCGGCTCTTCCTCCTCGCGTCTTTTCCAGCGCATACGCGAAGAGCTCGGTCTCGCATATTCCGTCGGTTCCTCCTCCACTCCCTATCTCAAGGAAGGACTTTTTGAGATCGACGCAGCCGTATCGCCCGCAAATGAGGAGGCGGCAATACGCGAGATAGTCCGCGAGCTCTGCCGTCTGCGCCGTGACGGCGTCACCCCCGACGAGCTCAGCCGTGCAAAGGAACAGATAAAAGCCTCGATCATAATGGGACTCGAAGGCAATTCTGCCGCCGCAGGTCATATGGGACGCAGCGAGCTCCTCAGAGGACATATACGAACCGAGGACGAGATAATCGAATCGATCGATTCCATCACCCTCGATCAGGTCAACGAAGCCGCACGTCAAATTGTGGATTTTGACAATATTTCCATATGTGCGGCGGGAAAAGTTCGCGATGTTGATTATTATTCGGGGATTGTACAAACTTCGATTTTTTGATATAATATAGTTTGTTAGTTTTTAGTTTCGATAAAATTCGACATATTTCAAAGGGATGATTTCTTCAGATGGCTCAGCTTTCTCAGGCAAAAAGAGTTGTAATCAAGGTCGGTACATCGACCATAACTCACGATAACGGAACACCGAATATCCGCGGTCTTGAGCGTCTCTGCCGTGTTCTTTCCGATCTTGTCAACACGGGTATGCAGATCGTTCTCGTAACCTCCGGTGCTGTCGGCATCGGCGTCGGCAAAATGGGACTTTCCGAGCGACCTTCCGACACCGCAGGCAGACAGGCAATGGCCGCTGTCGGTCAGTGTGAGCTGATGTTCCTTTACGACAAGCTTTTCGGCGAGTACGGAAGACGCTGCGCCCAGGTTCTTATCGAGGGCGATATCGTCGACCACGACCAGCGCAGAAGCCACGTCACAAACTGCCTCAACGCGCTTCTCGAGCTTTCAATAATCCCGATCATCAACGAAAACGATGCTGTTGCCGTCGACGAGCTCGAAGGTCAGAACATAGGCGACAACGACAATCTCTCAGCTATCGTTGCAAAGCTTATCGGCGCCGATTCTCTCGTTATGCTGACCGATATCGACGGTCTCTATGACCGCAATCCTCAGAGCAACGAGGACGCTGTACGCATTCCCGTCGTTCTCGAGATAAACGACAGCATTCGCTCCGTCGCGGGAGGCCGCGGTTCAAAACGCGGCACGGGCGGAATGGCAACAAAGATCGCCGCCGCTGAAATGGCATGCGGCGCGGGCATTGATACGTACATTATAGGCGGAAGCCGTCCCGAATCGCTTTATGAGCTTATCGAAGGCGAATCGATCGGCACACATTTTATTCCCAAAAGATCATGAATATACTGAATAAACCGCTCGCTTCAAACCCAAAAATATTGAGAGGTGCAGCTAAGATGGCAACCGTAATTGAAATGGGTGACCGCGCAAAGACCGCTTCACGCGTTCTTTCATGCGCAGGTACTTCACAGAAAAATGACGCGCTTTATGCTATGGCAAAGGCGCTTATCGACAACTGCGACGCTATTCTCGCAGCAAACAGCATAGATATCGAAAACGGAAAGACAAACGGACTGAGCAAGGCTCTTCTCGACCGTCTCAGCCTCACTCCCGAAAGAATCAAGGGAATGGCTGTCGGTATTGAGGAAACTGCCGCTCTCGCCGACCCCATCGGCGAGGTCATGGACGGCGGCATTCGTCCCAACGGCATTTCCATCAGAAAGATCAGAGTACCTCTCGGCGTTATCGGAATCATATACGAAGCTCGTCCGAACGTTACGTCGGACGCTGCTGCACTCTGCCTCAAGTCGGGCAACTGCTGTATCCTTCGCGGCGGCAAGGAAGCAATAAATTCCAATATCGCAATCATGAATGTGCTTCGTGCAGCTGTCGCTTCGGTCGATCTGCCCGAGGACTGTGTCCAGCTCATCGAGGACACATCGAGAGAGAGCTCAACCGCTCTCATGCGTCTGCGCACTCTTGACGTTCTTATCCCGAGAGGCGGCGCAGGACTCATTCGTGCCGTAGTTGACAACGCTACCGTTCCCGTCATCGAAACAGGTGTCGGCAACTGCCACGTATTCATCGACGCTTCGGCAAAGACCGATATGGCTGTCGATATCGTATATAACGCAAAGACCTCCAGACCCAGCGTCTGCAACGCTATGGAGACTCTTCTCGTCCATAAGGACGCTGCCGAGCGTGTTCTCCCCGAGATTTACGCAAAGCTGCAGGAAAAGAATGTCGAGCTCAGAGGCGATGAGGAAACCGTCCGAATCCTCGGAAACAGCGTTGTTCCCGTCACCGATGACGATTATTCGACCGAATTTCTCGATTACATTCTCGCCTGCCGTGTTGTTGACAGCATCGATGACGCTATCGCACATATTGCAAAATACAGCACAGGTCACAGCGAGTGCATCATAACCTCCGATTTTGCAAACGCCCGACTGTTCACATCGACAGTCGATGCCGCAGCAGTTTACGTCAATGCCTCCACACGTTTCACCGACGGCGGCGTTTTCGGACTGGGCGCCGAGATTGGAATTTCCACCCAGAAGCTTCACGCAAGAGGACCTATGGGTCTGCGCGAGCTCACAAGCATGAAGTTCATCATCGAGGGCGACGGTCAGATAAGATAAATCTGATATTTTTTAGAGTTTTGAAAGGGGGATTGTTGCCTGATGGCTTATTCATCAAACAACGGCGGTAAGCCGCAGAATGTTCCGCAGAGAAAGCGTTATCAGCAGAAAACGCAGAAATACAGCGAAAAATACGGCAGCAATCGCCCGAATCCATACACAGGCTATCTGCCTCCCGGAACACATCCCGGCGGCATTTACAGACCTGACGCAATCGACAGCAGAAGAAACGAGGCTCAGCCGAACATCGCACCGCCTCCTGCCGTCAACACTCCTCAGCAAACGGTGCAGCCTGTCCCCCCTGTTCACGAGACGCCTGCTGCACGCGTTCACAGAAGAGAGTATTCACCCAACAGAAAAAAGAACCGTCCGTCGATCACAACCGAAGCACCTTCCGTCTCCGAAAACGAAGCTCTGCTCCGACGAATGGACGAGATAAGGCGCGAAGCGGCAAGCGAAACAGCTGCCGCGCAGGCACCGAAGCCTGCACCTGCACCTGCGCCTCAGTCGGCACAGCCTGAAATAAGACTTTCTCCCGAGGGCAAGCCTCTGATCGCCATTCCTCTCGTCGGCGAAAACGGCGAGACCGAAATGCGCTGGATTCCCGTCGTTATGCCCGAGGAAAGCAGGGAGAACGCCGCTGCCGCAGTTGCTCCCGTTATCATTGCCGATACAGACGGTGAAGATGAAGAGCAAAACGGCACCTCCGTCGCTCCTGTCATAGTTACAGACATCGACCTGCCCGATACCGACAGCAAAGAGCCTGCCGATGACGAAGAGCCTGCTGCCAAGGAGCCTGCAGCCGCCGTTATCATTCCCGAAGCAGCAGACGAAAATGAACCCGAGGACGATCAGGAAACTGAAACTGATTCCGATACCGAAGATGACGCGTCTGCCGTCCCCCTCATCATTCCCGAGCAAGAAGAACCTGAGCAGGTTGATCCCGAGCAGGAAACTCCTGAGCAGGAAGAACCCGAAAAGGAATCCGAGACGGATTTTGAGGACGATTTCGACGATGAGTTTGACGACGAATTCTCCGAGGAGGAGTCGGAAGACATCTCCGATGATCCGACCGATGACGAGGAAGAATCGCCCGAGCCCGAATCGGACAATATTGACGATATCCCTTACGAAGATGAAGATGAATTGGAAACAGAACCCGAGGATGAAGCTGAAAACGATATGTTAATTTATACTGATGAAGATCTGATCAACAGCGAGGATTCACAGACCGACGAGGAGCTCCTTGAGGACGAGGAAGTCTTTGAGGAAACCGATCTCGCGGACGATGATATTCATGACGATATCGAGGAATCTGAGGACGACTCGGATACAGATGAATACACGGACGGAACAGAGTCTGACGAAGAGGACGAGGCCACCTCTGACGACGAGGAAGAGGAACAGGTTCTTATCTACACCGACGAGGATCTCGACGGCGATGATGAGTCCGAATACGAAGACGACGAAGAATACGAAGACGGCGACATCGAGGAGTCCGAAGACGAAGAGGACGAGGACGAAATCGAAGAAGAGTCCGACGATGACGACGAATCCGATGAAGACGATGAGGAAGAGTCTGAGGACGAGGACGAAGAGGTCGAAGCGGTCGAGGACGAAGAAGACGATGATATGATCATCGCCCCTTCATTTGTCAAGCGAACACTCACAACATCGTCCTACACAATGCACCGCACGCAGGAAGACGACGATGAAGACGATGATATGCGCGTCTACTCTCCCTCTTCCGAAAGCGATTCCGACGATATCCTTTCAAAGCAGGACGACGCCCTCTTTATCCGCCGCAACCACCCCGAAGGCTCAACCGCAGTATTTGAAATACCGAAGGGCATAAAACTTCCGTCATATATTGATGACGATGAATTTCTTGAGCAATGGCTCAGCGAAGGAGACGACATGGGTAATATATCTAAGAAAACAAAAAGAAAGATTTCGACCATCGCAGGAGCGATGACTCTTGCTCTGGCGCTTGTAGGTCTTGGATTTATTCTTCTCACGCTTTTCAGCTCACTTCAGACCTGCAGTTCAAAATCCTCAAAGAACGACGAATATGTTGATTTCATCATGCCTGTCGTATACACCGATATCGGCGAATTTGAATCATGGGAAGCTATCGGTAAGGATAAGCTGCTCGAATGTTCGCTTGTTGCGGCAATCGATTCCGCCGATACTCCCTACCCGACCGACGACAGCAACCGTTCTCTCGTTCCTTCCGCTGATGTTCTCGCTCAGACAAAGCGTCTCTTCGGCGAATCGGCAACCATCGATTTCGAGAGCATGAGTTCCACGATCTCAGCCGAATCGAGCGGTTATTTCTATGACGATCTCAACGACGTATTCCACGTCGAGCAGACAGGTTTCGGCGATGTCGCCGCAGACATCATCGGCTCACCGAAGGTAAAGAGCGGTACCATTGAATTCACCGTCGGCTACAAGAGCGCCAGCGCTATCGCAGACGACGACTCCGAGCAGTCATATTACAAGACAATGGAGTATATTCTCAACAGAACCGAGGACGGCTATTATATAGCTAAGCTCAGAGAATATAAGACCGAGGATTAACAAATATTTTCACAGCCGCAAAGGTCCGTTTTCTGTACTTTTGCGGCTGTAATCGTATAAAAAGGAGGAACAAAAATGCTTGACCCTTTTGAGCTGTCAATGCAGTCGGCTTCAAAGCAAATGGCTCAGGAGTTTTCAAACCCTCAGCCGAAAGCACCTCGCGCAAAGAAGGCTGACAAACCTGCTGCGGTCATAACACCCGCCGCACCCGCAGTCACACAGGCACCGCCGCCCGTCATCGCTCAGGAAGCTCCCGCGCCCGAGAGCGATACCAAAGCAGCACAGATCATCCCAGACGAGCCCGAACAGGAGCCCTTCTCCTCGGAGTGCATAACCCCTCCGACCGAAAAAGAAGAGCCTGCACCCACACCGCAGCCTCAGGCTGAAATTCCCGCCGCTGCGGAACCTGTCGCCGCCGAGCCCGTAAAGAAATCCCGTTCGATCGGCAAGCGCTTTATCGGGTCGCTCCTCGCGCTCTTGTCGCTGCCGGGAGCACTCACAATAAGCGGCGGCTTCCTTCTCTCACTTCTGTCGATAATACTCGCCGCTTCTTCTCTTAAAAAATCCCGCAAGGGAGGATTTCTTCTTACAGTGGGAATTGTCGGTATGCTTGCGAGCATTGCCGTCGGCGTCCTTTCCGTTTCGGTCATTCCAAACGAAACATTCGACACCGCCGCATCACAGGTATGGAACACTATGAGATATGACGGTCTGCCCGCATTTGTTTTTTCAATCGTTGATTTTCTCGAAAAGCTTCAGCTGGTGACCACCGACTTTATTCGCGACACCGTCAGTCTCATTCAATCGGCCATATAAAACCAAAGGAGGTCTATCATTTTTATGGATAACAAATTTTGCAGCATTTGCGGAACACCTCTCGTAAACGGCTCCTGCCCCCAGTGCTCGTATGATACATATCAGCAGCAGCAAAATGTACCCCAGCCGAAATATCCGAGAGTAAAAGACCCGAACAACAATTTCTTTGACTGGCTGTGCGAGTTTTTCAAAAGCCCCTGCGCCGCAGTCTATCGCGCCGTAACAGGCAAAAAGAATATCTGGGCGCTTATTATACTCGGCATTCTCTGTCTCATCGAGCCGATTGCCGTCATTGCAAACATCACTGGTTTCAACGAAGTTATGCTTGATAATTCTCAGATCAACTTCCTTTCCTATCTTCGCCTGTTCTGCTCAAGTCTTGTAAGCTACGGCGTACTCATCGGCGCAATGATAATCGTTGCAAGCCTTATGGGTTTCCGCTCGCTCGACAAATCCAACATTACCGCTCTGTGCGGCACAGCGCTTATTTTCAAGATTCCCGTCACAATCATCGTCACACTGCTCTCCCTCTGCCTTACCACCTTCGCAAACGGCGCGGCGTTCTCGATATCTCTCGCAAACACTATATTCGCCGTGGTATTTTCACTTTTTGCCGTGCTTATGGCGATCTCTCTTGAACAGGGACGCAAAGCCGTTGACTGCTTCAAGCTGGTCATAATTTCGGTCACCGTATGGCTCGTTCTTACCGCCGTGTTCAACCATTTCATCAGCGGTATCACCTTCTACGGACTGCCGACAGAAGGACTCAACGAGACCCTTGAATCAATAAAAAAGCTTGAGCCTTTAGCATAACAAAAAAAGCTTAGCCGCCGGTTGAACCGTGGCTAAGCTTTTTTATTTTTCAAATGCAAACCCTGCATCATATGCCTGTCCGAGGAACAGCTCGATGCGTTTTTCTCTTTCATCGGGGCTGAGATACTCGCGTGACATCTCGTCAAAAACGATCATCTCACTGTTTTTTACCCTGTCCGCCATACGGTCGCCGATCATAACGGTTTTCATCGCCTCGACCTGTTCGCGGCGGATCTCGTCCTTCAGACTTCCGCCCATGGTGACAAGGAAGAGAGCCTTTTCGAGCAGCTTCATTCTTCTGTTGCCGTACGCAAATCCGTACGTCCATACGCGCTGGAACCAGCCGACGAGCTTTGCGGGTGCCTCTGTCCAGAAAACGGGATAAATAAAAGCAATCGCATCGGCGTTGTTTATCTTTACCTGCTGCTCGCACACATCCTCAGGCACGTCAAGATCCTCACGGTAAAAGGCCTCTCTGTTATATTCCTCCTGCGAGAAATCGGTCTCGAAACCCATGGCATAAAGATCCGCTACCTCAAAGCTGTGTCCCGCCTGCGAAAGTCCGCGCAGAAAACTCTCCTTGACCTTGCAGGTAAAACTGTCACTGCTCGGATGGCAGTAAACTACCAGCACATTCATATTCTTTCCACCTCTCTTTTTTATCTGACACTCTGTGCCTCTTCAAAAGCAAGCTTTTCAAAATCGATCGGATCGATAGCAGCGGAATAATATGTACCCTGTGCAGTCGCGCATCCTGCATCGCACAAGAATTCGCACTGCTCCTTTGTTTCGACACCCTCAGCGACAACTTCCATATTCATCGATTTTGCAAGCTCAATTATCAGAAGAATAACTCTCTTTGAGCGCTCAACGTCCGATTTGTTGCGGAAGAATCCGCAGTCCATTTTCAGAATATCGGCATTTATATCCGCCAGCATATTGAGCGAAGACATACCGTTTCCGAAATCATCGATGGAAATTCTGAAACCCGCTTCACGCATTTTCGACATTATCTCGCGAAGTCTTTCGCCTCCGAGGTTGACCGATGTCTCGGTCATCTCAAGCTCGATATAGGACGGAGAAATTCCCGTTCTTTCAACTATTTCACAATACTGCCCGACCACATTCTCTTCCATGAGATGGGTGCGTGACACGTTGACCGATATCGGTTTTACATCTCTGCCGTCATCGAGCCATTTTCTTATCTGCTTGCAAACCTCTTCCATAACGTAAAGGTCAAGCTTGCTTATTCTGAAATCCTTCTCGAGCAGCGGTATGAACTTCGCGGGCGGCAGCATTCCCATGCTCGGATGATTCCACCGCGAAAGAGCCTCCGCACCGACGATTTCCATTGTCTGAGTATCGAACTTGGGCTGATAATATACCACAAGCTGGTGAAGGTCCATAGCCGCATTGAGTCCTTCAACGATATTTCTCTCTTCAACCAGCCTGTCCCTCGTGTTTTCATCATAGCACGACCAGTTACGGTAAATATCATTTCTCGAACGGTCGCAGGCGATATGAGCCCTGTCTATCAGCAATCTGACATCGACCGACTCTCCGCCCTTAACAAAGCAAACACCCGTGTTGATATCAAATCTGACGGCAGAACCACAGTCGTTTCCCGCCGTTTCAAGCTGCATCGTCAGATCCTCGATACGCTTCACCAGGCTTTCCTTGTCCTTATATTCAAGCAAAAGGATAAAACGGGAATCCTCCGCACCGAGAAGCTCACCCTCGCCTATCTGCATAAGACACTTTTTTGAAATGACCTTCAGCAGATTGTCGCATTCATCGTAACCGTAAATATCGTTGATAAGCCTCAGACCGTTTATATCCATCTGCAGAACGGCATACAGTTTATCGCGATTCCTCTTTATGATTTCGGCAGCATCTTTTGTGAATTTAAACTGGTTGCTTACGCCTGTCAGTCGGTCTGTATCAAGTATCCTTCTGCGCTCACGGAAAGCCTCGATGCTGAGCCATATCGATGACCACAACGAAATTATAAGAGTAAGGACAACTGCGCATATTATATTTATCGCAGGCGCAATCTGACCGCCGGCACCTATGAAATCTTCGAAATTTATCACACACACTACCAGAGCGATAACGGTTGCCGCAGCACTTATCCACGCAACGCTTATGGCAGTCTTTCGACCTGATGTGAACATCTGATTCCTCCTTAAACGAACGTCACAATGTCAAATTTTATTTTACAACATATTTTCGCAATAAGCAACACAATGTTTGAAAATAATCGCATGAATATACATCACTTTCATATCACAAAACCCAAAGTGCACACAAGTTGAACTTTGTTTTCTGAAAAATTGTGTTTTTCGTCGTTTTTTGCCATAATTTTATTGAAAATATTGCTATTGAAAGCCGTCGGCAGTATAATTAGATGATATCTATCGCAATATAATTAGCATAAAGGAATGAAATCATGCTTGAACTTATAAACTGCTCATTTTCCGTCAGCGACCCGGGCGGAGATCTCGATATCGTCAACAACGTAAACCTTACTGTTGATGACGGAAAATTCGTTGTTATCACCGGTCCGAACGGCGGCGGCAAATCAACACTTGCCCGTCTTATCATGGGCATCGAACAGCCCACCTCGGGCAAGATACTTTTCAACGGCACGGATATAACAAATATGTCCGTAACCGACCGCGCAAAGCTCGGAATAGGCTACGCATTCCAGCAGCCTCCCCGTTTCAAGGGACTCACCGTGCGCCGCCTTCTCAGCCTTGCTCACGGCAGCGAGCTCCCCGAGCACGAGTGCTGCACCTATCTCACAAGCGTAGGTCTCTGCTCGAAGGACTACCTCAACCGCGAGGTTGACGGCTCTCTTTCGGGCGGTGAGCTCAAAAGAATAGAGATCGCCACACTCATGGCAAGAGAGCTCAATCTCGCCATCTATGACGAGCCGGAGGCAGGCATTGACCTCTGGAGCTTCGCTATGCTTGTCGGAACATTCAAGACAATCAGCAAAAACCGTCATCGCAGCGTAGTAATCATCTCCCATCAGGAGCGTATAATGAAGCTTGCCGACGAGATCGTCGTTATCGCCGACGGCAAGATAACCAAACAGGGACCCTGTGATGAAATATATCCGCAGCTTCTCGGCGAATTCTCGGGCGACTGCGGTTTCGGCGGAAAGGAGGATGCTGACGTTGAGTAATTTTACAGGTTATGAACAGGAACTGCTTGAGGCAGTATCCGATCTTCACGAGATTCCCGAAGGCGCTTACAATATCAGACGCAACGGCGCCTCCATGTCGCGCAACTCGACAGAAGAGATCGAGATCGTCCCGAAGACCGATAAATCGGGTATTGATATAATCGTCAAAGCCGGCGTCAAAAACAGGAGCGTTCATATTCCCGTTATCATCACCGAATCGGGCCTTAGCGACCTTGTTTACAACGATTTCTTTATCGGCGAGGACGCTGACGTACTTATCGTCGCAGGCTGCGGCATTCACAACGACGGCTCTTCCGACAGCCGTCATGACGGTATTCACACCTTCCACATCGGCAAAAATGCCCATGTAAAATACGTCGAAAAGCATTACGGCTCAGGTAATGGCAAGGGCGGTCGTATTCTCAACCCCGTTACCGAGCTCTATCTCGACGAGAACGCTTCCTGCGAGCTTGAATCGGTCCAGATCAAGGGCGTCGATTCAACCGTCCGCACCACACGCGCATATCTTGAGAAGGACGCAAAGCTCCTTGTTATGGAGAGACTTATGACCCACGGTGAGCAGAAGGCAGATTCAGATATGACTGTCGAGCTCAACGGGGAAAACGCAGGTGCAAGAATCATCTCCCGTTCTGTCGCAAAGGATTCGTCCGTGCAGATGTTCCACCCGATCGCCGCAGGAAACAGCAAATGCCGCGCTCATATCCAGTGCGACTCCATCATCATGGACAACGCAAAGGTAAGCTCGATTCCCGAAATTGCAGCCAACCATTCCGAGGCTGAGATAGTTCACGAAGCTGCAATCGGACGAATAAACAACGACCAGCTTCTCAAGCTTCAGACTCTCGGTCTGTCCGAGCAGGAGGCTGAGGAGATAATCGTCGAAGGCTTCCTCAGATAACTCTTTTTAGAGGTTCATTTGCGAAAGGAACTGCTTCAATGAAGAAAAGAACGGTTAAAATCGGTCTTCTCTGTCTTGCGCTTGCCGTACTGATACCCGTCATGGCTTTTGCCAACCGAATGGTAAATATCCTGACCAGCTATCAATACGTCACCGAAGGTCATATAATGTCGAGCGAAGAAAGAGAAGAATATCTCGCCTCTGAAGCTGACGACACGCTCAGCAATTCCTCCGCGCAGGAGATTTCTGACGCAGACGCTCAGTTCAAGAAGTTTCTTGAAGAAAACAGCGAGATGCTCAAATGCGATGAATACGGAATCACCAATATTCTTCTTATCGGCTGTGATTCCGAGGATTATCAGGGATATATCCGCTCGGACAGTATGATACTGCTTTCGATAAACCGCACTCAGAATACCATCAAAATGGTCTCTCTCATGCGCGATATGCGAGTCTTTATCCCCCATTACAGCTATTACGACAAGCTTAATGCGGCGCTCGCTTACGACAGCTCAGGTCAGCTTCTTCTCGACACTCTCGAGTACAACTTCAAGCTGTCGATCGATAAGTTCGTCATGATCAACTATAAGGCATTTGCTCAGGTTGTTGATATGCTCGGCGGAATCAACGTTTCGGTCAACCCCGATCACGTCGATGCAATAAACAAGAGTATCGCAAACCCCGCCGAATGGCTCGAAAAGGGCGGAATCCAGACCCTCAACGGCAACCAGTCTCTCGCATTCTGCCGAATGAGAATGGTCGATTCCGACGTCGGAAGAACCGCCCGCCAGCGCGATTTCCTGACCGCTATGCTTCGCAGACTGATGCGCAGCACACCTCAGGAGCTTATCTCCGCAATCGAGGTCACGATGCCCAACGTCATGACCAACATGACCTTCGGTGAGCTCGTCTCGCTCGCTTCGGAAGCCGCAAACGCAGACGCTTCCGCAATCTCACAGCTTCGTATCCCCGCCGACGGAACGTGGTACGATCTTGTTGAAAATCAGATAATGTACATCGGATTCAACGGCAAGAAGAACGTTGCTCTTCTGCACGAATTCCTCTATGCCGACGCAGAACAGGCAGCAGCACTCGCCGCCTCAGCAAGCGACGCACAGTCGGCTCAGGTATCCGATACCCCTGTCACCGAATAGCAAAAAGCGGAGTGAAGCCTCACTCCGCTTTTTTGTATTATAAATATCTGCGCTATCCATGTTTTCGATCCATTAACCAATCTTATATTTAATGAAATGCAAAAGCAAGAAGCATACCCAATCCAAATAAAACTGAACCCACAATCAAAAGTGTGCTAAAAGTTTCAACTGATCCACTGCCTATCATTGTCATGCTTATCAAATCGCAAACACCGCCAAGTCCCATCAAAACAAAACCTGCTCCGCGAATAACCGCATTATGATTTATCTCCAGACTTTCATCCGACCGTTGATTCTGATGCATTCTTTCTAATGCATTCTGACTTAACTGTGAATGGGGTATTGAGTGTCCGCAATAGCCGCACACCAGCATATTGCCGTCAATTTCTTTCCCACACTTTTCACAGAACATACGATTACCCCCGTTTCTTCGACATCGTCATCCAGCCTTTAGTTTTTCCAAGTATAGGACTGAGCTGAATATGCTGAGCCCAGAATAAAGGTGTAAAATTATTGTCTATACCTATAATTATTTCTTCTCTGAGCATTGCACCATACGAATTTGGTGCATCGACATATGTCTGAATATATCTGATATTCTGTTCTTTTAAATCAAGTTTTATTGTTCCGTTCTTCACCATAGATGGATCAAAGGGCGGGAATTTAACCTGCGACGGGCTTTTAAATGAAGTCGCCACAACATTTGTAATATAATCTTCATACGTCTTTTGAGCCGGAGTTTTTTCAGTTTCAGGCGATACACCCGTAGGTTCCAACGCCGCAATCAATCGTCCTAATTCATCAGCAGTCAAAACTCCCTGTACCATAAGCTGTGACAGCGCTGCTACCTTTTCTTCTTTTTTCATTTATTTTCACTCCTTAGTAAATTACGCACAGATAACATTAAGCAAAATTGTTATGCCAATAGTCACCAATGCCGCGATCAGATATTTTTTTGCTTCTTGGGGACTTTCTTTGCGCTTCATTCCCCAAAGAACCAATCCGACAATCGGGATCAGTGCCGAAATAACAACATATGCCGTTGATGATTTGCCCTCGCCTACCTGCTCAGGACGATCGCTCATTGAGTAATCATAGTTTTGTAGATTTGCCGATGGAACAGCATAACCGCAGTACAAACACATCTCTGCATTATCAGCAATCTCTTTCCCGCAATTAGTGCAAAATTTCAATTAAACCACCTCCACTCTTCTTAGTTATGTAACAAATTGTTACATAACTATTGTAACATATCGTTACAATAAAAGCAAGGGTGATAATTTAATGATCGGACTGAAATCAATACGAAAACAGTTGAAACTAAATCAACAAAAAGTCGCAATGGATTTGCATATATCACGCGAGGCTCTCTCCTACTATGAAAACGGCAAGCGTGAGCCTTCCCTTGCTCTGTTGGTTGCTATGTCACAGTATTTTAATGTTTCAATAAATTATTTGATTACCGGAGAAGAATTCAAAAAAAGATAGCCTTTCCAGTCTCAATTAAGTTTGGAAGGGTTATTTTTTTTGCTCAATTTGTCAGAAAATCTTAATATATATTCGCATCCTGCTATGCTATAATATTTTCAATCACTTTTTGCAAGGGTGGTAATATGAGCATTATCATTGTCGATGACGAAAAGGAAATAGCCGATTTGATTGACGTTGTTCTGAAAAACGAAGGCTACAGCACAATAAAGTTTTACGACTCTCTTGAAGCATACCGAGAAATTGAACACAGCCGCACCATAGAACTCGCTATATTGGACGTTATGATGCCCGGAATTGACGGATTCAAACTCTGCTCGAAAATTCGGGAAAATCACACATATCCTATAATTATGCTGACCGCCCGAGTGGAAGACATCGATAAGATAACGGGTTTGAGCATTGGTGCAGACGACTATATGACAAAGCCTTTCAATCCGCTCGAACTGCTCGCCAGGGTCAAAGCTCAGCTTCGCAGATACAAAAAGTACGATGCTGTAAAGCCTCCCGAAGCCGATTTTTTTGAAGGCAGCGGTCTTGTTATAGACAGGCAGAAACACTTCGTTTCGCTTTTTGACGAAGCGGTAAATCTTACTCCGACAGAATTCGAAATTCTCTGGCTGCTTTGCAAAAACGCAGGAAACGTGGTTTCTTCCGAGGAGATTTTCGAATCCGTATGGAACGAGGATTATCTTGACAGCAACAACACCGTTATGGTACACATCAGAAGACTTCGCGAAAAGCTGAAAGAACCGCCGCGCAATCCGAAAATAATAAAAACTGTATGGGGAGTGGGTTATAAAGTTGAAAAATAGTGCTATTACACGGTACATCGCCCGCGTGATTATATATTCCGTTGCGTATATGCTTGTACTCTTTGTGTTGGATAACTTCTTCAACGGTACGGTCATCGATTTTCTTTACGATAACCTGTCCATGAACGCATTTTATATAATAAGTGACAACCGCACGATTACGGCAATTTACATCTACATAATAGGTTTAGTCATAATATCCGCCATCTATGTATTCAGGCTCAGCAATCTCATATCTGCCGCAAGCGAATCTCTCAGCGAAGACGACCCTTATATTTTCGGCAAAAAGTGTCCTGAGGAACTGCGCAGCTTCAGCCAGAAGCTCAAGGATTTCAAGTTCGAAATTAAAGAAAACGAACGCGCGAGACAGCTTGCCGAACAGCAAAAAAGCGATCTGATCGTCTATCTCGCCCACGATTTGAAAACACCTCTGACATCTGTAATCGGTTATCTCAGTCTGCTCGAAGAATCGCCCGATATGCCGTCGGAGCAAAGAGCCAAATTCGCAGGGGTAGCTCTTGATAAAGCATACAGGCTGGAACAGCTCATAAACGAATTCTTCGATATAACCCGATTGAATCTTCATACTGTACAGACTCAAAAATCAAAAATCAATCTGACAATTCTTCTTGTTCAGATACTCAATGAATTCTTCCCGATGTTCGAAGAGAAGAATATAAACGTTATCGAGAATATAGAATCGGAAATCATTATATATGCAGACGCCGACAAGCTTGCACGAGTGTTTGACAATCTGTTCCGCAACGCCGTAAATTACAGCCACAATGGAACCGACATGGTATGTACCGCATACAAAACAGCCGACCGCGCAATTATAAGCATAAAAAACATCGGCGATGATATTCCTCAGGAAAAGCTCGAACGAGTTTTTGAAAAATTCTATCGGCTGGACAGTTCACGTCAGTCTTCCACGGGCGGCTCCGGACTGGGACTTGCTATTGCAAAACAGATCGTCGAGCTTCACGGCGGCGACATCATCGCCTCCTGCATCGATGGTTTGACCGAGTTCAAGGTAATACTGCCGTTGTAAGAAAATCGTAAGAACACAGAAAGATAAGAGTAAAAAATCCGCTCTTCCCTTCATTTAAAATACACTTATCAAAAACGACAGGAGTATTTTAAATGAAAAGACAATCAAACAAAAAGCACGTCATCGGCTGTTTTGCAATTGCGCTGCTTGTACTGATTGCATTGACCGCTATGCTGTACAAAAACTCACCTGAAAGCAGCAATGTCAACACAAATCCGATCATCGCAAGCTTTGCAAAGCAGCACAACATTCAGACAAGCGCCTGGCCCGAGGAGCTGATTGCACTCCTTGAGAAAAATCCCGAAACCCAGGATTTCGTCCTCAATTACCCGATAAAAAAGGGTACATTTTCAACCGCAAATCTCGATGAATACAAAAACAGTGACAGCGTGCCGTTACTTCTTCAATGGGACGAGCGCTGGGGATATTTCGAATATGCGGGCGAGCTTATGGGACTCTCGGGCTGCGGACCTGTATGCCTTTCGATGGTGTGTATTCATCTGCTCAATGATACCTCACTGACTCCCCTGTACATTGCTCAATTCTCCGAAGCGAACGGATACAGTCTGGACGGCAACGGAAGCAGCTGGACGCTGATATCGGTCGGAGGAAAACAGCTCGGTCTTGATGTAGTCGAAATACCTTTGGACGAAAACAGAATAATCAGAAATCTCGAGGTCGGCAATCCTATAATCTGCGTGATGGGGCCCGGCGATTTCACTTCAACAGGTCATTTTATTGTTATGACAGGCTATATAGACGGAAAAGTAAGGATAAACGATCCCAACAGCACAATCAGATCCGAAAAGCTCTGGGAATTATCCGACATAACCGATCAGATCCGCAACCTGTGGGTGTGCAGAGTTTAATATATATTTCTGATCAAAAGCGGAGTGAAGCCTCACTCCGCTTTATTTTATTCTAAAAATAATTTATAATGTTTGTAACGTTTTGAAGATTTCTCTATCTTATAGTTGAAAGGGCGGTGAGAATGTGACCGACATCGAAAAGCTTTTCAGCGAGCATCAGAATTTTATTTTCAGATATCTTATCAAACTGACCCGAAATACTTCACTTGCCGAAGAACTCACTCAGGAAACCTTTTTCTGTGCATATATGAATATTACCGGTTTAAAAGATAAAAACAAGGCGTCAGCGTGGCTATGTCAGATTGCAAAAAATACATATTTTGCATGGTACAACGAGCAGCAGAAAATACAGCCGCTCGACGATGCTTGTGACGCACAGTCCTCAGTCGATATCGAGAACTCCTTTATACAAAAGGATATATCGCAGAAGGCGCTTTCCTGCCTGCATGAGCTGGAAGAGCCGTATAAAGAAGTATTCATGCTCTCGGTATTCGGACAGATTTCGCTGAAAGAAATAAGCAGAATCTTCGGCAAAAGCGAAAGCTGGGCAAGAGTCACATTTTACCGCGCCAAACAAAAACTTATAGAGAAAATGAGGTAACAAATATGGATTGCAACATTATTCTGGATCTTATCCCGCTTTATATCGATGAGTGCTGTTCGGAGCAAAGTGCAGCCATTGTAAAGGAACACATCAACACCTGCGAGGAGTGCAGAGCGGTATATGAAAGCATGAACACATCTTCGCAAATCGAAGCACCCGTACTTCCCGCAAAAACTCCCCAACGCGTAAACTACTGGAAGGCGTCCGTTCTTCAGTCCGTTCTGCTCTTTTCGTCATTTGCCGCAATCACGCTTGGTGTAGCACTCGAGGCTGCAAGTCCACTCGGACTTTTCAACGGAATATGGGCTTTCAATCTCGTTATTCCTGCAACAGGTTTCCTGCTTCGCTCGCAAACTGGTACTTTGTAAGGCTCTACAAAAGCAGACGCTCCTTCTCGAACTGTTCTGCTCTCGCAACCTTTGTCGCTACCGCTCTCTGCTCAATCCTCGTGGGATTTCATTATGAACTCAGCATAATCGATTTTACCGAATTCCTTTTCAACTCAAGCATACAGGACTTTTTTGAGACAACAATGGCTCTTTCATTCTTTTTCGCAGGCGGTATAATTCTGACAGCCGCACTTTGCCTGCTTTCGAAGCTGCTATCGAACAAGTACGCCGCAACACTCGGCAAAGAATAAGCTTCTTAATATTCCATTTTTCTTCCGTTATGATATAATAGTTCTATCAACCGGAACATAACCGCACAACCGTGCGGCTTTCAGAAAGGCTATGGATAACAAATGAAAGAACAAAGTTGCCGACTGTTCAAACGCTGCGGCGGTTGTCAGTTGAAAGAACCATACGAATTACAGCTCGAATGGAAACAGGATAAAGTCGATCACCTGCTTTCGGGATTTGCCGAATGTGCTCCCATAATCGGTATGAAAAATCCCTATCGTTACCGAAACAAGGTTCAGCACGGCTTTTATACCAATCCCTCGCGTCGCATTATTTCCGGCATTTTTCAGTCGGGCAGCGGAAGAATTGTCCCCTGCGAGAGCTGTATGCTCGAAGATACTCAGGCAGACCGAATCATATCAACAATAAAGACTCTGATGCAGTCATTTCGCATTTTCCCCTATAACCCCGCCACAGGAAACGGTCTTGTTCGTCACGTTATGATTCGCAAGGGTTTTCACAGCGGCGAATATCTTGTATGCCTTGTTACTTCAAAAAGTATGCTGCCGTCAAAGAAAAACTTCGTTGCGGCTCTTCGAAAGGCACACCCCTGCATCACCACCATTGTACAGAATGTTTGTACAAATCCTATGCCTCTGACTATGGGCGGACAGGAGTTTATTCTCTACGGCAAAGGATATATTGAAGATACGCTGTGCTCGAAACGTTTCCGAATTTCAGCGTCATCATTTTATCAGGTCAATCCTGTACAGACAGAGATACTCTATAAAACCGCTATGGAATTTGCCGCTCTCACCACCGAAGATCGCGTGCTGGATTGTTACTGCGGAACGGGAACCATCGGCATCATCGCTTCGGATTTCTGCCGTGAAGTTCTGGGCGTTGAGCTCAACGGCAGCGCTGTCGCAGACGCTGAGAAGAACGCCGACGCAAACGAATGCAAGAATGTAAAATTCGTGCAGGGCGATTCGGGTCGATTTATGGAAGAAATGGCAAAAGCGGGAGAAACCGTTGACGTGGTCTTCACCGATCCTCCCAGAACAGGAAGCGACAAGCGTTTCCTGGAGAGCCTCGTTCTTCTCGCGCCGAAACGAGTAGTATATATTTCCTGCGGAATAGAAACCCTCGCAAGAGATTTGCGTATGCTGACCAAAAACGGATATTCCGTAAAGAAAATTCAGCCCGTTGATATGTTCCCGCACACAAAGCATATTGAATGCGTCTGTCTGCTGACAAAGAGATAATTTGTCAGATAAATTGTTGGGAGGTCATTGTAATGGACGATGGATTAAAAACTTTATTTGCGCTATATAAAAGTCCTAATGGGGATGACGTGAATATTTCCGAGGATGAAATGACCATTGCAAAAGCGCAAGGATACTTGTTCGATTATCCGAAGTACGAAGCACATTGCGACATGCTACAGAGGTTACAGTGTATACTCGCGGAGATAGATCCTAAGGATATTGCAAACGCATTTCTTTTTAGCTTATCGACACGAAAGCTCGAATATCGTTCGGCTCTTGGTAGTTATTATTATGCAATGGCTATTCCTGAACATGAATTTATGAAAAGTCATAATGAGATACTTGCGTCCGCATCTATCCATTGTTATTTATGTGGATGGTCCGCTTGGAAGGATTCACCCAATAAATTTGATGAAAAATACGGATATAATTTTAAAAATTATGAGAGGTATAAATCTGGTGGCAGTGTTATTGGGAATATGAATCTCAACTATGCGGTGTTTGACCTTGAACAGTTTATAAAACTTCCAAAAGTAAAGCCTACGGACGAAGACAAGAGAATATTTGCAAGAATATTATCATGTGTGGAGTGCTTGGAAAGTTCGGATAAAGCAGGCAAACTCAGAGATGTCATTCAAAAAGCAAAGATATTCAAAACTAATAAAGATGAAATATCAGTTTTATTAGGAGAGTTAGGAATCTGTGGCATACTTGCAAGTAATGATTTTCCAGCTTATGATGTGTATTTTGCGAATGAATATGAAAGAGATCCAGTTGAATATAAAAATTATTTTGCATATCCAGTAAACCGATGGTATGCAAGGGATGGAATCAATTGCAAGAGATTATTCGAAGTGTTCGGTGAGAATCTCTGTGATTATATATAAAAATGAATTTGTTTTACAAATGTGGACAATGTGGAGAAGGTTATAACTAGTAGACATGTTCCCTACAACGGTCGAAGTCGATAAGTTTCCGTCAACGTATGTCTGCTGACGAGAAAGAAATAAGCTGAACTCACAAGAGGTATTATTATGGAAATCAGATACATCAATCAGGACGATGATTTGCTTGAGATAAGCAATATATATGAGAGCAGCTGGAAGTTTGCGTATAAAGACATTATCCCACAGGATTATCTCGACAGTATTCCGAAAGGACGTTGGGCAAACCGCATAAATAAAGAAGGCATGAACAATCTTATACTGATCGAAAACGGATCAATCATCGGCACTTCCTGCTTCTGCAAATCAAGATGGGAAAACTATAATGATTACGGTGAAATCGTCTCGATATACTTCCTGCCCGATTATATGGGTAAAGGCTATGGAAGTCATCTTCTCAAAAGATGTGTCGAAGAATTAAAATCTCTCGGTTATAACAGATTGCTTTTATGGGTTCTTGAAGATAATATCAGAGCGCGAAGATTCTATGAAAAGAACGGTTTCGTTTGTTCTGATGAATATCTCAACGACACTATAGCAGGCAAGGAATTGAGAGAGGTAATGTACACATATTGCGTGTCGGGATAGCGAAAACTCACTTTTTATTCTGAATTTTTGAAAAAAGACTTGACTGTAAACCTTGTTTATACCTTATAACGATAGCAAAGGAGGTCTTTTTATGACAATAAAGCAATTGGAACAGCAGTTGGAGATCCCCAGAGCTACCATCAGATTTTATGAAAAAGAGAATCTTATCTCTCCCGAGCGACTCGACAATTCATATCGCGAATACAGCGACGATGATGTTGCGACTCTGAAAAAAATAATAATTCTGAGACGTATAGGTTTTTCGGTCTCGGATATCAAAAAAGTCCTGGACGAAGAATGTTCACTGCAAGTTTTGCTCGAGGAAAACATCACAGCGCTTGAGAATCAGATAAAAGAGCTCGAGGGCGCTATCAGTGTCAGCAGAATAATGCAGGAGCGAAACGAAAGCATTCTCACCCTTGACGAGAATATGTACTGGACAGAAATCGACGAAATGGAGAAATCCGGTCTCAGATTCAAGGACATATTGAATGATGTCGTTGAGTTCGAGAAAGGGGTTATCCTCAACGAATTCAATCTTGCCGACAACGAAGGAAAGCCACTGTACAATTTGAAGGAAAGTATTCTCAGAGCGCTCGGTCTCTGTCTTCTATTAGGGCTTATGTGGTATATCCTTGAAGGCAAGGATCGCTCCTTCGGCATCTTTCTTCAAGGCTTCTTCTGGCCGTTTATTTCTATTCTGTTTTGTTCAATATTAGGCTTACCTGTTTACTTTATCGGGAAAAAGAACCCCAAACTCGCAGAAAAGATAAAGAAAATCGGAACAGCAATCGCTCTTATAATCACTGTCGGCATACTTATTCTCGCAATTATCGTATCTCAAAACTAATATGTAATCCTTAAACCCGAGGTGTTACCCGTACACCTCGGGTTCTTTATTTCAAAATAAAATAAATAGTGTATTGACAAAACGCATCTGCTGCACTATAATGAACCTGCATCTGTACTAATTTAGAATTTATAGTAAATTAAAATTTGTACTATTTTAAAAACTGTATTGGTTTTTATTTGGGAGTCGAAGAAAGGAAGCATCATCGAACGGTCATGATTACGGTCATAAAGAAAGAACAGCCGAAGAGATGAATGATTTCTGACGGCTGAATCTGAAGTTAACGGAGGCAATAAAAATGAAGAAAAAATCACGGGTATTAACAGTTGTAAAATGGATATCAATTGTTATCACGGCATCGATTGTTTTATTCTTTTCGGTCAGAGCTGTCGGAATAGCTGTTTACAATCAGACTCCCGACGGCGGTATCAACGAGTCAATGTATATCGATGTCAACGGCACAAAACAGTGGATCAACATTTACGGTGAGGACACTGACAACCCCGTCCTGCTGTACCTGCACGGCGGTCCCGGTTCGGCAACAAGTGATATCGACCATGCCTTTACAAGAAAATGGGCGGATGTATACACCGTGGTAACATGGGATCAGCGCAACTGCGGAAAAAGCTATGATGCAGAGCAGAACGACACTGTACTTACCCGAGAATTATTTATGACGGACGGAAAAGAAGTAACGGAATTTCTTCTTGACTACCTTTCAAAGGATAAGATCACTCTGCTCGGACATTCGTGGGGATCTATTTACGGAGCGAATCTTGTTCTTGAATATCCCGAATATTATGAATGCTTTATAGGAACAGGACAGCTCGTTGACTATCTTGAAAACGAAGAGGCATTCAAGCTGGAAGCAACGGTATGGGCTGACGGTGACGAAGAAACTCTGGCGCTGGTAAATCAACTGACTCCCGAAAATATCACCATGGAACACATCAACGCCCGAAATACTATAATGCAGAAATACGGCTATGACATGATGGTGAACGGTTCGGACTATAATCTGATTTCAACCGTAATATTCAATCCGAACTATTCGCTTATCGATTGGATAAATTATTTCAAGCGAGATATGGGAGTGTATCTGGATTTCTTCAAATCCGAGGAGTTCGCCTCCTTCTCTCTAAAGGGCAGAACCGATTATCAGGTACCGTTTTACAACATAAACGGAGATAAGGATTATCAGACGAATTACAAGCTGGCTCAGGAATATTTCGACGAAGTAAATGCACCGTACAAGCAAATGTTCCTGATGGAAAACATGACTCACGGTCTTCTCGTATCCGATTCGGAAGGCTTTTCCGAAATTATTCATCAGATCGCAGAGAGGTAAAAAGAGATATGCGAGTATAAATCCCCTTGTATTACAGATAATAACATCGAAATTTGCAAAACAAGGAGATTTATATATATGAAAGCAACCGGTATAGTCAGACGCATCGACGACCTCGGAAGGGTCGTTATCCCCAAAGAGATAAGGAGAACCATGAGAATCCGCGAGGGCGACCCTCTGGAGATTTACACCGACAACGACGGTGAGGTTATTTTTAAAAAGTATTCTCCCATCGGCGAGCTTTCCCCCTATTCGGGACAATACGCAGATGTTCTGTGCAAAAACTCAGGATTCCCGAGTCTTATCTGCGACCGCGATCACGTTGTTGCCGCGGCAGGCGTCTCCCGCAAGGAATATCTCGACAGACGCATCTCTCACGAGCTCGAGGATATGATGGAGGGACGCCGTTCCTTCGCTGCAAAGAGCTCTGCCGACGGATATATCCAGCCTGTTGAAGGTCTCGACAGAAAGGCTGTCGTTATGTTCCCTGTTATCGCTTCGGGCGATATCGTCGGCGCTGTTGTGCTTCTGGAAAGTGATTCGGGCAGTTTCCCCCGCGACACCGAAGTAAAACTCGCACAGGTTGCGGCAGGCTTTCTCGGAAAACAGATGGAAGAATAAAAAAAGGATTAACGGCAAAATCTGCCGTTAATCCTTTTTTATCAGCAATACTCCTCCAAAAACTTTGCCGCTGCCTCGGGGTCTGCCTTTTCGGGGTCGAGCGGGAGCTTGAACATTGCTCTGATACCTGTATAGTCATCACGATAATCGATATTGCCCGCTTCGTCCATCGTGAAGATGTCGGGTGAGGGCGCAAGGCTTCCTTCATATGCGGCGAGATATACCGTTCTGTCTGCAAACATCTCAAGGTTTGCGTAATCAAAAAGATAATATCTTATACCGTTTTCGTGTGTATAATGTCCGCTTGCTTCAAGCGACCACGCATTTACCTTCCACACATCATAACCCGCCACAAGCGGAGAGAGCATAAACAGCTCATCATCGATCGTGATCGGTGTTCCGTCGGTTCTCGCTATGGAAAAAACCATATAGCTTCTGTCCTCATTGAGCCATTCTCCATCAATGCACACAAGCTTCTCACCATCAACCATCGCCTGAAGTGTAATGCAGTATTCATCTGTTACTATCGATTCGTTTATCTGTACTGCACCCTCAGACTCGAACGCCGAGGCAACCGTATTCTCCTCAAATCTCTCTGCCACCTCCTTCGGCGACATAAGCAGCGGCAGCGCAAAAACAGTCGTTGTAAGCAGAGCTATTATTGCAGCAAGTGCAATCGCTGTTTTTATTGTCTTTTTCTTATTCATCATATTATTCTCCCTTTCTTTTGCTGTCCGCATCAATTCGGTCGTGTCACGCAAGAAGCTCTCGGAGAACGCGATTTTTTCGATCTGCTGTTTGTATTCAGCGATTTTTCTGTCCATAAATCATTCTCCTTTCAGCGTCGATCTAAGTATCGCCCGAGCTCGCGCAAGTCTTGTTCCGACAGTTGCCGACGGCAGCTTCAATATATCAGCAATTTCTTTTATCTGATAGCCTTCATAGTAAAACAGGTGAATCACAGTGCTGTATTTCTCGGGAAGTGCCAGCACTGCTTCAAGCGTATCAGTCGATTCATCCCGACTTAAGGCTTTATGCTCTTCGATTACAATATCCTTTCTTGAAGACCTTTTGAGCATATTTTTTGATATGTTTATGGTTACCCTCAGAAGCCACGCCTTCTCATGCTCAGGGTTTTCAAACCTCGGGCATTTTGTCATAAGCTTCAGAAAGGTTTCCTGAACCGCATCCTCAGCATCTGCGGTCGATCTGAGAATCGTATAAGCGACTCTCAAAAGGCTTTTACTGTAATCACTTACAACTCTTTCTATGTATTCATCGGTACCAAATGAACACATCGGCATGACCTCCTTTCACTTATAATACAATCGTGCGGGCTGATATTTTTCAGGGAAAACAATATTTATACAAAAAACGGCTGTAACCCCAAAACGGGATTACAGCCGTCTGTTTACTTATCAGCTAATCGGACTAACTTTAAATTAGTCGATTGTGCAGTACATGAAGTACTTGTAGCCGAGCGGGTTGGAGAAGAATCCGTTAACGCTGTCGCTGATCATGTAGATATCGGTGTAGAAGTAAAGGGGAACAACACAACCGGTAGACATGAGCATATCCTCAGCGATGTGCATGAGCTCATAACGAACCTCGTTATCGGTGCAAGCCTTGATGGTGGAGATGAGAACGTCATAGGTCTCTGCCCAAGTGCCATCCTCAACCTTGATGTCATAACCGAGAGCGGTCAGATCAAGATCATACATAGCAAGGTCAGCATGTGCGCCCTTACCGAACTGGATGTCGTTGTTGCCGGAACCGCTGGTCCACATATCGAGGAAGCAGATAGGATCGTTGTAGTCAGCAAGCCAGCCGTTACGAGCGACGGAATACTCGCCGTTCTTACGGGTGTTAAGGAATGTGTTCCACTCCTGGTTCTCAAGGTTCATGGTGATACCAACGCTTGCAAATGCAGCCTGGAGATACTCACCAACAGCCTTATGAGCGTCGGAAGTGTTGTAGAGATAAGTGAGAGACGGGACATCAGTGAACTTCATAGTTGCCTCGTCATAAGTGTAATACTTCTTGAGAACCTCAACGCAAGCGTCGAAGTTGTCCTCGATAGCATCAACAGAAACGTCATAGTAGCCATAATAATCGGAGCTGTCGCCGGCGGTCTGATAGAACTGAGTTCCGTCAGGATTGGTCATACCCATAGCAACGAAAGAGGATGCGGGAACCTCACCTGCCTGGGTGATCTGCTCAACGATGTAGTTACGGTCGAAGAGAAGAGCGAGAGCGCTTCTGATCTCAGCCTTAGCAGCCTCAGCCTCAACGCCTGTGAGCTTGCTGGAAGCGGGAAGGATATTCTCGTTTACGTTCCAGCATACATAGTAGGTACCGATCTGGCCTGCAACGACGAACTCTTCGGGATACTCAACCTTGAGGTTAGCGATCTCGTTTGTGGGAACGTCATCGATGAGGAGCCAGTCGCCATTCTCATAGTTCATGAGCATGTTGTTGGAATCATCGGAGAGATAGAACTCGATGGTGGGCATTGTGATGGCGTCAGCATCGATGTAATCCTCGTTCTTCTCGAGGGTGATAACACTGTTGTGCTCCCAGCCTGTCATGGTGTAAGGACCATTGCAGACATAGGTGGAAGGATCGGTTGCCCAAGCCTCGTCAGCTACGACATCCTCACGTACGGGATAGTAGGTGGGGAATGCGAGAAGCTCGTTCCAGTATGCGATGGAGTTAGCAAGAGTAACAACAAGAGTCTTGTCGTCAGTTGCCTCAACGTTGAGCTTTGCATCGGGGTTGACAAAGTTGTCGGAATCATCGGTTTCCCACATCTCTGCATAACCGTCAACTACTTCGAACATGTAGCAATAGTCAGCAGAAAGAGCAGGAGAAGCTGCACGGTTCCATGCGAAAACGAAATCCTGTGCGGTAACTTCCTTGCCGTCGGACCACTTGAGGCCGTCTTTGAGAGTGTAGGTATAGGTTACGGTGCCGTCTTCATTAACAACGCCTTCTACAAGCTCCTCAACAGCGTCAGCAACAATGATGAGGTTGCCGTCGTCGTCCTGAGCCCACTTTGCAAGACCGGAGAAGAGGTGAGCAACGAGTGTTGCGCCGTCAACTGCGGAGTTGAGTGCGGGGTCAAGGGTGTCAGGCTCGGAAGCCAGACATACTGCGAGTACATTCTTATCGACATCAGTATTGTCGTCGTCAGCGCCGCCACAGGCTGCCAGAGACAGAACCATGACAAGTGCCAGCATAAGTGCGATTACTTTTTTCATTTTCTTCTTCCTTTCAATTTCATTTATTCCAAACGAGACCGAAGCTGCACCGTAATAAAACCTCTGCCCCGTCTGATTACTTAATGATTTCAGCTGTTGATCTCGGCAACCTTATGGCAAGCCACAAAGTGACCCTTTTCAACCTCTTTGAACTCGGGCATCTCGCAGGCACACTGCTCTGTTGCATAAGCGCAGCGTGTTCTGAACGGACAGCCTGAGGGTGCATTGAGCGGGCTGGGAATATCGCCGCTCAGTGCGATTCTCTTGTTCGCACGTGCGATCTTCGGATCGGGAATGGGAACTGCGGAAAGCAGAGACTGAGAATAGGGATGGAGCGGACGGTCATAAATATCCGCTGCATCTGCAAGCTCAACCATCTTTCCGAGATACATAACAGCGATACGGTCGCTTATATGACGTACAACCAGGAGGTCGTGAGCGATGAACAGATAGGTCAGACCAAGCTGTTCCTGAAGCTCATCAAACATATTGATGACCTGTGCCTGAATGGAAACGTCAAGAGCCGAAACAGGCTCGTCGCAAACGATAAAGTCGGGATTGACAGCAAGCGCACGTGCAATACCGATACGCTGTCTCTGTCCGCCGGAGAACTCGTGAGCGTAACGGGAAGCGTGCTCACTGTTGAGTCCGACATGACCCATAAGCTCGAGAATGCGCTCGCGGCGCTGTGTCTTATTCTCGTACATACGGTGAACATCAAGCGGTTCGCCGATGATGTCCGCAACCGTCATACGGGGATTGAGCGAAGAATAGGGATCCTGGAAAACCATTGTGGCCTTCTTGCGGAATTCTTTTATATCCGCAGCGGTCTTGAGCTGTTTTCCGTTATACCATACTTCACCGCCCGTGGGCTTGTAGAGGTGGAGAAGTGTTCTGCCGACTGTTGTCTTACCGCAGCCCGATTCTCCGACAAGTCCGAGGGTCTCGCCCTTGTTGATGCTGAAGGAAACACCGTCAACAGCCTTAAGGGACTTGGAGGTGAACATACCTGTATTTATATTGAAATACTGTTTTAAATTCTTGACCTCAATAAGCGGCTGATTATTCATGTTCTCACTCACTGAAGATCACCGCCTTCCGTATCGGACTGTGCTGCAGGCTCCTGAGCTGTTTCCTCGGAAACCTCCTCAGTCTCAGCCTCATCGAGGATGATGGAGCCGTCATCAATACCCTTCTTGACATTCATCCAGCAGGCAGCCTGATGACATTCATTGATCTCCATACGCTCGCAGCGCTCACTCAGACATATCTTCATAGCTGCATCACAGCGCGGAGCAAACGGGCATCCTGCCGGCATATTGAGAAGGTCGATCGGAGTACCTGTTATCGGCTGAAGTCTTGTACCTGCGGTATCAGCCGTAGGTATGGAACGCATGAGACCCTTTGTGTACTCATGACAGGGATTGTAGAATATCTCGTCCGCTGTACCCTGCTCACAGATGGAGCCGGCATACATAACGATAACCTCGTCACACATCTGAGCAACAACGCCGAGGTCGTGTGTGATCATAATGATAGCCATTCCGAGCTCTTCCTGAAGATCCTTCATAAGCTCGAGTATCTGAGCCTGAATGGTAACGTCGAGAGCGGTTGTCGGCTCGTCGGCGATGAGGATATCGGGTTCACAGGCAAGAGCCATAGCGATCATGACACGCTGTCTCATACCGCCGGAGAGCTCGAACGGATACTGCTTCATACGCTTCTCGGGCTCGTTTACGTTGACGAGCTTGAGCATCTCAACAGCGCGATCTTTTGCCTGCTTCTTATTTCTGTCGGTATGCAGGAGAATTGCTTCCATAAGCTGCTTACCGATGGTATAGGTGGGGTTGAGCGAGGTCATAGGGTCCTGGAAAATGATGGATACCTTGTTTCCTCGTACGTCCTTCATAACCTTCTCGCCGGAATTGACAAGCTCCTGACCGTCCAGCTTGATGGAGCCGGAAACGATCTTTCCTGTGGGAGCGAGAATCTGCATTATAGAATATGCCGTAACGGATTTTCCCGAGCCGGATTCGCCGACTATACCGAGAACCTTGCCTCTTTCAAGATTGAAGGATACGCCGTTTACTGCCTTTACTTCACCTGCATCTGTGAAAAAAGAGGTGTGAAGATCATTTACTTCCAATAAAGCCATAATCAATCTCTCCTTTCTCAGTTGTTAAGCTTGGGATCAAAGGCATCGCGCAGACCGTCGCCAAACAGGTTGAGCGACAGAACGATAAGCGAAATGACAATTGCGGGGATAACGAGACGGTATGAATACGATGTGATACCGTTGAGAGCCTCAGATGCGAGAGAACCGAGCGAAGGCATCGGAGCGTTTACGCCGAGTCCGAGGAAGGACAGGAAGCTCTCTGTGAAAATAGCATTCGGAATCTGAAGTGCTGTGGAAATGATGATAACGCTTATGCAGTTTGGGATAAGATGCTTCTTGATTATCCAGCCGCCCTTTGCGCCTGTTGCTCTTGCTGCAAGAACGTATTCCTGCTCACGAAGAGAGAGTATCTGACCGCGGATAAGACGTGCCATTGATACCCAATAGAGAAGAGCGAAGACGACAAACAAGCTGATAATATTGCTTCCTATCTTGCCGAGCACCGTACCGTCGATAACGGGAGCGAGTGCTTCTCTGAGAACTGCGGACAACAGGATAACCATGAGCATGTCCGGCAGAGAATAAATGATATCGACTATTCTCATTATGACGAGGTCGACCTTACCGCCGCAGTAACCTGCGATGGAGCCGATAAGCATACCTACGATGAGAACGATGATACTTGCGAAGAAACCGACCATAAGGGATATTCTTGCACCGTAGACAACACGGATGAAGTAATCACGGCCTGCAGAATCGGTTCCGAAGATGTGCGGGAAAACCTTCTCGCCCTGCTCGATAAGCTCGAGCTCGCTCTTTCCGTACTCAAACGGAGCAAGGTTGTTGTAGGAAGGATCAACCGGCTTACCCGGAGTGATTCCGAGCATCGTATCATACGAATAGGGCCAGAACATCGGAAGGAATATGGATGCGAGAGTGATCAGAATGATGATGATCATGCTGACCGTTGCGACCTTATTTTTAAGAAGACGCTTCATACCGTCCTTGAAGAAGGTCGATGACGGACGCATCTGGACCATGTATTCCTTCTCGGACTCGGTCGCCGGTATGAAATCATCTACTTTGACATGCAAACTGAACGGATTTTTATTCATATTCGGCATTCTCCTTATTCGAGCGTAATTCTGGGATCGACTACCTTGTACATGATGTCGCTCACCAGGTTCATAATGACGACCAGAGTTGCAAGTATGATCGTTGTACCCATGATCATGGGATAGTCACGTCCCGTGATGCTGCTGACGAATGCGCGTCCGATACCGGGAACCGCGAATATCTGCTCAACAACGAGGGAGCCTGTGACTATGTAAGCAAGCATCGGTCCGAAATATGTGATGACGGGGATAAGGGAATTCTTGAGTGCATGTCCGAATATTATCTTTGCGCCGGAAACGCCCTTTGCTTTTGCCGTTCTGATGTAATCCTGACCGAGAACGTCAAGCATCGAGGAACGTGTAAGTCTTGTGATGTAAGCCATCGGATAAAGGGCAAGCGTGATAACGGGAAGTATCAATCCGTTTTCACTCGCGCCGTTGGCCGGGAGCACACCGAGCTTGAGGGCGAATATTACCAGAAGCAGCGAGCCCATGATAAACGAGGGCATCGAAACAAACGCCGTGGTAATGACCATGATTATCTTATCGATAAGCTTGTTTCTTCTCAGTGCAGCAACCGCACCGAGAACAACACCCGAAACAAGTGCAACACCTGCAGCAATAAGACCGAGCTGTGCCGAAGTCTCCATGCCGTCAGCAATGATATCGATAACGTCCATTCCGCGTCTCTTCAGGGACGGACCGAAATCGAACTCGGTAACGATGTCCTTGAGGTAAGTAAGATACTGTACAAAGAGCGGTTTATCAAGACCGTATTTTGCCTCGAGCTGAGCCTGAGCAGCCGGTGTTATAGCCTTTTCACTCGTAAACGGACCGCCCGGAACAGCGTGCATTACGAAGAATGTAAGGGTAATAACCACCCATACCGTAAGCAGCGCCAGAAGCAGACGTTTTAAAATGTACAATAAAGTTTTTGAGCTCATACGCCTTCCACCTTTTTCGATTTTCGGCGAAACCGTCAGCGGGAAAAGCCGACTTTTCCGCGCTAAAGCGTTCCACCGCTTAATATATCTATTATACACAAGAGACGGCATATTTTCAACATATTTTTGTGTGCTGACACACTAAAATCCGTTTTTTGTGACTTTATTCTAAATTGAAAATATGAAAAATAGTGTTTATGTCATCAGTCACATATTTTTAACCAAATTGCACCATAAATCTTGTTGAAATATACCTAATTTTTTCTATTTTCAAAAGTGTTATAAATAGGTCAACAATCTAATTGCCGAGATATTTTGCGAGATAAATCCCGTCATAAAAGCCTCTGCCGAGGTCGCGGAATGACTTGCCGGGCACAAAGCTGTTCTTGTCAAAAAATGCCTCAAGCATTTCGCAAAGCTCCTGCTTTTTCACGTACTCGGATACCTTTACCGTGAGATATGCAAAACCAAGTCCTTTGCAGTACTGCTGAGCTGTTTCAACGAGCGAGCTTCCGATGCCCAGACGGCGATATTCTCTGAAAACGCCTATGGTATGCACCTCGGCTACAGATTCGCTGCATATTCTGACGGCACAGAAACCGACAGCCTCTTCGCCGTCAAACGCCGCAAAAAACGGGCAGCTCATATGAACGAGCGATCTGCGTTCTATCTCTTCGCGAGACGGCTGCCAGTCAAAAAGAGATTCCATGACATTTGCGGTTATACGCGCTTTCTCCTCACTGTCGGCAATGCTTTTTATAACAATTTTCGTCATATCATTCATCTCCAAAATAAAACAGCGAGACTGTACCGCCTCGCTGTTTAAGTAGATTATCTCAAATGGTGTTCCGAATCAATACTTGCGCTTACGTGCTGCTTCGGACTTCTTCTTGCGGCGAACAGAGGGTTTCTCATAAGCCTCTCTCTTGCGGACCTCCTGAATAACACCTGAGCGTGCGCATGACTTCTTGAAGCGGCGCAGAGCACTCTCGAGAGATTCATTCTCCTTCAGTCTGATTTCTGATGACATTGACCTATCCCTCCCTCCGCGGATCGAACTGACACGTCAAAGAGACAAGCTCCTCAACATGATTATAAGTAATTATAACTAACTTTTTTTGTCGTGTCAATAGATAAATTCAGTTTTTATCAGAAGCTTTAAACTATTTTCAACAAAAAAAACCGAGCTTATCCCTTTACAACTATGTTGACAAGTCTGCCGGGAACATAGATTTCCTTGACGATCTGCTTGCCTTCGATAAGTGCTGCACAGGCTGCATCAGCCTTGGCAGCGGCAATTGCGTCAGCCTGAGAAATATCGGCTGCAACCTGCAGTCTTGTCTTGATCTTGCCGTTGATCTGAACAGCGATCTCGATTGTTGCATCGACACACTTGCTCTCGTCGTACTGCGGCCACTCCTGCTCTGTGACCATCTTCTCAAAACCGCACTTCTCCCACATTTCCTCTGTGATATGGGGAGCGAACGGGTTGAGCATGAGCAGGAACATACGGAGCTCTTCGCGGGTGATATCGCCCTTTGCCTCAAACTCGTTGAGAAGACCCATCATGGCCGCGATAGCAGTATTGAACTTGAGCGAGTCTATATCGTCGCCAACCTTCTTAATGGTCTTATGAATACTGCTTTCAAACTCCGGTCTGATATCGCCGGGGATGAGTTTATCCTGAAGTGCCCAGGTTCTGTCGAGGAATCTCTTGCAGCCCTTGATGGAACTGGAAGACCACGGAGCCGCCTTCTCGAAGTCGCCGATGAACATCTCATACATACGCATGGTATCTGCGCCGTACTGTTCAACGATCTCATCGGGGTTGACAACGTTGCCGAGAGACTTTGACATCTTTACAACGGGATGGTCTGCCATCTCGCCGTATTTCTCGACGAGATATTTCTTTGCAGCCTTCTCGCTGCCGTACTGAGCAACGAGTTCCTTCTGCTTATCCTGAGACATATTGACAAAGCTGTGCGGATTGAGTCCGAGAATCATGCCGTGGCTTGTTCTCTTTGCGTAAGGCTCGGGAGTGGGAACAACACCGATATCATAGAGGAACTTGTGCCAGAAACGGCTGTAAAGCAGGTGGAGTGTTGTATGCTCCATACCGCCGTTGTACCAGTTGACCGGTGTCCAGTAATCAAGAGCTTCCTTGGAAGCGAGTGCATCGTCGTTGTGGGGATCGCAATATCTGAGATAATACCACGAAGAACCTGCCCACTGAGGCATGGTATCGGTCTCTCTCTTTGCGGGCTTGCCGCACTTGGGACAGGTGGTGTTTACCCACTCGTCGATCTTTGCAAGCGGGGACTCGCCGTTATCGGTCGGCTCGTAGGATTCGACATCGGGAAGTGTCAGCGGGAGCTGATCCTCGGGAATGGGAACCCAGCCGCAGCAATCGCAGTATACGAGAGGAATGGGCTCGCCCCAGTATCTCTGTCTGGAGAATACCCAGTCACGGAGCTTGAAGTTGACCTTCTTCTCTCCTCTGCCCTGCTCTGTGAGGAACTCGGTGATCTTGACCTTTGCCTCTTCAACGGACAGACCGTCGAGGAAGCCGGAGTTGACCATCACGCCTGTTTCACAGTCGGTAAATGCTTCCTTCTCAACATCGCCGCCCTTGACGACCTCGATGATGGGAAGCTCAAACTTCTTTGCAAACTCCCAGTCTCTTGTATCGTGTGCAGGAACAGCCATGATAGCGCCTGTACCGTAAGAGATGAGAACATAGTCGGAAATAAAGATGGGTATCTCTCTGCCGTTTACGGGGTTGATGGCTGTGACACCCTCGAGGCGCACACCTGTCTTCTCCTTGGCAAGCTCGGTTCTTTCGAAATCGGACTTTCTTGCCGCAGCAGCCTGATACTCCCTGACAGCATCGATATTTGCGATCTTGTCAGCCCACTTCTCGAGGAAGGGATGCTCCGGGCTGATAACCATATATGTAGCGCCGAAAAGCGTATCGGGACGGGTTGTGTAAACTCTGAGCTTATCGCCGGTTGTTGTGTCGAAATCGACCTCTGCACCGGTGGAACGGCCGATCCAGTTCTTCTGCTGGAGCTTGACTCTCTCGATATAATCGACCTCATCGAGATCATCGATAAGTCTCTGTGCATACTCGGTGATCTTGAGCATCCACTGGCTCTTTACGCGGCGGACAACTTCGCTTCCGCAGCGCTCACAAACGCCGTTTACGACCTCTTCGTTTGCAAGAACGCACTTGCAGGAGGTGCACCAGTTGACTGCCATTTCCTTTTTGTAGGCAAGTCCCTTTTCAAACAGCTTGAGGAAAATCCACTGAGTCCACTTGAAATACTTGGGATCGGTGGTGTTTATCTCACGGCTCCAGTCAAACGAAAGACCGAGCATACGAAGCTGGCTCTTGAAACGCGCTACGTTTGCAGCGGTGACCTCAGCGGGATGGATGTGATTCTTTATCGCAAAGTTTTCCGTGGGGAGACCGAATGCGTCCCAGCCCATCGGATAAAGAACGTTGTAACCCTGAAGTCTTCTCTTTCTCGAAAGAATATCGAGCGCTGTATAGGAACGCGGATGACCGACGTGCAGTCCCGCACCCGACGGATAGGGAAACTCTACAAGTGCATAGAATGCGGGCTTTGTATAGTCATTGGACGCATGGAAAACGCCCTTTTCTTCCCATATATCCTGCCACTTTTTTTCGATTTTGCCAAATTCGTAGCCTGCCATAAATATATTCCTTTCTGACGGGAAGGAATCCTCCCCTTTAGTTATTCTTCGTTTGCGCTGTCAGCTGTGACATATTCCGACTCGTCGAGCTTTTCGCCGTCTTTCCACAGTCTGTCGAGGTCATAATATTCTCTCGCCTGTTCGTCGAAGATATGCACAACTACGCACTGATAGTCCATGACTATCCATGTTCTGGACTTGTGTCCCTCAATGTGGTCGGGCACAATGCCTTCCTGCTTGAGCTTGAACTCGACCTCGTCGGCAAAAGCCTTGACCTGAGTCGAGGAGCGTCCTGTTGTAATTACAAAATAATCCGCAAGCTCGGTAACATTGCCAACCGATATAACGGAAAGCCCTGCCGCCTTTTTCGCATCGAGTATTCTGGCTATTTTAAGAGCCAGTTCCTTGGGAGTAAATTCCATTTGTTTTTCCTTTCTTTATCAGCCTTCCACTCCGATATCGTCCGGCTGCGGTGCTGCAGTGGTTGTTGTGGGTGCAGCCGTTGTGGTTGTTGTGGTGGTTGTAGTAGTTGTTGTAGTCGTTGTTGTCGTGGTCGAGCTCGTCGTTGTCGGCTCTGTTGTTGAATTTGCAGAGCTTGTTGTTGTCGACTCGGTCGAGCTTGTCGATGTCGACTCAGTCGGCTTTGTGGTCGACGATGTTGTCGACTGCGACGATGTCGGCTGTGTTGTTGTCGACTCCTGATACTGAGTTGTTGTAGTGGTCTGAGCAGCAGTCGATGATGTCTGCGCGGGATCGGTCTCGGGGCTGTACTTATCGACTACGTCGGGGAAGTTGACTGTGCTTCTGTCAGCCATTCCGCCGCCCGGCAGACCGTAGGGCAGGAAGTGCTCGTTGATAAGTGAACCGTCTCGGATTCGTTGCAGCAGAAATATGACGGATTGGGTCTTACCCAGTGGTCATAACCCGGCATCGAATGCATATGGAATCTGTCGGTCGAGAGACCTCTTGCCTGAGTAGCATAGCTGATCATTTCGCTTATGGAAAGATCGGTTCTGAAATACGCCGCACACTCGGTCAGAAGATTGAGCATATCGTCGAGATCGAGCGAAAGCATCTTTTCGAGAAGACCGTCGATGAGCTTCTGCTGAGCGGCAACTCTTCCGAGGTCGCCCATTCTGTATGTCGAACGGTGGCGCATATACTGAAGAGCACGCATACCGTTGAGATGGTTTGTTCCTGCGGAGAGCTGTATCTCGGGTGCGTTGAGCGGCTTGTCGAGAACAACATCGACACCGCCGATGGTATCAATAATCTTTGAGAATCCTTCGAAATCAAATATAACAAAGTGATCTATCGGCAGTCCCAGATGCTCATTGATATTTCTTATAAGACAGTTGATATTACTTTCTTTCTTGTTTACAACCTTGGTGCCGCAGGCGTCGTGTCTGCTGCCGCTTATCTGGCTGCTCGAAACCGAAGTTCCGCATTTTTCACAGAACTTCACCGTTTTCGGATTGGAATAGACTCCGTTTATCTTACCGGAGAAACTCTCATTTCCGACATAGGTATCACGCGGTACCTGAAGAACGTTGACGTTCTGAGTCGCTATATCATAGCACATTATCCATATACAGTCGGTCAGCATTGAGCTTGCGTCAACACCTACGATAAGCACATACACGACCTTCTCCGACATCTCGGGGGTCGAGGATATACGCTTTGCTATGGCGGCTGTACCGGTCTGCTGTTCATCCGTACCGAGGAAGAGGGTCTCATCGTTAACCATACTGCGCGCATAAAAACCGAGACCGATCGCAATTGCTAGAACGACCGACACGACCGCAAACGCAATGCGGTGACGGTAGAAGAAGCTTCTTCCTTCGAGAGCCTTCTTTTTCTCTTCCTTCTTTTTCGCTTTTATCTGAGCTTTGGTAAGCTGAATCTTTTCCTTGTAAGCATACAAGCCCGGGGGCATGCCCTGCTTGAATCTTGTTGCGCCGCCGACCGTTCTCACGGAAGAATAATCGGTTGCCGCACGTCTTACCTGAGGTCTGCGGCTGACGGTGGTTCTTTTACCTGTTTCAAAGCCGAGAACATCCAAGACATTGTTCATCTGATTACCTTTTCCTTTCTGCCCGCATAACGGAGCAAATCAAAAGACAGTATTTATTTCTTTGCGTGAACCTCATTGTATGCCGCAAACGTATCGGGGTGTATGACAAGTCCTCTCGATGCCAGATCGGCAACCGTATAGGAAAGCGCATATCTCATCGCATCGTCAAGCCCCTTGTTCGCGGCTCTTCTCATATCGTCCACATCGTCATAATCGCGGTCTGCCGAAGTGAAATCGGCAATATATATGACCTTTTCGAGTCTGGTCATACCCGCACGTGCCGTTGTGTGGTATTTTATGGCGTTTATTACCTCTTCATCGTCAATGCCGAGTTCCTTTTCGACATACGCCGCACCTGCATAGGAATGCCACAGCTTCGGCGTTTTTTCGAGCATATCGTCCACATCGACCGAGCATTTCTTCATGACCTCAAGCTGGTCCTTGCCCGATACGTCCTTCATTATGTCGTGAAGAAGTCCCGCAAGCTCAGCCTTTTCGACATCGACCCTGTATTTTTCCGCAAGTCTCACAGCCTCTTTCGAGACGCACTCGCTGTGATAGAGTCTGAATTTCGAAAGCTTCTTTTTCAGTATTTTGATGTACTTTGCGCGTTCACGTTCGGTCAATTTCAGCCCTGCTTCCTGTAAAGCCCGTTTTCAATAATATAATTCTCAACCGATTCGGGAACAAGTCCGGAAATCGATTTACCCTCGCCGATATTGTTTCTTATCATCGTGGAGGATATCGGAAGAAGCTGTACGTTTGTGACACAGCAGCTGCATCCGAGCTCCTCGAGTCTGAGAGCGTAATCGTTGAGAGTATCCATAAGTATATCGTCACGCGGAATGGTGCAGAAGGTGGCAAGCTTCTTGAGATCGTCGAAGCGATACCACGTCTCCATTGTCATGAACATATCCGCACCCATTATGAGGAAAAGCTCGCTTCCCGGATACTCGTCCTGCAGCTCGCACAGTGTGAGATAGGAATAGCTTTTTCCGCCGCGAACGATCTCCATATCGCTCACTTCGAATATGTCTCCGCCCTCTTTTGCCGCAAGACGGCACATATCCAGTCTCTTCGACGCCTGGGTGGTCGTCGCTTCCTTATGGGGAGGCGTACCTGTCGGGATAATAAGCACCTTGTCAAGCCCGAGCTGAACCGCAAACTGCTTACCCAGCATAATATGACCGTTGTGTATCGGGTCATACGTTCCGCCGAGCATACCTATCCTCACGGTAGATCTTCCTTTCGTGGATTATTTCTTCTTAGCCTTCGGCAGTTTATCGGAAACAACGGGATTCTCGCTGTTTCTTCTGTAAAGCACAAAACAGCGGCCGATGACCTGAACGACCTCGGACGATGTCTTCTCGGCAATCTGCTCGGCAGCCTCTCTCGATGAAACGGGAGCAGCTTCAAGCGCCTTGCCCTTTATTATTTCGCGTACTCTGAGAGCGTCGTCAGCCTGCGCTATGACGGTATCGATAACGCCGCTTTTACCTACATACAGGATTGTATCGATGGTATTTGCCTGACCTCTCAGGAAGGCTCTCTGTTTACTGTTTAACATTTATTATACCTCTTAATCGTTAAGATTTCAATATATATTTGTGAAGAGCGTGTGACGGACTATATATATTATTTTTCCATTTCTGCAAGCTTCTGTGCCAGCAGCTTTATCGCCTTTCCTCTGTGGCTTACCTCGTCCTTGATTTCGGGCGAAACCTCGGCAAAACCGCGTCCGTCGGGCATGAGGAATACGGGGTCGTAACCGAATCCGCCCTCACCGACTCTCTCGGTTGCTATAAAGCCCTCGCAGTCACATTCAGCCTCGATAACGCGTCCGTCGGGGAAAACGCAGCACATACTGCACACGAACTGTGCTCCGCGCTTCTCGTGAGGAACGCCGTCAAGCTCACGAAGGAGCTTGTCGATATTCGTGCCGCTGTTGCACTCGGGGCCTGCCCATCTGGCTGTATACACACCGGGAGCACCGTCGAGATAATCGACGCACAGACCCGAATCATCTGCTATTGCGGGCATATTGCAGCATTCGCAAGCCGCTTTTGCCTTGATATAGGCATTCTCAGCAAAGGTTGTACCCGTTTCTTCGGGCTCGTCATATACAAAGCCCGCTTCATCGGCAGTCATTACCTCGATGCCGACAGCGTTGAGAATACGCTCAAGCTCGGCTTTTTTTCCTTTATTATGTGTTGCAACTATATATTTCATATCAATCAAACAACGCCCTCGCAAATTCATTGGCATCAAACGGCTGGAGATCGTCGATCTGTTCGCCGACACCTATATACTTGACGGGCACACCGAGATCCTGCTTGATTGCGATAACGACGCCGCCTCTTGCGGTACCGTCGAGCTTTGTGAGAACTATGCCCGTAAGACCTGCAGTCTCCTTGAATGCCTTTGCCTGATTTACTGCGTTCTGACCTGTTGTTGCATCGAGAACGAGAAGCACCTCGCGGTCGCCGTCGGGAAGCTCTCTGTCGAGAACACGGCTGATCTTTGCAAGCTCGTCCATGAGATATTTCTTGTTGTGAAGACGACCTGCGGTATCGATGATAACGACATCGGCACCTCTTGCCTTTGCCGCATTGACCGCATCAAATACAACAGCAGCGGGGTCGGCGCCCTCGGAATGCTTTACGATATCGCAGCCCGAACGGTCAGCCCATATAGCAAGCTGATCGATGGCAGCCGCTCTGAATGTATCGGCAGCGGCAATTACGACCTTCTTGCCCTCGGCTCTGAGAGACGCGCACATCTTGCCGATCGTGGTTGTCTTTCCTACGCCGTTTACTCCGATAACGAGTATAGCGGAAGGGGTGGTGTTGATGACAAGCTCCTGACCGCCGCCCATCATATCGGCGATGACCTCCTGAAGAAGATCCTTTACGGCGTTCGGCTCCTTTGTGCCTGTTTCCTTGACGCGTTTTCTGAGTCTCTCGCAGATTTCCGCAGCTGTAGGTGCGCCGCAGTCAGCCGCGATAAGAAGCTCCTCGAGCTCCTCAAAAAGCTCCTCATCTATCTTCGTAAAGCTCTTGAAGAAGGAATCGACCTTGCCGAAAATGCCTTCCTTGGTCTTTTTGAGACCCTGCTTTATTTTTTCAAAAAATCCCATAAAACTTAAAATCCTTTCTGCTAATTATCCGATGTCATGCCGAGCTTTTCCTCGACCTCGCTGATATCAAGCTCGATAAGTCTTGACACACCGTCGTTTTTCTTTGTTACACCGTAGAGCATACGTGCCGCCTCCATCATTCCGCGGCGGTGGGTTATGACGATGTACTGGGTCGTATCGCTCATGCGGTCGATATATCTTGCGATATTGTCAACATTGTGTTCGTCGAGCGCCGAGTCGATCTCGTCAAGCACACAGAAGGGCGACGGATTGACCTTCATTATGGCGAAATAAATCGCAACGGCGATAAGCGCCTTTTCACCGCCCGAGAAGCTTTCGGTGTCGCTCTTCGGACTCTTTCCGGGTGCGGTTATCTCGATCGCAATTCCCGAATTGAGGCAGTCCTCGGGCTCGCTGAGCTCGAGACGCGCCGAACCGCCGCCGAACAGCTCGGGGAATATCTCCGAGAAGTTCTTGTTGATAAGCTTGAAGCTTTCGGTGAACTTGACCTTCATATTCTCGGTCAGCTCGTCGATCATCTTGAGCAGCTCCGCCTTTGACTTCTCGATATCGGTCATCTGAGTCTTATAGGTTGTGTACTTCTCGAACACTACCTTGAACTCTTCTTCCGCTCCGAGGTTGACGTGACCGAGTGCTCTTATCTTTCCGCGAAGCTCGGCTACCTTTCTCTTTGCGGCAGGCTCGTCCTCGGCAGCATCATAATGCTCCGATGCCTCTCTGTAGCTCATGCCGTACTCTTCGGAAAGCTTGAGAGTGATGTTGTCGAGCTCTGCGCTGAGCTGATCCTTCTTGCCGCCGAGACGTTCGATCTCCCTGATGTACTCCTCCCTCTTCGAGAGAGCATCTCTGGAGTTCTGTCTAAGCTCCTTGATCCTCGCTCCGATGGAATCGCGCTGGCGTTCAATACCGATTATTCCATCGCGCTTCTCAGCCGCCTGTTCCTTTTTCATCTGTGCCTGCGAGCGCAGCTCTTCAGCCTGTGCGGCAAGCTCCTTTATTCTTTCCTCAACCTGAACGATCTGTTCTCTGAGCGTGGTTTCCTTGCCCTTGTCACGCTGTCTTCTGTCGTTGAGCGAAGCGATCATTTCCTCGATTGCTTCCGCCTCTTTTGCCAGCGCAAGTATCTCAAGTCCCGCCTCGTTCATAAGCGCCGACAGCCGCTCGCGTTCACCGCTTATCTTCTCTGCACTGCCGCTGCGTTCTGAAATCTTTTCGCCGAGAAGCGCAAGCTTTTCTTCACATTCGGAAATCTTTTCTTCGAGCGTCTGCTGCTCTCTGACGAGATTTTCACGGCGCTGCCGGGAATAACTCGATTCCTGTCTGAGCTGCTGCGACTCCTCGCGGTTGAGCTTTATCTGAGACTCGGTTATGCGTGCATCGGCTTCAAAGCGCATTCTGTCCTCCTGCGCTGTTGTAAGCTCGCCCTGCGCACCGACAAGCTGTGCTTCGTCGGCTGCCGCTTTCTGCTTGAGCCGCTCGTACTCCTGCTGTGCCTCAGCTGATTTTTTCTCAAGCTCATCGGCTGTCGCTCTGAGTTTTTCAAGCTCGCTCTTTCGCGAAATAAGACCTGTTTTCTTGCTTATATAACCGCCCGTGACCGAACCGCCGGCGTTGATTATCTGACCGTCGAGAGTGACAACACGGAATCTGTGACCGTATCTTCGAGCCATCTCCAGAGCATCCGTAAGCGTCTCAACTACACAGACTCTGCCGAGAAGATTTCTGACTATTTCATCATATTTCGGATCGCAGGAAACAAAGTCGGACGCTATACCGACGTACCCTCCGAAATCCTCAAGACCTCTCTCCTCGAGGCGTTTTCCCTTTATGGTCGTTATCGAAAGGAAGGTCGCTCTGCCCGCCTTGTTCTGCTTGAGATATTCGACGGCACGCTTGAGATGATCTTCGTTGTCAACAACGATATTCTGCGCTGTTGCGCCGAGCGCCACCTCTATCGCGGTTGCATACTCGTCGGGCACCTCGATAAGCTTGGACACGGGTCCGTGTATGCCGCGCAGTGCACCCGCCTCGGCACGTTTCATGATGGTTTTTACGCTGTGCTGGAAACCGTCGAGATTCTTCTCGAGGTCTTCAAACATCTGCGCCTGCTTGCGGCTCTGCAGCGCCTCAACCCTGAGATTTTCGGCGAGCTTGCGGCTCTCGTCCATCTTCGACTGCTGGCGCGCCATCTTCATTTTTATTCCTGCCACCGCATTTGTAAGCTCGGCGACCTTTGACTGTGCCTTTTCCTGTGCCTGCTTTGAAAGACCGAGTCTCTCCTCAAGCTCGACAATGGATTTTTCGTAGGAAGCGAGAGCCTCCTCGACTGTTTTTCCTCTGCTGTCAAGCTCGGAAATCTGCGACTGTGCCGCAGCAAGGGAAACCCTGTATCCCGCAGCGTCGGCAGTTATCGTTCCCTGCTCGTTTATAAGCTGAGCGAGAGCCTGGGAGCAGTCAGCCTCGCTGTCGCTGAGGCTCTGTGCCTGCTGTCTGAGCGAATCGGCATACTTTTCCTTCTCGCCTATCGCTGCACGCTTGTTTTCAAGCTCCTTTTCCCTGCCCGATATCTCGTCAAAAACCTCGCTGTCCTCTTTTCTGGACTGCTCGATCTCCTCCTCGATTCTCTTTATATCGCCCTCACAGTGGGAAATATCATTGTCAATAACGGCCGCATCACCCTCGAGTCGCGCCGACTGCTCTTCGAGAGAAGATGCATTTCTGAGGCTTTCGTCCTTGCCTGCGAGAAGCTCTGCATCTCTCATCTCAAGCTGGTTGACATCGGCGTCAAACTGCTCAAGCTCGCCCGAAAGCTCCTCCTGCTGTGTCTGCACAAGCATTATCTTGTAATCATAATCGCGCAATGTCGCCTTTGATCGGGACATTGTCGCAAGCCAGAGACCGATCTCGTTGACCTTGAGCTCTTCGCTGATAACGCGGTATTTCTTTGCCTTTTCGGCTTCCTTCTCGAGAGGACCAACACGTCCCTCAAGGTCGCTCATAAGGACATTGAGATGGACGAGGTTATCCTCTGCCTTTTTGAGATAATTCTCCGCCTCGGCTCTTCTGTAACGGTATTTTGAAATACCTGCAGCCTCTTCGAATATAACACGTCTGTCCTTCGAACGCGCTGTGACGATATCGGCTATTCTGCCCTGACCGATGATGGAATAACCGTCCCTGCCAAGGCCTGTATCCATAAACATTCGGTTGATATCGAGCAGACGCACCGATTTGCCGTTGATGAGATAATCGCTCGCACCGCTTCGGTAATAGCGTCTTGCAACGGCGACCTCGTCACTGTCAACGGGCAGTCTGCGGTCGCTGTTGTCAATGACAAGGATTACCTCCGCCATACCCTGCGCCTTGCGGGTATCGGAGCCTTCGAAGATTATCTTCTCCATATTCTTGATACGAAGCACGCTCGGTGCCTGCTCACCGAGAACCCAGCGCATCGCATCGCTTATATTACTCTTACCGCTGCCGTTAGGACCGACGCAGGCGGTAATACCCTTTTCGAAATCAAGCTTTATTTTGTCGGGGAACGATTTGAATCCCGAAATCTGCAAAGATTTAAGTACCATATTACACCGAACGTTCCGTATATTTTCAGGAACTCGCCTTTCTTCCCAAAATACCTTATTTCTGTTCTGATATTATCTCAAGAGAATATTTCCCGATTCCTTCCCTTGCCGAGACCTTCGCGTCGCAGCCGAGCTGTGACAGCCGCAGGATATTGCACCTGTGCTGACCGACAACCTTGCTTATCTCGCCCTTTGGACACAGAACCGTTATCCTTCCCGAGATCCCCTTTTCCTTTATCTGCCTTTCAGCCTCATCGAGATATATCCGACCCTCGGCAAGCTCTCTGAGTGCGGGGTGATACGCTCCCGCAAGATAATCCCGCTCGACCCCATCCTCAGCGTGAAGTCCGAGCTTTATGACATCTATTCCTCTTTCATAGAAAAAGCGCAGCAGCGCCGCGCATATACCGACCGCACCTTCGAGCGGCTGCGGACGGTATTCACCATTAACGTAAAGCTCTGCAAGCTTTGTTCCCCTGAGCACTACCGTCGGATATATCCTGACCGTGTCGGGTCCGAGCTTTGCAATCTCCTGCGCGGTATACACGGCACCTTCATCATCGTCACCGTAAAGACCGGTCATCATCTGAAGCCCGAGTTCAAAACCGTACTGTCTGACAAGCTGCGCCGCCTTCACGACGTCCTGTGCCCGATGACCTCTCTCATTGAGCCTGAGCACCCTGTCCGACATACTCTGCGCACCGAGCTCGATCGATGTCACCGAATAGCTTTTTAGAAGCTCAAGCACCTCTTCATCGATACAGTCCGGGCGGGTCGAGCACCGTATTCCGTACAGCCTGCCGCTGTCGATATACGGCTTTGCCGCTTCGAGCAGGGATATCATATATTGCCTGTCGATGGCTGTGAAGCTTCCGCCGAAGAACGCTATCTCAGCGTCCTTTGCCCTGTTGCCGAGATAGGACAGAGCATTCTCTATCGTCTGTGTGACATCGGCTGCCGTCGGCTGTGCCGAGCAGCCGGAAATTGTTTTCTGATTGCAGAACGAGCAGGTGTGCGGACACCCTGCGTGCGGTACAAAGACCGCAATATTCGCGTGTCTCACTCGCCCATCAGCTCCAGTGCCTGACGTGCTGCCTGCTGTTCGGCGGCCTTCTTGCTTCTGCCGCTGCCCTTGCCTATAACATTGCTGTTGAGATGCACCTCGACGGTAAAACGCTTGTTGTGGTCGGGACCGCTCTCACCCACCAGGACATACTCCAGCTTCTCCTCGCTGTTCTGCTGGACGATCTCCTGAAGAGTGGTCTTGTAATCCGATGACGATCTTGCAGCGGGTTTCTTGAGCTCTTCGACAACAAACGAAAGCACAAATTCCTTTGCTGCCTTCATTCCGCCGTCGAGAAAAATCGCCGCGATAACAGCTTCAAACGCATCGGATAAAATGGACGGACGCTCCCTTCCGCCGGTATTCTGCTCACCTTTTCCGAGAAGCAGACATTCACCGAGCGAAACACCTCGCGCAAATTCAGCAAGGGTCTTTTCACATACAAGAGCGGCTCTCAGCTTTGTCAGATCGCCCTCCTGCTTGTTTTTGAAAAGCTCAAACAGGTATTCGGACACCACGATACTGAGCACTGAATCGCCCAGAAACTCAAGACGCTCGTTGCTTCTCAGTCCTCTTCCCTCGTTTGCGTAGGAAGAATGGGTAAGAGCCGTCCGAAGAAGCTCGGGATTATTGAATCTGTAATTTATTCTTTCCTGAAGTCTTTCCAAAACCTGTCACCTCCGCTGCATATCCTCGGGGAAGGACAAATGCCCTCCCCCGAAAATTTTTATTATTCTTCCTCGCCCTTTGCGAGTGCATCGGTTATCGCACCGACAACGTCGTTTCTGACAAACTCCATGGCCATACCGATAGCGTTGCAGAAGGTCTGAGCCTTACTGTTTCCGTGAGCCTTGAATACGGGCTTCTTGACACCGAGGAAGGGTGCTCCGCCGTATTCGTTTGCGTCGACCTGCTTTGCCATGGTCTTCATATCCTTGAGCACGACCGAAGCCGCAAGCTTGTTCTTGAGAGACTTCTTGAACACGCCCTTGACCTTCTTCATGAGAGCGCCTGCAACACCCTCATAGAGCTTGAGGATAATGTTGCCTGTAAAGCCGTCAGTTACAACGACATCGCATGCATCATACGGAATCTCTCTCGACTCGATATTTCCGACAAAGTTGAGCTCCGATTCCTTGAGAAGCGGGAAAGTCTCGGTTCTGAGGGAATCGCCCTTGGTGTCCTCTGTACCGATGTTTGCAAGACCGACTCTGGGATTTGTGACACCCATGACCTTCTCCATGTAGATGCTGCCCATCTTTGCAAACTGGACAAGCATTTCGGGACGGCAGTCGGCATTTGCGCCGCTGTCGCACAGCATGAAGAAACCGTCCATCTTGGGCATAACGGGAGCGATCGCAGGTCTCTTGACGCCCTTGATTCTGCCGACGATGGTGGTAGCTCCCATAAGTGTGGCACCTGTGCTGCCCGCGCCGACAAAACCGTCGCCCTTATCCTCTGCAAGCGCTCTGAGAGCAACTGCAAGAGAGGAATTCTTCTTGCTCTTTCTCAGCTCGTTGGGGTGTTCCTCCATCGAGATGACATCGGGAGCTTCGAGTATCTCCATCTTTTTGAGACTTATGGAGTTTTCTTTTGCGCACTCGTTGATTTTCTCCGTGCTGCCGACAAGGAGTATCTCGAGGTCGTCATACTTTTTGATTGCCATTTCACAGCCCTTGAGTATCTCAAGAGGCGCGTTGTCACCGCCGAAAGCGTCAACTATGATTTTCATTTTTCGATCCGACCCGCAAAGCGGGTTCTCTCCTCTCCTATTTTGTTTCCATTGATTGCCGTAATGAATCAAGAGCGCGCCGGCTGAGAGCCTCATAGCGCTCCTGTTTGTTCCTGATTTTCGGCTCGATGGGCGGTAAGATGCCGAAATTTGCGCCCATCGGCTGGAAATTTGCCGTCTCGCTCGAGCTTATATAACAGGCAAGCGCTCCGAGCATCGTGTCGTTTTTCAGCACAAACGGCTGCTGCCCCTTAAGCCTTCTTGCCGCATTGAGACCTGCCAGAAGTCCCGAGCCTGCCGATTCCATATACCCTTCGACACCTGTCATCTGACCTGCGAAAAAGAGCTCCGGTCTTGTCCTCATCGAATAATCGGCACAAAGCAGACGCGGCGAGTCGATAAATGTGTTTCTGTGCATAACTCCGTATCTGACAAATTCCGCATTGCGCAGCGCAGGAATCATCGAGAAAACACGTTTCTGCTCACCGAATTTGAGGTTTGTCTGAAATCCGACGAGATTGAACATTGTTCCCGATGCGTCCTCACGTCTGAGCTGGAGATTTGCCCACGGTCTGTGACCCGTTTTCGGGTCTCTGAGTCCCACAGGCTTCATCGGTCCGAAACGGATAGTATCGGCACCGCGCTGAGCCATTATTTCAATCGGCATACAGCCTTCATAGACCTTTTTGTCGAAATCGTGCTGCTGTGCACGCTCCGCCTTTGAAAGCTCCTCGTAAAAAGCTTCGTACTGCTCCTTGTTCATCGGGCAGTTTATGTAGTCGTCTCCCTCGCCTTTGTCATATCTCGAAGCAAAGAACGCTTCGTTCATGTCGACGCTGTCGAAGGTGACTATCGGTGCTGCGGCATCAAAGAAGCTCAGTCTCTGACCGCAGAGCTCGCCGATATTTTCCGCAAGCGCTCCGTCGGTAAGCGGTCCCGTAGCCACAACGCACACGCCGTCGGGTATGCGCGTGACCTCCTCCTCGACCACATTGATGAGCGGGTGAGACCTTATCTTCTCCGTAACCTTCTTTGAAAAAAGCTCACGGTCGACCGCAAGCGCTCCTCCCGCCGCAACCGAACATTCATCGGCTATCGGCAGAAGCACGCTTCCCAGTCTTCGCATTTCTTCCTTCATGAGACCAGCCGCAGAAGCTATTCTCGAAGCCTTGAGCGAATTTGAACACACGAGCTCGGCAAAACCGGGGTTTGTGTGCGCGGGCGAGAATCTTTTTGGCTTCATTTCGTAAAGCGTGACCTCGATTCCTGCCTGCGCAAGCTGCCACGCTGCCTCGCAGCCCGCAAGACCGGCACCTATGACCGTAGCTGTCACTGTGCGGTCTCCTCCTCTTTCTTGCGCTCATATCCGCAGCCCTCAGCCTCGCAGCAGAGCTTGGGATACTTGCCCTTGCGTTCAAAGAGCATACCGCCGCACTGCGGACACTTCTCGTTTGTCGGCTCGTTCCACGATACGAAATCGCAGTTCGGATATGACGAGCAGCCGTAGAAGGTGCGGCCTCTCTTTGACTTCTTGACAATTACCTTTGAACCGCACTTGGGGCAGTTTACGTCTATTTCATTTACGATCTTCTTGATATTCTTGCACTCGGGATAACCGGGGCAGGCGATGAACTTGCCGTAGCGTCCGAGCTTTACGACCATGCGTCTTCCGCACTTCTCGCAGATGAAATCGGTCTCCTCCTCGGGCAGCTTCATCGTGATGCCTTCCATAGCCTTCTTTGCGTCGGCAAGGATCTTCTCGAAATCATCGTAATAGTTGCGCAGGGTATCTATCCAGTCCTTGTCTCCGCTCTCGACCATATCGAGGTTCTTTTCCATCTGAGCGGTGAACTTGACGTTGATTATCTTTGAGAAACGCTCCTTGATGAGCTTGTTGATCTGCTCACCGAGCTCGGTCGGCTTGAGAGACTTCGATTTTGCGTCTCTGATGACATACTCTCTTCCGACAACGGTGCTGACGATTGCAACGTAAGTTGACGGACGTCCGACGCCGTTCTCTTCAAGCGCTCTTGTAAGAGTGTCTTCCGTGTATCTTGCAGGCGGCTGAGTGAAATGCTGACCGCCCTCGAGGGATTTTACCTTGAGGTTCATTCCGATCTCGAGCTTGGGCAGAGCGCCGACGCTCTCTTCCTTCTTGCTGTCATCTGCGGTAGCCTCATAAAGCGCGGTGTAACCCTCGAACTTGACGGTATATCCCGATGCCTTGAAGAGGTATTTGCCTGCTGTGATATCGGCGTTGGCGGTATCGTGCAGACAGTGTGCCATAAGGCTTGCGGTGAAGCGCTCCCAGATAAGCTTGTAGAGCTTGTACTGGTCGGTCGAAAGGCTCGACTTTATCTTCTCCGGTTCAAGCGACGGCATTGTGGGTCTGATAGCCTCGTGCGCGTCCTGAGCGTTTGCTCTTGTCTTGAACTTATGGGGCTTGTCGGGCAGATAATTTGCACCCCAGCGCTGCTTGATGTATTCCTCGCCCTCGGCTCTTGCCTCATCGGATATTCTGATGGAGTCGGTTCTCATGTAGGTTATAAGACCGACTGCGCCCATTCCTTCGATCTCAACGCCTTCATAAAGCTCCTGAGCGATCTTCATGGTCTTGCTCGAACGGAAGCTGAGCTTTCTGGAAGCCTCCTGCTGCAGGGTGGAGGTGATGAAGGGAGGTGCGGGACTCTTTTTGCGAACGCCCTTCTTGAGACCCGTAACTGTGAAGGATTCGTTCTCAAGCTCGGCAAGGATAGCGTCCGTGCTGTCCTTGTCCTTGAGCTCAACCTTGCCGTCGGCGGTACCGAAGAACTCAGCGCCGAAAGCTCTCTTTGCACCCTGAGGAACAAGCTTTGCGTCAATGGACCAGTACTCCTCGGGGACAAAAGCTCTTATCTCGTCCTCTCTGTCGCATATCATGCGCAGAGCGACCGACTGAACACGACCTGCGGAAAGTCCGCGGCGTATCTTCTGCGATACAAAGGGGCTGAGTCTGTAACCGACTATTCTGTCGAGTATTCTTCTGCACTGCTGAGCATCGACAAGATCGAGGTCGATGCTTCTCGGATTCGCCATACCCTTCTTAAGACCTGTTTCGGTGATCTCGTTGAAGGTAACACGGTTTGCATCATTGAGATCGAGTCCGAGAATATATGCAATATGCCACGAAATGGCTTCACCCTCGCGGTCCGGGTCGGTTGCGAGATAGACGCATTCGCTCTTCGAAGCTGCCGCCTTGAGGCTTTCGACAAGGTCTTCCTTGCCCTTGATTATTGCATATTTCGGAGCAAAATTGTTCTTGAGATCGACCGAGAGACGGTTCTCGGGAAGGTCACGGACGTGACCCATCGATGCAACAACCTCATAATCACTGCCGAGGAATTTTTTGATAGTCTTCGCTTTTGGCGGAGACTCAACAATTATCAGCTTTGACATTATCAAAACCTAACCTTTCAAAATTACTTTGCTTCATATCTTCTGCCCGGATGGACATTTACTATACCCAACATTTCAAGTTCGGTAAGCGCACCGAACACTGAACCCGCGGCGATACCCGTCGCCGCAATTATCTCGTCCGCTATCATACACCCTTCCCTTTCGAGCAGAGCGTATATCATCCGCGCGTTTTCCGACGCACTCTGTGCAAACGCGTGCGCAACATCCGTCTCATTTCCGCCGCCGGGAAGAGCACGGAGATCATCGATAAAATCTCTTTCGACCATAGGACGTCTGAGCGTATCGCTGAATCTGCCGCAGAAGGCGTCGACCACATCCTGCGGACCAGAAAGCGGATTGGCTCCGTTTTCGATCAGATGAGTCGTTCCCTCCGATTCGACCGAGCCGATGCCGTCTTCAACGGCAAACACCTCTCTGCCCTGTTCGGCAGCAAGCTTTGCGGTTATGAGCGAGCCGCTCTTGATACCCGCCTGTGCTACAACGACAGCATGGGATATACCCGATATTATCCTGTTCCTTTCGGGAAAATGTCTCCCGACGGGAGGAGTTGTCGGAGGATATTCCGATATGATCGCACCCTTTGACGCTATCATATCTCTCATCGATCTTTTCGACATATTGTACTCATAATCGATGCCGCAGCCGAGCACTGCCACCGTTCTTCCGCTTTCTGCGAGCGCACCCATATGCGCCGCGGAATCTATTCCGCGTGCTCCGCCGCTCACTATGACGGCACCCGACTGAGCAAGCTTGAGTCCGAGAGTATATGCAACATCAGCGCCTCTTGAGGTCGGCTCACGTGCACCTACGATCCCGACATATAGTCTGCGTTCGGGATCGGGCAGCTTTCCTTTGACGTAGAGAACTGCCGGCGGATTCGAAATATTCCTCAGACGCTGCGGATAATCCTCGTCCTCGGGAGTCAGAATATCATATCCGAGCCTGCCGCAGTTTGTCAGTATCTCCTGCACAGGCAGCAGATCCTTGCTGCAGAGATTCTCAAGCTGACGTGCGGTAAATATCCTGAGATTTTTGAGACCGTCGTATTCGAGCTCGAACACCCGTCTCGCAGCCCCGTCAAGCTCGATCACCTTTGATATCTTTGAGCTTGCAAAACCGAGCGCACGCTGAAGCCATATCCAGTATATGGCGTTTTTCATATCAGTAATTTCTCACCATTTCCCACATGAGTATCGACGCTGCCGTCGCTGCATTGAGCGATTCGGCGCGGCCGTTCATCGGAATGGTCACCCTTTCGCCGCACACGCCGAGCAGCTCATCGGTAAGACCGTTGCCCTCGTTGCCGATGCACATTATAACGCCCTTGAAAAATCTTATTGCGGTTATTTTACTCGCATCTCCGTCGGGAACGGAAGCTATCGGTCTCATGTTTCTCAGCTTGAGCTTCTTCATAAGCTCAACGTGATCGTCCACCTCGAGATAGGGCAGACGCATAACGGCACCCATGCTCGCTCTCATGGACTTCGGGTTGTAGGGATCACAGCAGTCCTTCGAAAGAAAAGCACCGCTCAGACCGAGAGCCTCGGCCGTTCTGAATATGGCACCGATGTTTGCGGGATCCTGAAGATTCTCAAGCATGACATACTGTCCGTCACTTCTCATGGTCTCAACGTCGATCCTGTTTACGATGATCCTGCCGATGCAGAATATTCCCTGCGGGGATACGGTATCGGCGATCTTCTCAGCGATCGCATCGGTAATTATGTAGCTCTTCTTTGCCGCCTTTTCGAGACGTGCAACAACTTCTGTATATTTCTGCTTGGCGCTTTCGGTAAAAAACGCCTCCTCGATTTCACATTTATTATCGAGCGCTTCCGTGCACAAACGCACACCCTCGACGATGAAAAGCTGTCTCTCGCGACGTTCCTTCGCGCTTGTCATCAGCTTTGCCGCCGCCTTGACGCTCGCATTGTCTTTGCTGGTTATTTCATTTGCCATGGCGATCGTCCTTTCACGGTTATTATACAATTTCCGTTCACACAAAATCCACCCGTTTTTGCCAAAAAGCGCGCTCGGATGAGGTCATCCGGGCGCACTTTCAGATTATTATAGAGCTGCCTTTGCCTTCTCTACGAGAGCGGTGAAAGCTGCTGCATCAGCAATAGCGATCTCGGACAGCATTTTTCTGTTGAGGGTAATGTCAGCCTTCTTGAGACCGTACATAAACTGAGAATAGTTGATGCCGTTAAGCTTGCAAGCTGCGCTTATACGGGTGATCCACAGTCTGCGGAAGTCGCGCTTCTTCTGGCGGCGACCGATGTATGCATACTGGCCGGACTTCATTACGGCCTCTTTAGCCATCTTAAAGTGCTTGCTCTTGGCACCCCAATAGCCCTTGGCAAGCTTCAGAACTTTCTTTCTTCTTTTGCGCGTTGCGAGCGCACCCTTTACTCGTGCCATTTATCTGACCATTCCTTTCTTGATGTTGAGAAAACCTCGATTATTTGTAGGGAATAAGCTTCTTTGCCTGTGCTACGTTTGTGCAGTCAGCCAGAGTGGACTTTCTGAGGTTCCTCTTTCTCTTTGCACTCTTGAGTGCGCTGTTGAGCTTATGACGCTTACCTGCATGAGCTCTGACGATCTTTCCGGTTCCGGTCACTTTGAAGCGCTTCTTTGCGCCGCTGTGAGTCTTGATCTTTGGCATTGTATATCCTCCTTGAAATAAGTTATTCGGTTTTTGCGGAGCTGTCGGCATTCGACTGCTTCTTGGAAGAAGCCTTAGGAGCGGGCTTTGCTGCGAGGAACATCAGCATATTGCGTCCCTCAAGCTTTGCGGGCTTTTCGACGACTGCCATTTCGGCAAGAGCCTCGGAAAAGCGTTTCATGATCTCGAGTCCGTGTTCCGGGTGACCCATCTCTCGACCGCGGAATCTGATGGAAACCTTGACCTTGTCGCCGCCCTTGAGGAATTTCCTTGCGTGTCCTGCTTTTGTCTCAAAGTCGTGCGTGTCGATGTTCAGAGACAGTCTGATCTCCTTGATCTCGACCGTATGCTGATTCTTCTTGGCTTCCTTTTCTCTCTTCTGCTGCTCAAATCGGTATTTGCCGTAGTCCATGACCTTGCACACCGGCGGTGTCGCCTGCGGTGCGATCATAACCAGGTCAAGCTGAGCTTCATCGGCGATGCGCAGAGCTTCATCGGAAGACATTATTCCGAGCTGCGCGCCGTCCGCTCCGATAACTCTGAGCTGCGGTGAACGAATCTCCTCATTGATCAGGACCTGCTGTTCCTTGCTGATACCAAGCACCCCCAAATAATTTCAACAAAAATAAAAGCGCGGGACACAACTCACCCCACGCAATAATCCGGCACAGAAGCGCCGTCATTATTGACCTTTTACCGTACGTTGGCTGAGGTGAGGCGAAAACCGCCTTCTTTGTTGTACAAGTATTATATCACAAAACGACCGTTTGTCAAGATTTTTTTATTGAACGCGGAAGATGTGTGTGATATTATTTGTTTATACCGAAATTATATCATATCCTGAGAGGATTTTTCAATATGTCTGATATCGGAATTTATATACATATCCCCTTCTGCCGCGGCAAATGTCCGTACTGCGATTTTTATTCGACAGTGTTTGACGGCGCACTTGCCGACCGCTATACCGACGCTCTGTGCCGTGAGATAGCTCTTCAATCCGACAGGGAAAGGCTCTGTTCAACGGTTTATTTCGGCGGCGGGACTCCATCTCTCCTCGGCGCAGACAGGATTTCACGCATAACAAAATGCATTTCCGATTCCTTCCGTCTCTCCCGCGACTGCGAGATAACTCTCGAAGCAAACCCGCTGACCGTCACGTACGAGCTTATGACCGCTCTCGCCTCCTGCGGTATAAACCGCATATCAATGGGAGTGCAGTCGGGAATCGACAGCGAGCTCAGATCGCTCGGACGCCGACACAGCTGCAGTCAGGCCGCAGACGCCGTAAAGATCACTCGCAGCGCAGGCATTTCTAACATCTCTCTCGATCTTATGATCGCCACCCCGGGGCAGACTCCCGATTCGCTTTCCCGTTCGGTTGAGTTTCTTGCATCGCTCGAGCCGGCGCATATTTCATCGTATCTTCTCAAAATCGAAGAGGGCACCCCTTATCATGCAATGGCCGATTCCCTTTCCCTTCCCGACGAGGATATGCAGGCAGAGCTCTATCTTCAATCGGCGCAGCTTCTCGAGGCTTTCGGATATCTCCAGTACGAGATCTCGAATTTTGCCCGACCGAATATGGAAAGCCGCCACAACCTGCGATACTGGAACGGCGACGAATATCTCGGTTTCGGACCTGCCGCACACGGATTTTTCGGCAAAAAACGCTACTCCTACCCCCGCGACATAATGCAATACATCGAATCGCCCGCCGCAGTCGACGAAGGCGTCGGCGGAACACCGCAGGAATACGCCATGCTGCGTCTTCGCCTTACCGAGGGACTGACCGATGCTCTCTGGCGCTCTCGTTTCGGCTCCCCTCTTCCCGAAAGCTATATCGACCGCGCACGCAGATATGAACAACACGGGCTGACGCGCTGCACCGATTCGTCGATAGCCCTTACAAGGCAGGGTTTTCTCCTCTCCAACGCACTCATATCGGAAATCATTTACTGAAAATTCAAATTTTGTATATATAATACTTAAATATTCGTCGCCTTGAAGTATTGCAATACGGGCATTTCCATATTATAATTATATATTACCGTGAACTCCATTTTTTAGTAAAGAAGATATCAAAATAATGAAAGATAAAAAGAAGTCCAGGAAGAAAAAAATCACCAAAAGAGACATCATCGAATACTCCTATTTCATTCTCTCGATGCTGCTGATCGCTTGGATATGCTATCTCAAAATACCCGAGGGTCTCGATTATGCCCAGACCGTCCGCGAGACGCTGACCGATCTCAGATTCGAACAGGAGGAATACTATATCTACGTCGGCGAAGAGCTTGAACCCACCTTTCAGATCGCTCCCGCGACAGCGATAACCTACATCACTCTTTCCTCATCTGATGCCGACGTCGCCGTCGTCTCCGACGATCTCGCTTCAATAACGGGAAACTCGGCGGGAAGCATCACCATTACCGCAACGGGAACACCCGGCGTCAGAGCGCAGGCTGTGCTCAACGTCGTCGCAAAGCAGCTCCCTCCCGACAGCGACCTTCCCTCAAATTATGAGGACGTTCCGATGATTGCAAACGCCGACCGTGTTCTTTCTCCCGATTACGTGCCGGAGAATATGGTCGTTATAAACACCGTTCCGATAACCTATCGGGACAGAATGCTCATGGCGGACGCTCTCGAAGCCTACGAAAAGCTCTATGCCGACGCAGTCGCCGCAACGGGACAGAACGTGTTCATAATCAGCGGATACCGTTCCTATTCGTATCAGGAGAACCTCTTCTCCGCACGGGTCAGGCGGTTCCTCAGCCTCGGTTACAGCAAGGAAAACGCCGAGATCGCCGCAGGCAAGACCACTCAGCCGCCCGGACATTCCGAGCACCAGCTCGGCAATTCACTCGACCTGAGCGTCACGGGCGATACTTCATACAGCTTCTGCAACACCAAGGTCGGCGCGTGGATAACCGCGCACGCGCACGAATACGGATACATTCTCAGATATCCCGCCGACAAGGTCGAAATAACCGAGATCGATTACGAGCCGTGGCATTTCCGCTATGTCGGAATCGAGCACGCAAAATACATCTACGAGCACAAGCTGTGTCTCGAAGAATACATCGCTCTCCAGGCACAGGCAAGACAGGCTGTTGAGGATTATTCCCAACAGATAACCGCACAGGAGCTTTTCGCTCTCAATCAAAACGAAAACAAATAATTATATATTGGAGGATCAACCAAATGTCCGCAGTATCAGATAAGTTTCGCTCTCAGGCAAAGGAAATCATAACAGGCGCTTTCGAAGCAGCCTTTGCTGACGGTTCTCTCGCAAAGGCAGATGTCCCCGATTTCAACATCGAGGTCCCTGCCGACAGCTCACACGGCGACCTTTCCACAAACGCCGCCATGGCAAGCGCAAGAGCCTTCCGCATGGCTCCCGCAAAGATAGCCGCCATCATCGCCGAGCACGCCGTGACCGACGGCACCTATATCGACCGCATCGAGACTGCAGGTCCGGGATTTATCAACTTCTATCCGACTCAGCAGTATTTCTGCGACATCGTCACCGAAGTCGTAACCGAGGGTGACAATTACGGAAGATCGGACCACGGCAAGGGCAGAAAGGTCATGGTCGAATTCGTCTCCGCCAACCCCACGGGACCCATGCATATGGGCAACGCCCGCGGCGGCGCACTGGGCGACTGTCTTGCAGCAGTCATGGACGCTGCGGGATATGAGGTTTCGAGAGAGTTCTACATAAACGACGCTGGAAACCAGATCGAGAAATTCGGTCTTTCCCTCGACGTCAGATATCTCCAGCTCGTCAAGGGCGAGGATTTCATCGAGATTCCCGAGGACGCTTATCACGGTGCCGACATCATCGAGCGTGCACAGGAGTTCCTCGACAAGAACGGTCCCGAATGGGCCGACAAGCCCGAAGCCGAGCGCAGAGCCGCTCTCGTCGACTTTGCTCTTCCCCTCAACATCGCAAGAATGCAGAGCGACCTTCTCAAATACAGAATCGAGTACGATACATGGTATCGTGAGAGCACCCTCCACAACGACGGCAGCGTAAAGGCCGCAATAGCTCTTCTTTCCGACAAGGGCATGACCTACGAGAAGGACGGCGCTATCTGGTACAAGGCTACCGACCTCGGTGCCGAGAAGGACGAGGTTCTTATCCGCGCAAACGGCAACCCCACCTATTTCGCCGCAGATATCGCATACCACATCGACAAGTTCAAGAGAGGCTTTGACCTCTGCATAAACGTCTGGGGCGCCGACCATCACGGTCACGTCGCAAGAATGAAGGGTGCACTCGACGCATCGGGATACGACGGAAGCAAGCTCGAGGTCGTTCTCATGCAGCTCGTCAACCTCGTTCAGGACGGCAAGCCTGTCAAGATGAGCAAGAGAACGGGCAAGGCCATTCAGCTCGCCGACCTTCTCGACGAAGTTCCCGTTGATGCAGCAAGATTCTTCTTCAATCTCAGAGAATCGACCACTCAGATGGATTTCGACCTCGACCTCGCGGTAAAGCAGGATTCCGAGAACCCCGTATATTACGTTCAGTACGCTCACGCACGTATCTGCTCGATATTCAGAAAGTATGCACAGCAGGGCGGCTCATTCTCCCCCGCATCGGGCGATGACCTCAAGGTACTCACCGCTCCCGAGGAGCTTGAGCTTATCCGTTATCTCTCCTCCTACACCTCCGAGATAACCGCCGCTTCAGATACCCGCGAGCCGTCGCGTATCACAAGATACGTCATGGAGCTCGCCGCAAAGTATCATAAGTTCTACAACGCCTGCTGGGTCATCGGTGAGGACGAGACACTCACACGTGCAAGACTCACCCTGTGCCACTGCACAAAGCAGGTCATCGCAAACGTTCTTAAAATGTTCCGCATCACCGCTCCGGAGCAGATGATGTAAACATTCGCACGTCACACGTAAACTCAGCTCCGCGTGGAAAGGTTCGGTATTACTATGGATAATAATCGCAGCAAGCCTTCGCGCTCCCGCTCAACAGGATGGGACAGCGGCGGATTCTTCTTCGAAACGGAAGAGGAAAGCTTTGACCGCCCTGTAAAAAAAGCGCAGCCTTCAGACTCTTCGCAGTCCGATTCATTTTTCGATTCCCCTGCACCCAAACAGGAACCAAAACGCACCCCCAAGCCCATCGTTTTTGATGACAGCGAGGAGTACGTTGCGCCCGTCTCCCCTTCAAGAAACCGCAGCAACGTTTCCCCCGCAGAAAAAAGCGGCAGCAAGAGCCGCGTCGGTGTAATACTTTCGGGTGTCGGAATCGCACTGCTTGTGGTTGTCAGCTTTGCCTGGACGTGGGTAAACGAGGGACTCATCGGACGTCTCAACATCGTCTCCGAAAACACTCAGTCTCAGGTCGTACTGACCGACGAGCAGCAGGCTCTTCTCAATTCCGAGCGTGATGACGGTACGGGTGAAGAGGAGGTCGACCCCAACGCCGTTCCCGATGATGTCATAATCTCAAACGAGGACGTCGATATAATCCTTCTCATCGGCTGTGATTCGCGTCTCGGCGGCAAGGATGCATCTCGAAGCGACTCGATAATGCTCGGCGTTATCGACCGCAAGCATCAGAAAATCAAGCTCATTTCAATTCTGCGAGACATATATTCAACCATTCCCGGTTACAAGAAAAACAAGTTCAACACTGCTTTTTATTATGACAGCATGAACGGAAACATGGATCTCAAGGTCACACGTGCCACCATCGAGAAAAACCTCGGTGTTACCGTTGATGACTTTGTCGTCATCGATTTCAGCGCATTCAAAAAGCTCGTCGATGAGCTCGGAGGCGTTACCATGGAGGTCAACGCCGCAGAAGCCGACTACATGTGCCACGATAAGAAATACGGCAAGTTCCCGCGTTATGAGGCGGGCGCAGGCGTTTACAAAATGACCGGTGCCGAGGCTCTCAACTATGCCCGTATGAGAAAAATCAAAAACGGAAACGGCGATTTCGGTCGAACCGAACGTCAGCGCAAGCTTCTCGAGCAGATCATGACCGAGGCTCTTCAGTCCAACCGCTCTTACATCGAGCTTGCAGGCATAGCCTCCGAAATCCTTCCGTACATAACCACAAACATCAGCGAACAGCGTATCTACGGCTATATGGCCGACGCTCTCAATATTCTCCGCTACGATATGGTTCAGTACACCGTCCCCATCGACGGAACATGGAGATACTGTGACGTTCAGTTCAGCACGGGCAGCGCTTCGGTCGTTTCGGTCAATTACAAGTTCAATTCGAGCGAGCTCAAGAAATTCATCTTTGACGATGATATGACCTACGCTGACGGCAAAAAGGCCACGGGCGTTGCGGTCCCCACCATCACCGACGCAACCTCCGCAACGACATCGTCCGAGAGCTCCGAGCAGACCACCACGACCGCTCCCGCTCAGACCACCACAACAACCGCCCCGCCCGCTACGACGACAACAGCTGCACCTACCACCACGACGACCGCGGCTGCGTAACAGGAAAACAAAAAGCTCTCGGCTAAAAAGCCGAGAGCTTTTATTCTTATTTATATCTTATCTCAGACCGCCGAGCTGCGCAAGCTTTTCGCGAACGAGCTCCTTGTCCTCCTTGTATGTAACACCGAACCATTTTGCATCGGTATCAACCACTTTTACAGCAAGCTTACCGCTTCTGATAAGCGAATCAACAAAAACAGGCAGCGGATATTCAGCCTTCTCCGAATCGCCCTGTTCCTTCAGGAAATCCGCAAAGCTCTTCTCAAGCTCATCGAATACCCACGGAGCAAATCCGAAAATATTCATCGAAACAACGCTGTCACCGTCAAGCTCCTTCGGCGGCTCGACACCGAAACTCCTTATAACACCATCGTCGCATTTGCTTATTTTATAGGTCTCTTCGATACTGTCAAGTATGCCGTTTTCAACACTGCACACACCTCTTGTGACCGCTCCGAATCCCGAAAGGGTGTTGCCGAGACGGTAACCGAGCATACACGCTTCGCCCTCATTCTTCATATCGCGCATGGCCCCGGCTATGTCGAAACATGCTTCTCTTCCGTAATAATCATCGGCGTTTATTACAACAAACGGCTCGTCGATATAATCTCTTGCACAAAGCACGGCATGAACTGTACCGTACGGCTTCGTTCTGCCTTCGGGCTTTGTAAACCATTCGGGGAAACCCTCTGCGCCCTGTACCGCGAACGCAGTCTCAACACCGTTTACATTCTTATTTATGTACTCGGGAAACTTTTCTTTCATACTCTCCGCTATAATAAACACCACGCGGTCAAAGCCCGCAGCCTTTGCGTCACTGATGGAGTACTCCATTATCATTTCACCGTTGGGTCCAAAACCGTCGGTCTGCTTGTTTCCTCCGTATCGGCTTGCAAGACCTGCAGCCATGATAAGCAAAGTCATTATTATTCCTCCGTCAATTTACTTCTTCTCCATTTTACTGCAACAATAAAGCATACCGCAAGCACGGCAGCAGCCGCACCCGAGAGATCGATGAACGAATCGGTCATACTCGCACACCTTCCGGGCACACGAGCCTGAATAAACATCTCGTCAAAGCACGCCGCCGCAAAACACACAGCAAGACATACAGGTATACTTATTATATATCTGCGTCTGCTCTGATACATCAGCACCGTCGGCATAACAAGTGCCCCGAGTATAAAGTATTCGGTAAAATGAGCCGCTTTCCTCACAAAATGCTCCGTCAGCGTCAACGGCACCGAAAGCATGTCCAGCACCGACTGTACAAATTCCAGTGCCCACCCGCTCATCGCAGATGAGCTGTCCCCATCAAGAGCCGAGTTGAGGAAAATGAAGGCAAGCCACAATACACTCGCCGCAGTCAGTATAATTCTGACTGCTTTTTTACTTGGTTTTGTTTTCATTATTTTATCACATCGCCGCTCGTTATCATATATACAATTTATTAACTTTGTATTTTGCTAAACTTCCACGCGAATCTCGCTTCCCGCCGCAGTCTTTTTAATAACCAGCTTTTTATCGATACGGCTTTTGAGCTCTGCCACGTGAGAAATCACACCGACAAGACGCGTTCCGTCAGCAAGGCGGTCGAGCATATCGAGCGCCTGACGGAGCGACGTTTCGTCAAGAGTTCCGAAGCCTTCATCGACAAACATCGAATCGAGTCTTATGCCGCCGCTTCTGCTCTGCACAACGTCAGACAGACCGAGCGCAAGAGAAAGCGATGCCATAAAGGATTCTCCTCCCGAAAGCGTGGAGACCTCTCTCCATCTTCCCGTCGAGCTGTCATATACATCGAGATCGAGTCCCGACTGTGAACGCAGATCCTTTACATTCTCGCGGCATCTGAGCGTAAACATTCCGTCGGTGAGCGCATTGAGCCGCTTGTTTGCCGCAGCTATCACCATGTTGAAATAGTGCTTCTGAACATACGCCTCAAAATTGAGCTTTGCCATTCCCTGCTGCTGACCGCTGACCGTCCTGTAAAGATCGGCTGTGACGGTCCATTTTTCGCGAAGCCTATCCTTACGCACAGCAAGTTCTTTCAGCTTCTCCGCCGTCTTCTTATTATTTTCGGAAACCGTCTCGAGTCTCGACGATCTGTCTCTCACCTTCTCGATGCGCTGCTTTGCCTGTGCGATCTGCTCATCGATCCGGGAAATGTCGATTTTCTCATGACCTGCCGTCTGCTCACTCAGGCTGGCAACGGTCGCTTCAAGCGCTTTTACACTGTCGTAATATCCGTTCACGTCCCTGTCGAGCTTTTCTATCCATTCGCTGCTGAGCACCGACTGCCTGTAATCCTCGGCATCGGCAAAACCGTTCTCCTTTATGCTGTTTTCAAATAAATCTCCCGCTGTTTTCTTCTCTTCAAGCAGCATATCGAGCTTTTTTCGGCTTTCCGCTCTGACCGTCTGCGCTTTTGCGAGTTTTTTCGTGTCGTCCTGAACACGTCTCTCAAGATCGTCAATGCGTCTCTGCTCAAGATCGATCTGTTTCTTAACCGATTCTATCCTTGCCTTGAGATCCTGAATGCTCTCGTTCTCGGCAACTCCTGCCGCAGACGCTGCAGCCGCTATCTCGTCGAGCTTTGCCTTCGCCGCCTTCGAATCCTCCGAAATCTTTCTCGAACCTTCCTCAAGAATTCGGAGCTGACCTTCCGACTCCTCGACCTCTTTCTGAGTCGGTGCATCGTTCGGAACATGAGCAGGCTCGGGGTGCTCCCTCGAGCCGCAGACGGGACAGGGCTCGCCGTCGCTTAGATCACGCGCAAGTATTCCCGCCTGAGAAAGATAAAATCTCTCCCGCAGTTCGGAAAACTTATTGCGCATTTCCTTTTCCCTGTTTATCGCCAGAACAAGCTTTCCGCAAAGGTCATCATACGTCTTTCGCGTATATGCAAGCCGCTCGAGCATAGGCACGGCATCGGACATTCTTCTGACACCGAGGCGTTTTTCCTCGATGTCGTTTTTTGTCTGCACCGCTTCATCGTATTCGGCTTTTGTTTTTTCGTAGCTTTCGGCGGCTGTTTTTTCATCAGTCTCAGCCTTTTTCAGCGCTTCCTCCCACACGGCGATATCCGAGATGCATCTGTCATACTGTACCGCCCAAGCCGCAACATTCGCCGCTCTCCTTGCCGCCTTCAGCTTCTGCGCTCTCAGCTCGTAGCTCTCCTTCTTTTCATAACGCTCGGAAAGAGTCTTCCTCGCGTTTTCGAGGCTTGCAAGCTGGCTGTTTATCCTCTCACCCGCACCCTTCTGCAGATTGAGTTTTTCCACCTTTTCCGATATTTCGGCAAACTCCTTATCGAGTTCGGCTCGTTCCTTATCACATTTTTCGGCGTGAGCGCAAAGCTTTTGGGCAAACTGTGCCGCCTGCTCGGTATCGCACACGCACTCCTCCTCGAGTACCGCCATGGACGCCGCCGACGTTATCTGCGAATCGAGCTCCTTCATCTGCGCCGTACATTCGCTGCTGCGCTCCCTGAGCTCCTCCTGAAGCCTTCTGCAGGCAGTCGTCCTGAATATTTTTTCAAACAGTCTCTGCCGCTCGTCACTCTTTGCGTTGAGTATCTTCTGAAAATCGCCCTGAGCGATCATGATCGTCTGGGCAAACTGATCCCTGTCAAGACCGATTACCTCAAGCAGTTTCTCGTTGACCTCATCATTTTTAGTCCAGACTCCCTGCTCACAGCGAAGCTCGACCGCCGCGGGAGCCGTCGTCGTTCCTTCGCCTCTCAGCTTTGCTCTTTCGTACTCGGGACTTCTCCTGACGGTATAAAGCTTTCCTTTGTGCAAAAACTCATATTCAACAAAGGTCGGCACATCTGCCGCAGCATAATCGGAGCGAAACGATCTTCCCGACCGCTTGCCCTTGCCGCCGCTCGCCTCACCGTATATTGCAAACGAGATGGCATCAAAGATCGTCGTCTTTCCCGAACCCGTGTCGCCCGTTATCAGGAAGATTCCGTCCTTGCCGAATTTTGTAAAATCCACCTGCGTCACTGCCGAATACGGACCGAAGGCACTCATCGTAAGCTTTATCGGTTTCAAAGCTGCTCATCTCCTATCTGTGCAAGTATTTCCTCAAGCAGCTTCATTCGCTTGCCGTCGGGCTCAACGCCGTTGTTTCGCAGCGAATAAAACTCGCAGAACAGCTGTGAAATACTCTTCGTGCCGATATCCTGCGCCGACATATACTGCTCGGCGACACCGATCTTTGAGTTCTTCACACCGAATCTCATCATATTGGGATATACCGAAAGCACCATTGACGCCGCATCGGGCGCAACGTCCTCGTCCGTTACCGTCACACGCACATAATCCTCCGAATACTCCCCGCTCATAAGCTCAGCGAGGGTTCCCGAAACATCGCGCATATCGTGCGGCTGAGTAAGCGGCACCGTGCGTATCTCTGTACTCCCCTTTTCCCCGATATCAACTATCGTTACGGATTTTTTGTGGTTCATCTCTGAAAACGAATATTTTATCGGGCTTCCGCTGTATCTCAGAGTGTCCCTTCCCACACGCTGGCACCCGTGCAGATGACCGAGCGCCACATAGTCAAACCCGTCAAACACCGATGCCGATATATTGTCAAGTCCGCCTATCGCAAACTCCTCCGAATCGCAGGTCTCTCCGCCCGTTATGAACTGATGAGCTACCAGCACATTGCGCGAATCAAAATCAACATCCGCATTGTCGAGCACCGTCTTTATCGCCTGCTCATAGGACTGGATTTCCGCATCGGGAAAATATCTCTTTACGTTTATCGGCTTTACAAACGGAAGTAGATGTATGTTCACATCACCGTGAGCATCTCTCATCTTATACGAACGAAGCCCGCCGTCAAACGCACCGCAGAAATACACGCCGCTTCTCTCAAGCAGCGGTGCCATATAATCGACACGCTCTCCCGAATCGTGGTTTCCACCTATGATGTACACGGGTATACCTTTCTCGCTGAGCGAGGACACAAAATCCGAAAACGCGGTCATGGCCTCTGCGGGAGGCGAACTGCGGTCGTACACATCGCCCGCTATAAGAACGGCGTCGCAGTTCTCCCTCTGCGCTATGTCGGCTATCTGCGAAAGCACCGCTTTCTGGTCATCGGTAAGACTTATATCAAAAACCCTTTTGCCGATATGCAGATCGGCTGTATGCAAAAATCTCATAAACTCTCCTCATAAAACCGCACGCGATATTCCTAATCAAATTCTGCATTTTCACTCATTGACACAATCGCGCGACAATGCTATTATTTAGTATTATATTCAATATTCGGAGGCAAATCAAGATGAGGAAAACCAAAACTCTCTACCTTGTCAACGCCGCACTGATAGCAGCGCTTTATGTGGTGCTCACATTCGTTTCAGCTATGTTCGGTCTTGCAAGCGGAGCAGTTCAGATAAGACTTTCCGAGGCACTCACCGTGCTCCCGTATTTCACCGCCGCAGCCGTTCCCGGCGTCACCGTCGGCTGCATACTGGCAAACATTCTGACGGGCTGTGCATTATGGGACGTGGTCTTCGGCTCGCTCGCAACCCTTATCGGTGCACTCTGCGCAAGAGCTCTGCGAAAACACAGATTTCTCACACCGCTGCCGACCATAATCTCGAACACGCTGATTATCCCCTTTGTCCTGTCATACGTCTACGGCGTACCAGAATCTATTCCGTACCTGATGCTGACCGTCGGCGCGGGCGAGATAATATCCTGCGGTATCCTCGGCTGCCTGCTTCTGACAGCGCTCGAGCCGTATCGCAGCAGGCTTTTTGATTCAGAATAACCTATGCAAGGAGGGCTGCCGAAATGTATTCGTTTGACATCCCCGAAAACATAACATACGTCCTCGACCGTCTGCACAGCGCAGGGTTTGAGTCATATATCGTCGGCGGCTGTGTCAGAGATTCGCTGCTCGGTATTCCCGCTCACGACTTTGATGTCACGACGAACGCACTTCCTCAGGAGGTCATAGACGTCTTTTCCGATATGAACGTCATCGAAACAGGCATCAAGCACGGCACCGTCACCGTCGTATCGGGCGGTGAAAACGTCGAGATCACAACCTACCGCATCGACGGCGAATATCTCGACAACCGCAGACCCTCCGACGTGACCTTTACTCGAAACATCGAAAACGACCTTTCAAGACGTGATTTTACAGTCAACGCCATGGCGTACAGTCCTCACTCGGGACTTGTCGATCTTCACGGCGGCGTGCAGGACCTTGACAGAAAAATCATCAGATGCGTCGGCGAGCCCGACCGCCGATTCGGCGAGGACGGACTTCGAATACTGCGCGCCCTGCGTTTTTCCTCCGTTCTCGGGTTTCCGATAGACGATCAGACGTCAAGTAGTATTCACGCAAACAGTCATCTTCTCAAAAACATCTCTGCCGAACGGATCTTTTCGGAATTTGCAAAGCTTCTTTGCGGACGCGATGCCGCCCGTATATGCGAAGAATACAGCGACGTCATCTGCCGATTTATCCCCGAGCTTGAGGAAAGCATCGGTTTCCCTCAGATAAACAGGTATCATCTCTACGATGTATATACCCACACACTCAAAGCGCTCGAATCGAGCGACTGTGACCGCACGGTACGTCTTGCCGTGTTTTTCCACGATATCGGAAAACCTCAGACCTTTGACGGCGAACATTTTTACTCTCACCCGAAAATCAGCGCACAGATTGCGGAGAACGTTCTTCGCAGGCTTCGTGCCGACAACGAAACGATACGTGCCGTAACACTTCTCGTTCTGTTCCATGACCGTCATCTCGAGCCGACCGAGCGCTCGGTCAAGCGTCTTCTTAGGTTGATGTCGTTTGAAGACGCAAGAAGACTTCTGCAAGTCATGCGAGCCGATATCCTCGCACACACCGATCTCGTAATCGATGCCGAGCTTCCGAAAATTCCTCTGATCGAGGATCTGATCGACCGCATCGAGCAGCAGAATGATTGTGTATCTCTCAAAACGCTTGCTGTGGGCGGACGCGAGCTTATCGATCTCGGAATGAGTCCGGGACGCAAAATGGGCGAAACACTTGACGCTCTTCTCGACGCAGTCATCGACGGCGATGTTGCAAATGAGCGGGAGGCTCTTCTCGAGCTTGCAAAAACACTTATAAACAAATGAGCACACAAAAAAAGAGCTGTCCGACGGACAGCCCCTTTTTTAATTATCAGATTAGAGATTGTAATATCTGTCAAACTCTGCGGGATGAGGAATAGCAGCGATCTCGGAGCACTCCTTGCGCTTTCTTGCGATGAAGTTCTTGATGAGGTGCTCGGGGAATACTCCGCCGGCGGTGAGGTAATCATGATCTGCCTCAAGAGCATCAAGAGCGTCTTCAAGACGTGTGGGCAGAGCTGTGAGCTTTGCCTTCTCCTCGTCGGAGAGGTTGTAGAGGTTGACGTCGTAGGGACCCCAGCCGTTCTCGTGCGGATCGATCTTGTTGAGAACACCGTCGAGACCTGCCATAAGGATAGCAGCATAGCAGAAATAGGGGTTGCAGGTAGCATCCGGGTTACGGATCTCGAAGCGGCGCATCTTCGGAGTCTTTGCGTATGCAGGGATACGAATGACAGCGCTGCGGTTGGAGGTTGCGTAACCGACAGTTACAGGTGCCTCAAATCCGGGAACCAGACGCTTGAAGGAGTTGGTGCTCGGGTTTGTGATAGCACACAGAGAAGAGATGTGCTTGAGAAGACCGCCGATGAAGTAATGAGCAGTCTGGCTGAGATGAGAATAACCGTTATCATCGGAGAATACCGGCTCGTCGTCCTTGAGAAGGAGCATATGAACGTGCATACCGTTGCCTGCCTCACCGTAAACGGGCTTGGGCATAAGGGTTGCGGTAAGACCGTATTTGAGAGCAGTGTTGTGGATGATATATTTGATCATCATGGAAGCATCAGCCATTGTGGACATCTTGCCGAGAAGGGGCTCGATCTCAAACTGACCTGCAGCACCGACTTCGGGGTGATGATACTTGATGGGGATTCCTGCCTCTTCCATGAGCATACACATTTCGCTTCTGCACTCATATGTACGGTCATAGGGCTTTGCAACGTGATAAGCCTTCTGATGAGCGACTATGCAGCCTTTGCCTTCCTTGTCGCTGTTCCAGTAAGCCTGCTGTGTGTCGAGATCAACACCGATGGAGTTGGGCTGAACAGACCAACCGACCTGATTGAAAAGATGGAACTCGAACTCGGGAAGGATAAGCATGGTATCGGCGATACCTGTATCCTGCATATATTTCTCAGCAGCGAGAACGATGTTTCTGGGATACTGATCGAGAGGACGGTTCTCGGGATAATCGATAATCATGGCATTACCCGTTATCGAAAGGGTTGCGATCTCGCAGAACGGATCGACAACAGCGGTATCAAGATCGGGAATGAATACCATGTCGCTCTTCTCAACAACTGCGTAACCGTAGTTGGATGCATCGAAACCGATACCGTTTTTCAGTGTTTCCTCGGAAAACTGCTGAACGGGAATGGTAACATGGCGGAACTGACCGTTGATGTCAACGATTTTAAAATCGATCATTTTGATATCATGTTCTTTGATAAGCTCCATGATATCCTTTGCGGTTCTTGCCATTTGTGTAATACCTCCAGTATTCTCAAAAATACAGCAAAAGGTGCAGCATACCGAACCTTTTGCCGTTCAATACTAACCTGTCTTTGAAAGACAGTTATATAATAATATATTTTTCGTCAAAATGCAATATTTTCATGTGCTGACTGCAAAAAATAATGTCCTTTATTGACCCGTTTCTTCTTTTGCGTATGCTCCGTCTGATATCATCAAAAATCCGCAGCCGATAAAAACCGGCTGCGGATCGATTTATTCACCCTCAAAAAGCGGTGTTGAGAAATATCTTTCGGCGGTATCGGGAAGCACTGTCACAACAGTTTTTCCTTTGCCGAGTTTCTTTGCAAGCTGTATCGCCGCGGCAACATTCGTACCCGATGAGATTCCGCACATAAGACCCTCTTTTCTCGCGAGGTCGCGTGCGGTGGATATCGCCTCCTCGTCCGATACGATATAGATATCCTCATAGATATTCTGATTGAGTATCTCGGGTATCAGTCCGTCGCCTATTCCCATCTGCAGATGCGTGCCGACAGTACCGCCCGCAAGTATCGCTGCATTTTCAGGCTCGACCGCCCATATGGTCATGTGAGGATTGAGCGCCTTGAGCGTTTCGCCGATACCCGTGAGTGTTCCTCCCGTTCCGATTCCCGAACAGAAGCCGTCGATCGGACCGCCAACCTGCTCGAGTATCTCGAGACCCGTCTGATGTCTGTGGATCATAGGGTTTGCGGGGTTTGTAAACTGCTGGGGAACGTACACGTTCGGATCCTCTTCCTTCATTCTCAGAGCAACGGCGAGACATTCGGCTATCGCATCACCGATATTTCCCGCATCGTGCACCAGCACGACCTCAGCGCCGTAATGACTCATAAGCTTTCTGCGCTCAACGCTGACCGAATCGGGCATGATTATGCGCACACGGTACCCCTTTACGGCACCTATAAGCGCAAGACCGATTCCCTGATTTCCCGAAGTCGGCTCGACAATTATCGAATCGGGGGTGAGCTCACCGCAGCGCTCGGCCTCGTTTATCATATTCATGGCAACACGTGTCTTTATGGAGCCGCCGACATTGAGTCCCTCGTATTTCACAAGCACCCTCGCAGCACCCTCGGGTACCATATGGTTGAGCTGTATCACAGGCGTATGTCCGACAGCGTCCAGCACGTTCTGATATATCACAAAGATTACTTCCTCTCATAATGATTTGACAAGTACACACTGTATTGTAATGTAGAATTATGCATATGACAAGTATAAAATGACAATAAAAAACAATTATTTACAATCATTTCAATTAAACAGACCGCAAATATTGCTTTTACCATTGAGAAATGCAATGAAATTCTGTATAATTGTATAAAACAGTTTTGAAAAGGAGTTTATCATGAGCAGCTTTGAAAATCTGAGAATCGTCGATAATTTCTATCAGACCTCTCTTTTCTTCCCCATGCCGACCGTCATAATCAGTACACTGTGCGAGGACGGCTCGACCAACCTCGGTCCCTACTCACTTGTCCAGCCCTATTATGTTGCGGGCAAGGACTATTACGCCATGCTTCTGTGCTGCCGCAACTCTTCAAACACCGCACAGAACATTCTGCGAAACGGCAAATGCACACTCAATTTCATCGATGACAAGCCCTCCACATTCAAGGAGGCTGTAAAGCTTTCCTGGCCGGGTGACAAGCCCGAGGAGAAGATGCCGAAATGTAAGTTCAAGCTCGAAAAGAGCCTGATCGAAGAGGAAACGGGCGAAGCAAGACCCATGGTCCTCACCGATGCGATCGAAGCTGTCGAATGCACATGGATGCGCGAGCTTGACGGCGCCGACAAGGACACCGCAGGCGAGCTCAACGGATACGAAGGACCGTATCACGATTTCAACGGAATCACAAGCAAATTCGGCGCACATTTCATACTTCGCATTGACAAGATTCTCATGAAGAAGAAGTACAGTCAGGCTATCATAAACGGCGTCAGGGCAAAAGATTTCCCCTCCCTGCCCGTTGATTACGGATACCGCGACAGCAAGAATTTCTGGTTCCACAGAAAAACAAAGATGCGCGCAGAGCTTCTTCAGATGCGTCAGGCTTCCATCGAATCGGTACGCTATGCAGCCGACCGCGTCGACGATAAGGTGAAGTTCACCGACGACGCTCTCATGACGGTCCTCGCCGTGCCCAGAGTCTTCCTCCCGCTCGTGCTCAAGGGATGTGTTGACTGGGCAAAGGAAAACGACGTCGAGCTTATCACCGCCGAGCACATGCAGATAATCAATGACAAGCGCGCAAAAGAAAAGAATAAGAATAAAGGAAAATAACAATGGACTTTATCTGTTATCCGAAATGCACCACCTGCAAAAAAGCGCAGAAGTGGCTTGATGACAACAATATCGGCTACACTCTTCGCGATATCAAGGCTGACAATCCGACACGCGAGGAGCTCGCCGAATGGTACGCAAAAAGCGGTCTGCCGCTCAGGAAATTTTTCAACACGAGCGGTATGCTTTACAAATCTCTCGAGCTGAAAAACAAGCTGCCTTCAATGAGCGAGGATGAGATGCTTTCACTTCTCGCAACAGACGGAATGCTTGTCAAAAGACCTATTCTTGTTTCAGACAGCTTTGTTCTCGTCGGTTTCAAGGAATCCGACTGGGACAGACTGTGCAGATAATAGTAAATAATATAAAGGAGAATAAAAAATGAGCATCGAAAACTTCAACCTCCCCGAAGTCGAAGAAGAAGATATCGACATCATCACCCTTTCCGATGAGGACGGCAACGAAATAGACTTTGAGGTTATGGACGTTATCGAGTATGACGGCAACGAATACGTCGTTCTTCTTCCCCTCGAAAGCTCCAACGACAGCGGCATCGACGAGGTCGTCATTCTTCTCGTCGAAAGCGAAACCGAGGACGAGCAGTTCTTCGTCGCAGTTGATGACAAAAATGTCGAGCTTGCCGTATTCGAACTCTTCAAGGAAGCCAACAAGGATTTCCTCAACTTCGTCGACGTCGACTGATTTGCAGATACCTTCAAAAAATCAGACTCACAAAGAGAGCCCGTGTTTTGCCGTCAGGCAAGACACGGGCTCTTTCTTTTTGATTATGTTATGTCGTATGTAGAGTAGCCAAACTCGTTGATCCTACGCTGTAAAGAATGAAAGCGCTTTACCATACCGTTTGCAGAGAAAAACTCAATCAATTTATTGCGAGGTAAAAACTTGATCGTAATTGGTTTCGGTGCAGCGTAAAACGTAAAACTCCGTTCGGTAATCTCTCGTTCTCCTATACATTTCCCTCCACTCTGAGGGTTCATATTTTTGAAATTTTCGGCGCATACGGAAAACTCAATAAACATACCGTTTCTCAGTGATATACCCTTTGGGGTTATCTCATCAATTTCGTCTTCCGAAAACACTTCATAATCAGCAAAATAGCTCTCTTTCCAATTATCCATACCGCGTACCCTCCTCAAATATTATAATCTCAACACAAAAACCCACGGGACATATCGATGCTCCCCTAAGTTGCGATTTTGAGTTAGCTCTTAGAGAAATCCTAATTTGTCAATGAATAAAATACAGTTCATTCCACTTGATATTGCCTGCGCTCAACCCTTGAATAAAGTCGTCAAGACTGCAATCGGAATGCACTGTATCATTAGAGGAATCTTGCACCCGAAGTAATACCGCAATTCTATTGAATGGGGATTGGTCAATGTAGAAGGAAAGAAGTTTTTTTACATATTCAGCCCACTTTGAGACCACTTCTACATAAGGAACACCTTTAGATGCAATATCAAAGAAGGATTCTTCGTAGCAAATAGACTCGGGCAGCCAAATATTGTACCAACAACCCAATAGATTATCGGCGGTATGAAAACTATAGTCGTCGCTATAAAACGGTTCCGAATCTGCGGTTCTTTGATAGCCTTCAAAGACAATATCGTTCATATCGGCGGGAACAGCTATTTGTTCTTGTCCTATACAAATAATCCCAAAGTCAATCCAAATCACCGCAATCACCTCTCCGCCAAATTCAAGCTGTATAATTTATTATATCACAAGCAAATACGGTTTTCTATAATAATGGAAAAATCCCTATGGAACCATGTATCCACGATTCCATAGGGAGATGAAGATGACGGCTAATTTTGATACAAAAAATTAGTAGGGGTGCATTTTGCTCGATTTTCGGGGGTGCTGGGTGCAAAATGTCCGTTTTTTGACCCCAGGGGGTGCAAACGTACTTTTTGAGCCGTTTTTACACCTCATCTTTGTACGGATCAAGGGGTGGTTTGTACTTTTTCAGCATCTCTTCCTTGCATAAATGCAGTTCTTTTTCGCTGATTATTCCACGGGAATGCATCAGCTTGAACATAATGACAGCGTTCATATACTGGAGCTGTCTTTCGGTTTCTTCGGGGGTCATCCCCGGCAATGGCTTTTGGGTATTCATAAAAGCACCTCTTTCAAAATATTAGCCTTGCGGCTTGGTTTAATAAAGATGCTCAAAATTTCCGAAAAGTCAAGTCCCGAAAAAACAAATCACCGCGCCTATTATAAGTAGACGCGGTGATTGATAAATTATTGTGAATGGAACAAATCGAAAGAAATATAAGATACAAATTCGCACTTTTAGCAAAATATTATTGCAAAATGATGGTGCTTGTGATACAATTTATAAAAAGATATTTTGGAGTGACTATTTATGAATATTGGAGAACGAATTAGGATAGCTCGTTTAGAAAAAGGGCTAACACAGGAAGAATTAGGCCAATTGTTGGGTGTTGAAAAATCAGCAGTTGCAAAATACGAAAACGGAAGAGTGGTTAATTTAAAACAAGCAACTTTAACTAAATTGTCTGAAATTTTGGAAATTCCTCCGTCTGAGTTAATAATAACACAACCTTCTTCCAGTATTGCCGGCACCAATAAAAATAAGAGCATAGATAGTAGTAGGGAGGTTTTTTCAAAGAACTTACGTTTATTTATGGCTAAAGCCGGAAAGTCACGCAAAGAAGTGAGCGAAGTCATTGGAGTAAGTTACTTTACTTTTTCCGATTGGTGTAATGGAAAGAAATACCCGAGAATTGAAAAGTTGGAAACCTTGGCAAAATACTTTGGTGTATCGGTGTCAGAACTTGTGGGTGAACAACAAGCAGAATCAGTAAAAATAGAGCCTGCAAAAATTAGCAAAAATGATGTTTTAGATATTGTTATTCGCCTTCATACGGATAAAGAGTTTTTGAAAATTGTTGAAAAAATGAGCACATTGGATAGCGAAAAAATTAAGGCATTAAAACAATTTTTGTTGGCATTTGGAGAATAAGCTTTATTTTCCATGAGTTTATGATAAAGTATGTAGACAGAAAACGATGTATCAAAGGGGAGTTTACAAAGTATGAATATTACTTTTTTAATAGGTAATGGATTTGATTTAAACATAGGTCTAAAAACTACGTATACCGACTTTTTGAAGGACTATACAAAAAATACAGAAACGGATAGTGATTTAATCAAGTGCTTTAAGAAAGATATTCTTCGTGATGCGAAAATGTGGTCAAATGCCGAAAAGGCGTTTGGCGATGCAACCAAAGCGTTCAAGGAGTTGGGCTATACCGCGGAGGATTTTTGCTTGTGCCATGAAGATTTTTGTGTTAAGTTAGCTGCTTATCTTTTAAGTGAGGAACAAAGACTAAACTATTCGTCGCTTAATGACACCATTTCCAAAGGTTTTGCAAAAGGTGTCTGCAGTTACAAGAAGGGCTTTCGTGAAACGGAAACCGGCGTTATTACAACATCAGAAAACACATTTTCAGGAGGATTAACGTTTAATTTTGTAAGTTTAAATTATACGGCTGTGTTGGATTTGTGTTATAAAGCGGTTCGAACTAACCCTAGTTTACTTGGTAAAAGAAATTTTCGTGGGGGAATGTATGAAAACCGTCTAGGAAATATTATTCATGTGCATGGAACTGTACATCGAGATATGGTTTTGGGTGTGAATGATATATCACAAATTAAAGAACCAACACTTTTTGATGGTTATGATGAAGAATATATCAATGAAATGATCAAGCCAAAAACAAACGAAATCAATGAAGAAAACTCTGATAAAAAAGCTTTTGAACTGTTGAAAACAAGTGATTTAATATATATTTACGGTATGTCAACTGGCGAAACTGACAAATTATGGTGGGAACGAATTTGCGAACTGATGAAACAGAAGCCTAATCTGCATTTAATTATTCACAAATTCGATGCGCCTGAAGATGGATTGATTAGACGTACCTTTAGATTGTTTACTAACGAAGAAAGAAAAGCGTTTACGAATTATTCTGAGTTAGGCGATACTCAAAGAAGTGAGATAGAGACTCGTATACATATAGATAAAACTAACATATTTGTTGATTTAAAGGAACTTGTTAAAAATCCTGCCAATCAAAAACAATCTGAGAAAGTACTGACTACTGTTTCGTAAATATAATTTAATTGAACATACATAAACAAAAGTTGCGTTCGAATATATTGTACAATTTCAGTCGGGTGCATTAAAGCGTTTTTTGAATTCATAACATGTTATGTTTTCGGTGTTCGTTGACACCAAAAGTGTTCGTTAACGGCAGGTTTGTTCGTTGACGGGAGCAAATATCCATTGCCGAGCAGAGGGCGAAAATGCGGATTTTTAGCGTTTTTCGGTAATGCGGTAATCTTATAACTCCAATACAATTTTAGTACAAAGCTTCGTTTTTACAGCGCCTTATACAAACAAAAGTGCTGATTACAGGCGAAAAAGCACAAAAAAATTAAGGTTGATTCGTTTTGAATCAACCTTAATGAGTATTGGTCGGAGTGAGGTGACTCGAACACCCGGCATCCTGCTCCCAAAGCAGGCGCGCTACCAACTGCGCTACACCCCGAATTATATTGTATTCTATTTCAGCGCGCATTAAATTATATAGCAACAAACGGTTATTGTCAAGCTTGACATCGCCGAAAGGGATCAAACTCCGAGGTCATAAAATCTGACCTCGGAGTTTTTTAATGTGCAGTTTTTTACGCAAGCGCAGGCTGCTCTTTTTCTCTGTCGCCTATAAGATCGAGCTTTTTCCATTTTCCGCGCTTGAATCTTGTTATAAGAATAAATCCGCGAACGACCTCGTCTGTCGTCATCGCGATCCATATACCGACAAGACCCATCGAACAGACTATACCGAACACATAACCGAGCGAGACCGAAACGCACCACGAGAATGCAATACTCATAATGGTCGGGAATTTGACATCGCCCGATGCCTGAAGAGCACGAACCATCGTTATGTTGCAGGCTCTTCCGAACTCGAGGACTATCTCGATCGCAAAAATCTTCTTGCCGAGCTCGAGGACTTCCTTGTTGTCAGTGAATATCGAGAGCACCTGATCGGAGAAGACCCAGAGAAGCGCTGTCAGACTCACAGATGAAATGATAGCGAGAACAAGCGTTTTCCACACGCGTTTCTCCGCCTCTTGTGTCTGTCTTCCGCCGAGCAGATAGCCGATTACCACCTGCATCGCCTGCGTTACGGCAGATGTGAAAAGATACGCGACGGCAACTATCATGTAAACGTATATCTTTGTGTTGACCGATGTGTTGCCCATAGTGTTGATAAAGCCCATGATGCAGAGCTGTGAGCTGTCATATGAAAGGCTTTCGCCCGCAGCGGGTATACCGATTTTGAGCATTTTCAAAAGATGCCTTACGGGTTTTCCCTTAAAGAGAAGCGACCAATTTATCTTGCCGATTCTGATTCTGAACATGATTATTATCATAATCATAGCTGCAAATCGGCTCGCTGCCGTTGAAACGCCAACACCCATTACTCCCCAGTCGAGAATATAGAGAGCGATATAATTTCCGATTATATTGAGAATATTTGCCGTAACGGAAGCTGCAAGAGCTTCTTTCATAAAGGTGTTGCTTCGCAGAAAAGCCGAAAATGTCAGTATTATCGCCTGAGTCAGAATCGTACCGCCCGTGATTGTGAGATACTGCGTTGCATATTCAATCGTCTTGCCTGCTTCAACATTCATCAGGGTAAAAAGATCCCTGCTCAAAAACAGGCACACAGCGCTTATCACAGCACCTATGATGAGATTGACCGCGATGGCGAGAGGATAGATGGTCTGCTCGCTTTCCTTGTCATGCGCGCCCTTGTACTGGGAGATCAGTATGGTCGATGCTGTGCTCAGAACGGTGAGGAACAGAACAAGTACCCACGAAACCTGGTTTGCATTTCCGACAGCCGCAACCGCCTCTTCCGAATGATTGCTCAGCATGAACTGATCGACGTTATTTACAAGAATGACAAGCAGCGATTCAAAAAACAGCGGAATTGTCAGGCGCAGAATATTATACTTTTTATCAAGAGTTCTTTTTTCGTCCATAAAGGCTGATTCCTTTTACATCATAATAACCGATTTCACGGCAAGATGATTATACATCTGTTTTCCGATATTGAAAAGTAATTATATCGCAAAAAATTGTAATTTTATTATTATTTAAGCGCGTTTATTATCTCTTCTAACTAACCCCGAGGAAAAGCGGCAAACGGTATCAAAGACGTACTCAAAACCCTCATTTATGAAAAGCATTACAAGCGCATAAACAACACATACAAAACCGCCGCCGATCACAATTCTCAGCAGCTGCGGCATGACATATATATCCATGATTCTGCTCACAGCCGTTATTGACGACGCTGCTATAACGCAGGCGCACACGGGCTCTATGACCCATTTAAGCCACATGAATTTTATCGATGTCACACGCATCAGACGCGCTATGCTCAGCAGCGATGTCAGCAGGTTGCTCACAACCATCACCGCCAGAAATCCCGCCATTCCGAACCGCGGCACAAGCACCACCGTGAGAATGATCCTTATAACTGAATCGATTATATTATACCTCAGTGAGCTCATCTGTTCTCCGAGTCCTTTCAGAATACCCGCAACCACGCTCTCAACATACATAAGCGGCATGAGCGGCGCAAGCGCTGTCATGAGAGCACCCACTTCCGGCTCGTCATACACAAGCACCGCAAGCTCGGTCGGATAGAGCATAAAAATCGCCGCAATCGGAATTGCCAGCGAAAATGTTATCCCCAGCGATCTTCGCACGGCACTCTGTACCCCCTTTGTCTTTCCGAGCGCCTGCGCTTCCGAAAGCTCGGGAATGAGGAGTGTCGAAAACGCAGTGAGCAGCGTAGACGGAAACAGTATCAGCGGCATAGCCATTCCCCTGAGCATTCCGAAAAGCTCCAGCGCACGCGCACGCGACAGCAGGAATTTCGTCAGACAGTCGGGAACAAGTATGCTTTCGATGGTGCGAAGAAGGGTCGTCAGATAATGCGACGCCGTTATCGGACCCGTTATATTCCATATCCTTCTGTAAACGTGATCGGGCAGACGTGTTTGTGTATTATCTTTCCCGATTTTCTTCCTGTCATTTAAGTAAGCAAGCACAACGTGCAGACACCCGATACCTTCGGAAACAGCGTCGGCAAGCATTATCGCAAGACAGGAATATTCTATCCCCATCGGTGCGAGTCTTGCAAGCAGCAAAAGCGACACCGCGATCCTGACCGTCTGCTCGGTTATCTGTGCCGCTGAGGGGACTCCCGCCCTTCTCCTTGCAGTGAAATATCCGCGCAGACAGCACGACACGCTCATAAAGGGAAGCGCGAGCGCCATCACCCTTACCGATGGTATCGAGCGGGCATCAGATATCCACTCGCTGCCTATTATTCCGGCAGAAAACCACACAAGCAGAGCCGATATAATTCCCATTGCGACGCTGACCGTCAGGCATTTGCGAAGAACGAATCTCGCTCCCCTGCCCGACCCGACAGCCAGCTCGTCTGTCGTCATTCTCGTGACCGCAACAACGATTCCCGACGACGCAAAGCCCGATACAAGCACATATATCGACAGTATCATCTGATACAGACCTATACCCTCTGCTCCGATGACAGATGATATGTATATACGAAAATACATTCCCACCGCTCGCAGCAGCAGCGATGTAACCGTCAGTATAGCCGCATTTTTCAGAAATTCGTTTCTTCTCCTCATAGCGCACGTCCAATCTGTTTGATACTAATATTTATTGGACGACACACGCAATTATTCCCCCCTGCGGCATCTTATGTGCGCTTTTCGGCAAGTGATGTCGCAGGCTATTGAAAGCGTCGAAAGCTCGTGATAAACTCTGCTCGTAATCACAAAGGAGGCAGAGAAAATGTACTCAATAGCAATCGATAAAGTCACAAAGAGCTTCGGCTCAAAAGAGGTTCTGAGCGGAATCGATCTTAAAATAAAAAAGGGCGAGATATTCGGTCTGCTCGGTCCGTCGGGTGCAGGAAAGACCACCCTTATCAAGATACTCACGGGTCAGACGGAGCACTACGGCGGCAGCGCCGTTATCCTCGGCAAAGAGGCCAATAAAATGAGCGGCACCGACCACACAAGAATAGGAATAATGATGGACAATTTCGGCGTGTATGAGCGAATGTCCTGCCGCGAAAATCTCAGGCTGTTTGCCGGAATATACGGTATTTCCAAGACAGCGGCTGACTCAGCCCTTGCTGAAGTCGGGCTTGAAAAATCTGCCAAGACTGCCGCAAAGGATCTGTCAAAGGGTATGCGCAGCCGTCTTCAGCTCGCCAGAGCATTCATGACGTCTCCCGATATTCTTTTCCTCGACGAGCCGACAAGCGGTCTCGACCCCGTTATGACCGATGCCATTCACAAAATGATCCTCGCAAAGAAAAACGAGGGCTGCACCATATTCCTCACAACCCACAACATGGCAGAGGCTGCCGAGCTGTGCGACCACACAGCACTGCTCAACAACGGCGTTATAGTCGAATACGGCGAGCCTGCGGAGATCTGCAGAAGATACGACAGGCTCAAGAAGCTCAACATCCGTCTTCGTGACGGCAGCGAGATTATTCTTGAAAACAGCCCGCAGTCTGCCGACGAAATAGCAGGCTATATATCAGAGGGCAAACTCGAGACCATACATTCCACCGAACCCGACCTTGAAGCAGTATTCATGGAGCTTACGGGCAGAGGCTTTGCCGATTGAGAGGAGAAATAAAAATGAAAAACATATCTGCAATATTCTTCAGACAGCTCAAGGACACGATAAAAAACAAGAGCGTTCTTATCCAGTTTCTTATGTTCCCGATGATGACGCTCATTATGGAGAACACTATTAAGCTCGATAATATGCCGCCGAACTTCTTTGCCGAGCTCTACGCCGTGATGTATGTAGGAATGGCTCCTCTGACCGCTGTGTCCTCGATAATCGCGGAGGAGAAGGAGAAAAACACTCTTCGTGTGCTTCTGATGGCTAACGTAAAGCCTCACGAATATATGCTCGGTGTCGGCAGCTATGTTTGGCTGCTGTGCATGGCGGGCGCTCTGGTTATCGGTCTTTGCGCCGACTATTCCGCTTTGGCAATGGTTGGTTATATGCTTGTTATGGCCGTCGGATTTGTCATCTCAATCCTCGCAGGCGCGACGGTAGGTCTTCTTTCCCCCGGTCAGATGGCTGCAACATCTATAAGCGTTCCGATGATGACGGTGTTCTCATTCCTGCCTATGATCGCCATGTTCAACAGCACCATCGAAAAAATCGCAAAATTCTGCTACACATATCAGATCAAGCTCTTCCTTGCGCTGCCCGATGGTGATATAATGAGTATGTCAGGAATAATCGTTCTCGCCTGCAGCTTTGCTGTGGCTGTGACCGCTTTCATTATTTCATACAAGAGAAACGGACTTGAATAATATGAAAATAACCATTGATCTTATCCCCGACAAAACCGATACCGAAATAACGGTGTCGTGCTCGTCACTGACACCTGAGATCGAAAAACTGCTCGCCACACTGAGGATACTCGACCGTCAGCTGACGGTCAGGTACGAAGATTCGGTTCATCTGCTCGATCTTAGCGATATAATTTATATCGAAGCGGTGGAACGCAGCACGTTTGTCTACACCGCAGACAGGGTATACGAATCGGATTTTCGTCTTTATGAGCTCGAACAGCAGCTTTCCGACAGCGGATTTTTCCGTATCAGCAAATCCTGTCTTGTCCGGCTCAAGAAAATAAAGAGCCTGAAGTCGGATATCGACCGCAAAATACGCATAACCATGGAAAACGGCGAACAGCTCATCGCTTCGCGTATGTACGCCGATGAGCTGAGATGCAAGTTAGGAGTAAAATGATTATGGAAAATAAGAAAAACATTTTTGACTATGCCGCACAGGCTCTTATGATATTCGGACTTATGGTCGTTTTCCTGTCTGTATGCAGCGCTCTTGCGGGCGAGGGCGGAGCGGTACATTCCACCCTGTTCAGTCTCGGCGCTAAAGGTATGTCGATGAGCTCGCTTGCTCAGATGCTCGCTCTGTCGATACTGACGACTCTCATTCGGGCGATCCTCCTCTCCGACAGACTGTTCGGCAATCTTTCCGTTCTGGCGCGCAGCATCGCTATGATCGTATGCTGTGTTGCGGCGATCGTTGTTTTTGTAATCGTGTTTGACTGGTTCCCTGCAGACAACGCTCTCGCGTGGCTGTGCTTTGCCCTCTCCTTCGGTATATGCTTCACCGTCAGCCTCTGGGTCACGCTCTCACGGCAGAAACGCGAAAACGAAGCTATGGCTCAGGCTCTCGAGCGGCTCAAAAACGATCAGTAAAAACTACATTTATTTTCTGTATGCACAAAAAATGATCCCCATTTTCATGGGGATCATTTTTTAATATATCAGCAAATTAGTTGTTGCTGTAGAGCTCCTTGAGCTTGAGGAGATGTGCATATCTGTCGAGAGAGTTCTTCTCTGCGAGAGTGAAGAGCTGCTCTGCTCTCTCCGGGAAGGAGCGGGTAAGGCTGCTGTAACGAGCCTCGTTCATGATGAAGTCACGGTAGCCGGGAACCGGAGCCTTGCTGTCGATAGAGAACGGATTCTCGCCCTTCTCCTTGAGAGCAGGATTGTAACGGAACATATTCCAGTAACCGCAATCGACTGCCTTCTTCATCTCGTTCTGGCAGTTGGTCATACCGCCCTTGATGCTGTGCATCTCGCAGGGAGCGTAACCGATGATGAGGGACGGGCCGTTGTAAGCCTCAGCCTCAGCGATTGCCTTGAGGGTCTGGTTCATGTCAGCGCCCATAGCGATCTGTGCAACGTATACGTAACCGTAGGACATTGCGATCTCAGCAAGGCTCTTCTTAGCGATAGCCTTACCTGCAGCAGCAAACTGTGCTACCTGACCGATCTGGGAAGCCTTGGAAGCCTGACCGCCGGTGTTGGAGTAAACCTCGGTATCGAATACCATGATGTTTACATCGTGGCCGGAAGCGAGAACGTGGTCAACGCCGCCGAAACCGATATCGTATGCCCAACCGTCGCCGCCGAAGATCCAAACGGACTTCTTGGAGAGGTATTCCT
>SVPG01000027.1 GCA_015065975.1 Oscillospiraceae bacterium | reverse complement strand
TGCAAGAAACCCCTGAAAGGGTGAAAGCCCCGCATTTTTTGCCGCTATTCCAAGAGAGAAGGCAACCGCAAAATACCCGAGCCCGATAGGAATACCTGCGATAAAACCTTCGGTAAATATCTGTTTTCTGCTTTTACAGGTCATAAAAACTACCGTCCGTGTGTGAAATCTCGCAGAAAATTATATCACAAGCGGAAAGCCGATTCAATAATTCGCAATATAAATCGCCTTTCTTTTGACTCCGGCCTGTCGGTATGATATAATTGTGATGTAAATGATTTCGATAAGGGGAGAAGAATTGTGATATACGCCGATTGTGCGGCGCAGTATCCGCCGCTTGAGGCGGCGGTCGATGCCGCAGAAAATGCGATGAAGCTTTTCGGAAACCCCTCTTCGGTACATTCTTTTGCGCGCGAAAACGCAAAACTGATATTTGAGGCAAGAAAAGTGGTCGCTTCGGCTGTGGGGGCAAAGCCGTCCGAAATTGTTTTCACAGCGTCGGGCAGCGAAGCGGACACAACAGCGGTCTTTTCGGCCGCGCGTGAAGGGCTGAAACACAAAAGGAACAAACTGCTTATATTTTCCTGCGAGCACAGTGCGGTTGTAAACAGCGCAAAGGCGGCGCAGGAAATCTTCGGCTGTGAGCTTGTTTTTGTTCCCTGCCTTGAAAACGGGTGTGTCGATCTTTCGGCGTTGTCGCAGCTTGCAGACGAAAAAACCGCGCTCGTTTCCGTTATGCACGCAAACAACGAAACGGGAATAATTCAGCCGATAGCGCAGGCGGCAAAAATCGCACATTCGTGCGGTGCTCTTTTTCACACCGATGCGGTGCAGACGGTGGGGCATATTCCCGTAAATGTCTCAGATATCGGCTGTGATATGCTCAGCATATCGGCGCATAAATTCGGCGGAATTGCAGGCGCAGGCGCGCTCTGCTGCAGAAAAAACATAAAGCTCTATCCGCTCATTTTGGGCGGAGGTCAGGAAAACGGCCGTCGTGCAGGCACTCAGAATACAGCGGCGATATGTGCGATGGGTGCTGCGCTCGATAAGATGTGCGCCGATATGGATGAAAATATGCTTTATGTATCGCGGCTTCGCGATATGCTCGAAGGGCTTTGCGGCGAAATTGAGGGCGTGCGCGTTGTGGGCGGCGACAGAGTGCCGGGAATACTGTGCGTGTATGTCAGCGGGCAGGACGGCGAGCGGCTCTCGCTGCTTTTTGACAGGGAGGGGATATGTGTTTCCTCCGGTGCGGCCTGCTCGACGGGCACCGATGAGACAGGCAGAGTGCTTACCGCAATGGGATTTGACCGGGACGCGGCAAAAGGCGCGCTGAGATTTTCGCTCTGCGAACGCAATACCGAGCAGGAAATTAGGCAGACAGCCGATATATTCAGAAAAATTTTATCTGCGAAAGGGTAACGGAGAATTATGGAAAAATACAAGGACACCTCGCTTTCGGCACAGGAAAGAGCCGAGGATCTTGTCTCAAAAATGACAATAGAGGAAAGAGCGTCACAGCTGCGATATGATGCCCCCGCGATAGAACGGCTGGGCATACCCGAATACAACTGGTGGAACGAGGCGCTTCACGGTGTGGCAAGAGCCGGCACGGCAACCATGTTTCCGCAGGCGATCGGACTTGCGGCGATGTTCGACGAAAAACTGCTCGAGCGGGCAGGACAGGTCATTGCCGAAGAGGGCAGAGCAAAATACAATGCCGCATCAAAAGAGGGTGACCGCGATATATATAAGGGTCTGACCTTCTGGTCGCCCAACATAAACATTTTCCGCGACCCGAGATGGGGACGCGGTCACGAAACCTACGGTGAGGATCCTTACCTCACATCGCGCCTTGGAACGGCTTTTGTAAAAGGCATTCAGGGCAGCGGAAAAACAATGAAAGCGGCCGCCTGCGCAAAGCATTTTGCGGCACACAGCGGTCCCGAATCGATAAGACACGGTTTCGATTCAAAGGTCGGCGCGAAAGACCTTGCCGAAACCTATCTTCCGGCATTCAAAGCTCTGGTCGAGGCGGGAGTCGAAGGGGTTATGGGTGCCTACAACAGCCTCAACGGTCAGCCGACCTGTGCGAGCGAATTTCTTATGGGACTGCTGAAAGAGTGGGGATTTGACGGCTATTTTGTCTCCGACTGCTGGGCGGTCAGAGATTTCCACGAGGCTCATATGATAACGGCAAATGCCGAGGAGTCGGCGGCGCTGGCGCTGAAAATGGGCTGTGACTGCAACTGCGGCAACACATATATTCACATAATGAACGTGCTCGATAAAGGACTTGTGTGCGAGGAAGACATCACAAAGGCGTGCGTTCGTCTGATGAGAACACGCATAAGGCTCGGAATGTTCGATGAAAACTGTGAGTTTGATTCGATAGGCTACGACCGTGTGGCCTGTAAAGAGCATACCGAAACGGCGCTTGAATGCGCGAAAAAGTCTGTGGTACTGCTTAAAAATGACGGCATACTGCCGCTTGACAAATCAAAGATAAAAACGGTCGCTGTTATAGGACCGAATGCAGACAGCGTAAACGCTCTTCGCGCAAATTATTTCGGAACAGCTCCGGGCTATACCACAATTCTCGAGGGAATAAAAAGCGAATGCGGCGACGATATTCGTGTGATCTATTCGCAGGGCTGTGATCTGCTGTCCGACAGAATAGAGAATCTTGCCCGTGCAGGTGACGGCGAATCGGAGGCCGTGATATGCGCAAAGGCGGCAGATGTCGTGATTTTGTGTCTCGGTCTTGACGCGACCGTCGAGGGCGAGCAGGGTGATACGGGCAACTCCTTTGAGGGCGGAGACAAGCGTGACCTTCTGCTGCCCGAGCCTCAGAGAAGGCTTATGGAAAAGGTGCTCGAAACGGGAACACCGACGGTTGTTGCAATGCTGAGCGGCAGTTCCATAAATGCGCTCGCAGATAAGGCAAATGCGCTGGTACAGGTGTGGTATCCCGGGCAGGAGGGCGGAAAAGCCCTGGCCGACATACTCTTCGGTAAAACCTCTCCTTCGGGAAAGCTGCCTGTGACATTCTACGAAACAGCCGATCTGCTGCCTGAATTCACCGATTATTCGATGAAGAACAGAACCTATCGATATGCTGAAAACAATGTCCTTTATCCCTTCGGGTTCGGTCTGACCTATTCCGAGGTGACGCTCGACAGCGCCGAAATAAAGGGCGAAAAGGTCACCGTGACTCTTTCAAACAAAGGAGACTTTGATGTGGAAGAGACGGCACAGCTCTATATCCGCAGCGAGGATTCACCCTTTGAGGTCAGAAACACCCGTCTGTGCCGTTTTGAAAGGGTATCGCTTTTGAAGGGAGAGACAAAAACGGTCACATTCACACTCGACGATTCGGTATTTGAAGTGGTCGATGAGAGCGGACGCAGATTTATCCCCGGGGGAAAATATTCCCTGTTTGCAGGTGTTTCCCAGCCCGATGAAATCAGCGAAAAGCTTGGAAAACCGCGGTGCATAAAGCTTGAAACGAGGAGATAAAGACTTTTCAATAAAAAGATTTATTACAGGAGGAATGTAAAGATGAAAGAATATTTTGCGAATATACCCAAAATACCCTATGAGGGACCGAAATCAAATAATCCGCTGGCCTTCCGTTATTACAACCCCGATGAGATAATCGGCGGAAAGAAGATGAGGGAGCAGCTGAAATTTGCGCTTTCCTACTGGCACACGATGTGCGGTGACGGAACCGATATGTTCGGAAGAGGCACACAGGACAAGACCTTCGGAGAAACCGACCCGATGGCAATTTACAAAGCGAAGGCCGAGGCGGCTTTCGAGCTTATGGATAAGCTTTCGGTCGATTATTTCTGTTTCCACGACAGAGACATCGCCCCCGAGGGCGAGACACTTGCCGAGTCGAACGAGCGTCTTGACGAGATGTGCGGGCTGATACGCGAGCTTCAGAAAAAATATGACAAGAAGCTTCTGTGGGGTACGGCAAACTGTTTCAACAACCCGAGATATATGCACGGTGCAGGCACGGCACCCAGCGCCGATGTCTTTGCCTTTGCCGCAGCACAGATAAAGAAGGCTCTTGAGCTGACCGTTGCAATGGGCGGCAAGGGCTATGTTTTCTGGGGCGGACGCGAAGGATATGAGACTCTGCTCAATACCGATATGGGACTTGAGCTTGACAATATGGCACGTCTTTTGAAAATGGCGGTAAAATATGCGCGCTCAATCGGCTTTGACGGCGATTTCTACATCGAGCCCAAGCCGAAGGAGCCGACCAAGCACCAGTATGATTTCGACAGTGCAACGGTCATCTCCTTCCTGAGAAAACACGGTCTCGACAAGGATTTCAAGCTCAATGTCGAGGCAAATCACGCAACTCTCGCAGGACACACCTTCCAGCACGAGCTGCGCGTTGCACGCACCGAGGGGTTCTTCGGCTCGATCGATGCAAACCAGGGCGATATGCTCATCGGCTGGGACACCGACCAGTTCCCGACAAATGTCTACGAAACGGCTCTTTGTATGTATGAAGTCATCAAGGCGGGCGGATTTACAAACGGCGGACTCAATTTTGACGCAAAAACACGCCGCGGCTCGTATACACCCGAAGATATTGTATATTCCTATATCGCAGGAATGGACGCATTTGCGCTCGGTCTGCGAATCGCGATGAAGATGATTGAGGACGGACGCATCGATTCCTTTGTTGCCGACCGCTATGCAAGCTGGAAAACAGGTATCGGTGCCGATATCATCGCGGGAAATGCCGACCTCGAATCGCTGGAGAAATATGTTCTTGAAAAGGGAGATGTCATCGATTCGGTCACAAGCGGCAGACAGGAATATCTCGAGAATATACTCAATTCGATAATGTTCTCGCTCTGAGTGCGGAGGATAAAATGGAATATCTTATTGGAATAGATGTCGGCACATCGGGCACAAAAACCGCGCTCTTTTCCCGTAATGGAGAGCTTGTGAAGTCGCACACTGCGCAGTATCCGCTCTACCAGCCGCAAAACGGATATGCAGAGCAGGAGCCCGCCGATTGGTGGAATGCCGTGTGTGAAGGATTGTGTGCGGTAATTGCTCAGTCGGGTGTCGATAAAAACGATATTGTCGGCATAGGACTTTCGGGTCAGATGCACGGTCTTGTAATGCTTGATGAGAACGGCGAGGTGCTTCGCCGTTCGATAATCTGGTGCGATCAGCGCACGGCAAAGGAATGCGATCAGATAACGCAGCTGTGCGGCGCCGACAGATTGATGGCGGTTACTGCAAGCCCCGCCCTGACGGGCTTTACGGCATCGAAAATTCTGTGGGTGAGAAACAACGAGCCTCAGATATATGAAAAATGCCGCCATATACTGCTGCCGAAGGATTATATCCGTTATATGCTCACAGGTGTTTTTGCAACCGACGTTTCGGATGCATCGGGAATGCAGCTGCTCGATATCGCGCAGCGCGACTGGTCGGACGAGATACTCGAAAAACTCAGCATACCAAAAGCGTGGCTTGGAAAGGTATTTGAATCGTGTGAGGTTTCGGGAAAGGTCAGCGAAAGTGCGGCACAGCTCACGTCACTTGCGGCGGGCACGCCCGTTGCGGCAGGTGCGGGCGACAATGCGGCAGCGGCTGTCGGATGCGGTGTTGTGCGTGATGGCAGAGCCTTTACCACCATCGGCACAAGCGGTGTTGTCTTTGCGCATACGTCCGATATGCCCGTTGACGAAAAGGGCAGAATACATACCTTCTGTTCTGCGGTGCCGGGTGCGTGGCACGTTATGGGCGTGACCCAGGCGGCAGGACTTTCCCTTAAATGGTATAAGGATAATTTCTGCACCGAAGAGACGCACGAGGCTGAAAAAGAAGCGGTCGATGTATATAAAATACTCGACGAAAAGGCGGCCCGGATACCTGTCGGGTGCGACAGACTCCTGTATCTGCCCTATCTGATGGGCGAGAGAACACCCCATCTTGACCCCGACGCAAGAGGAGTTTTCTTTGGACTTTCGGCAATGCACACACGTGCCCATCTTCTTCGTGCGGTTATGGAAGGTGTTACCTTCTCGCTCAGGGATTGTCTTGAGATTTTCGGGCAGGCAGGTGTGAATATCGACAGCATGATGGCTTGCGGCGGAGGCGGTTCGTCAAAGCTGTGGCGTCAGATGCTGGCCGATGTTTTCGGATGTGAGGTCACCACCTGCGTGTCAAACGAGGGCGGCGCATTGGGTGCGGCGATACTTGCAGCAGTCGGTGCAGGGCTGTACGACTCGGTTGAAGAGGCGTGCGATGCCGTCATCGCTGTAAAGGGCAGACAGTTACCTGATGATAATAACACCAAAAAATACAACGAGTATTACAAAATGTACGGCAGCCTTTATCCCGCGCTTCGCGAAAGCTTTGCGGCTCTTTCAGAAAAATAAAGAAAACGGGCAGGATCCAAAGCGGATTCTGTCCGTTCTTTTTATATCTCGGGAACGATGTAATCCCTTTCTCTGAGAGCGGCTTCGATTCTGTCGAGAACCTCGTTCGATTCGGCTCTGACGGTGTGGTAATGGTAACCGTCGGTTATGTGCATGAGTTCGGTCGATTTGCCGCTTTTGATTCCCTCCATGAATTTATCGATGCTGTGCTGGGAGAAGATGTTGAGCTGAGCCTCGATTTTTCCGTAGACCTTGTGCCACACAAAGACATCGACCACAGTTCCGCCAAGCGTGACGATGAGAGACAGCTCGTCGGGAGTCTGCTCACTTGTGTGTCTGACCTTGAATACGCGCTCACGAAGGGGAGAGCTCTTGATTATATAGCCCTGATGGGTCGAAAGTATCTCAAAGCCTGAAGCTCGGAGCACTGCGATATCCTGGACAATTATCTGACGTGAAGCGTGGAGCTTTTCGGAAAGAGCCGAACCCGAAACAGGCTGACGCTCTGCCATCAGAGTGTTTATTATCTGTTTTCTTCTTTCGTCTGCTTTCATAAAGCTTCTCCTTATACCGCGTGAAGATTTTTCAGCGACAGATCAAGAATGGGAGCGGAATGGGTGAGAGCACCGCTTGAAATGTAATCAACTCCGATATCGACAAGACGAGCGATGTTCTCCTTTGTGACATTGCCGCTGCATTCGGTTTCGGCTCTGCCCTTTGCAAGGCGTACAGCCTCGCGCATATCCTCAACGCTCATATTGTCGAGCATGATTATGTCGGCGCCTGCGTCGAGAGCTTCCCTGAGCATATCGAGGCTTTCGACCTCTATCTCAATCTTTCTTACAAAGGGAGCGTATTCCTTTGCCATAGCGACAGCCTCTTTTATACCGCCTGCCGCACCGATGTGATTATCCTTTAAAAGAATGCCGTCGCTCAGGTTGTATCTGTGGTTGCAGCCGCCGCCCACTCTGACAGCGTATTTTTCGAAAATGCGCATATTCGGAGTGGTTTTTCTTGTGTCGAGAAGCTTTGTACCGCTGCCTTCAAGAAGCTTTGCAACGGAATTTGTATAGGTTGCAATACCGCTCATGCGCTGGAGATAGTTGAGAGCCGTTCTCTCGCCCGAGAGAAGAACTCTGATATCGCCCCTGACAACGCCGAGCTTCTGACCGTTTTCCACGCGGTCGCCGTCTTTGCAGGTAAAAATACACTCGGTTGCAGGATCGAGCAGCTCAAATACTCTTTTGAAAACGTCGAGACCTGCAATGATTCCTTCCTGCTTTGCAATCAGTTCGACCTCGCCGAGACAATAGTCACGCATAACGGAATTTGTTGATATATCCTCGCTTGTAATATCCTCGCGAAGTGCGCTGAGGATAAGGGTATCTGCGTTCAGCCCCATTGTTATGCCGTTCATTTTCTGTTCTTCTCCTTTTCAATGGCTTCAAGCACCAGTTTTTTATATTCTTCGGGATAGTTTCTGTAAGCGGCGGCATCAATATCAATCTCCTGCGGCTCGGGCAGAGGATTGTAATTTTCCCCGATATCGCGTGCCGCTCTGCCGGCAAAAACAAGACTCTCGAGCAGAGAATTGCTGGCAAGTCGGTTTTTGCCGTGCACACCGTTGCAGGCGGTCTCGCCCACGGCATAAAGCCTGTCCATCGAGGTTTTGCTGTACTCGCTGACATCTATGCCGCCCATATAATAGTGCTGAGACGGAACGACGGGTATGCTTTCGCGTGTGACATCGTACCCCTCGTCAAGACAGTGTTTGTAAATGTTCGGGAAATGGCCCTTTATCTCCTGCTCTGGAATCGGCAGCATGGAAAGCCACACATGCTCGGCATCGGTTTTTTCCATCTCGTCATATATCGCTTCGGTCACGACGTCGCGCGGGAGAAGTTCGTCGACAAATCGCTCGCCTTTGTCGTTGTGCAGATGTGCGCCCTCACCTCTGACCGATTCGGAAATGAGGAATTTTCGCCCTTTTTTCTCGGTATACAGCGTTGTGGGGTGGATCTGGATATAATCGATATCCTTGAGAGCTATGCCGTGGCGCAGTGCTACGGCAAGAGAGTCGCCCGTCAGATGTCTGTAATTGGTGGAATGAGCATAGAGTCCGCCGATACCGCCTGTTGCAAGAACGGTGTAATGTGCGAAAATGGGGAAATAGTTCCCGTCGGCATCGTGACAGATTATGCCTTCGCATTGCCCGTTGCGGCAGATTATATCGACCATTGTGCGGTATTCGAGAATTGTGATGTTCTCTCGGCTTTTAGCCGCATCGAGCAGTCGGGAGGTTATCTCTTTTCCCGTTTCGTCTTCGTGAAAGAGGATACGGGGATTTGAATGAGCACCCTCTCTTGTGTAGACAAACTCGCCGTTCTGACGCTCGAACTCCACTCCGTAGCCGACAAGATCGGCGATGACATCGGGTGACGAACGTATCATTATATCTACCGATTTTTTGTTGTTTTCATAATGACCCGCTCTCATCGTGTCTTCAAAATAGGAATCATAGTCCGACTCGTCGCGCAGTACGCATATGCCGCCCTGAGCCAGAAAGGAATCGCTGTGCTCGGCACGGTCCTTTGTGATAACGACTATGTTTTTGTCCTTTGGAAGCTGCAAAGCACAGTAAAGACCGCCGACGCCGCAGCCGACAATAACAATATCTGTTTTCATTATACCTCCGTGTTACTTTGCCATTTCAAGCATTCTGTCGAGAGGAACAAGAGCTTTTCTGCGCTTATCCTCGTCCACAGTTATTTCATTTTCACCCGTCTCAAGAACGTGAAGGATCTTCTCGGGGGTGTTGAGCTTCATATCGGCGCAGCAGAAGGGCTGAGCCGCAAAATAAAATTTCTTGCCCGGATTGAGCAGCTCGAGGGGATAGGAAACGCCGTCCTCGGTGCAGACGATGAACTCGCTGCAGTCGCTGTTCTCGGCAAAGCGCAGAATATCGGCTGTGCTGCCGATAAAATCGGACAGAGAAAGAACCTCTTTGACGCATTCGGGGTGGGTCAGAACAAGTGCGTTCGGGTGTTCTTCTTTTGCCGCGGCGATCTGCGCGGCGGTTATTGCCGCGTGTATCGGGCAGCAGCCCTTGTTCAGAATAATGTTCTTTTCGGGCACCTGCTCGGCGACAAATCTTCCCAGATTTTCGTCGGGAATGAAGAAGATGTTTTTGTTCGGGAGCTCGCGGACGATTTTTACTGCGTTTGACGATGTGACACACACGTCGCTGCAGCATTTGAGCTCGGACGTTGAATTGATATAACATACAACGGCGAGGTCATCGTATTGCTCGCGCATAGCCATGACCGTCTCGGCCTGAGCCATATGAGCCATAGCGCAGTTTGCCGAAAGATCGGGCATAAGCACCGTCTTTTCGGGGTTGAGTATCTTTGCGCTCTCGCCCATAAAGGCAACTCCGCAGAAGACGACAATGTCTGCATCGGTGCGCTGTGCGACCTTTGCAAGATAATAGGAATCGCCGACATAATCGGCAAGAGCCTGCACATCACCCGTTGTGTAATAATGGGCAAGAATAACAGCGTTCTTTTCTTTTTTGAGTCTTTCGATTTCTTTTGTGATGTTGTTCATGGCACGACTCACTTTTCTCTTTATTTTCACTTTGGAGTATACCATAAAACTTTACAACTGTCAAGTTATCTGTAAAGTCAACTGTAAAGTTTTCTGTAAAATATGCTGAACAAAACAAGATGATTTTTGTGCGACATTGACTTTTAATTTTAATGGGAATATAATCAGCAAAGGAAAATATAACGCAGGGAGACTTAAAATATGGCAACCTTCAATGTAGAGCTCAGAAGGGTCGTTGACGACAGCTATGAGATAGAAACAGGCTTCTGTCTGCAGGAAAAGCTTGTTGAAGATATAAAGAATTCGCTTGTCGGGAATATCACAAAATTCGCCGTTGTTACCGACAGCATCGTAAAGGAGCTTTATGCCGATGATATTGCGGCAAGGCTGCGGTCGGAAGGATATACCGCCGATGTTTTCTCGTTTGAGGCGGGCGAGACGAGCAAGACAAGGGCAACAAAGGAATTTGTTGAAGATTCCATGCTTGAAAAGGGATACCGCAGAGACTGCTGTATAATAGCGGTCGGCGGCGGTGTTGTGACCGATCTTGCGGGATTTGTTGCAGGAACCTTCGGAAGAGGAGTGCCCTTTATAAATTACGCAACGACTCTGCTTGCGGCAGCCGATGCGTCTGTTGGCGGCAAGACCGCTGTTGACACACCGCTCGCAACCAATCTGATAGGACTTTTCAACCAGCCGCGCAAGGTATATATCGATATAGCCGCCTGGAAAACTCTGCCCGAAAGGCAGCTTCGCAGCGGACTTGCCGAAACTGTCAAGCACGCCTGCATAAAAAGCCGCGAGCTGTTTGATTATCTCGACGGTCACATGGACGAGATACTCCGCATAGACAAGACCGCCTGCGAGCATATTGCGGGTGAAAACTGCGCGATAAAATACAGCGTTGTAATGAAGGACGAGCGGGAAAGCGGTCTGCGCGAGATACTCAATCTCGGTCACACTGTCGGTCGCGCCATCGAAACGGTCAGCGGCTACAGACTGCTTCACGGTGAGGCTCTCTCGATCGGTCTTGCTGCCGAGGTGAAGCTTGCAAAGAGACTTGGATATATGACCGACGAGGAATGTGAAAAGGTTGTCTCCCTGCTCGGGAAGGCCGGTCTGCCCGTATCGATTCCCGATTATATCGACAGAGAGCAGCTTGTCGCAAAGCTTTATACCGACAAAAAGGTAAAGAACGGTCAGCTTCGATTTGTTGTTCAGAAGGGTATCGGCGATGTTGTTGAGTTCTCCGAGGGCGTTTTTGCGGTGAAGATATCGGAGGATATCGCAAGAGAAATAATATCCGAAATGTAAAAAACGGGAAGCGTTCAGCTTCCCGTTTTTTGTTTAGAATTCAAAAACAAATGCCTTTGTGTATCCTGTGATATTATCGTCGATATAAAGCCTTCCGCCGTGCAGCTCTGCGATTCGCTTTGCTATTGCAAGACCGAGTCCGCTGCCGTCCTTTGTTGTTCTTGAAACATCGGAGCATCGGAAGGGCTCGAATATCGAACTGCGCAGTTCTTCGGGGATACAGCTGCCCGAATCGGCGATGACGACACGCGCCCGATCACCCGAAGCACTGACCGAAACAAGCATTTTTATGCCCTCGTCGTTGTGCTTTATCGCGTTTGAAACAAGATTTTCGACAAGGCGTGAAAACTCGGTGGAATCAATGCTTTTCATCACGGGTGTGTCGGGAATATCGACGTCGAGCTCGATTGAACGGGCCTCTATATCGCCATAGCGTGCGGCGGCACATTCTCTGACAGCGCAGCATATATCACGTTCGCACAGGCTGAGAGAATACCCGTCCGATTCGAGCTTTGCAAAGCGGAACATCTTCTGTATCATATCGTCGATCTGAAGCGATTTTGCCGAAATGGTGCGATATACCGTCTGCTGCTTTTCGGGCTCGACAGCGCCCGATTCAAGCGCTCTGGCAAAGCCGAGCACGGAGGATATCGGATTTTTGAGATCGTGCGCGATGTTTGCGAAAAGTACGCCTCGTTCTCTTGCCTGCCTGTCGGTCTCCTCTTTGACGATATCGCAGATTCTGCGGTAATAACCGTAGGAAAACAGACCGAAAACGGAAAAGAATGCGATGTATCCAGCTATCAGGAAAAAGATTTCGCCAATGCCTGTTTTTGCTGCGAGCAGGTCGATGTTTTCAAACAGAAGCCTGCAAAGGTATATTTCAGCTGCCAGCAGAACAAATGTGATAATGATGTAATTGTAGATTATATTTTTTCTCAGTGTATTCATTCTTCCAGTCTGTACCCCAATCCCCTTATGGTTTTGATTCTTTCGCTGCCGATTTTGTCGCGCAGACGGCTGACTGCGACGCGCACGGTATTGTCGTCAACGAAACTGTCCTCCCAGCCGCAGGCGCAAAGCTGTTCAAGGGTAAAAACATGTCCCGGCTGACGAATGAACATTTCTGTGAGCAAAAGCTCGGTTTTTGTAAGCTCAACGCAGCGATCGCCGATATACAGACGGCATTTTCCTACATCGAGCCGCATATCGGAAAAGGTCAGCAGGTCGCAGTGCGTGTCGGCTTTTTTGTCGTTTCTTCGCAGGTTTGCTTTTACTCTTGCAACAACCTCGAGCGGCTCAAAGGGTTTTGTGATATAATCGTCGGCACCCAGATCAAGCCCCAGCACCTTGTCACCGAGCTGAACCTTTGCCGACAGAATCATAACGGGAATATCGCTGTCACGGCGAATCTTTCTCAGCACTTCATATCCGTTCATTCTTGGCATCATTATATCGAGTATCGCCAGATCGATGTCGTAGTTTTTGGTTATCATATATGCCATCTCGCCGTCGTAGGCTTCATAGACGCGGATGCCTTCCTTTTCAAGAAAAAGCCGAAGAACGGAAATTATTTCCTGCTCGTCGTCGGCAATAAGAACATTGTATTTGTCAGCCATGTATTTTCCTCACCTTTACAAATATGTTTTGGTCAACGGTGAATTTTTTGCCGTCGGAAAGCCTAGTTATTGCCTTTTCGGTCAATTCTCCCTTTTCGCATCTTGCAAGAATCGGCTGTCCGTTTTTTATGACAAGATAATAATATCCCATATCGGCAATGGTGTCGGCAGTTTCGGTTATCTCAGCCAGCGGCGTGAAGAAACAGACCAGAACGTCAAGGAGTTTTGCCTTTCCGCTTTTGACCTTCTGACGGCGCAGAAGCCATATTTCGTCGGCATCGCCGTGCTTTTTTATTACAAGATCACCGGGTTTATTCATAAGAAATATCCTTTCTAAGCTATGAAAATTACAAACACGCACACTGCAAGGCAGGCGGCGGTAAGAAGCAGCATCGGAATCGATGTGAAAAAATAACGGCATTTTGATAAAAGTCCGCGGCAGTCTGCGCGCGGCTTTTTTGCCGCAATGAAGATAATGCCGAAAACAAGCGCGGCAGCACCTGCGACACATTCGGCGACCATTACGGTTTGCGGGTCAAACAGGCAGGCAAACACCGTCAGCGAGTTGTTGATAAAATGGAGAAGCATCGCATATCTCAGCTTTCCCGTGCGTTCATAGATATGGCACAGCACAAGCCCCATACAGAAGGCGAACAGAAACTGCAGGATATTGAGGTGGATAAGTCCGAAAAGAAGTGATGATGAGAAGGCTGCAAAGGGTGCACCCTGCTGTCGGAGATATCTGTAAATTACCCCTCTGAAAATGAGCTCCTCTACAATGGAGGGGAACAGCGCAACGGCGAAAAACAGAACGGGTATGCTTGCGCTGTCGGGTTCGACCGCCGACACGGTCAGAGAAAGCCCGGTCGCTGTGGTGAAAAGAATGTTTGCAGCCGATAAAAATGCGTTTGCGGCCAGAATAATTATAATACATTTTAAAAAGCCTGCAAGTGTGATTTCGCCTTTATGCGGCGAATTTTCCTTTATTACCCGTCTGTTTGCAAAATAGAAAACAAGAAAAATTATTCCCGATACAAGCATTGCGATGTCGGACGAAATGTATATTGAGGACGATGAAGAGGGCAGAAACAAAAGGGCAAAACTCATCAGCAGACCGCTCAGCAGCTGAAAGATCAGCTGGTGAGCGATGAGCACAAGTCCCGTTGTCCGCCCGAGAAGGCGGAGAGCTTTTTTATCATTCATGGCTTTTATTCCTTGCCGAAGAGTATATTGCGGCAGTTTTCAAGACAAAGGGTGATATATTCGTCCTTGTCCTCGGCAAGGAACCATTCGCCCTCTTCGCTCAGAAGATTGAAATCCTCGTCGAAGGTACCAAGATAGCTGCCGTCGCTTTCGTTGTCAATGAGAGTGACACAATAGACGGGTGTGTCGTAAAAAACAACCCCGGAGTCGGTAAGCGTAAATCCCTCGCCGTAATCTATGCAGAACTGGTAAGAAACGCTTTTGAAAGCGTCGGCTTCGGTCGGGTCGTAATTTGAAAAGGTGATTGTGCCGAGATCTTCGGCATCTGAGGCGAGAGAATCGATGTCGGCATACCAGCCGTATTCATAAAGTGTGTCCGCGTCGATTCGGGCAATTATGCTCTCCCAGTCGATGCCGAGATCGGGAGATGATGCGGTTTCGGCGGTGGAGCAGCCTCCAAGCGTGAGCAGAGCGAGCATCGCCGCGATGATTAAAGTCTTCAGTTTCATAAATGTTTTTCCTTTCCGTGTGTCGTTGGCTTTATCATACCGCGCAAGTCTTACATAACCGAGAGAGAAATCTTACATGAATCTTACAATTTAAAAAGCCGACAGGTTTTCCTGCCGGCTTTTCGGTTATTTCTGGTCCGATTCGTATTCTATTATCTTACGGAACTGCGTTTCGTAAAGATCGCGGTAGGTGCCGTCCAGAGCGAGAAGCTCTTCGTGAGTGCCCTGCTCGGCGATCACGCCGTCCTTGACAACAAGAATTCTGTCCGCCTTGAGAATTGTCGAAAGACGGTGGGCGATGACTATGCTTGTGCGTCCTTCCATCAGCACCTCGAGAGCGGCCTGAATTGCGTTTTCCGAAATGGAATCGAGCGCCGAGGTTGCTTCATCAAGAATGAGTATATCGGGATTTTTTAAAATGACCCGCGCGATTGAAAGACGCTGCTTTTCGCCGCCCGAAAGCTTGAGTCCGCGGTTGCCGACAACTGTGTCGTAGCCGTCGGGCTGAGCGACAATGAAATCGTGTATGCTTGCCGTTTTGCAGGCCTGCTCGATCTCTTCCTGTGTTGCATCGCTCTTTGCATAAAGAAGATTGTCGCGTATTGTGCCGTTGAACAGATATGTATCCTGCGTTACAACGCCGATGCGTTCGCGCAGATATGTCAGATCAAAATCGCGCACGTCAACGCCCGCAACGGTAACCTTGCCGCCGCACACGTCGTAAAGTCTCGGTATAAGATTGACAACGGTCGACTTGCCCGAGCCGGACGGTCCGACGATGGCGAACATCTTGCCGCCGGGTACGGTGAAATCAATGTCGGTCAGAAGAGGTATCTCGGGTGTGTAGGAAAAGCTGACGTGATCAAAATCGATATCGGTGCAGGCGACCTCACAGCGAACACCGTCTGGTTTTGATACGATGGTGTTCTCCTTGTCGAAATAATCGAATATTCTTGTGAACAGAGCCAGCGAGCGGGTAAAATCGACCTGAATGTTGAGAAGCGACTGGACAGGGCGATAAAGACGGTTTATAAGCGCAACAGTAGCCGTGATGACACCGACGGACACCGATGGGTCAAGCCCTTTTATCATCAGAAATCCGCCGGCAAGATAGATGAGAAGCGGACCGAGCTGGGTGAACATACCCATAACGACCATAAACCATTTGCCGCTGCGCTGTTCCTTGAGAGAAAGCTGAGTGACCTCCTCGTTGACATCGACAAAACGGTCGTATTCCTGCTTTTCACGGGTGAACAGCTTTACAAGCAGCGAACCGCTGACGCTGAGCGTTTCGTTGATGAGCTGGTTCATCTCGTCGTTTTTCTCCTGACTTTCGGTCAGAAGCTTCCATCTTGTGCGGCCGACGCTCTTGGTCGGCAGTATCAGCAGAGGTATGACGAAAATTCCGACGATAGCAAGCTTCCAGCTCATAGAAAAGAGCGCAACAAGTGTTGTTATGACCGTTGCAAGATTGCTTACTATGCTGGCGAGTGTTCCCGATATGACCGAGCTGACACCGCTTATGTCGGTATTCATTCGGGTGATGATATCGCCCTGTTTTTCCGATGTGAAGAAGGAGTGGGGCATATGCTGCAGATGATCGTACATCTGATTCTTCATATCGAAGATGATGCGCTGCGAAATCCAGGCATTGATGTAGTTTTCAAGTACGCCTATAACCTGCGACGCCAGAAGCGTGACAAAGGCCGTCAGAACAAGACCGATAAGAAGCTTCATCGTTCCGTTTTCGCCCAGTGCCTCGTCAACAATGCGTCCCGTGATTATCGACGGAAGAAGTCCGATTATCGCAGAGAGGGTTATCGCGACAAATACAAAAACGAACTGCAGCCAGTAGGGCTTGAGATAGCTCAGAATCCTGAGAAGAAGCTCCTTTGTTACCTTCGGCATATTCTCCTTTTCCTCGTCGGTAAGAAAACCGCGCGGACCGAAGGCTCTGCCCATTCCGGGAGGCATAAAACCACGACCTTTCAGAGTACAAAAAATATGTGATAATTATACGTCGAAACAAAAATCTTTTCAATAAAACACAGAAAACAATCACACATCTCTCACTTGAAACGTTTACAGATACACAACGCCCAAAAATCAAAGATTTTTTTATATAGTATTGTGAATTGCCAGTATATGTAAAAATGTATTATAATAAGTATTGGTTTTTTAACGGCATTAAAAAAGCCGTATGAAAGGTTCATTATGAGAAGAGGGATTTTATGAAAAAATCAGGGAAGAGTTCCGTTCGCGGAATAGTGGCGCTGATTACGGTATGCGCTCTGCTCCTTGGAATGGGAGCCTTTGCGGCTGCGGTCAGTTCGCCGACGGCTGTACAGCAGTCGGCCCCCGTTTCGGCACAGGCTGAAACGGGCAGAGCGAAGAATCTGCACGCTCCGCAGGAGGAAATCGGCGGCACCGATACGAGATCGATAGGCATCGCGTCATTCGCAAACCGACCGACGGTTGTTGGTGCGGAGGAAAACGGCGGACGCTGGTCTGCTGTAACCTTCGGCAGATTCGGCGGCACGAGACTGTGGCTGTTCAATAATGCAGCTCTTGCTTCGGGCAGCGATGTACTTCCCGTTTTGCAGCAGACGGTCAGCTCGGGCGATGTTTCGGTAAAGGTCAGCGCAAGCGATGCGGAAAAAGAGACCAATGCGACCGACGGAGAGCTTGTTTCTGTCGAATATTCGATGTCGCTTCTTGCCGAGGGAGATACCAACATAAGCTTTGCCGTTGAGCAGAGCTATGCGGATGATGTGGAGGATAAGCCCACATCCTACGGTAAGGTCACCCTTGAGACCTACGGAAGCAGAATAACACCCGCAGGCGGCTCGAGCGCCGTTCAGCAGTACAACACAACGGCTGCCGCAGACGGCGGAACCATTGCTTCGGGTGCTCAGATGTCCAATCTGAAAATTCTCTCCTACGACAGAAAATATCCCATAAAAAGCGTCCAGGTGTTCGTGAACGGCGAAGATGCCACCTCCGAGGTCGGCACATTCTTCAGCAAAACAACCGACGACCACGGCAGAGCAAAATGGACTTATAACTTCAACAGCGGCTTCAAATTTGCCGACGGCAGCGATGTAACCTTCAAAATCGTATATGGCAGCTGGGAGAAATATACACTCAGCCAGAGGTACGACGACTCTATCCCCGCAGATGAAAGGCCCTCGGCCTACGGCAGTATTTATGTTCTGACATCGAGCGGTACTATGAGCGACGGTGTAACAAATACAAACAATGTAACCCTCACAAGCAGCGAGCAGAGCGAGACCGGCCATATCGAGCCGAACCTGAAGATCAATTACATAAGAGTTACCCCTCCGACCAATTCTCATTACTATATCAAGAGCGTGAAGGTGCTTGTAGATGGCGTCGATGTCACCGACACGGCAATCAGCTCTGTCTCCAGACCCGAAGGTGGTGAGTGGAAACTCACCTTCAGAACCGACTATGTGATTTCGGCAGGAAGCACACTGAAGGTCGAAGCGGTATACAACAACTGGAAGACATATACACTCAGGCAGGGCTATGACGGAAGCATTGTCCCCGAGCCCGAAACCTTCGGCAAGGTCACTTTTGCCACGACCCAGGCGGCAATAGTTACCGAAGGATCGACGAATACTGCATACAGCGACTCAATAGAAAAAACGCAGGCGAGCGGATGGGGATACATCAAACCCAACGCCGAGCTCAACTACGTCAGAGTGGAACCGGACGGCAACTGTTCCGTCCGTTCGGTCAGCATTTATATCGACGGCGTCGATGTGACCGACGAAGCAATCGATCTTAATCGTGCAGCCACGGTCAAACCGAGCACGGGCACATGGGTGCTGTATTTCAAATCGGGATATAAGCTGCCCGCAGGCAGCAGCCTTGTGGTCGATGTAAAATACGGCGGCTGGGAAAGCTACGAGATAAGACAGGGCTATGACGACAGCGTTGACCCTGCGCCCGACACATTCGGCGAGGTTATCGTTGCCGCAAGTCAGCCGGCGTTCGTTTGCGAGGGCATATCAGGTCTCGTATATGATGCAAAGATAGACAAAACACAGGCGAGCGGCACGGGACTTATAAAGCCTGACACAATGATGAATTATGTCAGAGCAACGCCGACAGGCAACTATTCCGTGCGTTCACTCAAGGTCTTTGTTGACGGTGTTGATGTGACCGAGGAAGCCATCAACTGGAACGCAGCGGCAACCGCAACACCCAGCACGGGCACGTGGATACTTTATTTCAACTCAAACTTTGTGATAGCCGACGGAAGCGTCCTCGAGGTCGAGGCAACATACGGCGGCTGGCAGAGCTACGAGATAAGACAGGGCTATGACGACAGCGTTGACCCTGCGCCCGACACATTTGGCGAGGTTATCGTTGCCGCAAGTCAGCCGTCATTCATTCCGAAGAGCGGCACAGGTCTTGTAAACGATGCGAAAATAGACAAAACGCAGGCGAGCGATACGGGAATCATCAAGCCTGATTCAAAGCTGAACTACGTCAAGGCAACGCCGATGGGCGATTATTCCGTGCGTTCACTCAAGGTGTTTGTTGACGGTGTTGATGTGACGGAAGAAGCCATCAACTGGAACGCAGCGGCAACCGTAAGACCCAGCACGGGTGCATGGATACTTTATTTCACATCGAACTTTGTGATAGCCGACGGAAGCGTCCTCGAGGTCGAGGCAACGTACGGCGGCTGGCAGAGCTACGAGATAAGACAGGGCTATGACAGCAGCGTTGACCCTGCGCCCGACACATTCGGCGAGGTTATCGTTGCGGCAAGTCAGCCGTCGTTCATTTCCGAGGGCGGCACAGGTCTTGCGTATGACGCGACAATAACTCCCGATAAAGCGAGCGGCACGGGAATCATCAAGCCCGATTCAAAGCTGAACTACGTCAAGGCAACACCGACAGGAAACCATTCCGTGCGTTCGCTCAAGGTGTTTGTTGACGGCGTCGATGTGACCGAAGAAGCCATCAACTGGAACGCGGCGGCGACTGTAACTCCCAGCACGGATGCGTGGATACTTTATTTCAACTCAAACTTTGTGATAGCCGACGGAAGCGTCCTCGAGGTCGAGGCAACATACGGCGGCTGGCAGAGCTACGAGATAAGACAGAAATATTCCGACAGCGTTGACCCGAAGCCTGACCGACTCGGAACACTGGTCGTTGCGGCAAGTCAGCCGTCGTTCATTTCCGAGGGCGGCACAGGTCTTGCAAATGACGCGACAATAACTCCCGATAAAGCGAGCGGCACGGGAATTATCAAGCCCGACACAAAGATGAACTTCATCAGGGTGGAGCCGACGGGAGTATATTCCGTGCGTTCGGTCAAGGTCTTTGTCGACGGCGAGGACGTGACCGATGAAGCCATCAACTGGAACGCAGCGGCAACCGCAACACCCAGCACAGGCACGTGGATACTTTATTTCAACTCAAACTATATTGTTTCCGACGGAAGTGTTCTCGAGGTCGAAGCCGAATACGGCGGCTGGGAAAGCTACGAGATAAGACAGAGCTATTCCGACAGCGTCGCCCCCACACCCGACAAGCTCGGCACACTGATCGTTGCGGCAAGCAGACCCGCATTTGTTGTCGAAGGCGGCACAGGTCTTGCATATGACGCAACCATAAAACCTGACGAAGTGAGCGAAACGGGACTCATCAAGCCTGACAGCCCGATGAACTATGTCAGAGCAGAACCGACAGGAGTATATTCCGTGCGTTCGGTCAAGGTCTTTGTTGACGGTG
>SVPG01000003.1 GCA_015065975.1 Oscillospiraceae bacterium | reverse complement strand
CGGTAGAGTACGTCACAAAATCAGCGTAAAACAAAAAGAGCAGGCATACCGTCTGCTCCTACACAACAATATACGAAGAAACCTGAGAAAACAAAAATTCGAGTGTTCATAACTTAAGTCCGTTATGAACACTCGAAATGGTGCGAGTGACGGGACTTGAACCCGTACGCCATGCGACACACGCCCCTCAAACGTGCCTGTCTGCCAATTCCAGCACACTCGCCTCTCTTGATTGCTCATGTATTATACAACACATATCAAGAGATGTCAATACCTAAAACAACATTTTTTTTGAAAAAATTTGTGATATTGTAAAATTACTGATAAACAGCGGTATAAACGTAGGAAATCATCGGATCTTCGGCGAAGCTCATAACGGTTTCTTTGTCGGCGACGACCGCGAAGCCGAATATGTCAAGTCCGTTTTCGTCGATGTATCTGATTATTTCGTCCCAGTCGATATCGTTGCGGCAGAAGATGTCGGTGGTCTTCTTGCTGTCGCGCATATAACGGAGCATGCTCTCAAAATGCGTCTGCATGACCTCGACGCTTGCCTGCTGGCTTTCCATCTGACTTACCGAAGTATGATCGTCGAGTATGCACAGTCGGGGATAGGTCTCGCGATCCCAGTCGATGCATTTGCCGCTCAGTTCGGGACAGAAGCCGAGATGATCGGTCGAGATATTCGAGGTGTAAACGCCGCACCACAGCTCACTGCAGGGCAGGTTTTTGGAAGAGTACCATTTGTAGAAGTCCTCATATTCGGTCAGTGTTTTTAAAGAGAAATATGCCGAATAATATGTGCCGTCCGATAATTCTTCAAGAGCTGCGAAAGCGTCCGAAGAGGAGCCGGCTGCGCCTATGCCGCTGAAAAGATGATAATCGTCGGAGTTTATGACAAAAGCGTTTACGGGAGCCTGCACAAAGAAATTGGGGTCATACATAAGGAGCTCGCCGCGTGTAAGCTTTCCGCTGACCGACAGATGTCTGCCCGTTGACGACGAAATCTGAGGGATAACGATGTTGTATTCACCGTAGCCTTCCGCCTCGATGATAGCCTCGTTGCGGTATTTCGTCGGCAGGAAAAGTTCTGTGTATACCGAGAGATCGAGATCGAGACGTTCGGTCTCAAAGCCGTATTCTGAGGTTCCGACGACCTCGTCGGGATTATAATAGAAAAGGGAGACAAAGCCCGGCAGAACAAAAATCACTGCAAGCACAGCGGCAAGAACCACGCTGCCGACGATTATGCCCGTCCTGACAAAAGCGCGTCTTATGGAAGCGTTTATCATGGCTGTGAATTTTTCGGAATCCTTGTCGTTTTTGTTTGATTGCGAATCACCCTCGGACGCGACAGGCTCGAATCCGGGAATGTCAGCATCGTCGAATAAATAGTCGCTGATGGCTTCGTGCTTTTCGATCTCAGCCTCAAGCGCAGCCTTCTCTTCTTCGGGAAGAGTGCCTTCTTTATAAAGTTTTATAATTTCACGAAATGTCAATGTCGTGCACCTCCAGATATCGTTTGAGTTCCTGCTTTGCCCGCAGAGTCAGTACGCGGACGTTTGACGGTGTGAGTCCGAGTATCTGAGCAATTTCCTTCTGCGAAAGACCGGAAAAATAATGCATTATGAGAACCTCTCTTTTGTTGGGACTGAGCTGCTCGATTGCGAGATGCAGCAGCCTGTCCCGATCCTTTCGGGTTATTTCGGCGAGAAGCTCCGAACCGTGCGGCTCTTCGTCTGACGAGATGTCTTCAAGCGTCGTCAGAGTTTTTTCTTTCCTTGCATGGTTGAAATAAAGGTTTCGGGCCACAGTATAAAGCCACGCCCGCATATTGCCGTGATTGTCGCTCAGCGAAAGAATAGCCTTGAGAAAGGTATCCTGAGTCAGGTCTTCAGCAAGATCATGCCGTCGGCACATGGAATATAGATATATGTATATCTCCCTGTAATACGAATGATAAAGCTGATTTAGCAGTTCGTCATTGATACGGCAGCCCTCCTTTCCGTGTTCTCCGAATGCATTCACCAATATAACAAACAAAAAAGAAAAATGTTACACCTTGTCTTAAAAAAATACCCGGATCTGCTGGAGGGCAAATCCGGGTTTAGCAGTAAAATGTTATTCTTCGTCGGCTTCGTCGGCAGAGGAAACCGATTCTTCCGAGCAGCTTTCATTGTCCTGAGAATCGGATGTTTCGTCCGATGTTTCGTCTTCGTCCTCATCTTCGTCGTAATCGAGCACAACGCCGTCCGGTGTGACGTTGGCGTAAAGTCTCTTGGGGAAGAGCTTTTCGATTATGCCGGTCATGAGAATGATGCCGATGGGAATGAGCGCGATGCTTATCCACTGCGATGTGGAGAAGGAGCCGAAGATTCCGCGAATCTCGTCACCGCGCAGATACTCGTTGCAGAAACGGAAGATTCCGTAAAGAATGGCGTAAAGACCGACAACCTGACCCTTCTGACGGGGCTTGCGCGAATAGAAGAGCAGAGCGGGAAGAAGGATAAAGAAGTCAAAACAGGATTCAAAGAGCTGGACGGGCAGACGGTAGGTGCCCTGAGCGTAGCTGAGCTCACTCGTTACAAGAATACCCCAGGGAGGAGCGCACTCGCGACCGTAGCAGCAGCCTGCAAAGAAGCAGCCGAGACGACCGAAACCGTGAGCAAGGGGGAGGAGCGGAATGAGCACATCGGCAGTCGTCCAGAAATCAAGACGGAACATCTTTGTGTAGACAAATCCGCCGATAAATCCGCCGATCAGACCGCCGTAGAAGACGATGCCGCTGTTGAGGAAACGACCGAAAAGCTCGGACCAGCTGAACCCGAAGGTGTTGAAATGTTCGATCATTCGGGGAATATCGGTGATGAAATAGAGTATCTTTGCACCGAGAAGACCGCCGAGAAAGGCGAAGATGGAGCAGAGCAGAAGGTCGATGGAATAAAAGCCGCGCTTGCTGCCTCGCAGACAGGCGAAAAGAATGGCAAAGAAAGCGCCGGTCATCATCATCAGACCGTACATCGGGAGCTCCAGACCAAAAACATGGATATAAGGAAGCATATAATTTCTCCTTTAGAATAATTTGTGCAGTATTTATTTTATTATTCATTATATCATTGCGATTGTGTTTGTCAAATGTTTTATCAAGTTGTCCGATACGAAGAATTTCTCATTGAAAATATATAAAGATATAGTATAATATAATGTACGCAATGTTGACCGACGGGAGGTGTGAGAGTTGGAAAAGCAGGAGGATCAGAAGAAAAAGCGCGGACCTCATGAGGGACACAGAGAGCGTCTCAAGGAATTTATCCTTCGTGACGAGGTCGAGGGGCTTCCGCCGCACAATGTTCTCGAGCTGCTGCTCTTTTACGTTATCCCGAGAAAGGATACAAATCTGATCGCACACGATCTGCTTGACCGATTCAAAAGCATTTCGGGCGTCATAAACGCTCCCGTTGAACAGCTCAGGGAGGTGCAGGGGATAGGCGACCACGCCGCAACCTTTCTTCATATGCTGCCGCAGCTGTTCCGAGTGTATTCAGAGGACTGCATGAGGGAGAAGGAGACGTCGAGCTACGAGGAGATAGTCGATTATATAAAAGCAAAGTTTTCGGGTATGGATAAGGAAAAGGTAATGATCTTTTCGCTCGACTCGAAATTCTCGGTGATTGGCGCGGACGTTGTCTCGGAAGGCAGTATGTCGGGCGCACCTATCGATATAAGAAGTATCCTGTCGGCAGTGCTCAAGCGCAATGCACGCCACGTCATAATGGCGCATAACCACCCGGGAGGCTTCGTGACACCCTCGCCCGACGATATCGAGGCGACAAAGAATGTGCGAAACGCCCTTTCTGTTACGGGCATCGCGCTGCTGGATCATATAATAGTATCCACACAGAAGACATTTTCAATGGCAAACAGTAAACGGTACGGGGAGATTTTCAGAACGGTTCAAAGATTATGAGCAGTGAAAAAAGATTTAAGATATCATCAAAATACAAGCCGACGGGTGACCAGCCCGAGGCAATAAAGAAGCTTGTCGACGGTATAAACGCAGGCTACACGGAGCAGACCCTTCTCGGCGTAACCGGCTCGGGCAAGACCTTCACGATGGCAAATGTAATAGAGCAGGTCAATCGCCCTGCTCTTATTTTGGCGCATAACAAGACCCTCGCGGCACAGCTCTGTACGGAGTTCCGCGAGCTTTTTCCCGATAATGCGGTCGAGTTCTTTGTTTCCTATTACGACTATTATCAGCCGGAATCGTACATTCCGACGACCGATACCTATATCGAAAAGGATTCCTCGGTCAACGATGAGATAGACAAGCTTCGCCATTCGGCAACAGCCGCACTTTCCGAGCGCCGCGACGTCATAATTGTCGCCAGCGTGTCGTGCATATATACCCTCGGCGACCCGATAGATTACCGCAGTATGGTGCTGTCTCTGCGCCCGGGAATGGAGAAGAGCCGCAGGGAGGTCATCGACCGCCTTGTGGATATGCAGTACGAAAGAAACGACATAAACTTCACAAGAAACAAGTTCCGCGTCAGAGGCGACGTTGTCGAGATATTCCCCGCATATTCGGGAGAAAACGTCATAAGAGTCGAGTTCTTCGGCGACGAGATCGACAGGATAAGCGAGATAAATTCCGTCACGGGCGAGCTCAAATCGCTGCTCGGACATATCGCGATATATCCCGCTTCGCATTATATCGTGCCGAAGGACAAGATGCGTACGGCGATCGAGGAGATCGAGCGTGAGCTTGACGAGCGCATAAAATATTTCAAGGATAACGATAAGCTCATTGAAGCACAGAGAATCGAGCAGAGAACACGCTACGATATCGAGATGCTCGAGGAGATTGGCTTCTGTTCGGGAATCGAAAACTATTCAAGAGTGCTTTCGGGACGCGAACCGGGAAGCACCCCGCACACGCTCATAAACTATTTCCCGAAGGATTTTCTGATTTTCGTCGACGAATCCCACGTAACAATTCCTCAGGTCAGAGCGATGTTTGCAGGCGACTATTCGAGAAAGAAGAATCTTGTCGATTACGGATTCCGTCTGCCGTCGGCTTTTGATAACCGACCGCTGAAATTCGAGGAGTTTTACGATCTCGTAAATCAGGCGATATTCGTCTCGGCAACTCCTGCACAGTTCGAGAAGGATAAGAGTGCTCAGACGGTCGAGCAGGTCATCAGACCGACTGGTCTTCTCGATCCCGAGGTCATCGTAAAGCCGACCGAGGGACAGATTGACGACCTCATTTCTGAGATAAATCAGAGAACGGACAAGGGATACCGAACCCTCGTCACCACCCTCACGAAGAAGATGGCGGAGGACCTCACGGGTTATCTCGAATCGGTCGGAATACGTGTGCGTTATATGCATCACGGCGTCGATACGGTCGAGCGAATGGAAATAATCCGCGACCTGAGACTGGGTGAGTTCGACGTGCTGGTTGGAATCAACCTGCTCAGAGAGGGTCTTGATATCCCCGAGGTTGCGCTTGTCGCCATACTCGATGCCGATAAGGAGGGCTTCCTTCGAAGCGAGACCTCGCTCATCCAGACCATCGGCCGAGCGGCGCGAAACGCCGACGGTCAGGTCATAATGTACGCTGACAGCGTAACCCCCTCGATGGAACGCGCCATCTTCGAGACCGAGAGAAGACGGGCGATTCAGAAGGAATATAACGAAAAGCACGGCATCGTTCCAAAGACGATAGTCAAAAAGGTTGCGGGAATAGTTGAGATAAGCACCAAGGAGGGCGGTGCGAAGGTGGGCAGGAAGAAGCTCACCCGTTCGGAAAAGGATCAGCTTATAAACGAACTCAAGAAGCAGATGAAGGACGCTGCAAAGCTGCTCGATTTCGAGCTCGCCGCACAGCTCAGAGATAATATAAAACAGCTCGGCGGAAAACTGGATTAGAAAAGGTAAGGGAAAATGGCTGAAAACAAACACATCCATATAAAAGGCGCAAGGGAGAACAATCTCAAGAATATCGAGCTTGAACTGCCGCGTGACAAACTGATCGTTTTCACGGGACTTTCGGGCTCGGGCAAGAGCTCGCTTGCTTTTGACACGATCTATGCCGAGGGTCAGAGACGCTATGTCGAATCGCTGTCATCGTACGCAAGACAGTTCCTCGGTCAGATGGGAAAACCCGAGATCGACTATATCGAGGGTCTGTCGCCCGCGATTTCGATAGATCAGAAAACAACATCAAAGAACCCACGTTCCACCGTCGGAACGGTCACGGAGATACACGATTATCTCAGACTACTCTATGCGAGAATCGGTGTTCCGCACTGTCCCGTCTGCGGCAGGAAGATTGACCAGCAGTCGGTCGACCAGATTGTCGACAGCGTTCTTGAGCTCGAGACGGGAACGAAAATAATGGTTCTCGCGCCCATCATAAAGGGCAAGAAGGGTACGCAGAAAAAGGAGCTTGACGCGGCGAGACGTTCGGGCTATGCAAGAGTAAGAATAGACGGCAGCATCTATGACCTGAGCGAGGAGATAAACCTCGACAAGAATATCCGTCACAATGTCGACGTCGTTGTCGACCGACTTGTCATCAAGGACGAAATAAGAGGAAGACTGGCCGATTCGATAGAGACGGCCTGCTCGCTCACCGACGGTATTGTCGTCATTTCCGTTATCGACGGGGAGGACAAGCTCTATTCGCAGAACTACGCCTGCCCCGAACACGGAGTTTCGATGGAAGAGCTCGAGCCGAGAATGTTCTCCTTCAACAGCCCCTTCGGCGCCTGTCCGAAATGTACGGGACTCGGAGTTTTCATGAAGATCGACGAGGATCTCATAATCCCCGACCCGCGTCTTTCCATCTCGGGCGGAGCAATAAAGGCAACAGGCTGGCAGGTCTACGACAAGAATTCCATCGCAAGAATGTATTACGAGGGTCTTGCGAAGAGATACGGCTTTACGCTCGATATGCCGATTTGCGAGATTCCGAAGGAAGGACTCGACGCGATCCTCTACGGAACAAAGGGCGAAAAGGTGAAGTTTGTCCGCAAGGATATGTACGGCACGCGCGAGTTTGAAGCCGAATTCGAAGGTATCGTCAACAACCTCGAGCGCAGATACAGAGAGACGCAGAGCTCCTGGTCAAAGGCGGATATCGAGGCTATGATGAGCGCAGTACCCTGTGAGGAATGTCACGGCAAGAGACTCAAGCCCGAAGCTCTCAGCGTTACGGTAGGAGACAAGAATATCAGCGAGCTTTCCGATATGTCGGTTGCCGAATCGCTCGAATTTATCGATAACCTCGAGCTTAGCGGCAAGGACGCCATGATCGCCGACAGAATAATAAAGGAGATAAGAGAGCGTCTCGGTTTCCTTAAAAATGTCGGTCTTGATTATCTGTCGCTTTCGAGGTCGTCGGGAACACTTTCGGGCGGCGAGAGCCAGAGAATCAGACTTGCGACCCAGATAGGTTCCTTCCTTATGGGTGTGCTCTATATACTCGACGAGCCGAGTATAGGACTTCATCAGCGTGACAACGGCAAGCTTCTTGCAACCCTCAAACAGCTGCGCGACCTCGGCAACACTCTCATAGTTGTCGAGCACGACGAGGAGACCATGCTCGAAGCCGACCATATCGTCGATATCGGTCCGGGTGCGGGCGTTCACGGCGGCGAGGTCGTTTTCTCGGGTCCCGTGAAAGAGCTGCTCAAATGCGAAAAATCCATAACTGGCGATTATCTCAGCGGACGCAGAAAGATTGCCGTCCCGAAGGAGAGAAGAGCGCCCAAGGACTGGATAACGATAAAGGGAGCGAAGGAAAATAACCTCAAAAATCTCGATGTTTCCATTCCTCTCGGTACGCTGACCTGCATCACGGGCGTGTCGGGCTCGGGCAAAAGCTCGCTTATAAACGAGATTCTTTACAGACGACTTGCGAGCGAGCTCAACGGCGCAAAGCCGAAATGGGGACTGCATGACGATATCGAGGGCATCGAAAAGCTCGATAAGATAATCGATATCAATCAGGCTCCCATCGGCAGAACACCTCGTTCAAACCCCGCGACGTATACCGGTGTTTTCAGCGAGATAAGACAGCTTTTTGCAACAACCCAGGACGCGAAGATGCGCGGCTTTGATATGGGCAGATTCAGCTTCAATAAAAAGGGCGGAAGATGCGAGTCGTGCGAGGGCGACGGAATTATCAGAATAGAGATGCACTTCCTGCCCGATATATATGTCCCGTGCGAGGTGTGCAAGGGAAGAAGATACAACAGAGAGACGCTTGAGGTAAAGTATAAGGGCAAGAGCATCTCCGACGTTCTTGAAATGACCATCGAAGAGGCTGCCGATTTCTTCAAAAATGTCCCGAGAATACAGCGAAAGTTCCAGACCCTCTGCGACGTCGGTCTCGGCTATGTGAAGGTCGGACAGCCCGCAACCACACTCTCAGGCGGCGAGGCGCAGCGAGTCAAGCTTGCGACCGAGCTTTCAAAGAGAGCGACGGGACGCACGATATTCGTGCTCGACGAGCCGACGACAGGTCTGCATACAGCCGACGTCCACCGTCTTATCGACGTTATCCAGACGCTCGTCAAGGGCGGAAACACCGTCGTTGTCATTGAGCACAACCTCGATGTCATAAAGTGTGCCGATTATATCATAGACCTCGGTCCCGAGGGCGGCGACAGAGGCGGCGAAATCGTTGCCTGCGGAACCCCCGAGGAGGTTGCAGTCTGCGAGAGATCGCATACGGGCAAATATCTGTCCCGTATTCTCGGCATAAAACCACAAAATTAACAATGCGTTCATAATTGAGATTAAAATTTATTGTAAAATTTATGGTAAGATAAAATTTGGGGTTGTGACTGTTGTTCGGGTATATACGCATTTTCAAACCGCAGCTTCGTATCTGTGAATATGAGGAATACAGAGCCGTCTACTGTACGCTGTGCCGTGAACTCGGCAGGCGATACGGACCTCTGTCGCGAATGGTTCTCAATTACGATTATACCTTTGTAACAATATTATATATGGCTCTTCATAAGCAGAGTCCGCATTACAAAAAGGGAAGATGTGTGTTCAACCCTCTCAAGAAATGCGGTTTCTGCACCTGCGACAAGGAGGGCTTTGCGCTGACAAGCGCGGTCACAGCATCGACCTTTTATCAGAAGGTAAACGACAATATCCGTGACAGCCGTTTTTTCGGAAAGATAGGGTGGGGGATAATCAGGCTTTTTGCCGCTCCGATGAGGAGAAAGGCGAGGAAGAATTATCCCGAGCTGGACGCGGCCATCGCCGAGTATATCGAGAATCAGCGTATTGCCGAGGAGGCTCCCGAGCCGTCGGTCGATTCGGTGAGCGAGCCGACAGCAAAGATGATATCCTATCTGGCGCAGTATCTTTCCGAGGACGAAAAGGATAAAAGGATCCTTGCCGATTTCGGTTATTATATCGGTCGGTGGATATATATCATCGATGCGCTTGACGATATCGAAAAGGATACGAAAAAGCGCAATTTCAACCCGTTTGTGCTCAGATTCGGCATTGAGCGAAGCGACATAAAGGAAGATTCGCAGAAGCTCAGAGATGCCCGTGATTTTGCAAACGAATGTCTGAATATGTCGATTTCGAGAGCGATAACGGCATATAATTTACTTGAGCTCGGAGAATATGCTCCGATACTTGACAATGTTATTTTTTTAGGAATCGGGCAGTCGCAGAAGACGGCCCTTCATGAAAAGGAGTTGCAGCATCAATGACAGACCCTTATGTTGTTCTTGGCGTTTCCTCAACAGCTTCGGATGAAGAGGTAAAAACCGCGTACAGAAACCTCGCGAGAAAGTATCATCCGGACAATTATGCTGAGGCACCCGATCTTGCCGATCTTGCGTCGGAGAAGATGAAAGAGGTCAACGAAGCTTACGATACCATCGTAACCGACAGAAAGAACGGCGGTTCCCGCACAGGAGCATCTTCCTCCGGCGGAAGCTACGGAAGTTCTTCGAATTACGGCTCAAATAACAGCTACGGCTCGTCCGCAGGTTACAGCTATTCGGGCGCAAACGCAGGCGGTGCTTACAGCAATACCTACAGCACCACAACAAGCTTCCCCGATATCCGCAAGCTCATCATGAGCAATCGCTTTGCCGATGCAGAGCAGCTTCTCGACGCCGTATCGCAGGAGAGAAGAAATGCGGAATGGAACTTCCTCAAGGGTACAGTTCTTTACAGACGCGGCTGGCTCGAGCAGGCATATACCTATCTTCAGACAGCGGTAAAGCTTGACCCCAACAATTCCGAGTTCAGAGCTGCCTATAACCAGGCACAGCAGATGAGAAGCGGAAAGATGGGCGGATACAGAGCAGGCTCGGGTTCCGATAAGGGCGGCTGCGACGTATGCTCTATGTGCTGCGGAATGCTCTGCGCTGACTCCTGCTGTGAGTGCTTCGGCGGAGACATCATCTCCTGCTGCTGATATGTCAAGGAATATCGGAAAGGTAGCGCTGTGCGGCGTGCTTGCAGGTCTGAGCGTGGCGATTATGCTTATGACCTATATTGCCCCGTTCATGACATATGCGCTGCCTATGGTAGCCGGCGCGCTTATCCTTATCCCGTCCATTGAGTACGGTTCGCCGACAGCGCTCATGATGTATGTCGCTGTTGCGGCGGTCTCGATGATAACGGTGGGCGACAAGGAGGCCGCGCTGTTCTATCTCGTCCTGTTCGGAATCTACCCGATAATAAAGAAATATTTTGAAAAGACGGGTAAGATAGTGCTTGAGTATATTCTCAAGTTTGTATATTTCAACGCAATAATACTTGCTACATATTATGTTGCCGTCGTGCTTCTCGGGCTTCCGTTTGAGGACAGCGAGGTCTTCGGCAAATATGCACTGCCCGTTCTCATGGCGGCAGGCAATGTGGCGTTCTTTGTATACGACCTGTGCCTGACAAGATGTGTCGTCATCTATGTCAACAGGCTGCAGCCGCGTATTTCCAAAATATTCAACACGAGCAGATAAACCGGCTATATGCCGGTTTATTGTTCAAAAGAAAGGAAAATATATGGGCGGGAATCTGCTTGACAGGATAAAAATGCAGGCGCCGAAGTTCTCAAAGGGACAGAGAGCTATCGGTTTGTTCATCTGCGAAAATTGCGAAAAAGCAGCGTATATGACCGCCGCGAAACTCGGACAGACCGTAGGTGTGAGTGAATCGACGGTCGTCCGTTTTGCAAATGAGATCGGTTTTGAAGGCTATCCTCAGATGCAGCGCGAGCTCCAGTCGATGCTCAAGAGCAAGCTCAACTCCGTCCAGAGGATCGAGCTCGGCACAGAAAGACTTGGGGACGGCGATATCCTCAGCAATGTTATGAGCCTTGATATCGAAATGATCCGCCGCACCATGGAGGAAACCTCGAGGACTGAGTTTAATTCAGCGATAGATGCGATATGCAAAGCTAAAAAGGTGTTTATAATCGGAACGAGGAGCGCGTCCGTGCTGGCGTCATTTCTCGGTTATTATCTTTCGCTCGCACTCGCTGATGTCATAGTTGTCGACCCTTCCGACGAGAGCGCTATGTTCGGTCAGATGGTGCGTATCGATAAAAACGATGTTGTTATCGGAATAAGCTTCCCGAGATATTCGAGGCGTGTCGTTGCGGCAATGCGTTTTGCCTGCGAGAGCGGCGCGAAGATCATCGCCCTTACCGACAGCGATACTTCACCGCTCAAGCCCTACGCTCACCACCTGCTTCTGGCAAAGAGCGAAATGGCGTCGGTTGTCGATTCGCTGGCAGCGCCCATGAGTCTCATAAATTCGCTTATTGTGGCGATCGCGATGCGCCGCAAGCGCGAGATGGAATCAACCCTGGTCAAACTGGAGAAAATCTGGGATGCCAATAACGTATACGAAAAAGGCGGGGAATAAGCAATTTGAAAAGAATTGCGGTAATCGGAGCGGGACCTGCGGGCATGATGGCGGCGGGTACTGCGGCAAATGAAGGTGCAAAGGTCACCCTTTTTGAAAAAAATCAGCGCCCCGGAAGAAAGCTCATAATAACGGGCAAGGGCCGCTGCAACATCACAAACAACTGCGACAGGGAAAAGCTGCTCGCAAATATCGTTCACAACCCGAAATTTCTTTACAGCGCTTTTGCTGCGTTTTCTCCGAACGATACGATGGAGTTTTTTGAGTCGCGTTCCGTTCCGCTTAAGACCGAGCGGGGAGGGAGAGTCTTTCCCGTGTCGGATAAAGCGATGGATATAAACGATGCGATGGTCGGCTTTGTGAAAAAAAGCGGGGCACGCATCGAGCAGGCGAATATAACGGAGATCGAAGTTGAGGACGGATGCGTCCGTGCCGTAAAATCGAATAAAGGAAGATTCGAGTGTGATTGCTGCGTCATCGCGACGGGCGGTGCATCATATCCGGGAACAGGGTCGGACGGCTCGGGATATAAGCTTGCGCAGTCGCTCGGACATACCCTCGTTCCGATATCACCGTCGCTCGTGCCGATGGTCTGCGACGGCGGCGAGTGCGCGCGTATGCAGGGACTCTCGCTCAAAAACATTTCCATCACGGTGAAAAATTCTGCAGGCAAAACGGTTTATACCGATTTCGGTGAACTGCTTTTTACCCATTTCGGCTTGTCGGGTCCCGTGATTCTGAGCGCAAGCTCGCATATCGATAAGAAGAAGGATATGCCCTGTACGGTGTCGATCGACCTCAAGCCTGCGCTTTCCGAGGAACAGCTTGATGCGCGTATTCTCAGAGAGTTTTCCGAGAATATGAACAAGGATTTCGAAAACTTCCTAAGAAAACTGCTTCCCAAAAGCATGATCGATGTGGTTGTCGCACGATCGGGTATAATGCCGTATGTAAAGGTGAATTCCATTACACGTGCGCAGAGGGAGTCGCTTGTAAAACTCCTTAAATCATTTGACCTGAAGCTGGTGGATTTCCGCCCCATCAACGAAGCTATCGTTACGGCGGGCGGTATATCGGTTAAGGAAATCAACCCAAAAACGATGGAATCAAAGCTTGTAAAGGGATTATACTTTGCAGGTGAAGTGATAGATGTTGACGCTCATACGGGCGGATACAACCTTCAGATAGCCCTTTCGACGGGTGTGTGCGCGGGAAAAGCTGCCGCGCAGGATCAATAATTGAAAAGGATTGAGAATACAAATGATAAATGTTGCTATCGACGGACCTGCAGGTGCAGGCAAAAGTACACTTGCAAAGGCTGTGGCAAAGCGCCTCGGATACATCTATGTTGATACGGGCGCTCTTTACAGAGCGATCGCGCTGTTTGTTATCCAGCGCGGAGTCGATGTCTATAACGCTTCTAAGGTTGCGGCGATGCTGCCGATGATCGATATCGAGCTCAAATATGTCGGCGATGAGCAGAGGGTTTATCTCTGCGGCGAGAACGTTACAAGCGTTATTCGCACCCAGGAGGTTTCCGCTGCGGCTTCTGCCGTTTCCGCCATTGCAAAGGTCAGGGAATTCCTCTTCGACCTCCAGCTTGAGATGGCACAGAACAATAATGTTGTTATGGACGGACGCGATATCGGAACGGTGGTTCTGCCCAACGCCGATGTCAAGATTTTCCTCACAGCGTCGGCTGAGGCGCGTGCACGCAGACGTCATAAGGAGCTCGTCGAGAAGGGTCACGATGTCGAATTCGAAGCCGTTCTCAAGAGCGTAAACGAGCGTGACGAGCAGGATATGAACCGCCCGATAGCACCGCTCAAGCAGGCAAAGGACGCAATTCTTCTCGATACGACAGAGCTTTCTCTTGAAGAATCCGAAATTGCGCTGTATAATGCAATAAAAGATAATCTGCCGAGAAGATAAGGGGTCTGTGGTTTATGAAAAAAGACAAGGCAACAAAAAAGAAAAAGGACGACAGAAGCTTTTTCTATAAGCTGACCGCGCCTCTCGCAGGACCGATAGTTTTTCCTTTTCTCAGACTCAAGATAGTCAAGGGCAAGGATTGCATCCCCGATGAAGGCGCATTCATTGCAGCAGGCAACCACATAAGCAATTTTGACCCGATAGCAAAATACTTCTCACAGAAGAGACAGATCAGATATATGGCAAAGGTCGAGCTTTTCAAGATTCCCGTTGTCGGCTGGGCAGTCAGATCGTACGGCGCTTTCCCGGTCGAAAGAGGATCGGCTGATATGTCGGCGCTCGATAAAGCGGTCGAGATTCTGGAAGATGGTCACGTTCTCGGCATATATCCCGAGGGCACGCGTTCAAAGAACGGCGAGATCGGACGTTTCAAGACCGGTTTTGCCTACATAGCTCATAAAGCCAATGTTCCCATATATCCGTTTGCCATCTATTCAAATAAAAAGAAGGTCAGACTGTTCGGAAAATACAGCGTCGCGTTCGGCGATCCCGTAACCCCGCAGGAGCTGGGCATTGTCGAAGGCACAGCGAAGGAATACAGGGAAGCCGCCAATAAGCTTCAGGAGATCGTTGCCGAGCTTCGCGATTACTGTCGGGAGGTGCGCGGCTGATGGGCATCTTTCTTGCAAAGACAGCGGGCTTCTGTTTCGGAGTCAACCGAGCGGTCGAGATGGTCGACAGTCTCCTCAATGAAGGCAAGAAGGTATATACCCTCGGTCCGATAATTCACAACAGCGCCGTTGTTTCCGATTTCGAAAGACGCGGAGCATCGATAGCCGATAAACCTTCCGATGTGACGGGGGACGGTGTGCTGGTCATAAGATCGCACGGCGTTGCGGAAAGCGTGTATAACGAGATATCTGAGCTTTCGCTCAGCTTCTGTGATGCAACCTGCCCGTTCGTCGCAAAGATACACAATATCGTCTCGGAAGCGTCCGCACGGGGAGAGGTCGTACTGATAGCAGGCGATGCCCGTCATCCCGAGGTTCTCGGCATCAGCGGACACTGCAAAGGCGAATACTTCGTATTTTCGAACGATACCGAATTGGCAGAATTAACAAAAGATAACCCCGGTTTAGCTCAAAAATCTGTCACAGTTGTGGCTCAGACCACCTTCAATTCGGAATTGTGGAAAATTTGTTCCGAAAAAATAAAAAAAGTCTATACAAACGCGACAATATTTGATACAATATGTAATGCTACGCTCCAGCGTCAGCGTGAGGCGGTTGAACTTTCCCGAAAATGTGACCTCATGGTCGTCATCGGAGGAAGGCACAGCTCCAATACGCAGAAGCTTGGGCATATATGCTCCGAGAACTGCAGGACTCTTCTTGTGGAGTCTGCGTCGGAGATTGACCCCGCCGCTGTGCGAGCGGCACATAATATTGGCATAACTGCAGGTGCTTCAACGCCTGCGGGGATAATTAAGGAGGTACTTAGTTCAATGACAGAAATCATCAACAGCGACGAAAATTTTGAGGCAATGCTTGAAGAATCCCTCAGAACCTCTAACACAAACGGAAAGGTAGTAAAGGGCATAGTCGTAAGCATCGCTCCCAATGAGATTTACGTCGATGTCGGGCGTAAGCAGTCCGGTGTAGTTCTGCTCGAAGAGCTTACGGACAACCCCAACCTCTCCACAGAGGACTGCGTCAAGATCGGTGACGAGCTTGAGCTTATGATTCTGCGCACGAACGATCAGGAGGGCTACATTTATTTGTCTAAGCGCGTTCTCGATTCCGTTCGCGCATGGGATGAAATCAAAGCTGCTGCTCCGAAGATCTCCGACCGTCCGCGCCGCCGCCGTGACGACGATGACGAGGATGTTTTCCACGCAGACGACGAGCAGACTGAGGCAAAGGCAGAAGAGGCAGCTCCTGTCGAGGAGACCCCGGCACAGCCCGAGGAGAAGAAGGAGCCTGTTATCTTTGAGGGTGTCGTAACTGAGGTTATCAAGGGCGGCGTTATCGTTTCCTACAAGGGCGTTAAGGTTTTCGTTCCCGCATCTCAGGCTACCGCAACCCGCAACGAGCCGCTTGAGGGACTTCTCAAGAAGACCGTCAAGTTCATCGTTATCGAGGTAAATCCCAGCAGAAGACGTGCTGTCGGTTCCATCCGTGCTCTCCTCAACAAGGAGCGCAAGGAGAAGGAAGCAAAGTTCTGGGAAGAGATCGCAGAGGGTGCAGTATTCACCGGCACCGTCAAGTCTCTCACCACCTACGGCGCATTTGTTGACCTCGGTGCAGTTGACGGCATGGTTCACATTTCCGAGCTTTCCTGGAACAGAATCAAGCATCCGTCCGAGGTTGTCAATGTCGGCGATGTTGTCGAAGTCTTTGTCAAGAAGGTTGACAAGGAGAAGAGAAAGATTTCTCTCGGCTACAAGAAGACTGAGGACAATCCCTGGGAGATCATGAAGAATAAGTATCCCGTAGGTACCGTTATCGAAGCACCCGTTGTCGGCACTCCGACCTTCGGCGCATTCGTAAACATCCTTCCGGGTATTGACGGTCTTGTACATATCTCGCAGCTCAGCAACACAAGAGTTGAGGCTCCGACAGATGTCGTCAAGGTTGGCGATGTTGTCCGCGCAGTCATCACCGAGGTTGATCTTGAGCGCAAGCGTGTAAGCCTCTCCATGCGCAAGCTTCTTGAGGACAGCGAGCCTGTCGAGGAAGAAATCGAAGAGGGCGCAGACGAAGAGTAATCTTCCGATACTGAATTATAAGGACTGCTTCACTTTGAAGCAGTCCTTTTTTCGGGCACGATAAAATTTTATGAAGATAAATAATTCAAACCCCTTTAAATCGGTAAAATGATAATATATAATAAGTTCATCAAACCGTACAGGGGGGTTATCATGAAAAATAAAAAGCTTGTGAAATTGGTGCTTTCTGCATTGTTTATTGCAATAGGCATAGTTTTGCCTTTCTTTACGGGTCAGATACCGAAAATCGGCAGTATGCTTCTCCCGATGCATATTCCCGTGCTGCTCTGCGGACTGATATGCGGCTGGCAGTACGGTCTGGTGGTAGGATTTGTTCTTCCGCTTATGCGCTCGATGCTTTTTATGATGCCGCCCCTTTACCCGACGGCGATCGCGATGGCGTTTGAGCTTGCGGCATACGGATTCATAATAGGTATCGTGTATAATGGCTCCCGATGGAGATGCCTGCGCTCTCTTTTCCGTGCGATGATCGCAGCGATGCTCGGTGGAAGGATAGTGTGGGGGATAGCGCAGCTCGTTCTCCTCGGCTTCGGCGCGGACGGATTTACCGTTAAAATGTTCCTCGCGGGCGCGTTTGTCGATGCCTTGCCCGGAATCATAGTTCAGCTTATTCTTATCCCGTCGGTGATGCTGGCGCTCGATAAAACCCATCTCGTGCCGTTCGGCAAAACAGAGCATAAAGCAAAGGCAGTATCGGAAAAATAAGTTTTATAGTTTCAAACAGGAGTGTATTTTCCGAAAGGAATATACACTCCTGTTTTTATATAATATCAGCCGTCTATAAAATCGCATTGAAGTTGATTTGCTTTTGTTTTATAATTGAAAAAACACGATAGATGATAAGAGGTATATAAAATGGCATCTCTTCTTAAAAGCACAAATAATACGCGCCCCCTTCTTTCGGACAGTCTCAGGTATATCCGAAGCGATGTGCCGCACCGTATAACCGAGGAGGAGATAAAATGGCTTCTCGAAAACAATATAACGACGGTTGTCGACCTGAGGGAAGAGTCGGAGAGGGAAGGAAAGGTCTGTCCCCTGATAAACAGAAACGAGTTTGAATATATCTGTATGCCCGTTACGGGAGGAAATGTCGTTCCGCCGTCACCCGAAGATGTCGCACGCTCGTATATAAAAATGGCGGACGAAAATATGGAAAAGATAATAAAGACGGTCACGGAATGTAAAACGAACGTGATGTATTTCTGCAATGCGGGTAAGGACAGAACGGGAGTGGTATCCGCAATACTTCTGCATAAAATGGGAATGGACCGCGAATATATAATCAATGATTATATGCAGTCGGCGGATAACCTGAGAGATATGCTAAGCGATTTTGCAGCGAATAATCCCGAAATCGATGTAAGGGTCATAACCCCTCACAGGGAGTATATCGAATCCTTCCTCGATTTTATCGAAGAGCGCAATAAATGACATATTTTTCAAATAAAGGCGCTTTATGGCTTTACAATCGGCGTCGATTACGATAAAATAAAATGAAATGCTTTTTTAGCAGTATTGTTTGATTTTGGAAAGGAATGAAGTTTATGCTTCAGTTTGAGGAACTCATCTTAAAGCTCAACGGCTTGAAGCCGCAGCTTGATGAGCTGTTTGAAGCTCTTGCTATCGAGAGCGCAAAAAAAGAGATCGAAAAGCTTGAGGCACAGAGCGGTGAAGCAGGCTTCTGGGACGATATGCAGAAGTCACAGGAGGTTCTCAAGAAGCTGAGCGGTCTCAAGAGCCGCGTCGCTTCCTATGAGAAGCTCTGTTCGTCGTTTGATGACGCGATGACGCTGTCCGAGATGGGCAATGAGGAAGAGGACCTTTCTCTGTTCGAGGAATCTGCGGAAGCTGTCGAGCAGTTTGCGGCAAAGCTCGACGAGATGACACTCTCGACCCTTCTCACGGGCGAGTATGACGCCAACAATGCGATCCTCACATTCCACGCAGGCGCAGGCGGAACCGAGGCTCAGGACTGGGCGGAGATGCTTTTGCGCATGTATACAAAGTGGGCGGAGAGCCACGGCTATAAGCTCAAGACCCTTGATTATCTCGACGGCGATGAAGCAGGTCTCAAGAGTGCATCCATCCTCATCGAGGGCGAAAACGCATACGGCTATCTCAAGTGCGAGTCGGGCGTTCACAGACTCGTCCGAGTATCTCCCTTCGATTCTTCGGGAAGACGTCATACGTCGTTTGCATCGCTCGAGGTTATGCCCGAGATAAGCGATGATATCGAGATCGAGATAAGACCTGAGGATATAAAGGTCGATACCTACCGTTCGAGCGGCGCAGGCGGTCAGCACGTCAATACAACCGATTCCGCCGTCCGAATCACCCATATCCCGACAGGTATCGTAACCGCATGTCAGAATGAGCGAAGCCAGTTCCAGAACAAGGACGTCGCAATGAAGATGCTCAAGTCCAAGCTCCTCGAAATCAAGGAGAGAGAAAACCTCGAGAGAATCGAGGATATCAAGGGCGCCCAGAAGGAGATTGCATGGGGAAGCCAGATTCGCTCCTATGTTTTCATGCCCTATACAATGGCAAAGGATCACCGCACAGGCTTTGAGGTTGGCAACATTCAGGCAGTCATGGACGGCGAGCTTGACGGATTCATCAACGCATATCTCAAGGCTCAGAGTGTCGGAAGTTTGGGTAATTTTGAATAATGGATATTAAAATGGTCGCTCCCTGCCTGATGGGTCTTGAGGGACTCATAGGCGGAGAGCTTAAAAGAATGGATGCACGCGATGTCGCACCCGAAAACGGCAGAGTCTTTTTCTCGGGAGACGAGAATATTCTCTGCAGAGCAAATCTCTGGACAAGATATGCCGAGCGCATATTGATTGTCGTCGGCAGCTTTGAAGCAAGAACCTTTGACGAGCTCTTTGAAGGAACAAAGGCTCTTGAATGGGAGCGCTGGATAGGGAAGAGCGACGCATTCCCCGTCAAGGGAAGCTCCGTCTCGTCCAAGCTTTTCAGCGTGTCCGACTGTCAGTCGATCATCAAAAAGGCTGTCGTCGAGCGTCTAAAAACAAAATATCATGTCCCCTGGTTTGAAGAGGTCGGATATCCGAGACAGATCCAGTTCCATATCCATAAGGACGTAGCCTATCTTATGATAGATACCAGCGGCAACGGTCTGCATAAAAGGGGATATCGAAGAAACGGCGTGGCAGCTCCGATAAAGGAGACTCTTGCCGCGGCGCTTTCCGACATTTCCTTTGTGAAAAAGGACAGTGTGGTTTACGACCCGATGTGCGGCTCAGGCACGATCCTTATCGAAGCAGCCCTCAAGGCGCTCAACGTCGCACCGGGAATAAAACGCAGCTTTTCCTGCGAAAAATGGGGAATCATACCCGATACTGTCTGGCGTGACGAGCGCGAAAGAGCCGATTCTCTGATTCGGAGAGATGCAGCGTTCGAGGGTTTCGGCTCCGATATCGACCCAGCAGCGGTAAAAACCGCGAGTGAAAATGCCTTTAAGGCAGGCGTCGCAAAGCGTATTCGTTTCACAACGGGCGATGTAGCCGATTTCAGGTGTGATTCGGGTATCGTTATCTGCAACCCTCCGTACGGAGAGAGGCTTCTCACCCTTGCCGAGGCGGAGAAGGTATATAAGACCATGGGCAAGGTTTTCCCGAGAAGACAGGGAAACAGCTATACGATAATCACCCCCGATGAAGATTTCGAGAGAGTTTTCGGAAGAAAAGCCGACAAACGCAGAAAGCTTTATAACGGAATGATAAAATGTCAGGCATATATGTACTTTAAGTAGGATCGTGTACCGAAAGACGTATAAATGGAGGCAGAATTATGAAATACCTTTTTATAATAAATCCGACGGCGGGTCCCGTAAATGCAGGCGAAAAATATGGCGATGACATCAAATCAGCCTGCGAGAAAAACGGTCTTGACTATGAGATCGTATATACACAGCACGAAGGTCACGCAAGTGAGATAGCAGCCGAGGCGGCCGATGCGGCGACTGCGGAATGTCCCGTGCGTGTGTTTGCGGTCGGCGGTGACGGAACGCTTTGCGAAACGGCAAACGGTCTTATGAACAAGCCCAACTGCGAGCTCGGATGCCTTCCGTGCGGCTCGGGAAATGACTATATAAAAAGTTTCGGTACAACCGAGGATTTCCTTGACCTCGACAGCTACATAGTATCTCAGAGCGTTGCGGTCGATGCTATCGACGCAGGTCCCCTCAAATCGATAAATATCTGCTCGATGGGATTTGATGCCATAATCTGCGACAAGGCTAACAGAATCAAGTCAAAGAATAAGAAGTATTCGGGCGCACAGGCTTACGATAAGGCTGTTATCCGAAGCTTTTTGGGAAAGATTTATAACACGATCAAGGTAACGATAGACGATAAGGAGACCTTTGAAGGCGATTATCTCTTCTCGCTGGCAGCGGGCGGTCAGTATTACGGCGGCGGTTTCCACAGCGCACCGATGGCTGACCCGACCGACGGAATCATTGATTTCATTCTTGTCAAGAAGGTCTCAAAGCTCAAGGCGCTCACTCTCATCTCCGATTATAAGAGCGGCGCGTTTGTACATAAAAAACGCTTCAAGAAGATCCTCACGATCAGAAAAGGCACACATATGAGGGTCGAATCCAAAACCCCCGTAATCGTAACGGTTGACGGCGAATGCTTTTCTTCGACAACGATCGATTTCGAGATAATGAAAGGTGCGCTTCAGTTTGTTGCCCCCAAGGCTTATCTTGAAAAACGAGCTTAAATTGGCAGCAAAAGTAAGAAAAAATTAAGCTTTTGTATTGACATTTGAACGCTGATTTGGTAATATTATATGGCGAACTCATGTGAGCGAGCTCACGGAGGGGTGTCCGAGCGGTTTAAGGAGCTGGTCTTGAAAACCAGTGATACGGAAACGTACCAAGGGTTCGAATCCCTTCCCCTCCGCCACATCTTTTTCGCATATATATCGATTATCAAATCACATTTGGAGAAGTACCCAAGTGGTGAAGGGGCTCCCCTGCTAAGGGAGTAGGGCTCGGAAGGGTCGCGAGGGTTCAAATCCCTCCTTCTCCGCCAGAAAAGAAACAACCTTTGTCTATCGGACAAAGGTTGTTTCTTTTCAATAAAATCCGTCATTTTGGACGGGATAAATCCACCTGCGGTGGATTAAATCACTCCGTGATGAAATTCGACTTCGTTGGGATAAAAGGACGGATTTTATTTCATCTGCGAATCAGATTCCATCCAAACGATACTCGGATTTCATCGCGCAAAGCGCGATTTCATTGAAAAACTCATAGTTTTGCGATATAATTAGTTTGACAAATAAGAATATAACGAACGAGGTGATAATTATGAGTTTTTTAAAACATCCATTTTTGAATCTTCGTATTGGACTTGTTCTTGAAAATTTTGCAATAGTCAAAAAATCCGACAAAAAGCTTTGGAAAGCAAGAGGTTTTAAGAGGATTCGTAAATATCCCATTTTTAGATATAAACCCAGTTCCTATGAGATGATTATGTTGGGTGTTCCGTTAAACATTGAGGAATTTGGACTTGAAACACTGAAAAACAGTCGGATTGTTGACGTATCTACTTGTTGCGGCACCTATGGAATGGGAGGTCCCGGTTTTTTCGGACTTAAATTACAGAGTAAACAAGGTACAAGATGGTTGAATTATTGTATATGGTCCGCCGGTGAACATATTTTGTTTGATGATAATGTTTTGGAATGTCATCCTGACTATGCGGAAAAATATGTTCCGTTAATTACGTTTAATGACTATTCAAATAGTCTCGAAAAGCTCAAAAACATACTGTCTGATATGACGATTCAAGAAGTAGTGCTATCAAAAGAAAGTATTGAGATTATGCTTGTTGACGGCCATGAAACATTTCATTCTATTAAATCCTATAAGTATTCAGACAAATTTCCCGAGCAAGGCGGAACGGGTAAAAAGCGAAATTCTTTTGATGTGGGAGATATGAAAGACTATTGGCTCGTAACCTATGACGAAACGCACTTGAAGGTATAAGGAATTCAACTGAACAAAGCAGTACACTGCTTTTAGGCTTTTTTACCTCGATTCGGCTCCGTTTAGTTAGTCTTTTTTCAACGAAATAAATCCCTTGCGGTATTTGTAAAATACGCGTTGCTTTAATCTTAGTAACCGATATTCTCCTTAAATATACTATCGACTCTATCAGACAAACTTGAATTTGCCGGTGGATTGCTATGACAATAAAATTGTTTATTCAAGCGATAACTAAATTCATATTTGGATTCATTCTGATCGGGCTGCTGATATTCCTTCCGGCGGGTACTCTGTCGTTCTTTAACGGCTGGTTATTTATCGCGGTTTTATTTGTACCGATGCTTTTGGCGGGAATTGTGTTGATGCTTAAAAATCCCGATCTGTTGAGAAGCAGACTGGATGCAAAAGAAAAACAACGAGAACAGAGTACGGTTGTGAAACTGAGCGGTCTTATGTTTTTGGCAGGCTTCATCGTTGCGGGGCTGAACTTCCGTTTTGGCTGGTATATGCTGCCAAGAGGTGTTGTAATCGGTGCTTCCGTAGTTTTTCTTATGTCTTACGTCCTTTATGCCGAAGTGCTCAGAGAAAATACATACCTCAGCCGTACCATTGAAGTGCAGGAAAACCAAAAGGTCATCGATACGGGATTATACGGTATTGTCAGACATCCGATGTACAGTGCAACATTACTTATGTTTCTGTCAATGCCGATAGTGCTCGGCTCAATATATTCGTTTTTGATTTTTCTTGCTTATCCCTTTATTATCGCAAAAAGAATCAAAGGCGAAGAAGAATTTCTTGAAAAGGAACTTGACGGTTACAGTGAATATAAACAAAAGGTCAGATACCGATTGATTCCTTTTATTTGGTAACAGCGTTATACAGCTCTTTCCGACGAAAAGACCGATGTATTCTCATCGGTCTTTTTCTTTTTTTACCGATATCTATCGATTTTTTTTGAATTTAACCGAATAATTTACGAATTGCGCTCAAGGCGGTCCTGTCGGGTTGAAAAGGTCGGACAAAGCGTGCTATAATCAAATATATACAAGCAAAAGGAGGCGTGTACAATGGATCTCATCAAAGTATTTATTACCGAAGATGAAAGTGTTGTGCGTGAAGGCTTGCGCGATATCATACCGTGGGAAAAACACGGATTTGAATTTGTCGGAGATGCGCCCGATGGGGAAATGGCGCTTCCTCTCATACGCAAGCTCAAGCCGGATGTGCTGATAACAGATATCAAGATGCCGTTTATGGACGGTCTTTCGCTGAGCAATATTGTCAGCCGTGAGCTGCCGAACACAAAAATAATCATAATAAGCGGTCACAGCGATTTTGAGTTTGCGCGTCAGGCGATAGAGCTCAATGTTGACCAGTACCTGCTCAAGCCGATAACAAAAGCGTCCATGATAAAGGCTCTCGAGCAGACAAAACAGAAGATCGAAGAAGAGCAGGAGCAGAAGGATTATCTGCATAAATACGAGCAGGAGATTAAAAAATTCGAAAGCTTTTCAAGACGTGCTTTCTTTGAAAAACTTGTTGAAGGCTCCATGAGCGTTCAGGAGATATACGAACAGGCCGACGAGCTCAATCTGAACCTGAATGCGGACGGGTATAATTTTGTTGTTTTCACGGTCCAGTCGGAAAATAACACAGGATATTCCGAGACCGCGGCGAATACCCTTGACGGAATACTCAATTATTTTCTTCGTTATCCCGATTATATACTGTTCAGATGCAACCTGCTGTCGTATGCTGTCCTTATTATGGGGGACAAGGACAACGTCGACGATATGACGCAGCGCAGCGTTGAGATCATAAAATCAAGATGCGAGAATGCGGGTGATCAGCTTAACTGGTATGTTGCTGTCGGAACAACGACATATCGACTCAGCGGACTGCCGCAGTGTTACTCCGACGCAAACCAGGTGCTTGCGTACAGACATATAATACCGTCCCAGCATATTTTCACGACTGAAATGCTCAATATCGAGCGCAGTCACACTGCCGAAGATGCGCTTGAATCGATCGATCCGCAGAAGATAGATCCTATGGTTATCCGTAATTTTATCCAGACGGGAATATCGGAAGAAACCGAAGCATTTGCTGAGGATTATCTTAGCAATCTCTGCGGCGCAGAAAACTCTCTTCTCTTCAGACATTATATTATTATGAGTGCGCGGCTGAACGCCGAGCAGGTAATTCAGGAAATCGGCTGCAGCAGGGAAGTGTTTCTTCAGCAGATACCGCCCGCAGAGCTCAATATGCCTGTCGAGAATCTGAAAAGCTATCTTGTCAGTGTTCTCAGCGCAGCCATCGATATGCGCGATATAGAAACACAGCGTCAGACGAGCGATATTATAGACAGTGCCATCAGGTATATCGACAAAAACTATACAGACGAGAATATCTCACTCAACGGTGTGGCACAGGCGATAAACATAAGCGCAAACTATCTGAGCGCATTGTTCAGCCAGAAAATGGGCGTTTCGTTTATTGAGTATCTGACACAGAAACGCATGACAAAGGCAAAACAGCTGCTCAGACAGACCGGCAAGCGGTCGGGCGAAATAGCTTACGAGATCGGATATAAGGATCCGCGATATTTCTCGTTTGTGTTCAAGAAAACCCAGGGCTGCACACCAAGAAGCTACCGTACGGGAGAAACAGACTGACAATGAATCTGAAAAGAAACGACAAAAAATCAATTTCCGGAATAATAGCGAATATGCGAATGAACATCTTCCTGCCGATGCTTGTGCTGGTTGTGTTCGTTCTCGGACTTCTTGTTCTTTATAATCTTCAGTATTCATCGGTAAGCAGCAATATCACTGATGCTTCGGGCTTCAATCAGAATTTCAAAAATGATGTCGACCTGAAAATGTATTATTTTGTAAGCGGCAGCAGCGACGAGCTGCCGTGGGAGGAGATACGCACGGCAAGAAAGCTTGCGGAGGATCTTCTTAAAAAAACAAATGACAGCAACAGCAGACAGGCTCTCAGCAGCGTTCTCAACCTGTGCGACAGTCTGACTCTCAATATTGCGCGTATCGAGAATACGGAAGGCTATGACAACAGAATTGAACAGCTCGAGAATAATATTTACGTCATAACAGAACTCGTTGAAGAGTACATCTACACCTATCTCTATTACGAAGCAGGCGTTATGGCAAGCCTGCAGAACAGCCTGAAATACTGGCTTATCGCAGAAGTTATCGCAGGCGTGCTCGTCATGGCGATCATAGTTGTCATATCATCAAAACACTCTGCGAAAATAAGCCGCGGAATAACCGATCCGATAGACTCGATCTGCAGCCGTGTTGAAGAGATAGGAAAGGGCGACCTTGAACGAAAGATACCGGTAAGCGCCGATGATTCAAAGCTGACATCGCTTGGCGCAGGTATCGAGGATATGGCGGAGAAACTGAGTCGGCAGATAGAGCTCAACCGTCAGGAGCAGATAAGACTTCGCGGTATAGAACTTTCGCTTATCCAGTCGCAGATAAACCCTCATTTCCTTTACAATACACTTGATACGATTGTATGGCTGATCGAAACGGGCAAGGATCAGGCGGCTGAGGAAATGGTCACAAGTCTTTCGACATATTTCCGATCCTTTCTCAGCAACGGCAAGGATATCGTCTCTGTCGAAGAGGAAGAACAGCATGTGCGCAGTTATCTGGAAATCCAGCAGGTGCGCTATAAGGATATAATCGACTACGAAATAGACATCGATAAAGCGATAGGCAAATGTCTTATCCCCAAAATGACCCTTCAGCCGATGGTTGAAAATGCGATTTACCACGGACTCAAGCCAAAACGCGGCAAAGGTATGATCTATGTGCGCGGAAGCATTGCGTACAATATGGTGACGCTCAGGGTTGAGGATACGGGCGTCGGAATGGACGAACAGACCCTTGAAAAACTCAGGGATCAGATCGCGAATGACGACCCGTCGAGCTTCGCTCTCGTTGCGGCGTACAAACGTCTGCGTCTGGTTTACGGAAACAACTGTTCGTTCACGGTCGACAGTCAGCCGAATGTCGGAACTGCAATAACCATCTCAATACCATATAAGACGGAGGTATCCGATGAAGAGAATAATTAGTCTTGCGCTGTGCTTTCTGATCCTTCTGTTTGCGGTCGGATGTTCCGCCGCGGAAGATGAGAAGAGTGACGATAATCTGATAGTTGTAGGATTTTCTCAGCTTGGCTCAGAATCGGACTGGCGTGCGGCAAATACGCAGTCGATAAGCCTTGCGCTCAGCGAGGAGAACGGCTATAAGCTTCTCTTTGACAACGCAAAGCAGAATCAGGAAAATCAGCTGATGGCGATACGCAATTTCATTCTGCAGGGAGTTGATATTATCGTGCTTGCTCCCGCAGCTGAAACGGGCTGGGATAATGTACTGCTTGAAGCAAAGGCGGCGGGCATACCCGTTATCATCGTTGACAGAGAGGTTTCGGTCGAGGACGAAAACCTCTATATGGGAAGAATCGGCTCCGATTTCCTTAAAGAAGGAGAGATAGCCGTAAGCTGGCTTGGAAATAAACTTGTCTCGCTCGGACGCGGTACCGAACAGATAAACATTCTCCATGTCAAAGGCACCGACGGTTCAACAGCACAGATAATGAGGACGAGAGCCCTCGAGGAAGGCGTAGCGGGGAGAAGTAACTGGACAATTGCCGCGCAGCTTTCGGGCGAGTTCACCGAAGCGAAGGGCTACGAGGTCGTAAGGGATTACCTGAAAACAAACACTGACATAGACGTCATTTACAGCGAAAATGATAATATGACCTTCGGAGCCATGCGCGCGCTGGACGAAGCGGGACTTACCTACGGCGAGAACGGAGAAATAATCATAATTTCCTTCGACGCTGTAAGGGAAGCTCTGGGCTATTGCCTTGAAGGAAAAATAAATCTCTGCGTCGAATGCAACCCGCTTCACGGAGCACTCCTCGATCAGCTCATCAAGCAGTATTATGCGGGGGAGAGTATTCCGAAATATACATATGTTGAGGAAGCGTATTTCACCCGAGACAATCTTTCGCTTGAGTTTATAGAAAACAGACTATACTGAAAACAGCAAAAGCCACGGCCGTGATTTACGGCTGTGGCTTTTTACTGTACGGAAGAAAGAATCAATCGCTGCTGCGTTCTGTTATTATCCAGGGCAAATGAATGCTGCCGACCTGTTTTCCCGCAATAAGACTCATAAGGCTTCGTGCGGCGGTTTCTCCTGCGGCGTGTGCAGGGTGTCCCAGAGAGGTTATTTTAACATCGCCGATTTCCGAATAGTAGCTGTTGTCGAAGCTGACGACTGCAACCTTATTCGGTACGTCTATGCCGGCTGTTGACAATACCTGTATGAGATGATAGGCGATTTCGTCGTTGTAGCATATAACGGCGGTACATGAACCGAGATAGTATTTTATGAAATTCCTGAGCGGAGTGTCGTTGTTGTCGAGCATAAGCCGTCTGTCCTCGGAGGAAAACCAGAAATAATTATCCTCGCGGAAATCAAGACCGAGATCGAGGCTTGCCTGTACGCAGCCGCCGTAACGCTCAACGCCTCGGGTATCGTTGCATTTCATGATTCCCGCAATGCGTTTGTGCCCCTTTGCGGCAAGATGCTCAACGAGGCTGTATGAGCCGCCGTAGTTGTCCTGCGTTACGCGAGCGGCGCTGAGCGGATAATCGTAGGCACAGTGCAGATAAACGACAGGTATATCGTTCTTCTCAAGCTTTTTGAGAAGGTCCTCGTTGTGGCAGGGGAGACTGTTGTTCTGAGCCTCGATGATAATTCCCGCAGGCGGCTTTTCGAGAAGCTGACGGAGTATCCGCCGCTCGTTGAGGAAGAGACCGTCGGTGTTGTAACAGCGTATGCTGTATCCCTTTTCGGAGAACGTCTTCTGAAGATCCCGTATGATCTCGGGAAAAATGTATTCGTTTCTGTCGGGGACTATAACGGCAATCTCGCTGCTGAAATTTTCGGAGAGGTTTGCGATGTATGAGCCGCTGCCTCTCTTTTTGACTATATGTCCCTTTTGCTCGAGAACGGAGAGGGCCGACCGTATGGTCTGTCTGCTGCACCCGTACTTCCCGCACAGCTCCGCCTCGCTGGGCAGCTTTGATATTCCCGACTGCTGCATGAGCCGCATCTCTATGGTAAGTTCCTTTGCAATGCTTATGTATCTTATCGCCATAGCATCGTTCCGCCTTTATATATTATGTATATAACAAGGATAACATATTGCCCGAAACCGAGAAATGCGTTTTTTGTTTGGTTTTGTTGAATCTTATTGTAAGGAGAGCATAACACATATTTAATCAAGTTAAAAATATTACTGAGGTTAAAAATATACATCAAAAGATTTTTGAGTTTTGAACGTTTGATGTGAACTTTGATGGGTGGTAATGAGATGGGGAAGAGAACGCGATTGTAAAATTTCAAACAAAAAATCGTAAAAAAACACGCAGCAAAACGTAGGCTCAAGGCGAGTTGTACGGCTTCTTTCCGAGAAGCAAAAAGCTGTATTTATTCACATTAACGGTTTTGATTTTTGGCTCTGACAAAGCGTTGACAGCCTTTTTTCGCGGTGTTAGAATGTGCCCAACGACGCAGGAACTGCGATCGAAATTTTTAGAAAAAGAGGTAAAGTCATGAAAAAGTATTTGGCACTCATTCTCGCAATGCTCATGGTAGTCTTCGCATTCGCTGCTTGTGCACAGCCTGCAGCTGATGAGGACGACGGACTCATCAAGGTTGGTATCATCAACAACGATCCCAACGAATCCGGTTACCGTACAGCTAACGACAAGGACATGAAGGAAACATTCACAGAAGAGAACGGCTACGATGCATCTTTCGCATACAGCCTCAAGAACGACGAGCAGATCGCTTTCGCTCAGAAGTTCATCCAGGACGAGGTTGACTATCTCCTCATCTCTGCAGCAGGCACATCCGGTTGGGATTCTGTTCTTAAGGATGCACAGGATGCAGGCATCAGAGTTATCCTCTTCGACCGCACCATCGACGCTGACGAGAGCCTTTATGAGGCATCCATCGTTTCCGACATGGCACTCGAGGGCGAGACCGCTGTTAACTGGCTTGCAGGCCAGGGCCTCGACGAGTACAAGGTTATCCACATTCAGGGCGTTATGGGTTCTGCTGCACAGATCGGCCGTACAGGCGCTCTCGATGATATGGTAGCTGCAGAGGACAACTGGACTCTCGTTACCCAGCAGACCGCTGAGTGGAACGCAGAGACCGCACAGCAGATCGTTCAGGCTGTTATCGATTCCGGCGAAGAGTTCAACGTAATCTATGCTGAGAACGACGATATGGCTAAGGGCGCTGTTGCAGCTCTCGATAAGGCAAACATCTCCCACGGTGTTGGCAAGGACGTCATCGTTATGGGCTTCGACTGCAACAAGTGGGCACTTGAAGAGCTCCTCGCAGGCAACTGGAACTATGACGGTCAGTGCAACCCCTTCCAGGCTTCCTACATCGACACCATCATCAAGGATCTTGAGAATGGCAAGGCTCCTGCTGAGAAGGTAGTCATCATGGAAGAAAAGGGCTTCGATGCTTCCACCATCACTCAGGAAGACGTTGACAAGTACGGCATCTAATTGATTCTTATTCACGGTTTATCTGATTGACAGATAGTATGTAGACTGCGCGGTACGGTATACACGGATTGTATATCCTTGTATCCGCACCGCGCTTGATTTTTATAATAACTTGGTTATACGGGAGGCGTTGATTCTATGCAGGAAGGCGCAGTATTGGAAATGCGCGGCATTTGCAAGTATTTCCCCGGTGTCCGGGCTCTCGAGAATGTTGATTTTACCCTTCGCGAGGGTGAGATTCACGCTCTGATGGGCGAAAACGGAGCCGGTAAATCCACACTTATAAAGGTTCTGACCGGTGTTTATCCCAAGGATGGCGGTCAGATATACATAAAAGGCCGCGAAAAGGCTATAACGTTGAAATCTCCGGAAGATGCCCAGAAACACGGCATCAGTACCGTTTATCAGGAAATTACTCTCTGCCCGAACCTCACCGTTGCAGAGAATATGTATATTGGAAGAACAAAGGGCGCTCTGACCAACTGGAAGAAGATGAATGCAGATGCCCAGAAACTGCTCGATTCGCTGGCTATCCCCGCATCGCCGACACAGCAGCTCGGAAGCTGCTCGATCGCCGTTCAGCAGATGGTAGCCATTGCAAGAGCTGTCGATATGGAGTGTAAAGTTCTTATACTTGACGAGCCGACATCCTCTCTTGATGAGCAGGAAGTTGCAAAACTGTTCAAGCTGATGCTCGATCTCAAGGCGAAGGGCGTCGGAATAGTATTCGTCACACACTTCCTCGATCAGGTGTACGAAGTATGCGACAGAATTACCGTTCTTCGCGACGGTAAGCTGGTCGGCGAATATGTAATAGAAGATCTTCCGAGAGTTATGCTCGTATCGAAGATGCTCGGCAAGGAGCTTGATGACCTTTCCGACATAAAGAGCGAGAGCGAAACCTATGAAATCGACGAAAATGAGGCCTGCGTTTTTGAAGCAGATCAGCTCGTGAGCAATGCAGGCATAAGCCCGTTTGACTTTACGATACATAAAGGTGAGGTCAACGGCTTTACGGGACTTCTCGGCTCGGGCCGAAGCGAATGCGTCCGTGCTATTTTCGGTGCTGATAAGGTTACCGGCGGCAAGGTCATGATGAACGGCAGGAAGGTGCGAATCAATAAGCCGCTCGACGCAATGAAGAACGGCATAAGCTATCTTCCCGAAGACCGCAAGCGTGACGGTATTGTCGGAGACCTGTCGGTCAGAGACAATATCATTCTTGCACTGCAGGTAATGAAAGGCTTCTTCAGACCCTTCACTCGTGCTCAGGCTGAGGCTTTTGCCGATGAGTATATCAAGCTCCTCGATATCAAGACAGCTTCGTCCGATACGCCGATAAACTCTCTTTCCGGCGGCAACCAGCAGAAGGTAATTCTGGCACGCTGGCTGCTGGCGAACCCCGTCTATCTTATCCTTGACGAGCCGACAAGAGGTATCGACATCGGAACCAAGATCGAAATTCAGAAACTTGTCCTCAAACTCGCAGCAGAAGGCAAGAGTATAACATTCATATCTTCTGAGATTGATGAAATGCTGCGAACCTGTTCACGGCTTGTTGTAATGCGCGACCGCAAGGTTGTTGCAGAGCTGAGCGGTGAAGATCTCACTCAGAAGAAGATAATGGCAACAATTGCAGGAGGTGAAGAGCAATAATGACTGCATTGAAGAATATCACCGTCGATGATATAAAAGGATCGGCAAAGAAGGCAGGCAATTTTATGCTCGGACTTGTAAAGAAGCAGATATTTATACCGATTGCCGCGCTTCTTATCCTTGTTATATTCAATCTTATAGTTGATCCGTCCTTCTTTGAAATCACTCTTTCAAAGAACAGCGCAGGCGACCCCGTCTTTTCGGGATACCTTATCACGATTCTCGACAATGCGTCCGAGCTCGCAATTCTTGCTATCGGTATGACGCTTGTTACCGCAGCTTCGGGCGGACAGGACATCAGTGTCGGCGCAACAATAGCTATCGCAGGCAGCGTTATGCTTCGCGTGCTTTGCGGAACCGACTCGCGTCCCGAAACCCTGCAGGCTCCGATCATCGTAGCTTTCCTTGTGTGCTGTGTCGTGTCGATGCTTTTCGGAGCGTTCAACGGTGCTCTCGTTGCTTACTTCAAGATACAGCCGATGGTCGCAACACTCATACTTTTCACGGCAGGACGCTCCATCGCAGCATGGATAAACAACAACGAACTTCCCGTTATAAAGGATCCGAGCTTCGGATACTACGGAAACTTCATTCCCGGCGTACCCGTACCGACACCTGTTTTTCTGGCGATAGCATGTATGATTGTGATAGCGCTTGTGCTGAAATTCACAAACCTCGGTCTTTACACACAGGCGGTCGGCATCAACTCGCATTCCTCACGTCTTAACGGTATAGATCCTGCGTTTATAAAGTTCCTCACATACGTTATTCTCGGACTGTGCGTTGCCGTTTCGGGCTTTATAAAGGTAAGCCGTCTGTCCAGCATAAACTACTCCGTTGTTGCAAAGGACATCGAAATGGACGCGATTCTTGCGGTTGCCCTCGGCGGAAACGCACTGAGCGGCGGTAAGTTCAATATGCCGGCATCAATCCTCGGCGCATATGTTATCCAGTTCCTCACAACAACACTCTTCAAGTTCAATGTAGACAGCGCGGCACTTCCCGCATACAAGGCGATAGTTGTCATCATACTGGTCGTTCTAAGCGCTCCGATAGTAAGAGAAAAGCTGTCGAAGCTCTGGAAGACGATCGCACCCAAGAAAGCAGCAAAGGAGGCAAATTAAGATGTTTCTCAAAAAACTTTCAAACGGTAAATCGGAACTCAAATCGAGAAATGCTCTTTCGGATACAAATTTGCTTCTGATAATCACTATAAGCGTATTCTTCATAATGTATATAAGTGCGATTGTATTTCTCGGTTCAGGATTTCTCAAGCCGCAGGCATTTTTCAATATTCTCAACGATAATGCAGCGCTTATAATACTCTCCTGCGGAATGAGCATCGTTATGATATCGGGCGGAATCGATATTTCCGTCGGTCAGGTTACGGCTCTCGTATGTATGAGCTGTGCAGTTCATCTCGACCACAACGGAGGAAATGTCCTGACAGCGTTCCTTCTCGCGCTTATGATAGGTCTTCTGTTCGGTCTGGTTCAGGGTTTCCTTGTGTCCTATCTCGAGATACAGCCCTTTATCGTTACCCTCGCGGGAATGTTCTTTGCAAAGGGTATGACAACGATCGTAAACGCAACCCAGTTCAACGTCGTTCACGAAGGATTCCAGGAACTCAAGAATACAAGAATCTATGTTCCGGGAATGGGCTCCATCAATAAGATAGGAAAATATGTTCCCGCGTATGTTGAGATCGGCGTTATAGTCGCGCTTGTTCTCGTGGTGGCACTCTTTGCACTTCTTCGCTGGACAAAGCTCGGACGCAGCTTCTACGCTGTCGGCGGCAACAGCCACAGTGCAAATATGCTCGGCATAAACGTAAAGCGTACAAAGTTCATGTCCCATATGCTCTGCAGCCTTCTCGCAGGTATAGGCGGATTTGTCTACTTCCTCCATGTCGGTTCGGGATCTCCGTCCCACGCAAGCGGCGCGGAAATGAACGCAATCGCATCGTCTATCATAGGCGGAACGATGCTTACGGGCGGTGTCGGCAATATAGTCGGTACACTGTTCGGAGTTCTGTCTCTCAATACGATAAAGAATATCGTATCCTCTCTCGGTCTCGATGAGGCGTGGTGGACAAATATCACCGTTGCCGGTATGATATGCCTCTTCCTGCTCATCCAGAGTATCGTTCTTTCCCGTAAAAACAAGAATAAGGCTTGATAAGTGCCTATAATCAGGAGGTCTTTATGAAAAAACGTGAATTTTGGTTTGTTGTCGGCTCCCAGTCCCTTTACGGTCCGGAAGTCCTCGAAACCGTAGATGAACGTGCAAAGGAAATGGCTGCCGAAATGAGCAAGACGCTGCCGTATCCTCTTGTATATAAAGTAACAGCAAAATCCAATGCCGAGATAGCTGAGGTTATCAAAGAGGCAAACTATAATGACGAATGTATGGGTATTATCACATGGTGCCATACATTTTCTCCGAGCAAGATGTGGATAAACGGACTCGCAGCACTGCAGAAGCCCTATTGCCACCTTGCAACACAGTATAATCTTGAGATCCCGAATGAAGAGATCGATATGGATTTTATGAACCTCAATCAGGCAGCTCACGGCGACCGCGAGCACGGATTTATCGGAGCCCGTCTGCGTCTTGCGCGCAAGGTCATCGCAGGTTACTGGAAGGACGCAGGCGTTCATAAGCGTCTCGGCGACTGGATGAAGGCTGCTGTCGGCGTTGATGTTTCAAAGAATATGCGCGTTATGCGCTTTGGTGACAATATGCGTGAAGTCGCTGTTACCGAAGGCGACAAGGTCGAAGCACAGACAAAGCTCGGCTGGCAGGTAAATACATGGGCAGTCGGCGATCTTGTGAAAGAGATGAATGCCGTAACGGATGAAGAGATCGCACAGCTTATGAACAGCTATCTCGAAAGCTACGATGTAGCAACCGATAATATCGATGCTATCCGTTATCAGGCGAGAGAAGAGATCGCAATAAAGAAGATGCTCGACAGCGAAGGCTGTATGGCGTTCTCGAATACATTCCAGGATCTTTACGGAATGGAACAGCTTCCGGGCCTTGCATCTCAGCACCTCATGTCTCTCGGCTACGGCTACGGCGGCGAAGGCGACTGGAAGGTTTCCGCAATGACAGCCATAATGAAGGCTATGGGCGAAAACGGCAACGGTGCCTCCGCGTTTATGGAGGATTATACATATCACCTCGTCGAAGGTCAGGAATACAGCCTCGGCGCACATATGCTTGAGGTCTGTCCGAGCCTTTCGGCAACCAAGCCCAGAATCGAAACACATCACCTCGGTATTGGTATGAACGAAAAGGATCCCGCACGTCTTGTCTTTGAAGGCAAGGAAGGTGACGCTATCGTTGTCAGCCTTATCGATATGGGCGGACGTCTGCGCCTTATCTGCCAGGATATAGTCTGTGTAAAGCCCATTATGGAAATGCCCAATCTTCCCGTTGCACGTGTCATGTGGAAGGCAATGCCCGATCTCACAACGGGCGTTGAGTGCTGGATAACGGCAGGCGGTGCACACCACACAGTGCTTTCCTACGACGTTACCGCAGAGCAGATGCGTGACTGGGCAAGAATGATGGATATCGAATTTATCCACATCACAAAGGATACCACTCCGGAAAAGCTCGAAGAAGAGCTTCTTGTAAAGGATCTTATCTGGAAACTGAAATAAAGGTGATAATATGAATCTCAAAAATTCAGTAATCGGAATAGAGCTTGGCTCTACAAGAATAAAGGCTGTACTGCTGGACGACAATCATATACCGGTTGCGTCCGGCAGCTACGAGTGGGAAAACAGGCTCACCGAAGACGGTATCTGGACATATGCGATGGACGAGGTCCATAAAGGAGTGCGTGCCTGCTATGCCGATCTTGCGGCTGCGGTGAAAGCCGAGTTTTCGACCGAACTCACAACTGTCGGAGCTATTGGCGTTTCGGCGATGATGCACGGATACCTGCCCTTTGATAAGGACGGAAACCAGCTTGCCGAGTTCCGCACATGGCGCAACACGATAACAGGTGAGGCGGCGCAGAAGCTTTCCGATCTGTTCGGGTTCAATATTCCGCAGAGATGGAGTATAGCACATCTTTATCAGGCAATACTCAACGGCGAAGATCATGTGGAGGATATCGCGTTTCTTACCACTCTCGCAGGCTACATTCATTGGCAGCTTACGGGCGAGAAGGTTATGGGAGTGGGCGAGGCGTCGGGAATGTTCCCGATAGACAGCGCAGCACTCGATTACAATCAGACAATGATCGATAAGTTTGATTCGCTGATCGGTTTTGACTGGAAGCTTCGCGACATTCTGCCGAAGGTTCTTCCTGCAGGAGTGTGCGGCGGTACCCTGACCGAATCGGGTGCGAATTTCCTCGATCCCACGGGTGTACTCAAGGCGGGCATTCCCGTAGCTCCCTGCGAGGGTGACGCGGGAACAGGTATGGCAGCGACAAATTCCGTAAGAGTGGGAACAGGTAATGTTTCTGCAGGTACATCGGATTTTGCGATGCTGGTTGCCGACCATGAACTCGGCGTTCACCGTGAGATAGACATGGTAACAACTCCCGCAGGTCTCCCTGTTGCTATGGTTCACTGCAATAACTGCACCTCCGACATCAATGCCTGGGTGGGGCTTTTTGCACAGTTTGCAGAGGCTATCGGTGCTGTGCAGGATAAAGGAGCGCTTTATACAATGCTTTTCAATAAAGCACTCGAGGGCGACGCCGACTGCGGCGGGCTGCTTTCATATAACTATTTCTCTGGCGAAGGCGTTACAGACCTCGATGAGGGAAGACCCGTCTTTGCACGTTACCCGAATTGCTCGTTCACTCTTGCCAACTTTATGCGTACTCATCTGCTTTCGGCTCTTGCCACGCTCAAGATAGGACTCGATATCCTCACAAAGGAAGAGAATGTCAGAGTCGATAAGCTCTACGGTCACGGCGGCTATTTCAAAACCCCGATCGTCGGTCAGAACCTTCTTTCCGCAGCGGTGGGTGCAGCTGTTTCGGTAATGGAAACAGCTGGCGAAGGCGGCCCGTACGGTATGGCGCTGCTGTGTGCTTATATGCTTTGGAAGGACGAAGGGGAGAGCCTCGAGGATTATCTTGACAACAAGGTGTTCCGCGATGCAAAATCCTCCACGCTTGTCGCAGACAAAAACGATATTGACGGTTTTAACAGATTCCTTGAAAGATATGTCGGTGCGTTTGAGGTCGAAAAGACAGCCGTTAAAGTTATGTGAGGTGCGCTATGCTTGAAAAACTGAAACAACAGGTTCTTGAGGCTAATCTCCTGCTTCCGAAATACGGACTTATCACGTTTACTTGGGGCAATGTCTCGGGAATCGACCGTGAATCGGGGCTTGTCGTCATCAAACCGTCGGGAGTCTCCTATGACGGAATGACCGTTGACGATATGGTCGTTGTCGATCTCGACGGAAATGTCGTCGAGGGAAAATGGAAGCCCTCGAGCGATACACCGACTCACGTTGAACTGTACAAGGCTTTTTCCGATATCGGAGGAATAGTTCACACACATTCGCGCTGGGCAACAACGTTTGCTCAGGCGGGAATGGATATACCTGCGTTGGGAACTACCCATGCGGATTATTTCTACGGTGCGATTCCCTGCACAAGACAGATGACCGATGCTGAGATATGCGGCGAATACGAAAAGGAAACAGGAACCGTCATAATCGAAGCGTTCAAGGACAAAAATCCGTCGGATATTCCGGGAGTGGTGGTGTACAGCCACGGTCCGTTTGCGTGGGGTACAGATGCAATGAATGCAGTACACAATGCGGTTGTAATGGAAGAGGTTGCTTTTATGGACTGGCATGCGATGATGATAAATCCGCAGCTCGATACCATGCAGAAAACTCTTCTTGATAAGCATTATCTGCGCAAACACGGAAAAAACGCATATTACGGTCAGAACTGAAAAAAGGTCTCTTTGAAGAATTTTCTTCAAAGAGACCTTTTTGATTTGCGAGTGTGTAAAAAAATAATTGACTCGATGCTCTTCGTGTGATATCATTAAAAAGGCGATTTCCAAATCGTCAAAAATTGTGCATTGGGGCACATAATGAGAAAGGAATTGTTAAAATGAAAAACGCAGCAAAAAATCGCAAATCGTACATCGAGTCGCAGTATGCATCCGGCAGAAGCACCCTGCTCATGGCGCTCATCCTGTCGGCTGTAAACATCGTTCTGGGACTTACAGGTTCCGATTCCGCATTCCTCTTCACAGCATTTCTTCCCTACGTATCCACCATCTTACCGAAGTCTGAAGTGGTCTGGGGTCTTGATGGCAGTGTCCGTCTTATAGCATACGGTATCCTTCCCATTGTTGCATGGCTTGCCTGCTGGTTCCTCTCCAAGAACAACCGCAAGATCTGGATGCCCGTTGCTACCGCTCTTTTCATACTTGACAGCGTTTATCTCGCTTCCTTCGTTGCAGAGTACGGTATCGGCGATGGTACATTCACTCTTTTGAACATCGTATTCCACGTATACATTCTCTTTGTTCTTATCCGTGCTTGCATTGCAGGTAATAAGCTTGAGAAGGGTGCTTTCGAGCCCGACGTCACAGAGGTTCAGGGCGTTCCCGCAGCAGCTCCTGTTGCAGCAGCTCCCGTTGCTACAGCTCCCGTTGCTGCTGATCCCGCTGAGGCTACCGTCGTTGCAGACGCTGCAGCTGAGCAGGCTCCCGTTCAGGAGTAATTTCTCGAAAATATAGTCAAAGAGGGAGCTTGCGCTCCCTCTTTTTTGTGTCCGAGACTACAAAATGACATTCCGATTTTTCGTCGGGATGTCATTTTTTTATGCTTGTATAAGGCAGGTATTCAAAGTTTCTCCGAGTGTAAAAGTGTTTGATACATTTTTAACGAATGTGTATAAATACTCCGACAAATCGATTTGATTGTAGATTGAAAATACGGAGAATAATAAGATAAAATTGTCCCGAAATCAAAAGGGGGAACGGTGATGGAGGTTCTTTTCTGCGGCGACAGCAATATGATCGACGGACTGCTGATCTCGGTGCTGTCACTGATAAACAATGTAACGCAGCCGCTGAATGTGCACGTGCTGACGATGAGCCTTGAAACACCCGAAAAAAGCTATAAAGCCATGCCCGAGGATTTTATTGAGTTTCTCGATTCGGTTGTGGGCGAGAGGAACGGCGGCAGGGTAAAGCTTTACGATATCACCGAGCTTTACGAGCAGGAACCGCCCGCAAGCAATGTATCGACAAGATTCACACCCTACTGTATGCTTCGTCTGTTTGCCGACAGGCTTGACCTTCCCGACAGGATACTCTATCTCGATACGGATGTTATCTGTAACGGCGATTTCTCGCAGTTTTACGATCAGGATATGACTGACTGCGAGGTCGCGGGAGTGCTCGACTACTACGGCAGATGGTTTTTCAGACGCAATATTTTCAAAATGGACTATCTCAATTCGGGCGTGCTTATGCTCAATATGGAGCAGATAAGAAAAACGGGACTTTTTGAAAAAAGCCGTGAGATGTGCCGCACAAAAAAGATGTTCATGCCCGACCAGTCAGCCATAAACAAGCTTGCACAGAACAAAAAAATCTGCGAAAGAAAATACAACGACCAGAGAAAACAGCATGATGATACAGTTTTTCGCCATTTCACGACGAGCTTCCGATTCTTTCCGTGGATACACACAGTGTGCGTGAAACCGTGGGATATCGAGCGAATGCACAGCGTGCTCGGATGCCATAAATATGACGAGCTTCTCAATGAATACCGTGTGCTCAGACACAGATATAATAACAGGCAGGAGATAACAAAATGAAAAAAGAGATTCCAGTATTCTTTTCAATCGACGATTCGTACGCACCCTTTCTTGCGGTTGCGCTCAACTCGGCAATAAAGAATTCATCAGACGAAAATAATTACAGAGCAATAGTCCTCTATCAGGAGCTCAGTGAAGAAAATATAGAGAATCTGTCGTCCCTTGCGACGGAGAATTTCACGATAGAATTCGTGCCCATGAACAGCGGACTCGAGAAGATAACCGATCGTATGTCGAACCGTCTGCGCTGTGATTATTTCACTCTTACCATCTATTTCAGACTCTTCATACCCGCGATGTTCCCGCAGTACGACAAGGGTATATATATCGACAGCGACGTTGTGCTCAAGGGCGATCTTGCAGAGCTTTTTAATATAGATATCGGAGACAATTATATCGGTGCCTGCGCCGATCTGTCGGTAGTCGATGTTGAGCCGCTTGCAAGATATATGGAGGAAGCTGTCGGAGTAGACCGCCATCATTATATAAATTCGGGAGTTCTTCTCATGAACCTCAAGAAGCTCAGGGAAGCTCAGCTCGACAGACATTTCCTTGAGCTTCTCGATACCTACCATTTTGACTGCATTGCACCCGACCAGGATTATCTCAATGCGATATGCCTCGGAAAGATACACTACCTGTCCGAATGCTGGGACGCAATGCCCAACGAGAAGAATCCGCCGCTGAGCGACGCAAAGCTTATCCATTACAACCTTTTCTCAAAACCGTGGTGCTATGACGGCATACAGTACGGTGAGTATTTCTGGGAATATGCGTCAGACAGCGGATATATGGATGAAATAAAGGCGTATAAGGAAAACTATTCGCAGGAGCAGAAGGATTCGGACGAAAAATGTCTCGGACTGCTTGTGGAGAGAGGCGCTCAGATAGCAGCATCAGATATCACATTTCGAAAAATGCATGAAAGCGGAGTGAAGATCAGATTATGATACTCGGCACAAGAAAAGACAGGGAAGAGGTAATTGCCAATATCGAGCGAGCGGCAAACGGAGGCGAGCTTAATGTCAAGGTTGAAACGGGCGACCCTGTTCTTACCCCCGAGCAGAGCAGCGAGATAATAGACAATTACGTGAAAAAAAGAGGCACAGCGGGTTTTCGAACAAAATCCTTTGTCGCCCGTCAGCTTGCCAATGTGTTTACCAAAAGTATCAATGAAGACACTCAGATAATCGGTCTTGAAAATATGCCTCAGACAACACGCGGAGCTATTATTACAAGCAATCATTTCAGCCCGCTCGACAATACCGTCGTGAGACATTTTGTGCGTTCGCTTGGCAAAAAACGAATAAATATAGTAAGCCAGGATACCAATTTCGCGATGCAGGGTGCGGTTGGTTTTCTGATGAATTATGCCGATATAATCCCGATTGCAAACAATCACCGATATCTTGAACACGATTTTGTGCCGATACTTTCCGAGCTGCTCGAAAACAACGAATATGTGCTGATATATCCCGAGCAGGAAATGTGGTTCAATTACAGAAAACCCCGCCCGCTCAAGCGCGGAGCCTATTGCTATGCGGCAAAGCTCAATGTGCCCGTCGTGTCGTGTTTTGTGGAGATGCGCGACCTTGACGAGGTGGATACCGACGGCTTTTACAAGGTAAAATATGTGTTCCATATTCTCGAAACTCTTTACCCCGACCCGACAAAGAGCGTCAAGGAAAACAGCCTTGAGATGAGCCGTAGGGATTTCGAACTCAAAAAGCAGGCGTATGAAAGGGTATACGGCAAAAAGCTCGACTATACCTTCGAGGATTCCGATATTGCAGGCTGGGTGGGAAGAAACGGTGCGTAAACCTGCCGAAATACGCCGCTACCGTTCGTTCGATGAGGATTTTGCGCAGGCGAAAGATCAGGATTATAAAGTGCCGCCCGACTATAAGTGGATAAAAACGGGTCTTTTTGACAGAATACTGTCGGCGCTGATTTACGGTGCGGCGCTCGTTTTTTCGAATGTGTACTGCCGACTGTTTCTCCACGTCCGTTTCAAAAACACAAAAGTGCTGAAAAAAGCGTCGGGGGACGGGATAATGCTCTATGCAAACCATACCCAGCTTATAGGCGATGTTTTCAATCCTGCACTTGCCTGTTTCCCGAAACGCATCTATACCGTTGTCAGTCCCGCAAATCTCTCGATACCCGTTATCGGAAAAATACTGCCGTATCTCGGCGCTCTGCCGATTCCCGATTCGCTTGCCGAGATGAAAGAATTCAATTCGGCGATAAAGACCAGAATCTCACAGAAAAAATGTGTGGTAATATATCCCGAAGCACACGTGTGGGAATACTGCACATTCATACGCCCGTTTTCCGATACGTCATTCAAATATCCCGTAAAAAATTCATGCCCTGTCTACTGCATGACAACAACATATCAGAAAAGAAGATGGGGAAGAAAACCCGCCGTCACGGCATACATCGACGGTCCGTTTTATCCCGATGAAAGCCTTCCTCAGAAAGAGAGAGCATCAAAGCTGCACGACGAGGTTATGGAGCAGATGAAGAAGCGCAGCGAAAACAGCACATACGAATATATCCGATACGAAAAGGAAGAGGACGGCGCGGAATAAAAATCCGGGCTGTCCTCATTTATATATCAGAAAACAATTTTGCTTCGCCTTTCGTAAAGCACAGTGTCGCGCCATACGCCGAAACGGTCCTTTGCAATCTTTTCGCGATATCCTATCTTGCGAAAACCGCATTTTTCGTGTATGCGTATGCTGCCGTAATTTTCAGGAAATATTGAGGAATAGATGCACCAGTAGCCGTTCTTTTCGCTTTCCTCGCACACGCGTGAAAGAAGACTTGTACCGATTCCGAGTCCCGAAAAATCGCGGTCGATGTATATGCTCACCTCGACAACACCGCTGTAAATGGGCATCGGTGAGGTCGGGCTGAGAGCGCACCAGCCAATTACATTTCCGTCACGCTCGGCGACAAATCGGCAGGTGTCGCAGTGCTTTTCGTCCCATTCGGGATAGGGTGCGCACTGTGTCTGAAAGGTTGCGCTCGCGTCGGGAAGAGCCTGCTCGTATATTCGTTTGACATCGTCCCAGTCACGGGCGGTCATTTCACGGATTATAATATCGGAAGTCATTTTGTTCTCCAATGCATTTTTTATATCTGTGATTATACTCCATACAGCGCGGCGATTCAATCCCGAATATCTCATTCTAACCTGCCGCAGATAAGATTATCTCTGTCCATTGCACAGAAAAGCTCGCCTGCGTATATGATATCCGTAATTTCACAGTCAGTATGCCATACTGAATCGAGCACACCTGTCACCGGATCAAATGAAAACAGAGTACTTTCAGATAGGGTAACAGTGCAGAAATAAAGCCTGCCAGCGGTTATTGTGCCGCCGATTATACGCGCCTGAATATATTTTTCGGGCAGTTGTATCCGAGTCATCTGACCGCCTCTCTCGAGGTCGAACAGATAAATCCCTCCCTTGCCTTCTGTAGAATACCCTTCGCTTACCACGCCGAAAGCATAATGTCCGTTTTGAAAAATACCGCTTAATAGATTTCGGGTGGGCACATCTTCCTGAACAACGACCGTTTTACCCGTCTTGATGCATATTCTGATTATGTTGTGAATGCCGTTGTAATCAGAAAATCTGTCGCAATAAATATTATCTTCGTAAATAAAAAGCGGATTTACTGTGAAATCTCCGTCGATCGAGGGGAATCGATAAACCAAATCTTTTTTCTCTATATCTACAGCTATATATTCTTCGTCGGCACAGCACAGAACATAGCTGTCTCCGACAGCCGCCGTATAGGCATGGAAGATGTCTGTTCCGATGAGGCATACAGGGTTGTCATAATGAAATAGAGTTACGGTATTATCAGCACCGCGTTTGCAGTAATATCCCTCTTTTGACTCCATTTCACGGCTTGTCCAGTTTGTATTAGTGTAGTGCCCCGATGTGTTGTTTATGCCGATGACGGAATCGGGTTTAGGCTCATATGTAAGAGCCTCGCCCTTGAGCGAACCGTTTTCCATATCTACCTCATACCAGCTTTTTAATATAGCATCTTCAAAGTGCCAGCCTCCGCATTCGCTTTTTGTGTAATCAGGGTTATATCCGCTGACAACACAGGCGTAATATCTGCCGCCTGAATAGCAGATTGAATGATAGTAAGGCGTGTCGATATCGCCGTGGTATTCGCCAAGAAAAGGGTCGATTGTGTCGCGGCAGGAATGCGAGCTGTTTTCACTGTAGGTAGATTTTGAAACAGCGCCCGATGTGTCGGCTTTTGAAAGGTCGATTATAAAAAGATTATCAACAAGAGAGGTGTCATACTGAATCGGGGCAGGTGCAGTCACAGAGGGCGGCGAGGTCTGTGCCGATGGGTGTGATATTGACGGTATATAGATTGAAGCAGCAATCGCGGCTGCAGCGGCTGCCGCACCTAATTTTATGAAACGGATTTTACTTTTTCTTGCACGTACAGACTCTTCCAGTGAATAGGCGATAATACCTTCGTCTGCACAACCGATTGCAGAGAGTATGTCGTATGAAGTCATATGTTTCTCCTTCCTTTCAAAACTTTTCATAGAATTCATTCTCAAGATGCTTTCTCAGGTCGTTTCGGCAGCGCATAAGCATTGATTTTATCCTGCTCTGGGTCATTCCCGTTAGTGAGGAAATTTCTTTTATGCTGTCCTGCCAGAAATAACGGCGCATAAAGACAATCTGTTTTTCTCGGTTTAGCGAGCAGATGAATTCATTTATCGCTTCGGCAAGCTGTGCTGATTCGATTTCCCGCTCAACATTGCTGCGCGACGGTATACATTCCTCAAGCTCGCCTGTGAGCTGAGTAGTTGTTGCACGTCGCTTGAGTGCCTGCCTCCTTTCGCACACTCTGAGCGATATTCGGCGGCATATTTTTGCAAGATAAGCAAAGAAATGCTCGGGACGGTCGGGAGGAATATTCTTCCACACTGCAAGATATGTATCGCTCACACATTCCTGAGAATCGGGTATGCTTTCGGTTATTCTCGCGGACAGATGCATAAGTCGGCTGCCATACTTTTTATCGGTCTGTTCTATTGCGAGCTCATCGCGGTCAAAATACAGCCTTACTATTTCGCAGTCGTCCATTCTGACAACTCCTTTCTTTTGAGATAAGGCCCTTTCATAAATAATAGTACGATTTTTTAAAGAACGGTTGCATAAAATATTAAAATATTGACAGCGCAATTGGGCGGTGATAAATTATATTTATAAACGCGAAAGGAATGATATATTCTTGAAAATATATAATAAGATAACCGATCTTATCGGCAAAACTCCGATTATGGAGCTTGCAAATGTTGAAAAGAAGCTGGGACTTGAGGCAACCGTTCTTGCAAAGCTTGAGCTTTTCAACCCTGCGGGAAGTGTCAAGGACAGGGTTGCAAAGGTTATGATAGAGGACGCGGAAAAGAAAGGTCTGCTTGGGGAAGGCTCCGTTATAATCGAGCCGACCAGCGGAAACACGGGAATAGGTCTTGCCGCTGTTGCAGCGCAGAGAGGATATAAAGTCATACTGACAATGCCCGAGAGTATGAGTGTCGAGCGGCGCAATCTGCTCAAAGCCTACGGTGCGCAGATCGTGCTGACAGATGCCTCAAAGGGCATGAGCGGTGCTGTTGAAAAAGCAAAGGAGCTTTCCCGTGAGATCGAGGGTAGCTTTATTCCTGGACAGTTTGACAACCCTGCAAATCCGCAGGCTCATATCGAATCGACAGGTCCCGAGATATGGGAGGATACCGACGGCAAAATCGATATATTTGTTGCAGGCGTGGGAACAGGCGGTACGCTGACAGGTGTCGGCCGTTATCTTAAATCAAAAAATCCCGATATAAAGATAGTCGCAGTTGAGCCTGCGGCTTCTCCGCTGCTCTCTGAGGGCAGAGCAGGTGCTCACGGTCTGCAGGGCATAGGCGCAAACTTTATCCCGGAAATTCTCGATAGAGAGATTATCGATGAAATCGTGTGCGTTGCAGATGAGGACGCCTATGAGATGGGAAGATGCATTGCACAAAATGAAGGTATCCTTGTCGGAATATCGTCGGGTGCGGCGGCATATGCGGCAGTGCAGCTTGCAAACCGTCCGGGTAATAAGGGTAAGACGATAGTTGCTCTTCTGCCCGATACGGGTGACAGATATCTCTCAACGGCGATGTTTGAATAAAATACTGAGCCGAAGCAGCTTTGCTTCGGCTCTTTTTATGCCGTTTACCTTCAAAAAAATACCGATGACCACGATTTTGATGACAAACGGTTTTTAATGTGTATAATTAAAAGCACAGGAGGAGATAAGATGAAATTTCGGCTGATAATCGACAAAGAAAAAGAGGAAGAGGTCGTAGCCACGGTCCACGAAAGAACTCGTCTGACCGATGAAATAGAGCAGCTTGTAGCACGTGAAGGAGCTGCCGATGAGATAGTCGGATACGATGAAGATGTCATAAAGCTTCTGAGCGTTGATGAGGTGGAGGCGTTTTATATCGAGGACGGAAAAACGTACGCGTCATACACCGATAAGAAGAAATATCGTGTAAGACTCCATCTGTATGAGCTCGAAGCGATGCTTCCTAAAAACTTCAGGAAGATAAACAAATCCAATATTGCAAATATGAATCATATCGTAAAATTCAGAACCTCGCTCAACGGCGCCGTCGATGCGCTGTTCGGCAGCGGATTTAGTGACTGTATTTCAAGAAGATGCTTTGCGGAACTTAAAAGGAGGTATTCGCTGTGAAAAAATTCTGGCCCGAATTCTTTAAAAGAGGCAGTATGGCCGCATGGGGAGGACCCGTGGCACTTTGTATAGTCTGGTTGTGTCTCAAGGCCGCAGGAGTTGTGACCGTTCTTGATGTTGACACCGCGGTGATGGGTATCATCTCGTCTGTTGTAATCGCATTTATTGCGGCAGGAATAACCGCGGTTTACCAGATGGAACAGCTTCCGATAGGTATGGCGGCGCTTATACAGATGGCGGTTTTGTATACCGATTACCTGGTGATATATCTGCTCAACGGCTGGATGAAGGTTGAGAAGATAGGAATATTTTCAGTGTGCTTTTTTGCGGGCTTTGCGGTTGTCTGGGCGATAATCTATATTACCACAAGAAATTCGGTAAAGAAGCTGAATGTGCAGTTCAATAACGATTGCGAAAGGAATGAAAAATAATGGCAGCCATTGAGATAAGGGATCTGTCAAAGAATTATAAAGATAAAAAAGCGGTCGATTCGCTCAGCCTGACGGTTGAGGAAGGGGAGCTTTTTGCACTGCTCGGAGTCAACGGCGCAGGCAAGACAACAACGATAAAGATGCTTTCCTGCATTTCAAAGCCGAGCGGCGGAGATGCACTTATAATGGGCAGAAGTATAATCGACGAGCCTCTCTCGGTAAAGGAAATAATCAATGTTTCGCCGCAGGAAACCGCCGTTGCACCGATGCTGACAGTGCGTGAAAATCTCGAGCTCATATGCGGAATACACGGATTTTCAAAACAGCAGTCGAAAGAGAAGACGGATAAAATAATAGACGAATTCTCTCTTTCGGAAATTGAGAAGAGCAAAGCAAAAACCCTCTCGGGCGGCTGGCAGAGAAGGCTTTCGATAGCAATGGCGATTATAACAGAGCCTCGGGTGCTCTTTCTTGATGAGCCGACGCTGGGACTTGATGTTCTTGCACGGCGTGAACTCTGGAAGATGATCGAAAAGCTCAAAAGCAGTATGACCATAATACTGACAACACATTATCTCGAGGAGGCTCAGTCCCTTTCCGACAGAATTGCAATAATGGCAAAGGGCAGACTTTCGGCGGTCGGAACAGCGCAGGAGCTGATGGAGCTTTCGGGAAAAAGCAGCCTTGAGGACGCATTTGTGGCACTTTGCGAGGAGGGTGAGAAGTAATGAAGATGCTCAGCTTTGCATCAAGAAATACAAAGGAGATAATACGCGACAAGCTGACACTCTTTTTCGGAATAGGGTTTCCGCTGGTCATTCTTCTCCTGCTCAGCCTGATAAACTCAAATATCCCGCCCGAGGCAAAGATGGATATGTTCAGCATCGAAAAGCTCGCGCCGGGTGTGGCGGTATTCGGTCTGTCGTTTATTTCTCTCTTTTCGGGAATGATAATAGCAAAGGACAGAAGCAGCTCGTTTATGCAGCGTCTTTTTACATCTCCGATGAAGCCGAGCGATTACATTCTCGGCTACACACTGCCGCTTATCCCGATAGCAGCAGTGCAGGTGATCGTCGTTTTTGCGGTATCGATTGCACTCGGACTTGAGCTTTCGGTACATATCCTTTCAAGCGTCGCAGTGCTTATGCCCGCGGCGATACTGTATATCGCAATCGGACTTCTCTGCGGCAGCCTGCTGAGCGACAAGCAGGTCGGAAGCGTGTGCGGAGCATTGCTTGCAAATCTTTCGGCGTGGCTTTCGGGAACGTGGTTTGATCTTTCGCTTGTCGGCGGAGGTCTTGAGAAGGCGGCAAAATGCCTGCCCTTCTGCCGCGCGGTTGATGCCGCACGTTATGCTCTTTCGGGAGAGTACGGCAAAATAATGCCCGAGCTTGTTTGGGTTATCGGCTACGCCGCCGTGATTATGGTGCTTGCAGTAATTATTTTTACAAAGAAAATGAAGAGCGACAATAACTGACGTTCAGTCGCAAAGAATATCATACAGCGTGTCGAGGTTTTCCTGCGAGTATTCGATCTCTGCCGAATACATTCGCATATGTTCGGCACGCTGTTCTTTCGTTATCGGGCCGTGCTTTGCAGCATAAAGAGCGTCGAGCGCCCGAATCATTCGCAGCGACAGCGCCGCGAGCCGTATCTTTGAAATAACGTCGCCGTCATATACAGCCTCGCCGAAATGCCTGAAAAGCCAGTATACAATAAATTGCTCATATTCATATTCTCGTTCGGCAATAGTGTTTTCAACCGCTGCGTCCTTCAGCTCACCGAGCAATGCTGTCCATTCGGGGTCGAGCTGCTCGAGCGAGAGATAAACCTCGGCCCACTGACCGATGCTCCGATCGGGCAGCTGAGCGCCGAACATCGAGAGCATATCGTCTGTTCTCTCGCATAGTGTCCGAGACCGATCCTGAAGAAGAGAAAATACCCTGTCACGAAGAGAAAAAATCTGTTCTTCATATTCGTCGTCAGTTTCCTCGCCGTCGATAACCGACTCGTGCAGGGAGAGAGGTGCCTCGTTTTCGAGAAGCAGTCGGCACGCTTCCTCACAGCACAGACCGACACCGGCTTCCACTCGCGAAGAGTAAAGATTGCGAAAACGCGGGTGATCGGAGCATATCTGACAGAGCGAATCTTCGCCCATCTCAAGGATTATATCACAGAGATTATCCTTGTTGAGAAAGGGACAGCGCTCGTTTTCGCCGAGAATAAAGTGTGGCTGAACCTCGCTGCTTATACAGTTGCAAAATCGGTCGGACAAAGAATTCTTCGCGTTTCGGTAAAGCTCGAACGTGTCGGGGTCGATATCGATTTCCCAGCCGATACAGCAGTTGTGGCGGCATCGGGAAGCGGTGCATCTGAAACGGTCATAGAATTCGGGAGTAATAAGCTTCATTTGAAAACCTCGCAATTTTATGGTTGCTGCGATGATATGATAGTTTAAGTGAGCGCGGTTGTCAACCGCTTTTGGAAAACCAATCGTCATTTTACACAAAAAAGAAGTGCGTGTTATGAGAATGTAGAGTTAAACTAATAAAATAATACAAAATCCCGAAAATGTAATCATAAGTTAATCTTTGGAAATAATAATGTGGTATAATATAGTGCAGATTTTTGAAACGATGTGTTTTGAAAGGACGGTAAAGGATATATGCTTCAGATAAGCAATATTTCCAAAAAATACGTAACGGGTGACCTTGAGCAGACGGCGCTGGACGGGGTAAGCCTTAATCTGAGAGACAATGAGTTTGTAGCAATACTCGGACCGAGCGGTTCGGGTAAGACAACCTTGCTCAATGTCATCGGCGGTCTTGACCGTTATGACAGCGGCGATCTCATAATCAACGGTATATCCACGAAAAAATATACCGACAGAGACTGGGATTCATACCGCAACCATACCGTCGGATTCATATTCCAGAGCTATAACCTTATCCCGCATCAGACGGTGCTTGCCAACGTTGAGCTTGCCCTGACCATTTCGGGAATTTCGCGCAGTGAGCGCAAAAAGCGTGCGATAAAAGCGCTTGAGGACGTTGGGCTCGGAAACCAGCTGCACAAAAAGCCCAATCAGATGTCGGGCGGACAGATGCAGAGAGTAGCCATTGCGAGAGCGCTTGTAAACAACCCCGACATACTCCTTGCGGACGAGCCGACGGGTGCTCTTGACAGCGACACCAGCGTGCAGGTCATGGAGCTTCTCAAGGAGGTCTCGAAGGACAGACTTGTCGTAATGGTCACGCATAACCCCGAGCTTGCCGAGGAATATGCCTCGCGTATAGTAAGGCTTCGTGACGGAAAGATTATGGACGATACGAACCCCTATGAGGTCGAGCAGGAGAGCGAAGCACCCCATCACGAAAATATGGGCAAGGCGTCGATGTCGTTTTTTACGGCTCTTTCTCTGAGCTTCAACAACCTTCTGACAAAGAAGGGAAGAACCATACTCACAGCCTTTGCAGGTTCGATCGGAATAATCGGAATAGCTCTTATCCTCTCGCTTTCGACGGGATTCCAGAATTATATAGATAAGATTCAGGAGGATACCCTGTCGACATATCCTCTTGTCATACAGTCCGAAACGGCCGATATGACCTCGATGATGACCGCATTTGCGGCGGGCTCGATGCAGGAGGGCGAGGGTGAAGAAGACGGTGTTGTCACCGAACAGCAGATGATATCACAGGTTTTCGCCCAGATAGGAAGCAATGACCTGCGCTCCTTCAAGTCTTATATCGACAGCAATATGAATACCCTTGATGCGGATATCAACGCGATAAAATACAGCTACAACATAACACCGCAGATTTATTCGGCGGATACGTCGAAGGAAGCGGTCCAGGTCAATCCCGCAACACTTTTCTCAGATCTCATGGGCGGCTCGATGGGCGGCGGTTCGGGCTTTTCGATGGATTCCAATGTTTTCTACGAGATGATAGACAATAAGGAACTCCTCGATTCTCAGTATGAGATGCTGCTCGGAAGGTGGCCCGAGGATTACAATGAGACCGTCATGGTTCTTCCCGCTCCCGACAGTATGTCTGATTATATGGCGTATACTCTCGGTCTGCGTGATACCGCCGAGCTTGAAGCCATGGTCGAAAAGGTGATGGAAGGCGAAGAGGTCGAGAATATCGGCGCCCCCATGCAGTGGAGCTATGACGACCTTCTGAAGCTCAGATTCCGCCTTGTTGCACAGTCCGATCTCTACACCTATAACGAGGAGTATGAGGTGTGGGAGGATATGTCCGACGATGAGGAATATATGAAAAAGCTCATAGCAGACGGTGAGGAATTGAGCGTTGTCGGCATAGTCTGCCCGAAGGACGGTGTGACCGCATCGGCTCTCAGCCCCGGAGTTGCGTATACCTCGAAGCTTACCGATTTTATTATAGAAAATTCTTCCGATTCGAAGATTGTCAAGGATCAGCTTGCCGATCCCGAAACCGACGTCTTTACGGGACGCAAGTTCGAAGGTGAAGAGGATGCAGAACAGTCGGGGCTTGATTTTGGCGATATGATCTCTGTTGACGGCGATATACTGGCATCGGCATTCGGCATGAATATCGATACAGATGCTCTTGTTGACGAGATGGGTGAAAAAATTGCCGAAGCGATGGGGACGGTAGAGGTTGATACATCACAGGCGCAGACAGATTTTTCCGATACACTTTCGCTTCTTGCAACAGGTATGCTCAACGGTTATATCTCAGCAAATGCCGATCCCGCAACGGGTGAAGCTGTGCTCAGAGTTTCCGATTCACAGACGATAGTGTCGCAGTATCTTGCATCGGGCGAGGCACAGAAACTCCTTGCAGCGCTTGAGACAAAATATCTTATTCCGAAAGATACCTTCTCGCAGGTTTATTCGACCCTGCTTGTCAGCATGATTTCGAGCTACGTGTCGGAAGAAGGTACTTTTGTTCCGACCGAGCCCGAAGAACCTCCTCAGATTTCCGCGAGCGGAAATGCTCCGTCCGTACCGTCAACGCCTTCCGTTGATATGTCACAGCTTCAGGCTTCCATAAAAAAATCGCAGGTGTCTCAGGTCGTATCATCGTATACAAACAGCTCGCTTGTAATGGCCGCATCTGCCGCGATGGCTGCAAGAATGTGCGAGACGGAGATCCAGAGCGAGATATATTCAGCCCTCGGTACTGTGAGCGGTGAGATGATCGGTTCTCTTTCAAGCTCATTTAGCGTCGATGGCGACAAGATAGCACAGGCGTTCTCCTTTGACCTCGATGAGGAAGAGCTCGGACGTCTTATGTCCGCAATGTCGTCGAAGAACACAAAACGCAGCGCGGAGATAAACCTTGCAAACCTCGGTTATGCCGATAAAGCCGAACCGACCGCGATATCGATATATCTTGTCGATTTCGCGGCAAAGGAACGCTTCATCGAGTTTATTGATAATTATAACACCGATATGGAAAAGTCGGGCAACGAGGAAATGGTCATAAGCTATAACGATATGACGGGAGTTCTCATGTCGTCGGTCAAAACCATCGTGGACAGCGTCAGCTATGTCCTCATCGCGTTTGTTGCGGTATCGCTCATCGTATCTTCCATTATGATAGGAATAATCACATATATCTCCGTTCTCGAGCGAACGAAGGAGATAGGCGTGCTTCGTGCGATAGGTGCGTCAAAGCGCAATATATCGCAGGTCTTCAATGCAGAGACGTTTATAATCGGTCTTTGTTCGGGACTTATGGGTGTCGGAATATCGCTTTCGATGCTGCCGCCGATAAACGCGATAATCCATTCGCTCACCGGTTCGGGTGATATCAGCGCTCAGCTTCCCGTAACAGGTGCAATCATACTCATCATTCTCAGTATGCTCCTGACGATAATCGGCGGACTTATCCCGTCAAAGAAGGCGGCACAGAAAGACCCCGTCATTGCACTCAGATCGGAATAAACGATGAAATCAAAGAAAAAGTTTATAATATGGAGCGTTGTCGTTGCCCTCGCAATTTCACTGATAATATGGATTGCGTGGGCAAACAGGGCTTTGACAGTGACGCAGATCACCGTCCGAAGCGAGATGCTGCCCGAGCAGTTTTCGAATATGAGAATTGCGCATCTGTCCGACCTTCACAACACGCAGTTCGGACAAGACAACGAAGAGCTCATTGAAATCATCAGGGAACAGAAACCCGATATTATCGTGATAACGGGCGACCTTGTCGATTCGCGCAATACCGATATCGATGTTGCGGTATCGTTTGCCGAAAAGGCGGTGGAAATCGCACCTGTCTATTATGTCACGGGCAACCACGAGTCACGCATAGACGAATTTCCCGACCTCGAAGAAAGGCTTCTTGCGGCGGGAGTCACCGTCCTTCGGGACAGCAGCGTACAGCTCGAAAAGGGCGGAGCGCATATAAATATAGTCGGAATAGACGACCCCGATTTTTCCTTTTATCCCTTTTCGCAGGAAGCGCAGCATACTGCAGGAAAGCTCGAGAGACTTTGCGATGAAGAAAGCTTCACGATTCTTCTGTCGCACCGACCTGAACTGTTTGAGGTCTATTCGCAGTACGGTGTCGACCTTGCTCTGAGCGGTCACGCTCACGGCGGTCAATTCCGACTGCCGGTAATCGGTGGAGTGATTGCACCCGATCAGGGTCTGTTTCCGAAATACGACAGCGGGCTTTATACGAGCGGACGGACCAATATGTATGTCAGCCGAGGGCTCGGCAACAGCATTTTCCCTTTCAGGGTGAACAACCGTCCTGAGATAGTTATGATAGAGCTGAAAGCCGAATAACAAAAGAGCGGATCGATTCGATCCGCTCTTTTGTTTCTTAATGCGTATTTTTCCCACTGCATATATTCTGTACCTGAGTGATGAGCTTTCTCCGTGCTGAACGGTGATAAATAAAGCTCCATATAAATCCGCCTGCAAATAAAGCAATGAGAACTGCGGCGGTTATTATAAGTGTATTTTCAGACTGAGCTTTTTCGAGCACAGAGGGGGAGAGAAGCAGAGCCGAGAGTGCAGACAAAACTAAAAATATCAGAGCATAAAAAAGAATGGTGAGTTTGTAATACCGCGATATGGTTTTCTCGTCTGCTCTAAGGCGAGTTTCGACTAAATGCGAGTTTTCGTTATTACGCAAGGTGAAAATCGGTTCTGCAACGGAAGAGCTTTTGCAGATGCTCGGTTTGTATTCAAGCTCGAGTTGTTTTGTACCTTCTTCAAAAGATATGTCACAGTCTGCGAGAATTGGAGAGAAAAGCTCGCTCCATTTGAAGGCTTTTGCAGACAGTGCGCTGCCGAAAGCCTTCAGAGCAACCCTGAAGAAGTCGGAAACAGAACGGTGCGGACCGAGGTCTTCGATATGCAGATTGTTTTCGCCCGATATACATTCTGTTTCGCACGAAGGGTTAGATCTGTCAATGATGTGTGAGACGTCGCGATATGACACCTTGAATGAATGCATACGGCTGCTTTTTGTAAACGGTGATATTTTAATAATCATCTAAATTCCCCTTTTTATCTCATACATATATTCCTTTGCAGTCTCACCCGTGCGCTCGTAGATGCGTTCGCCCTCGCTGACAAGGGTCATGCCGAGCTTTTCCATTACGCGGGCGGAGGGGCGGTTGCGTGTGTCGCAATGGGCGATAATGCGCGATAAACCGAGCCGTTTGAAAGCAAAATCACACAATGCGAAAGCCGCCTCGGTAGCGTATCCTTTTCTTTGATACCTGTTGTTGATTATCCAGCCGAGCTCGGCACAATCGCCTTCGAGATAAAGCCCTGCGCCTCCGATTACGCGGCCTTCGAGCTCGACGGCAAACTCATAGAATGAGGGGTTATCCTTTGACGCCTCGGCAAGAGCGCGCTCGATGAATTCTTTTGTTTCTTCAACGGTTTGGTTTGGAAGAAACATCATATACCGAGTGTTTTCGGGATTGCCCGCGTATTCGTGTACGCTGAGAAGATCATCGGGTTTTAGAAAACGCAGGGTGAGACGTTCGGTTTTTATAAGTATATCCATATCAGAAATAATGCTCCATAAGACGCTCAACCCATTCGGGTACACGGGCGTCGTTTTTGCAGTCATACATGGGGTAGTAGGGCTTGATATCGATAACGGGAGTCGAATCGATAGCATCGAGCCCCCTGACGGTCAGCCTGTCCTCCTCAACACTCACGATGCTCACGGCGGTCATGGCGAGCCTGTTCGGTCTGTCTTTTGCCCGCTGGGAGAAGATTCCGACGAGCGGCATATCCTCGCGGTTCTGAGGTTTGCGTGTGAGATGCTTTTCGATATCGAAATTTGCCTTGTCGAGATAATAGACGATCACGGCGTGGGAGAAATCCTCAAGCCCCGAAAGACCTCCGCGATACTTTTCGTCAAGGATTATCTGCGAGATGTCCTCGCCCCAGGATACGTCCTTTTTCTCGCTGACACGGTTGCTGACCGTACCTATGCTTGTTATTTTTATATCCATGGAGAAAACCTCTTACGCCTTCTGCTCTGCGGGAGGACGCTTAATGAAAAACAGCTTCCTGATGACCCATGCACAGCCGTCCATGAACTTGTTGTAGAGAAACTCGGTAACTTTGTTGCCGAAGAGTATGACGGACAAGAGTGTGCATACAACCCAGTAGAGCAGACCGAGCCAGGTGTTGTCGTAAACGAAGTTGAGGCTCGCAAGGAACGGTCTGAGTCCCGGAATGATATGAAGGATCATAATATAGAGCGACTTGTTTCCGGCATATGCGAGGAATCTGCTCTTCGAAGGACAGAGATTCATGACGGATATCATGAGGATAAAACCGATTGCGTATCTCAGGAGCTCAAGACCGATATTCAGGAGGATCTGATTTGTGGTAATGATGTTGGGATTGTAATCAGCGCTCCAGTAAGCAAGTGTTGAATATCCGAAAATGCGCTTGCTTATCAGGAAATAGTTTCCGGCGAATACAGCCGCAACGATGAGCGCAGAGACGATCTTCGGAACCTTGCGCCATTTTGCGATGCGTTCCTTTGTTGCGTGGAATCCCATAAGGAAGAAGGGGAGATAAGCGATGGCGTTGTAGAACAGCTTGACCGTCTTGCCGAGTGGTTCAAAGGCGCAGAAAATGGAGAATATTATGGCGATTACTACGCCGAATCTGATCTTGCCGAGAACGGGCAGAGACTGACGCCAGAGAAAGAGCGCCCACAGATACCACATCGCGCTCAGAGGATTGAGCAGCGGGTTTGTGAATTCGCCGTTTATGATGGTGAAGATGGTATTGAAAACGAGATAGGGAAGAAGAAGCTTTTCCCAGGAGGAGATTCTTGCCTTTTCAACCTTCTTCGAGAAAAATCCCGAAATGAAAACGAAAGCAGGCATATGGAACTGATAGAAAAATGCAAACAGTGATTGGAAGAGAAAGTTCTGTTTTGGAGCATCATAGACGTATCCCGTTCCGATATAATGAGCGAATACGACAAAGATGATAAGCAGACCCTTGAGACAGTCAAAATATGTGTCTCTTTGCTTTACGGGGAGTTTCTGAATGTTTTCACTCATGATGTTTTATCCTTTCTTTTATTGTTTTTCCGCGGCTTCGGCAAGCTGCTTCATCTGCTCGAACATTTCGGCGGATATATAGCAGCCTGCGGCGGGGAAGTCATTTACATTTATTGCACAGTCGTAAACCCCGATCATGCCGTCGATCGGCTGAATGAGACCGTTCCATTCCTCGGAATACCTCATGCGCAGACGCTTCCAGTCGGTGTAGAGACATACCGCGGGACGGTCGTATTTTCCGTCTATTGTCGGAAAAGCCATTGAAACATCTTCTTTGAGAACGGTTTTGCCGTTCTCGTCCGCGACGGGAATGTTTCCGTCGGTTTTCATCGGGATAAGAAGCCGTGCCTTGACAAGCTCGCGTGCCATGAAGCTGTAATAGAGCTTGTAAATTATCTGACCGTCTTCGGTAGCGGGATTGCCGAGCTGACCGAGCAGAAGGAGCCAGCGCTCGAGATCGGGGTTTGTAACGGGTACGTTTATCGGCGGAGTGTCTGAATAATCGGGCTTTGCGACGAGCATATCGGCGCCGAGACACGGCGAGTCGGATACGACCTCAACTCCGCACGCGCCGTTGAGATAGAAGGTGCTGCCGAGGAAATTGCGTATGCCGTCCTTGTTCTCTCCGTTTTCGATGCATTTTATCTCAAACTTCTCGTCGGAAAAGACCTGTGACATGACCTCTTTGTAAGCCTTTGTGAAAACACGGATGTTCGGAGGGGTGCACATATAACCCGTTCCCTGATTGACCGTGCGCGAGAACATGAAGGGCTCACCCGTAGCCTTCGAGAATACACAGTATATTTCGTCGGCGCAGAGAAGCTTTTTGGCGAGTGCCTCGGCGAGACGTGCTCCACGTTCACGGCTCTTCTGCTTTGATTCCTCCGATTCGTCCTTTACGACGTTTGTGTGGAACCAGCTGAAAAGACGGAGTATCTCGGCACAGTCGGTTATGCTGAGAGATTCGATCTCATCATCTGTGAGATCGAGATCCTTCTTTGCGACGTAATAATCTCCGAGCGCCCTGATATAGCTGTCGTGTACATTTTTTTGAGAGGTGTTTCGCGTGAATATGACCGAACCGACTCTGATGTCATAAAGACTGCCCTTTTCAAGCCTTATCGCAGCGGTACAGTCCTCGGCATCTCTCACGGGCTGATTGGGTCCCGTTTCCATGCTTATGACCTGAGTGAGAAGCATGCCCGAATCGTCCTCGCCGGGATTTGTCACATAGACAGCGTCACCGTTTGTGAGCTTGCCTTTGACAGCGCCGACTACCACGATGTCATCGGTGTTCTCGAGTCTGAAGACATCAAATACTCCGAGAGATGCCTCGAGCGGCTGGTTGGCAGAACCGCCTGCGTTTTTTCTGTTCTTAAAAAGCATAGCTATTCATTTCCTTTGTTATATGTTTCTGATATGACCCTGTTGCGGTAAACAAGATCTTTGCGGGATGTAAATCCCGATTTTTCCCAGAATGCGTTTCCGCCTTCGTTGTCCGAGAAAACGACAAGCGCGACCTTGACAATGCCCTCACGTCCGAGCGCATCGAGAGCCGCATCGGTCAGTGCAGAGGCTATGCCCGTCTTTCTGCAGGAGGGCAGAACGGCTGTGTGATAGATGTAACCCCGCCTGCCGTCGTTTCCTGCCATTATCGAGCCGATTATACCGTTTTCGTTTTCGGCAACAAAGCAGGTGTTCGGGTTGCGCAAAAGAAATCTTGTGATCCCGTCTTTTGAATCGTCGACGGGGTTGAGTCCCACTCCGGGACAGGAAATCCACAGGTTATAAACACCCTCGTAATCATCGGGTGTCATTACTCTTATGTTCAAGAAAACGTACTTCCTTTCGGATATCTGAAAATAAATTCATTGCTATTTTCGATAAAATAATATAATATATTTTTAAATCGAGCATAAGGAGAGATAAAAATGAAAAACGGCAAAACCAAAAAGGAGCTTATAAGATCACTGAAATTTGTCCTGTTTTCGGCAAGTGCGGGAATAATTCAGATGGCTTCGTTTGCACTGCTCAATGAGCTGTGTCATCTGAACTACTGGGTTTCGTATCTTATTTCGCTCGTACTTTCCGTGGTATGGAACTTTACACTCAACAGAAAATATACCTTCAAGGCAGCGAACAATGTGCCGATTGCAATGCTCAAGGTCGCGGGATATTATGCTGTGTTCACACCGCTCTCAACGTGGTGGACAGCAGTACTGACCGAGCCTGCATACGGCTTTATGTGGAACGAATATATCGTTCTTGCGATGACAATGATAATAAACTTCGTGACCGAATTCCTCTTTGACCGATTTGTTGTTTTCGGCAAAAGCACCGACTCGGCTGAAAAGAAAGAGGAAGAAGTACAGTAATCACATCCTGTATTCGACGCTTCTTTCGCCCGAAAGAACTCTCTTGTAATCGTCATAATTTCGCTTGAGAAGTGCGGGCGTGTCGAGCCCGTAGGGGCATCTCTGACTGCACTGACCGCATTCGATACAGCTTTCGACCTGCTTCATCATAGCCTGCGACTCCTCGTTGAGCCAGCCTGCGGACGGCGCACGGCGGAGCATGAGCGATATGCGGGCACACTGGTTTATGACGATGTTCTGCGGGCAGGGCATACAGTATCCGCAGCCGCGGCAGAATTCGCCGACCAGCTCTGTGCGGTCAGCTTCGATTATCTGACGAATCTCGTCGGTCATAGAGGGAAGCTCGTAGACGAATTCGAGGAACTGATCGAGCTCGCATTCGCGCTGGATTCCCCATATGGGAAGAACGTTGTCATACTGAGCCATATATGCGGCAGCAGCTTTCGCGTTGGTGATGAGTCCGCCGGCAAGGGCTTTCATCGCGATAAAGCCGATGTTCGCATCGCGGCATTTGTTTACAAGAGCAATATCCTTTTCGTCGGCAAGATAGCTGAAAGGGAACTGCAGCGTCTCATAAAGTCCCGAATCGACACATTCATCAGCAACGTTGAGAAGATGGTTTGTCACACCGATGTGAAGAATCTTTCCCTCACGCTTTGCCTCGAGCATACATTCGTACATACCCGTGCCGTCGCCCGGTCTGAAACAGCGTGACGGATTATGGAACTGATAGATATCTATGTAGTCTGTTTTAAGGGTGCGCAGTGAGGTTTCGAGATCGCGGCGAAAATCCTCAGGGGTGGTCGCCGCGGTTTTTGTTGCGATTATTATTTTGTCCCTCATGCCGCCAAATGCAAGACCGAGCTTTTCCTCGCTGTCGGAATAGGCTCTTGCGGTGTCGTAAAAATTTATACCGCCGTCAAAGGCGCGGCGGAGAATCCTGACAGCCGTGTCGGTGTCGGCGCGCTGAATGGGAAGTGCGCCGAATGACATCTGATTTGTGACGATGCCCGTGCTTCCGAGAGTTATCTGTGCCATAATATTTCAAGCCTTTCTTTGTTAAAATTATTAGTATATATTTTATTATATTGCAATTTTTTCGGCGATTCAATACCTTTGTTAGGGAGTGATATGCTCTGCAGCACGAAATTTCCAAAATAATAAAAAATCACCTCTCGCTTTATGAGAAAATGACCGGGTGCGATGCGGTAAAGCTTGTCTATCAGAATGAGTTCGGATGCGCTCATATGATGAAAAACGGGCAGGCGTACGCTGTGCTCGAGAAGGAATATAATGATGCCGATGCCGATATACGTGCCCGATGCATACCCATCGGAAACAGAAGGGTGCGCCTGCCGATAGCTCTTGCAAAAGGGCTTGATGTCGGCTGTGATATGCTCTTTGAGATGTGTGCATATTCAGCCCGCAGAGACGGAACTGCCGAGAGCTATTTTGAAAAGATAGCCGAGGTTATTGAAGCCTGCCGTGACGGTCAGCTTCCCTTTTCGTGCGATGAGATATATGAGCTGTCGAAAGACTGCGTGCCGATAGGGCACAGTGATGCGTTCAGACGGGAATATCACCCGTCATACAGAGTTGTCGACACAGCGGTGCAGGTGATACTGCCGATAATCTCAAAGACTCAGGAGCGCATGAGACAGGGGAAGAGGACGGTTATCGCGATAGACGGCTGCGCAGCGGCGGGTAAATCCACTGCGGCACAGGCTTTGGGCGCTCTTTTCAGATGCAGCGTTGTTCACGCCGATGACTTCTTCCTGCCAAAAGATATGAAAACGCCCGAGCGGCTTGCTCAGGCGGGAGGGAATATCCATTACGAGCGGCTGAAATACGAGGTGATCGACCATCTCGGAAAACCCTTTGAGTACAATGTCTATGACTGTTCATCGGGCGGGTTTTCGGGCAAAAGAGAAATTGCACAAAGCGATGTGACGGTCGTCGAAGGCTCCTACTGTCTGCACCCGCATTTCGGAAGCTACGCGGATATAAAGGTCTATCTCGATATAGATGAGAAAACTCAGAAGGAGCGTATTCTTGCCCGTTCGGGCGAGACGATGCTCGCGCGTTTTGTGAATGAGTGGATACCTATGGAGAGACGATATGACGAATTTTACAAAATCAAGGAAAACTGCGATATAACCGTAGATATACAATAATCCCTAAAACGTCAAAAGTTTGCAAAACCGCTTGACTTTACGTATCAAAAGATTTATTCTGATAGAAGTTGTTTTATCAACAAATTCTTTGCTTGTGAGGTTATAATGAGCATAAAAACAGTGTTGTTCGACCTTGACGGAACGCTCCTTCCGCTGGATCAGGATCAGTTCGAAAGGGCATATTTTTCACAGCTCGCACAGAAGCTCGCTCCCCACGGATATGATCCGAAACAGCTTGTTGACGGCATATGGATAGGCACGGCGGCTATGGTGAAAAATGACGGCAGCCGAATAAATGAAGAGGCTTTCTGGATCAGATTTGCTCAGATTTTCGGCGACAGGGTCTATGATGACAAGGCTCTGTTTGACGAGTTTTATAAGACGCAGTTTGTCAAGGCGAAGGAGAGCTGCGGTTTCAATCCCGAGGCAAAGAAGTCGGTCGACCGAATAAAGGAGCTGGGGCTTCGAGTTGCTCTTGCAACCAACCCGATATTCCCCGATATCGCAACCTCTCAGCGTATCCGTTGGGCAGGTCTCGAGCCGTCCGATTTCGAGCTCTACACCACCTATGAAAACAGCAGATACTGCAAGCCCAATCCCGAATACTACCGTGATATCATAAGTGAGCTCGGCTGTGATGCGAGCGAGTGTCTCATGGTCGGAAACGATGCGATTGAGGACGTTGCGGCGGAGCAGCTCGGTATTCGCGTGTTCCTGCTTACCGACTGCCTTATAAACAAGAAGGGCGACGACCTTTCAAAATATCCTCAGGGTAGTTTTGCCGAGCTGATGGAATATATCGAAAAGAATATCTGAATACAGAAAATAATAATCTCCGCAGTTAGCATTGACTGCGGAGATTATTTGTTGAAAAAATCAATGATCGAAATTTCAAGTCCGTCACAAATCTTTTTTATTGTTACAATTCCCGGATGCTGTTTAGTCTCTTTCATGAAGTCATGCGCCTAAACAAAAAAGCCTTGCCGTACGGCAAGGCTTTTTTATATGCGTTTATATTTTACTCCGGTGTATATTCATCGAATGTGATATCGAGGTCGAGCGTTTTTCCGTCACGGTATACGGTGACGACGGTGTCGTCGCCTGCCGAGAAATAGGTTCTCAGAACGATGGTAAGCTCGTCGATATTTGCTGTCTTGTGTCCGCCGATTGCAGTGATTATATCACCCGCCTCGATTCCGCCCTTGTCGGCGCAGGAACCCTTGTTGACTGATTTTACATATACACCCTCGGGATACTTGTGAACGGTCATTGCAGAGGGGGAGAGATTCTGAACCACAACGCCGAGGAATGCTCTTCCCGTGACATATCCGTGCTCTATGAGCTGATCGGTGATGGCGACAACGTCGTCGATGGGGATTGCAAAGCTCAGTCCCTCAACGCCCGTGCTCGAATACTTCGCGGTGACAACGCCGATGACCTCGCCCTTTGAGTTGTAGACGGGACCGCCCGAGTTGCCCGCGTTGACAGCGGCGTCAAACTGGAACATATTTATGGAAGTGTTCTCGTCGGTGGAAATACGGCGGTCGAGTGCGCTGACCATACCGCTCGTCATGGTGTAAGCAAGCTCGCCGAGAGGGTTGCCAACAGCGTAAACAGCTTCGCCGACGACCATGTCGGACGATCTTCCGATTGCAACCTCGCAAAGATCCTTGGCGTCGACCTTTATGACGGCGATGTCGTTTTCGGTATCGTAACCGATGATTTCGGCGATATAAGTGGTGCCGTCGTAGAACATGACCGAGATGTCATATCCCTTGATTACGGAATACTCGATAACGTGATAGTTGGTTACGATATATCCGTCAGGTGTGAGAACAAATCCCGAACCGGATACAGGTCTCGTCGCGGTCTGACCGAAGATATTTGTGCTGGTGACGTCGATACTTATGCCGACGACCTGAGCGCAGGCGAGATCGTATATTTCGGAAGCGTTGAGCGGATCGCCCGTGACACTGACCGAAGGTGTGTAATGATGAACGGTGGCACCCGTCGAGGGAGAACCCGATTCCTTGCTGAGACGGTAGTCAACGACCGCATATGATGCCGCGGCACTTGCCGCAGAGCACAGAATTATGAGAACGAGCGAGAGACATACCGTCTTGAAAAAGCTCTTTCCTTTGCCGCTCTTTTTCTTTGCGGTCGGTGCGGGCTGATAACTCGGCTGCGGGATATACTGCGGTTCGGGCGGCGGAAGGGGTATTACCGACTGCTCGTTTTCTATCTGCAGTGTGCCGTTCGGATCGAATCCTGTCTGATTGTTCAATTTTCTGTTCCTCCTGAGTTTTGTTTATGACCATATTCTAAAGCGCTTGTGTGAAGAGAATATGATGATATTTTAATGCAAATATGTTGATTGAATATTAAACGGAGCGGGATTTGCGTGTTGATTATTCTTCCCGATAAGAAGCGAAATTTACATCTCGTTTCGCACGGTCATATGATCGCAGATGAACTTTTTTGCGATTTTCATTGTGCTGCGTGTTTCGGGAAGGAAATACATGATAAGCGGGAAATCGTGGAACATACCGTTGTAAATGTGAATCTCACCGCTGACGTTTTCGCGGTTGAGATTTCTCGCAAGCTCGACACTGTCCGAGAGCAGAAGTTCTCTCGTCCCGGCGAATATAAGTGTCGGCGGAAGTCCCTGAGCGTCACCGAACAGCGGCGAGATATAAGGCTCGTCGAGCTTCCTGCCGCCCGCATATTTTTTTGCGGCGAACTTCAGAGCGTTTCTGCGAAGAGCCGGATCGCGCGCAAAACCGTATGAAAGACCGCTGCAGGTCAGGTCGGTCCACGGGGAGAAAAGCACGAGGGAAGAGGGGAGCTGTTCGCCGTTATCGCGCAGGAGCATAGCGAGCGAAAGAGCGAGACCGCCGCCGGCCGAATCGCCGACGATGGTTATGTTGTCCTCGAGCGCACCCTGCGAACGCAGCCAGTAATATGCGGCAAGCGCGTCGTGCTGAGCTGCGGGGAAGGGGTCTTTCGGCGCAAGTCGGTAATCAACGGCAAGCACCCTCATTCCGAGAGCTGATGCAAGCCGGGAAGCGGTGTAGGAGATGGTCTCGTCGCCGCCGATATAAGCGCCGCCGTGGAGATAGAGCACTGCTCTGTCGATGGGTGAGCCGGCAGGCGTGAACCAGTAGCAGCGAAGCGAGCCGATAGCCACCTTGTCGGTGCGCACGCTCTTGTCGCGTGCGAGGTCACAGATGGAACCGTATCTCTTCGCAAAAAGATATCTGTCCTCGACCGTCATGTTGCTCAAACCGACAATACCTGTAAAAAAACGACCCCATGAGGTGCTGTTGTGTCTGTAAAGTCTCACAGTAGGAATCCTCCTTTTCAGCCGTATCTGTTAATATCAGTCTATGCGGGAGATAACGTCAGTATAGCCGACGCAGGTGTCCGTGTTTTTGCCGAAAGCGTAATCGACGGGAGAGTGTATGAGAGACATGAAACCCTCACGGCTGTATTTTTTGTCGATACCCTCCATATATCCGTCCTCCATGGCTATGTGTTCGACGCGTCCGACGATGGTCGCACTGATACCCTTTTTTGAAAGGTCAACGTCATATTCCGCGCGGCATTCGAGACAAAGAAAACTCTCCGCGATACGGACGCAGTCGATCGTGCGTGCAGGCTCGGCGGTAAATCCCGATGCCTCGAACTCGTCGTGAGACATGGAGTTGTATTTTATCGAGTCGACGCATTTTGCGATATGTTCGGGCGATAGGAAGTTTATGCAGAACACCTTGTCCCTCACGATATTTGCGTAGGTGTGGGTGTTTTTTCCGAGACCCGACATTATGGCGAAAAATCCGCCGCCGTCACCCGAAAAGGAGCTCCAAGAATGGAGACAGGCGTTGGGCAGTCCGTTTTCCTTGAGGGTTGAGATGACGAACATCGGCTGAGGGATACCGCAGGTAAATTCAAAATGAGAAAAGCGCTCAAACTGTCCCGGCCATTCCTCATAGACCAGGGCAGCGCTTTCAAAATCAAGCTCACGTTTCATAGAAATCGGTGAAATATCCTTTCGAAAGGTATACGTTCATATTCTGAACGATTATATACTATAATATCAAACTTATGCTCATTTTACAATATCCCGACAAAAAATGAATAAACCGTGAAAAATTATGTTGCTGTGCAAATTATTATGGTGTATAATCTATTTAACTATAACCTTTGATCTTTTGAAATGTCGGGACAGCTGCCCGACGGGATGGAGGCTGCTATGGGACTTATATGGCACAGCGATCTGACGCTTGAAAATTTCAGGGAGTTCTGCGATGAAACGATAGCCGAGCTGTATCTTAAAGCATATTCTGCAACAATCGACGAAAAAAGAGCCGACCAGATGACGGTCAGCGCTCTCTGCAGAACTTTTGCTATGAGAAACGAGCTTCGGGCCGACGAGAGCAGAATTTCACCCGACGAAGCCGTCGAATCGGCTCTTAAAAATATTCTTCCAAACAGGGAGAAGGTCAGACTCGGAAACGAGCTTTTCTCTCTCGGCAAGGACAGACTCCCCGCGGAGAGTCATCTCACCTCTCTCGTCAACAGAGCAGTCGCACAGGCTGAGGTGGAAATGCCGAGATATGCACCCGTCTTCAGCGGCGTCAAGGGTACGCTTTACGTGCTTGCGATCGTGCTTTGCATAATCGTCTGCGTAATACTTGTCTGGACGGGTAAGATAACCGATATCGTCCAGGGCGGAGAAAACGATACTGCGGTGTACGGCGTGTCGGTCGAGCGTGCCGATTCAAAGCTTCTCGCCGATGCCGTTTGTTCTGTCGATGAAAATGACAAGGGCAACAGCGTCGTAAAATATGTCGTCTCGGGTGCGGACGCTGAAAGAATAACAAACGTCAGCGTGTTCGACGGAGCGGGACAGGTTATAAAAACCTACGACTGCAACGGTGTTTACGATTGCTTTGTTGCAAGCGGAGGACAGTATAAGCTTGTCCTCACGGACGCAGAGGGCGTTTCGGTTACACGTTTTGTCGGCACGGGCGATGCTGTAAGCGGTTCGGATATACTTCCGCAGTGCCTCGTTTTCGTTCATGACAGCGACAGCTATAAATACGTAAAGAAGATCGAGACCTCTGCAACCGACGTTTCGATGAGCGATTCGGTTCAGACCGTGACGCAGGTCGATACTCCCATCTACGAAAAGCATTTTGACGCTCTGGGAATCGTTGATTACAAGCTCGTCAAAGGACCCGAGAAGGCAGGTAAGTTCTATCTCTCGTCCGACGGCGGATATGCATTTACTGCGGCAAAGGGATATACCGGAGTTGACAGCGTCACCATACATATGACCGCAGCCGACGACAGCGAGCTTGAGATCACGGTACCGATTATCGTCGTCAACAGCGCTCCCTATTACAGCGGCGCTCTTTCTCATACGGTCGTGCATACACCGTCCGCAAAGGGCAAGTTCATCGGAAAGCTTACAGGCGGCGATGTGGACGAGGGCGATGCGGCAAAGCTTACATACAGCCTCATCTCGCAGGAGGGCTGTGCCGTTGTCCTGTCGAACAACGGCGGCTATGTCGTCAGCTTTGACGATAACCTGACAGACGCTCAGATTGCGTCCTTTACCTTTGATGTAAGCGACGGTATGCTCAGCTCGAGATATACAATGATATTCAATCTTAAGAACGGACTGATAGATGCGGCGCCGATGCGCAAAGAGGTCTACTGCTACAGCGGTGAAGAGGGCTTCTATGATCTTTCCCTTCCCGCAGTTGACAGCGACGGTGACAAGCTTTACTGGAGTGTCGGAGGTTCGGTTTCTGGCAAGACCGAGAACGGAACGACCTACAGAAACAACTCGAATGATTCCGCTCTGTTTGTTCAGATAGACCCGCAGAAGGACGAGGAGTTTGTTGAACTGTTCGACCTTGTCTGCACGGACGGCTGGAAGACCATGCACGTTCAGTGCGAGCTCGTGGTTCATAAGAATCCGTCGCCGACCTTCATAACAACAAGCGCAGTCGCAGATACCGCGACGAATCTTGCACACTGCACGGTCGAATGGAAATGTGCGTGCGAGTTCAACGATTACCGTATAATCGATATCACTGCGACGGCCGGTTCTGTCGTGCGCGACAGCGAGTGGGAGGATATGAGCTTCAAGTTCATTCCCGACGGTACGGGTGCACCTGCAAGCGCGCTTCTCACAATCGAGGAGATCACAACGGGAAGAACCTATACCCACACAATAAGAATCATACAGGAATATTAAAATCAAAACCGCTTCGGTCACTTAACATCGTGACCGAAGCGGTTTTTTATAATCACTGATTTTTCTGTTTTTTGAAAATTGACTGAGGTTTCTCTCGCTTGTCGAGATAGAGCTTCTTGTCAGCCTGCTCGAGATAGCTTCTGATAATTACGTTATCGGAGCATTTGAATCGCACAATGCCTATGCTGAGTGTGACCTCATAGGGTTTATCCGATTCGCGGTTGAGCTGATTGAGAATATTTTTGAGCCTGAGCTGAATGCTCTTTTCGGGCTCGTTGCTGTCGGTAATTGCGAATACCGCAAATTCGTCGCCGCCGATTCTTCCGATTATGCTTGATTTGTTGAAGCACATCGTGAGAGCATTGTTTATGAGACAGAGAGCAAAGTCGCCTTCCTCGTGACCGAAGGTGTCGTTGGTGATCTTGAGGTTGTTCATGTCGACAAAGGCTATCATCGCACGCCGTCCCGCGTTTGCGGGATTTCTCGCAATGAGCTCGGAATGCTCAAAGAAACCGTAGCGGTTGTACAGGCCCGTGAGGGAATCCCTTGAAGCTATGGTGCTCAGCATCGTGTTGCGCAGTTCAACGTCCTCGATGTGGCTGTTGAGACGGCTGAGCAGGCACATCGATTCGAGCGCGTTGCTTAGCTGACGGGACATGAGCTGAACGTAATTGAGGAAGCTTATCGGCAGATCGAATATCGCCATACCGAGCTGTTCGTTCATTGTAAAGAGCGGCAGAATGACCATGGTGAACCGTTCGTTCTTGAGAATGTAATCGTTCGAGAAGAGGTCGTGCCTCTTTACAACGATGTTTTCTTTCGGAACAAAGCATTCATACCCGTGGTGGTACGCGCTCAGAAGAAGCTCGTCAAAGGTCTCTGCAACAGAGGGGTCCTTTATGTGTATGGGATTCTCGGCGAGATAAATGTAGCTGTTCTTTATATCAAGACGGCATATCTGCTGCATGATCTCGGCAAGACTTGTGTTGCGGTCCGAATTTGCAAATGAAGTGATGTTGTTGATGAAGAAGGAGTTGAAACGGTTGCCCTGCATCTGATAGTATATCAGACCGACGAGCACCGAGCAGACGCTTGAATAAAGCTCTGCAAAAAGGGTCGCGAGCTGGTCGCGCTTTTTGACGCAGGAGCAGTGGTTTGTCATAACGGTCTGCAAAGTTCTGATAAAATCGCAGATGGAAGCCGCCGAAAGGGTGTCGGGAACATATCCGAGAATGGTCGAGTTGAACATGGCTATGAGTGTAGCCTGATCGATCTCTTCGGTGGTTTCGTCCGTTATCTGATCGTAAAGAAGGTTTATAAACGATGTGGCCTCGCCGTTGAAATTGCTTATAAGACCGAGAAAATGGATATTGTCGGTCTTTATCGAAACAGACTCGAGGAAATCGCTGAGAAGCTTTCCTGCCTCGGGGTTGACGTTTTTGTGCGAACGGCAGGACTCGCGCAGAATGGGCTGCGATTTGAGTGTAAGAGTCTGCGGGGGAAGATTCTTTCTGACCATATCAACAGCCAGACGTGCAGCATGCAGACCGAGACTGCAGGGGCTTGCGTTGACCGTTGTCAGAGTGGGGGTAAGAGCGGAAGAAAGAACGACGTTGTCATATCCCGTGACAATTACATCGCGTCCGACAGCGATGTTCCTCCTCGCGAGAGCACGGTAAACGTCCGATGCAAGACGGTCGTTTGCACAGCAGATTGCATCGGGAAGAGTGTCGAAACGATCAAGCAGTTCATCGGCCTTGTTGATCGAATCGGTGGTAAAATCACCGTATGCAACATAGCTTTCCTTGTACTCAATGCCGTTCTTTTCAAGAGCGGTTATGTATGCGTTGAGACGCTCGATCGAATCCTCGTTGTCGTCCGAGCCCGAAAGAAACGCGATCTTTTTGCAGTCGTGCGTGCCGACGAGATGGTCGATAAGCTCGATGATGCCGCTTGTTGCATCAAAACGCACACAGCTGCATCCCTCGACCTCAAAGCACAGCGTGACGATGGGAATATGAGAGAAATGCGAAATGACCTCCATAGCGCTTTCGCAATGGGGGTCTGTGTAAATCGAGCCGACGGATATGATGACAGCGTCCAGCTGGTCTTCAAAAGCGTAGGAGAAAATAGTCTGATGCTGGCTGTTGAAGAGTGTGTCGCTGATGGTGCTTATTCTCGTGTGAAAATTGTTGCCGGGGAAGATGAGCAGGTTGAAGTCGAGCTTTTCGGCAAGCTCGGCAACACCCCTGCAAACAGCGTTTGCAAAGTCATCGTCCATACCGTTTATAAGAAGGCCTATGTTAAGGCGTTTTTCGGTCATTTTGTGACAGCTCCCAGGTAAAGATCAGGATATAATTACAAGTAATTATTATACAATGTTAAAAAAGTCGTGTCAAATGTATTCTTGAGGTATTTTGCCGTTTTCAAGAATAATTTACATTTATTGCGGCTTTTTTGCGGCAGGGCAGAGGAAAAACGCGTGATATACTCATTGCGGCAAAATATATAAAAATAAAATCAAACCATTTGTTGTAAAAAACAGTCTCGTATGCTATAATTACTTGATAACATTTTTAGGTATCAAGTTTATGAGGAGTGAAGTTTAAAATGGCAGTCAACAGAAAGCCCGGAAGCGGCGGCAGACGCAAGAACGTCACAAGCGGTGGCGGCGGAGTCAGACGCAGAGGTTCTGCTATAAGCTCAAATAACAGAAGACCGGTCGGCAAATCGGACGGATACTCACGCAAAAACAGCCAGAGCAGCTCGTTCGGAGGATTCTCGGGCGGTTCGGGCTCGGGAAACAGAGCCTCCTTCCCGACAATATCCGGAAGCAGCCTCAGCGGATGCCTCAGTCTTGCGGGATCCCTTGGCGCACAGAAGCTTCTCAAGTCAAAATACGGCAAGATAATCATGATCGCGATCGCTGTTATCGTGCTGTTCTATGTGGTATCGAGCTGCACCGGTGGAAATGCGTGCGCAGGTGCATCCTCGGGTTCGGGTATGGATATGACGAGCTGCCTGAATATGGCACCGTCCAGTACCTTCACGGGTGTTGCAGGAACAAACAGTGCAGAGCACAGCGCCGACCTTAACGTGTCCGCTTCTGCGAGAACGAAGTATTGCAATACTTCCTCGAGCGAGACCGTCACGGTCATGATCTATATGTGCGCGACCGACCTTGAGAGCAAGTACGGTATGGCGACAAAGGATATCCAGGAAATGCTCGGCGCAAAGATCGGCAGCAATGTCAACGTAATCGTTGAGACAGGCGGCTGCAGCAAGTGGAAGAACGATACCATTTCCTCGAGCACAAACGAGATATGGCGAATCACAAGCGCAGGTATGCAGAAGGTTGCCGACCTCGGCAAGCAGTCGATGGTAAATCCGTCCACGCTCACAAACTTCATCAAGTTCTGCTCCCAGAATTATCCCGCTGACAGAAACATACTTATCTTCTGGGATCACGGCGGAGGATCGGTTTCGGGCTTCGGTTATGACGAGACCTCCAATACAGGCTCCCTCACACTTGACAAGCTCGATTCGGCAATCGGCGCAGCAGGCGTAAAGTTCGACTTCATCGGCTTTGATGCCTGCCTTATGGCAACTCTCGAGACAGCGCTTGTCATGGAGGACTATGCTGACTACCTTATCGCATCCGAGGAAACAGAGCCCGGCTGCGGATGGTACTATACCAACTGGCTGACTTTTCTCTCGAAGAATACAAAGATAAATACCGTAACGCTCGGTAAAGAGATCATCGACGATTTTGTAGACGAGTGCTACAGAAATTCCCCGACCAACAAGACTACCCTTTCCATTGTCGACCTCGCAGAGCTCGACGGAACGGCAGGTCAGGCATTCACCAACTTTGCCGCATCGGTCAACAGCACGATAAATACCGATTATAAGATCGTGTCCAATGCAAGAAGCAGCACAAAGGAATTCTCTTCCGGCATCAACCAGTGCGATCTTATCAATCTCTGTGAGAATCTCAATACTGCCGAGTCCAATCAGCTCGCGGCAATCCTCAAGAACTGCGTCAAGTATAACCGTACCTCCTCCAATATCGGCGGAGCAAACGGTATATCCATTTATTTCCCGTACGGAAAATCGGGCAACCTTGACAAGCTTATCAATACCTACAACAAGATCGGAATGGACAGCGCATACACTGAGTGTGTGAGAAGCTTTGCGAACGTGTCTGCCGGCGGACAGATCATCTCCGGCGGAATCGGTTCTCAGGAATCGTCGCTCTTCGGCGGCGGAAGCGATTCGCTTCTTTCCCTTATCGGTATGCTTGGCGGTTCGGGCTCCTCGTCCAATAATACAGACCTCATCGGAACGCTGCTCCCGCTCTTCCTCGGAAACAGCAGCTCCTCCAACACATTCGATGTCGGACAGCTTATGGGCTGGTTCAGCTCCGATAAGATCATGGCTCAGCAGAGCTATTATGAGAACAACTATCTCGACCCGGCAAGCGTTATCCACGGCGTTGACAACAGCGGCAAGACACCCGTTCTCAAGCTGACCGACGAGGAATGGGAGCTTGTGCAGGATATCGAGCTCAACGTGTTCTACGACGACGGCACTGGATATATCGATCTCGGTATGGACAATGTCTATGAGTTTGACGATAATTCCGACCTGCTTCTCGGATACGACGGCACTTGGCTCTATCTCAACGACCATGTTGTCAGCTATTATATGGAGTCGTATGACGTTTCGGGCGACAACTATGTCATAACCGGCAGAATCCCCATCCTGCTCAACGGTGAGCTGATGGATCTTATCGTTCAGTTTGATAACGAGAACGAAAACGGAATCGTTGTCGGCGCCCGCATCAACTATGACGGCGCAACAGCGGTCGAAGCAAAGGGACTTGTCGAGCTCAAGAACGGCGACGTTATCGACTTCCTCTGTGACTATTATACCTATGACGGCGTATATTCCGACAGCTATATGCTCGGCGAGCAGATGACCGTCAACGGCAATATCACAATAAGCAATAAGAGTGTCATGGGTAATTGCAGATACAGCTATTGCCTGACCGATATTTACGGAAACGAGCTGTGGACACCGTCCATGGAATATGTCGACTAAGATAAAAACAGGGGCGCGGGGAAGACCTGCGCCCTAACCCAATCAAGAAAGGATCAGATAAATGGGACTTCTTAAAGCTCTGTTCGGAGACTATTCAAAAAGAGAGCTCAAGAGAGTGCAGCCGATAGCCGATAAGGTGCTTGCTCTCGAGCCGAAGTATGAGGTAATGGATGATACCGAGCTTCGCTCACAGACCGAAATTCTCAAGAAGAGACTTGCCGACGGCGAGACCCTTGACGATATACTTCCCGATGCATTTGCGGTATGCCGTGAAGCTTCGTGGAGAGTTCTCGGTATGAAGCATTTCCCGGTTCAGATAATCGGCGGTATAATACTGCATCAGGGCAGAATCGCCGAAATGAAAACCGGTGAAGGAAAGACGCTTGTTGCGACTCTGCCTTCATACCTCAATGCGCTGACAGGCAAGGGTGTGCACGTTGTCACGGTCAACGATTATCTTGCACGTCGAGACAGCGAGTGGATGGGAAAGATACATCGCTGGCTCGGACTTTCCGTCGGTCTTATCGTTCACGATATGTCCAACGAGGAAAGAAAGGAAGCGTATGCCTGCGATATAACCTACGGCACAAACAACGAGCTCGGATTCGATTACCTCAGAGACAACATGGTTGCATACCTCGACAGAAAGGTACAGCGCGGTCACGCCTTTGCAATCGTTGACGAGGTCGACTCGATTCTCATAGACGAGGCAAGAACACCGCTCATCATTTCGGGCAGAGGCGACAAGTCCACCGATATGTACACAAGAGCCGATAAGTTTGCCGCAAGACTCAAAATGGCGAAGATTGCCGAGTCGGACGACAAGCAGGACCAGGACGAGCTGTTCGAGGACGCCGATTACATCGTCGACGAAAAGGCAAATACCGCCACCCTTACGGCACGCGGTGTTGCAAAGGCTGAGCGCGAGTTTTCCGTCGACAACCTCACCGATCCCGAAAACCAGACAATATCCCATCACATCAACCAGGCTATCAAGGCACGCGGTATAATGAAGAGGGATATCGACTATGTCGTTCAGGACGGCAAGGTCATAATCGTCGATGAATTTACGGGCCGTCTCATGCACGGCAGACGCTTCAACGAGGGTCTGCATCAGGCGATCGAGGCAAAGGAAAACGTCAAGGTCGAGCGAGAGTCAAAGACCCTTGCAACAATCACCTTCCAGAACTATTTCCGTCTTTATAAGAAGCTTTCGGGTATGACGGGTACAGCCCTCACCGAAGAGGAAGAGTTCAGAGAGATCTACAACCTCGACTGCATCGCGATTCCCACAAACAAGCCGATGATAAGAAACGACTGTTCCGACCAGATATTCAAGACCGAGTCGGGCAAGTTCCATGCGGTTATCGACCGTATTGCACAGAGCCATGAGGTCGGTCAGCCTGTTCTTGTCGGTACAATATCGATCGAAAAGAGTGAGATGCTCAGTGCTATGCTTTCCCGCAGAGGAATCAAGCACGAGGTTCTCAATGCAAAACAGCACGCAAAGGAAGCTGAGATCGTCGCACAGGCGGGTAAGCTCGGTGCGGTAACGATCGCCACAAACATGGCAGGTCGAGGCACCGATATTATCCTCGGCGGAAACGCTGAATATCTTGCAAAGACCGAGATGCGCCGTCAGGGTTATACTGAGGAGCAGATCGACCGTTCGACCGCTTTTGACGAGACCGACGATGAAGAGGTGCTCGCAGGAAGAAAGCTCTTTGCTGAGCTCAACGAAAAGTACAAGAAGGAGATCGCAGGCGAGGCGGAAAGCGTACGCGAGGCAGGCGGACTTCTCATAATCGGTACCGAGAGACACGAGTCAAGACGTATCGATAACCAGCTGCGCGGACGTGCAGGCCGACAGGGCGACCCCGGTGAAAGCCAGTTCTATCTCTCGCTTGAAGATGACCTCATGCGTCTCTTCGGCGGCGATAAGCTCACAAGCGTCATGTCGATGCTCAATATCGACGAGGATATGCCCATCGAGGCCAAGATGGTTTCCAGTGCGATCGAAAGCGCACAGGGCAAGGTCGAGAGCCGCAACTTCGGCATAAGACGTCATGTTCTCCAGTACGACGATGTCATGAACCGTCAGAGAGAGATCATCTATTCTCAGCGCGACGAGGTTCTCAACGGCGAAAATCTCAGAGACAAGATTCTCAAGATGATCGACGATTCCATCGCTGCAAACACAGCACGTTTCCTCAGTATGGACGATCCCGACCAGTGGAACCTCGAAGGTCTCCGCGATACCTATATGGGCTGGCTCATAACTCCCGATGAACTCAGATATACAAGGGAAGAGCTCGAAGAGGTTGATAAGGAGGAAATCACCGAACTGCTTCAGGAGAAGGCAAGAAATCTCTATGAGAAGCGCGAGGCTGAGTTCGGCGAGGAGCGCGCAAGAGAGCTTGACAGAATCGTCCTGCTCATGTGCGTTGACCAGCTCTGGATGGATCACATCGATGCGATGGATGAGCTCAAGAAGGGTATCGGACTGCGCGCATACGGTCAGAAGGACCCCGTTGTTGCGTATACCATCGAAGGCTTCGATATGTTCGATGAGATGATCGCCTCCATAAAAGAGGACACCGCTCAGAGGATCCTCACTGTACGCATAAGAACAGAGGAGGAGATGCAGCGCAAGCAGGTCGAGATCCCCGAAAATGTCGGCGGTGACGATTCTGACAAGGATTCAAAGACTGTGCGCGGCGTCAAGAAGATCGGCAGAAATGCACCGTGTCCCTGCGGAAGCGGCAAGAAATACAAGCATTGCTGCGGAAAGAATGCAAACAGCGTCGAATAAGTGAGAAGGATTCACTCTCGAGGCTGCCGCTGCGGCAAGAAATACAAGCACTGCTGCGGAAAGAATGCAAACAGTGTAGAATAATTTTCGGATCACGCCCGATATGTGCCGGTGTGCTCATATCGGGCGTGACAGTTTTTTTATTCATACAATCTGAGGCAAAATGTATGAACAGTCTGACAGCATCAAACCTTTTGAATATAGTTAAAATTCATTATATGCAGTAGAATATTTACGTTATCACTTTAATGCGGAGGTATTGCTTATGGGGATCTTTGATCTCGGTCTGCTTGAAATATTTCTTGTATGTGTGGGAATATCCTTTGATGTGCTTGCTCTTTCGATATGTTACGGAGCAGTCATTTTAAAGGTGGAAAAAGCACAGCTTCTGAAAATAATAGGAATATTCACACTTTGCCAGACGGCGGGTGTAATGCTTGGTGAGATGGTTTCCGCCATTCCTCTTTTCAGAGAGAGATCAGCCGATGCGGGAATAATGAGCAATGCCTGCTCGATAGCGATTCTTATTGTCCTCGGTGTGATACTTCTTCTCAAGGGCTGGAAACAGGACGATACCGTTGAACGCCGCAGCGAGATCGACTTCAAGAAGATCTGGATATCGGCACTGCTTACAAGTGTTGATTCGCTTTTTGCAGGCTTCAGTTTCGCTCTGTGGTCGGTCAATCAGATCGAGGTTTTCGTCTGTGTTGTACTCGTTACGGCAATAGCTGTAATTGCGGGAATAAGACTTGGTTATCATCTCGGCTGGGAACCGAAAAAGATCGCTTATTATATCGGAGCGGCGATATTGCTGGTTTCGGCGATAGATGTGTTTGTCCGTCTTTTGGCGCAGTGAGAGCTGTGATAGGAGAATGAACGATGGACAATAAACGGGAACTGACAAATGAGCTCATTGCGGAAAGTCTGAAAGAGCTTACTCAGACAATGCCCTTTGAGAAAATAACGATCAGAATGATAACCGAAAAAGCGGGAGTCATACGCCCGACATTCTATTACCATTTCCAGGATAAATATGAGACCCTCGAATGGATAGTCGGCAAACAGCTTCTCAAAGGTATAGATATGCTTCTTGCCTGTGGTATGTTTGACGAGGCGGTAAAGATGATATTTATCCGCCTGTGGGAAGAGAAAGAGTTTTACAGCAAGGCTTTTGCCATAACGGGTCAGAACGGGTTCATCAATATTTTTATCGGGGAAGTCTACAAGCTTCTTGCGGCAAGAATAGGTGACGCCGTCAGACAGTATGAAAAGGACGTTCCGCTGCTCGACAACAGTATGGTGGCGAAATATTTTTCGGTCAATCTTGTGGTATTTGCAAGCGACTGGATGCTCGGAAAAAAGAGCGAGGTTTCAGCCGAGGAGATGGCCGATGCATATATCTATCTTCTCAGGCATACCTATCTCGAGCTTTTCGGAAAAGAATAGGGGAGGACTGTGTACGTATGGCTATAAGAGACTGCGACAATTGCGTATATTTCGTCTACGACGAAGAGTATGACAGCTATTCGTGCGAGATAAACCTTGACGAGGACGAAATGGAGCGTTTTCTGAGAGGCGGAGCGGACGAGTGTGCATATTTTCGGCTTGACGATGAATACGGCGTTGTAAGAAAACAGAATTAGAAGCAAATTTTAAAGGAATCGGGCAGATGTTTTACCCGATTCCTTTTTGTGTGTTTTCAGGTAAGTTAAAATGCGTTGACTTTATGCCTTGTTTTGCTTATAATATCTATATTGAATCCGACCGCTCTCGGTTGGGGAAAGGTTATGATTGGTTACAATGATTTGTCTCAGATGCGGAAGAGAGATAACCGGTAAAGGCGGCGTGTGCCGCGGCTGCGGTTATACTGTAAAAAAAGAGAAAAAGAAACTCAGTTTTAAGATAAAGCTTGCAAGTCCGAAAAAGGTCATGAATAAAAGAACCAGGTTCTTTGATCTTAAGGTGTGGCAGCTTCTGGTCACGATCGTTTCGGCGATGGCCGTTCTTTGCGTCGGTCTGTTTGTTGTGCCGAAGATTTCGTTCAAGCTTCCTCAGATAACAAAGCCGGAACAGACCGTAAAGACCACAACAACTACAACGGCGGCGCTTGATACGGTTGTCAATACGCGCGATATGCTTTATATCTCCGGTAACTATATGAACAGCTATATCCTCAATTATCAGGACGCATATTCTGACGGAACGATGTTTGAAGAACGCGTGGTTGATGACAGGGTAACTGTAAGAATGTACCGCAGACTCAAATCCGCCAGCGGTCTTTACGGACATATCAGCGTGCTCTATCCGAACCTCATAGAGCTCCCGAATTTTGAGGAAGCTGATACTGTTGTCTGCAACGGCGCAACATATAATCGAGAGAGAGCACTCATTCCCGCATCGAGCACCGAGGACAACTGCGTTGTCGAGCTCGTTATGCTGACCTCCGCCGAGCAGAATACGGAATACGATTTCGTGCTTGCGATTTCGACACCCTCCGATTGCTACAATGATTATCGCGATTCGATTGCACTGTGGATTTATTATCTTGAGATAGTCCCGCCCGAAAAGGGTAACTATGTTGATGATACGGTCGTGCCGGAGGATCCCGCAGTACAGGATGTTCAGATATAAAAATTTACGCCGGCACAGTAAAAAAATGTGCCGGCGTATAAAATGCTTTTTTATCAGCCGCTGCAGATGCAGTCGGTGATGCAGCTTCCGCAGCTTGCGCAGCTTCTTGCACAGTCGGAGCAGCCGCTTACGAGATCGCAGCTGACACAGCCGCAGCTCGAGCTGAAATAGCCGAGAACGAGAATGACTGCAACAGCAATAACCACAACAAGCAGAATCTTCGAAACAGCCTGTCGCTTGACAAGTTCCTGAATATCCATAATGAGAACGTTCCTTTCTGTTCAGTTTGCTGTTTCCAGTATATCACAACGCAATAAAACAAATCAATATATATTTTGAAGCTTTTGTATCAAAGAGATCGGAAGCCAAGGTAAGAACGGTGGTTCGGATATGAGAAAAAAGGTGAATATATATACAGACGGTTCGTGCAGCGGCAATCCCGGTCCGGGAGGCTGGGGTGCAGTTCTGGTGTACAACGGCGTCGAAAAAGAAATGTCGGGAGGTTCCCCTCAGACGACAAATAACCGTATGGAGCTGACAGCGGTGATAGAAGCGCTCAAAGCGCTGAAAATGCCTTGCGACGTAGTTCTGACAACCGATTCAAAATATGTTTCGGACAGCGTTACAAAGGGCTGGGCAAAATCGTGGAGAGCCAAGGGCTGGAAGAAGAGTGGGGGAGAAAAGGCGCTCAATCCCGAGCTGTGGAGCGAGCTGCTCGACCTGCTCGATGTTCACAATGTTGTGTTTGTCTGGGTGAAGGGTCACGCGGGCCATCCGTATAACGAGCGCTGTGACACACTCGCTGTCGCACAGACGCAGTATTATTCAAAAGGTTAAGATGTATGTTTGTCTGAAAATAAGTGAAGAGTCTCGCCGCAGATGACGTTTTGCTGTATCTGCGGCGAGACTTTTATTTTGCTTTAAAACCGTTTTCTCAAAATGTAAATAAACTGTTAAAAATCAAAAGAAATTTGATTTTACTTGGTGCTTGAACAGGGCAAATAATCGGTTGATAATCGATAAAAAAATGGGTTATTATTAAAATCTTTTGTAATAAAAAGTGATGCGATAGGCGATGTGTACAAAATGATGGTGACTGCTTAGGCTAATTGTGTCAATTGCGCGAAAACGATAAATAAGTATAATGGTTTCAATGGCAAAACAATTTTGCTTTGCCAAGGCAAATTAAGCGCCCGCTTTGATCGGACGCGGATTTTTATGAGGTGAAAGAATGGCAGAGGGAAGAATGTGTACTAAACAGAAAATCACGATAGCTGTCTCTATCTTGATGCTGCTGGCCATGCTTACTGCGCTTTTCGGCAGTATGCAGGTCGATGCGGTGGTGGTACTGAAACCGCTTACCACTTCGTGGGAATTCGAAGTAAGTGGCGGAAGTAAAGAAATCACTGTTAACTACAATAACACCTGGTCAATAAAGTCTAAACCGAGCTGGATAACGACCAGCGGAGTCAATACAGGTAAATTAAAACTCTCGGCAAGCGCAAATCAGCAGGCGTATTCACGCTCCGGTAAGGTTGTGCTTGAAAGTATGGGAGATACTGCGACTATCAATGTCAGTCAGAAAGCGAATTATGTTACTGTAAGCGATAGCTTTCAGTTGAGTGCAGCGGGTACCCAGAAAACACTCAGTGTTTCGAGTGGTCTTACTTTTACTCTCGGTACGCCGTCACAAAGCTGGTTGACAGTAAAAAAGTCAGGAAGCAATGTGCTTGTTTCGGCGACTGCAAACTCCGGTGCAAAGAGAAGTGCGACGTTTAACATCAATTGCGGAACCATACACAAGACGGTTACCGTCACGCAGTCGGCAAACTATGTTACACCTGCTGAGAAATCCTGGGAATCAAATGCGGCAGGACAGACAAAGACCATAGCTGTATCTACAGGTACAGGAGCGCTTACTGTCGAATGTGATGCGAACTGGATTACAGTGACAGAGAACGATACTTCAGTAACGATTACAACTGTCCCGAATTCATTCACTCTTCCGAGAACTGCAAGAATTACCCTCAGAAGCGGCAATATGTACGGTTCGATAGATGTAACTCAGAAGGAGAATTATCTTAATGTGCCCGCTGAGTTCACGCTTGAAGCAAGTGCTGATCCGGCTGAAGTCACCATTGAAGCGGGCAATGGAAGCTTTGGTGTATCTGAGAATATAAGCTGGCTTGAGGTCACAAAGAATACAGGTTCCATAACGCTTACCCCGAAAGCAAATTCCGATTCATTGAATGCGAGAAAAGGAACCATAACAATAACATGCGGAGAAATTGAAAAGACTATACCTGTAACACAGAAGGGCAACAGTCTTGAAATATCGAGAAATGAGTATAACTTTGGCGTAATGGGCGGAACTACCGAAATTACTGTTAAAGTCGGCTCAAAGAGCGAATATAACGTTACTCCCGATGCAGGTTGGATTACAACAGCCAAGAACGGCGACAAACTCACAATTAAGGTTAGTGCTAATCCCGACGGTGAAAGCAGAAAAGGTAAAATTACAATCACGTCCTGCGGAATGTTTGAGTATTTCAATATTACGCAGGAGGGCTGCAGGATTTCTCTGTCTGTAGAGAATGCTGAATTTGATAAGGAAACCGATACGATTTCAATCACAGCCGAAGAAAATACTTTTGCCATAATTCCTTCAACGAATTACAGTTCATGGAGCGTTGAGTCTGATTCTGACTGGATCGAAGTGACAAAGGATGCGTCGAAAGTAACAGTCAAAGCTGCTCCGAACTATTTCCTTTATGCACGTTACGGTGCCATAACCGTTTCTGCAGGTAATCTCAGTATTACGTATAAGGTAAGACAGGAAGGCGACAGTCTTTCTTTGACTGCGACTTCGTATAATCCCGCTGCAGCAGGCGGAAAAATTACATCAGGCGTCAATGTAGCATCCGGCAGAGATTTCACTGTCAAATGCGAGTCTGATTGGGTCACTGTAACCAAGAACGGAAGCGGTATAGAGGTTGAGGTTGCGGTAAACCGCAATGCTGATGTTAGAATTGCAACCGTAAAAGTATCGGCAGGTGTTATGTCTGAGACTATCGATATAAGACAGGATGCAAATACGGTTACATTAAACAAGAATGTCCTGACTTTCGAAGGCCCCGGCGGTAAGCAGTATGTAAATGCGAGCACGACGTCCGGTCTTCCCATAATTGTAAACTCGAATACCGCATGGGTAAAAACAGAATACAACGGCAATGTAATAGCAATATCGGTTGATCCCAGCGATGTTGGCGAAGAGCGTGTAGGCACAGTGTTTGTCAGCGCAGGCACTGTTTCAGAGAGAATTGAAATAAAGCAGAATCCGCATACTCTTGAGCTTGTCAATGTTCCTAAATACGAGCAGGATGCAAAAGCAAATGAGTTTGAGGTTTTGGTAAGAACAAACAGCGATACATGGGAAGTAACTTCTGACAGTCCGAAGTGGCTGCGCATAATCAGAACGAACAACAGCTCGTTTAAAATTTCGCTTACCCTGAACAGCACAGGAATTACCCGTTTTGGTAAGGTAACCGTTGATGCAAACGGCAAAACAGAGGTCATTGAAATAAAACAATCTCCGAATGAGGTTACCTGTAATCCTACTTATCTTGTCACAGACAAGACCGGTAAGCTTCTCAGCGTAAAAATCGAAAGCAAATATGGCGGCTGGAAAGTAAAAGAAGTTTCTGCCGATTGGCTCCAGGCAACAAAGGCAAGCGGTACCGAGCTCAAGGTAAGCGTGAGCGAGAAAAACAGCCCCGGAGAGCGTAAAGCTAATATCATAATCGACGCATGCGGTAAGCTGCTTGCGATTCCCGTTCATCAGGTTGATGTTATGCCTGCGTTTGTAACGCTTGACAAAAACGGTTACGGTGAAATTCCGGAGGACTATGCTCGCTGGGCATTTATCGGAAAAACCTATCCGGAAAACTGTGTTCCTGAGCTCAGTGATAGCAGAAAGGCATTCCTGGGCTGGTATACAGAGCGCGAAGGCGGAGTCAGAGTAGATACATCCACTGTTTGCACTACAACAGAAAACCATACCCTTTATGCACATTGGGGTGAGATAGAGGTTTATGTTTATAAGGGTGAATACAGAAGCTTGGATAATGAGATTATAAGAGTTCATGCCAACGCAATGGGCAGAGTTAATCAGGTTGAGTTTTATGAAAGCGGAGGACAGGATGTAGTCTATACCGGCAGTTATACGGAGACTGCATTCAATGATCTCGTTATCGTTGCCAATGTTAAAGAAGAGCTTTTGGTGGGCGATGATAGCGGATGGTTTGACATCTCCTGCGGATCGATGAAAAAAGAAGACGGATGGTATGTGTATCCGTGTTCGATGAAAATAGATCCGTTCTACACCAATCTTACAGAGAGCGGCGGTCAAAAAACAGAGGGTCGTGAAGGTGAATTCACTGTAACGGTTGGCGATCAGAAAAAAACTGTAGGCGTGACTCAGTATAAATTTAGCGGTGTTAATGTAGATGATGCTTTTTACAGCAACAGGTTCAATCGTATAGTAGCAGAAGAAAGCGAAAAGAAAGCACCGAAAACACTTGCTGCGGAATGGCTTTATTGTTCTTCGGGAGCAAGCACAAGTAATTATTATGGAAATTCTCAGACTCATACCTTGATGTCAGCTTGTGCAACAGCAGATGGCTGTAGCTCGGCAACATTCCAAGAAATTGTGATGTCATACACTGTCACGAATGATTACAGGAAAAATATACCGATCTCATTCCAAATTGATTCTTTTGGTGGTTTTGAAACGGATCAAAGTGATTATAATTTAGCTCGAGAGTATTTAGGTTTAACAGATGTTGTAGTTAACGTGACAGTTAAGGATAGAAATATCCGAATTGTGGACGCATATGCTTTTTATACTGATGATGCAACAAACGAAAATATAAGTGGCAGACGCAAAGCTATTTCGGAGTTTATAGAAATAATGAGTAATATTGGAGAAAAGTTTGCTCCGGTTTGGCCTGATTTTGGTGCGATTGCGACATTAAGTTGGTCGTTTGATGTTTTGCAGGAAAAAATCGAAATCTATAAAACGTTAAAAGAAGCGGAGGCTCTGGGAAAAGCGATAGATGAACTCGATTTAAAAATCGCAAAACAGGAAATGGACGACTGTATTAAAAATTATGCACTTCAAATAGGTAAAGTGGTTATTAGTGTTGTGCCTTTTGATGATATAATTGATTGGGCGTCAAATAAGTTGTGTGATAAAAGCCAAGTTTTTAAGTCTGTAATGGGATATATTAACGATGTGGTTGATAATGTTAAATTTAAACTTGATGGAATCTTCGGAGGTTTATATACAGCAAACACTGTGTATGGTAGTTTGTTTGAGAGCGAATCTAAAGAAGAGAAAGTTGTTGACGATGATTTCAATGGGTTTAATATTGGCGCAGAAGGAAACGCTGATAATATACCGACAAAAACAGATGTTCCTGAAACTCCGTTATTGGATAAAATATGCGGTTTTCTAAAAGAAATGTTGACGGGTGAACTTGTGGACGAATTTGAGAGCAGAATGGCAGACGAAGAGGAAGAACTCGAAGCCCGTGAACAGGGTGAAGAGTATTCCGGAAATGGTGTCACATACGGCGGAGTCGTAAAATACAATGACACATGGACTCATACTGTTCCCGAGTTGGCAACATCTGCGTCCTACTTCGACATCTATCTTGAACTCTGTGACAGCGAGGGTAATCCGGTTGCATACGATGCAGATGATATTGACATTACCTGCACAGGTGTTATCGGCGGCAGAAGAATTGACCTTCTCAATCCCGAGAGCGTAAACGGCTGATCTTTATAAGTCGTTTGCACGTCAGACAAAATCAGGAGAGCAGTGTCCGTTCGGACACTGCTCTCTCTCCGTTTTCCTCCGTCAAAAACCACAAGTAAAATTTGATGCAGCGGCATATATTTTCTGCCTTTTTCATATTGACAATATATATGGTATATGATATTATATCTAAAATGAATCTTTAAGGGCAGCACAGAGAGGCTGACAAGATTACTGAGAGCTGAAAAATTGGGACAAGACTGCGTTTTTTTATGCGGTCTGTTAATACAGTGAATCTTGTCGAAAGACAGGATTTTTTTTAAAAATATGCAGGTGCAAGAAGGAGCGTTGGATTATGAACTTTGTTCTTAAAAATGCAATATGCTATGAAAAGAACAAATTCAGTAGTGTTGACAATATGACTGTTTGCGCGGCTATTACCGACATTTGCGAGCACGTGTCGGGTGGTCTGTGCTCTGATGTCGTTTTTAATAATGTTTTTATGATTCCGGGTCTTGTTGATGTTCATGTGCATCTTCGGGAACCGGGATTTTTGTATAAAGAGACGGTTGCGAGCGGCACAAGGGCTGCGGCGCACGGCGGATACACAACGGTCTGCTCGATGCCGAATCTCAATCCCGCGCCCGACTGTGCCGAGAATCTCGAGGTTCAGCTTAAGGCGATAGAGAAAGATGCGGCGATACGCGTCATACCGTACGGAACGATAACCCGCGGTCAGATGGGTGAGCAGCTCTCCGAAATGGAAGAGATGCGTGAAAAAGTAATAGCCTTCTCCGATGACGGAAGAGGGGTGCAGAGTGACGAGATGATGCGTGCAGCAATGCTTAAAGCGAAATCTCTGGGAAAAATGATTGTAGCTCACTGTGAGGACAATTCGCTGCTGAGAGGCGGATATATCCATGACGGTGAATACGCCCGAAAAAACGGACACAGAGGTATCTGCAGCGAAAGCGAATGGGGACAGATAAAGAGAGACATCGATCTTGTGAGAGAGACCGGATGCTCATATCACGTCTGCCATATATCAACAAAAGAGAGCGTCGAAATAATACGTGCCGCAAAAGCGGAAGGACTCGATGTTTCGTGCGAGACAGCACCGCATTACCTCGTGCTGTGTGATGAGGACCTCAGGGAAGAGGGAAGGTTCAAAATGAACCCGCCTATCCGCAGCGCGGCTGACAGGGCAGCTCTTATTGAAGGAATTATTGACGGAACGATAGATATGATAGCCACCGACCACGCACCGCACAGTGCACAGGAGAAATCGGCAGGACTTGAAAAGAGCCTTATGGGCGTTGTGGGAATCGAGACAGCGTTCCCCGTGCTTTATACAGAGCTTGTGCAGAAAGGGGTTATCACGCTTGAAAAGCTTGTCGAGCTGATGAGCGTCAACCCGTGCAAAAGGTTTTCGATCGATCAGAGCGGTGATTATACCGTATTTGATCTTGAGAGCAAATACACAATCAATCCGGACGAATTCCTGTCGATGGGCAGGAGCACTCCGTTTGAAGGACGGGAGGTCAGCGGAAAATGCCTGCTGACAGTCCATAACGGAAAAGCAGTCTGGTATTCAAAACAGTAATCAATTAAGGGAGGATATAGATTTTGGCTAAGAGAACAGATATCAAGAAGATCCTGATAATAGGATCGGGTCCGATAGTTATCGGACAGGCAGCCGAGTTTGACTATGCAGGCACACAGGCATGCCTTGCACTCAAAGAGGAAGGCTACGAGGTTGTGCTTGTAAACTCCAACCCCGCGACCATAATGACCGATACCACAATTGCGGATAAGGTCTATATGGAACCTCTGACACTTGAATATATCGCAAAGATCCTCAGATACGAGAGACCTGACGCCATTGTTCCCGGAATCGGAGGACAGACAGGTCTTAACCTTGCAATGCAGCTTGAGAAGAAGGGCGTGCTTCAGGAATGTGAAGTAGAGCTTCTCGGAACAAGCAGCGAAAGTATCGAAAGGGCAGAGGACAGAGAACTGTTCAAAGAGCTTTGCCAGTCGATAGGCGAGCCGGTTATTCCGTCGCAGATCACATATTCCCTCGATGAAGCAAAGAAAGCAGCCGAAGAGATCGGATATCCGGTAGTTCTTCGCCCTGCATTCACGCTCGGCGGAACAGGCGGCGGTTTTGCGTACAATGAGGAGGACCTCATCGATATCGGAACAAACGCATTCAAGCTTTCTCCCGTTCATCAGGTTCTTATTGAGAAGAGCGTCAAGGGCTACAAGGAAATCGAGTTTGAGGTTATGCGTGACTCCAATGACCACGCAATCACCATCTGCGGTATGGAAAATATCGACCCCGTTGGTGTCCATACAGGTGACTCCATAGTTGTTGCACCTATCCTGACCCTCAACGACCACGATCTCAAGATGCTCAATGACAGTGCAATAAAGATCATCCGCGAGCTCAAGATAGAGGGCGGCTGCAACGTTCAGTTTGCGCTCAATCCGGAGACCTCCGAGTATTATCTTATCGAGGTCAACCCCAGAGTTTCCCGCTCTTCCGCACTTGCATCAAAAGCGAGCGGATACCCGATTGCAAGAGTAACAGCAAAGATAGCGGTCGGTATGTCGCTTGAAGATATCACGATCGCAAACACAACGGCAGCCTTTGAGCCGAGTCTCGATTATGTTGTCGCAAAAATGCCGCGTTTCCCGTTTGATAAATTTGCATCGGCAACAAACAAGCTTGGCACTCAGATGAAGGCAACAGGCGAGGTTATGGGCATCGGTTCCACCCTCGAAGAGTGTCTGCTCAAGTCGGTCCGTTCTCTGGAGACAGGCGTGTGCCACTTCCATATGGCAAAGTTCGATGCTATGTCACAGGAGGATATGCTTGAGTATATCACCGAGTTCCGTGACGACAGCATCTTCGCAGTCTCTGAGCTTATGCGCCGCGGAGTAAGCCTTGAGAAGCTTCACGATATAACAAAGATCACGACCTATTTCCTTGAGTCCATAAAGAAGATCATCGACTTCGAGACAGTTATCAAGGACAGCAAGGGCGATATCGAAATCCTCAAGGAAGCAAAGAAGATGGGCTTCTCCGATAAGTTCATCGCAAAGCTGTGGGAGACAGATGAGCTTGATGTTTTCGAGACTCGCCGCAGCAACAATATCTTCCCCGTATACAAGATGGTTGATACCTGCCATACAAACGCATATATCCCTTACTTCTACTCTTCCTATACAGGAGAGAACGCGTCGAATGTTTCCGACAAAAAGAAGCTTATCGTTCTCGGTGCGGGTCCCATCAGAATCGGACAGGGCGTTGAATTCGACTATTCAACGGTTCACGCTGTCACAACCATAAAGAAATCGGGTTACGAGGCAATCATCATCAACAACAACCCCGAGACCGTTTCCACCGACTACACAACTGCGGACAAGCTCTATTTCGAGCCGCTGACCACAGAAGACGTTATGAATATTATCGAGCTCGAGAAGCCCGAAGGCGTTATCGCTTCTCTCGGCGGACAGACCGCAATCAACCTTGCAGAGCCGCTTATGAAGCGCGGCGTCAAGATCGTCGGAACCGATTGCGATGCAATCGAGCGTGCGGAAAACCGCGATTCCTTCGAAAAGATACTCAAGGAGCTCAATATTCCCCAGCCGCAGGGTAAGGCTGTCACAAAGATCGAAGACGGCGTTAAGGCTGCGGCAGAGATCGGATATCCCGTTCTGGTCAGACCGAGCTTTGTTCTCGGCGGCCGTGCAATGCAGATCGTAGGTACAGAGGAACAGCTTCGCCACTATCTCAAGACAGCAGTTGAGATCGATGAGGATAAGCCGGTACTTGTTGATAAGTACATCATCGGTAAAGAGGTCGAGGTTGACGCTATCTGCGACGGCATCAATGTATTCGTACCGGGCATTATGGAGCTTGTTGAGAGAACAGGTATCCACAGCGGTGACTCGATAAGCGTATATCCTTCCTTCAGCATCTCCGATAAGGTCAAGGGCACCATTCTCCAGTATGCAAAGAAGCTCGGCCTCGGAATCGGCATCGTCGGACTTTACAATATCCAGTTCATTGTCGATAAGGAAGAGAACGTATATATCATCGAGGTCAACCCGCGTTCATCGCGTACCGTTCCGTTCCTCTCGAAGGCAACGGGTTACAGCCTTGCCGATATCGCAACAGAGGTCATAATGGGCAAGAGCCTCAAGGAGCAGGGTATATTCGATATCTATCCCGATGAGAAGAAGCGCTGGTATGTCAAGGTTCCCGTATTCTCCTTCAACAAGATCCGCGGACTTGACGCATATCTCTCACCGGAGATGAAGTCCACAGGTGAAGCCATCGGATACGACGATAAGCTCAACCGTGCGCTCTATAAGGCGCTGCAGGCATCGGGAATGCACCTGCAGAACTACGGCACAGTGCTTGCAACCATCGCCGATAACGATAAGGAGGAAGCACTTCCTCTTATCAGACGTTTCTACAATCTCGGCTTCAATATCCAGGCAACCAACGGAACAGCAAACTTCCTCAAGGAGAACGGCATCAGAACACACGCACTTGGCAAGATCAGCGAAGGCAGTGAGGAGATACCCAATGCTATCCGCAAGGGCTATATCTCCTATATCATCAACACAAGCGATATCAGCTCTGCGGGTCACCTCAACGACGGTCGTGAGATCCGCAAGCTTGCAACAGACAACAACGTAAACATCTTCACGGCACTCGATACCGTAAAGGTACTGCTTGATGTTCTTGAGGAAACAACCCTCTGCATCTCTACAATAGATGCGTAAAGGATAAAAATTGTTCTTACCGAAGATAATCCGGAAAGGAATGGTTACTATCACACAGGGAATTTATAAAATAAAAGAGAATGCCGCAATCGCAAAGGACATAATGAAAATGGTCCTTTGCGGCGACACCTCGGCGATTACGGCACCGGGCCAGTTTATAAATATCAAGCTTGACGGTTTCTTCCTTCGCCGTCCGATATCGATATGCGATTATGACAGCGAGAGCATAACAATAATCTACAAAATCGTCGGTGAAGGCACCGAAGCTATGGCAAAGCTTGAGAGCGGTGATGAGCTCGATGTGCTTGTCGGTCTCGGCAACGGCTACAATACCGAAAAGAGCGGAGAAAAACCGCTTCTTCTCGGCGGCGGCGTCGGTGTGCCCCCGCTTTACAATCTTTGCAAGGTGCTCATCGGTCAGGGCAAGAAACCTACCGTTATTCTCGGCTTCAACACCGAAAAGGAAGTTTTTTACAAAGATGAGTTTGCCTCGCTCGGAGCAGACGTTATCGTTGCCACGGCGGACGGAACCTGCGGCGTAAAAGGCTTTGTTACCGATGCGATGAAAGATGTCGAATATGACTATTTCTTTACCTGCGGTCCCGAACCGATGTTCAGAGCGATTGAAAAGGTCGCCGCAACGAGCGGACAGTACAGCTTTGAGGAGCGCATGGGCTGCGGATTCGGAGCCTGTATGGGCTGCTCGTGCAAGACAAAATACGGCAATAAGAGAATATGCAAGGACGGTCCCGTGCTTGAGAGGGAGGAGATCATATGGTAAACACAAAGGTATCTCTCAGCGGTTGGGAGCTTGATAACCCGGTCATTCCCGCAAGCGGAACCTTCGGATTCGGCTACGAGTTTGCCGAGCTTTACGACATAAACTGTCTGGGAACCTTTTCCTTCAAGGGCACAACAAGACAGGCTCGTTTCGGTAATCCCACCCCGAGAATTGCGGAATGTCCTTCCGGTATGATAAACTCGGTCGGTCTCCAGAATCCCGGTGTGGAAGCTGTCATAAGCGAAGAGCTTCCCCGTCTTGCGAAGTGCTTTGATAAAAAGGTTATTGCAAACGTCAGCGGATTTTCAATCGAAGAATATGCCGAGACCTGCCGGATGCTCGATTCCCAGGAGCAGGTAGGTATTCTGGAAGTCAACGTCAGCTGCCCCAATGTTCACAACGGCGGAATGAGTTTCGGAACATCTCCCGAATCGGCCGCTCAGGTTACAAAAGCTGTCAAGGCAGTGACGACAAAGCCTGTATACATCAAGCTCAGCCCCAATGTCACAGACATAGTTTCGATCGCAAAGGCCTGCGAAGAAGCGGGAGCTGACGGAATCAGCATGATAAACACCCTTCTCGGAATGAGAATAGACCTGAAAACCAAAAAGCCCGTCATAGCAAATAAGATGGGCGGCTTTTCGGGAAGTGCGATATTCCCCGTTGCGGTGAGAATGGTCTATCAGGTGTATGAAGCTGTCAATATTCCGATAATCGGAATGGGCGGCGTTTCGAGCGCAAAGGACGTTATTGAGATGATGCTTGCAGGTGCAAGTGCAGTACAGGTCGGCGCAGCAAATCTTGTCGATCCCTTTGCATGCAGGCAGATCATTGAAGACCTGCCCGTCGTTATGGAAAAGTATAAAATAGAAAATCTTAAAGATATAATAGGAGGAGCACACATTGGGTAAGGACGTAATTATCGCCTGTGATTTCAAAGGCAAGAAGGAAGCTCTCGATTTTCTTGATCTCTTCACCGAGGAAAAGCCGTTCGTAAAAATCGGAATGGAGCTTTTCTATGCGGAAGGTCCCGAAATTGTAAGAGAGATCAAGGCAAGAGGACATAAGATATTCCTCGATCTCAAACTGCACGATATTCCCAATACCGTAATGAAGGCTATGAAGGTTCTCTCGAGACTTGATGTTGATATGTGCAACCTTCACGCCGGCGGAACGGTCGCAATGATGGAAGCGGCAATCGAAGGTCTCACCCGTGAGGACGGCACAAGACCCATGCTTATCGCTGTTACACAGCTCACCTCCACGAGCGAGGAGAGAATGAAGAGCGATCTTCTGATAGACAAGCCTCTCGATGAGGTTGTTATGCACTATGCCGAGTGCGCAAAGAAGGCAGGACTCGACGGTGTTGTCTGTTCTCCGCTTGAGGCAGGCAAGGTTCACGAGGTTTGCGGCGCTGATTTCTGCACCGTTACACCCGGCGTAAGATTTGCAGACGGTGACATCGGCGATCAGGTCAGAGTCACCACCCCTGCAAAGGCAAACGAGATCGGCTCCGACTATATCGTTGTCGGCAGACCCATCACCGCAGCCGAGGATCCCGTTGCAGCATATCGCCGCTGCGTTGCAGAATTCGTTACAAAGTAAAGGAGAGTATAAAATGAACAATATCGACAGAATTATAGCTAAAGATCTTCTTTCCATAAAGGCTGTTTTCTTCAGACCGGACGAGCCCTTCACATGGGCAAGCGGCATAAAGAGCCCTGTTTACTGCGATAACAGACTCACACTTACCGCTCCCGCAGTTCGTAACGATGTTGAGAATGCTCTGGCAGAGACCATAAAGAGGGAATATCCCGAGGCTGAGGTTCTTATGGGAACCAGCACCGCAGGTATCGCTCACGCAGCTATCACCGCTCATATCCTTGATATGCCGATGGGTTATGTCCGTTCGGGTGCAAAGGATCACGGCAGAGGCAACCAGATCGAAGGTAAGCTCGAGCCGGGCAGCAAGGTGGTCGTTGTTGAGGATCTTATCTCAACGGGCGGCAGCGTTATCGAGGTTGTTGAGGTTCTTCGTGAGGCAGGAGCAGAGGTTCTCGGTATCGTCAGCATCTTCACCTACGGAATGAAGAAGGGCCTCGAGCGTCTTGCAGCAGCAAACGTAAAGAACGTAAGCCTTACAAATTTCGATGTTATTGCTGAAGTTGCGGCTGAGGAAAAGTATATCGCTCAGGAAGATATCGCCAGACTTATCGCTTTCAGAAACAATCCGAGCGACGAGAGCTGGATCAAAGGCTGATTTTAATATACCGACAGAAAAGAAAGGAGTGGTCATGGCTGTGCGGCATCTGATAGATATTCTGGAGCTTTCGACCGATGAGATAACCGAACTGCTTGACTGTGCGGATGATATTATCGCTCATCCCGAAAACTACCGTGAAAAGTGCAGATATAAAAAGCTTGCAACCCTCTTCTTTGAGCCGTCCACAAGAACAAGACTTTCGTTTGAAGCGGCAATGATGGAGCTTGGCGGCAATGTTCTCGGCTTTTCTGAAGCGGCATCAAGCTCGTCGGCAAAGGGAGAGAGCGTTTCCGATACCGTAGCTGTTGTAAGCGGATATGCCGATATAATCGCAATGCGTCACCCGAAAGAGGGTGCACCGCTTGTTGCGTCCATGAAATCGAGCGTACCCATCATCAATGCGGGCGACGGCGGTCATAACCACCCGACACAGACGCTCACCGATCTTCTCACTATCCGCAGGGAAAAGGGAAGACTTGACAATATGACGATCGGTCTCTGCGGTGACCTCAAGTTCGGCAGAACCGTTCATTCGCTTATCGCCGCGATGGCAAGATACAGCGGTATAAAGTTTGTTCTGATCTCACCGGAGGAGCTCAAACTTCCCGATTATGTCAGGACCGATCATATTGAAAGCAAAGGCATACCTTATGAGGAGACAACATCTCTCGAGAGCGTTATGCCCGAGCTTGATATTCTCTATATGACAAGAGTACAGCGTGAGCGATTCTTCAATGAGGAGGATTACCTCAGACTCAAGGACAGCTATATCCTCACTCCCGATAAGATCAGAAATGCGAAAGATGACCTTTCGATACTCCATCCGCTGCCGAGAGTCAATGAGATATCAACGGCCATTGATGACGACAGCCGTGCCTGCTATTTCAGACAGGCTGCATACGGCAAATATATTCGTATGGCACTTATCCTGAAACTGCTCAAAGAGGCGGGATCGGAGCTTTAATTTGCGAAAGGAGCGGCTGTTAAATGTACGTCGATTCCATAAAAAACGGAATAGTAATAGATCATATCATCGCAGGCAAGGCGATGCTGATATACAATATGCTCAATCTTGAGGAGCTTGATTGCCCTGTGGCAATACTCAAGAATGTTCCGAGCAAGATGATGGGCAGAAAGGATATCATAAAAATAGACTCGCAGGTAGAGATAAACCTTGATGTTCTCGGATATGTAAGCCCGAATATAACCGTTGACGTTATAAAAGACGGCGAGCTTGTCGAGAAAAAGCATATTGCTCTGCCCGAAAAGCTTGTTGATATCCTTAAATGCAAGAATCCGAGATGTATAACAACCTCCGAGCAGGAGATTCATCATATATTCAAATTGACAGACGGAGAGAACGGTGTTTACCGCTGCATTTACTGCGATACGGTGGCACAGTAGAATAGGCTGAATGCCTTGACAGAACGCGGTTTTCGTGCTATATTTATAGAATGAAAACAAGGAGCTTTTTGTGACTGACGGATATGTGGAAAACCACGGTGGAACAAGAAGCTTGCCGTTAGCCGACCGTCTGGGCAGTTCTACTTATTTACAGCGTAGGACTGCCTTTTGAATTTAAATATTCGGAAAGGAAAAGAGAAATGAAAAAGGTTGCAGTTATAATGGGAAGCGACAGCGATCTTCCCGTAGTTGAGAAAGCTATCGATACTCTCAAGGAGTACGGCGTACCCTATGAGGTTCACGTATATTCGGCACACAGAACACCGGTCGAGGCAAAGGAGTTTTCCTCAAATGCCGCAAAGAACGGTTTTGGTGTTATGATCGCCGCTGCGGGCAAGGCAGCACATCTTGCAGGTGCGATTGCAGCAAATACCACACTGCCCGTTATCGGCATACCTGTCAAGTCTTCCACCCTTGACGGACTTGATGCACTTCTTTCAACCGTTCAGATGCCGGCAGGTATCCCTGTTGCAACTGTTGCAATCGACGGTGCGGCAAATGCAGCACTTCTTGCAATCCAGATTCTCGCAGTAAGTGATGAGGCTCTTGCGGCAAAGCTTGCCGAGTCGAGAGCAGCAGCAGCTCAGAAGGTTCTTGAAAAGGATCGTGCAGTTGCAGAAAAGTTCAATAATCAGTAATTAACATTAAATACTAAAGACCGGGAGGTTCAAAGGTTTTGGGAGGATTTTTCGGTGCAGTATCGAAGAATGACGTTGTGCTCGATGTCTTTTTCGGTGTTGACTATCATTCGCATCTGGGAACACGCCGCGGAGGTATGGCGGCTGTAAACAGTGAATCGGGATTTCAGAGAGAAATACATAATATTGAAAATTCGCCGTTTCGCACAAAGTTTGAAGGCATAACAAGTGAAATGAGCGGCAACGCCTGTATCGGCTGCATAAGCGACAGCGACCCGCAGCCCATACTTATCCGTTCAAATCTCGGAGTTTATGCGATAACCGTTGTCGGAGCAATCAATAACGCGGACGAGCTTGTCAAGCAGTTCCTCTCCTTCAGCGGCGGACATTTCGGAGCAATGACAGGCGGCAGAGTCAACTCGACAGAGCTTGTTGCGGCGCTTATCAATCAGAAGAGTGATTTTGTTGAAGGAATAAAATTTGCTCAGGATAAGATCGATGGTTCTGCAACGATCATTATTCTCAAGGAGGACGGAAGCATTCTTGCGGCGAGAGATAAGCTTGGAAGACTTCCTGTTCTTATCGGAAAAAATGACGATGGGCATTGCGTATCGCTTGAATCCTTTGCTTATAAAAAGCTTGGATACAATGATTACAAAGAACTCGGACCGGGTGAAATAGTCCGGCTTACCGCAGATGAACTCAAGGTTCTTTCTCCGGCAAGAAAGGAAATGCGTATCTGTGCATTCCTCTGGACATATTACGGTTATCCGAACTCCTGCTATGAGGGAGTCAATGTTGAGGTTATGAGAAACCGCAACGGTGCCATCATTGCGGAGAATGATGAAAAATCAGGCAAGGCACAGGATATTGATTTTATCGGCGGCGTGCCCGATTCCGGAACGCCTCACGCAATAGGATATGCTAACCGCAGTAAGGTGCCCTTTGCAAGACCGTTCATCAAGTATACTCCAACATGGCCGCGCAGCTTTATGCCCTCCAATCAGAATGAGAGAAACCGTGTTGCAAAAATGAAGATGATACCGGTTCACGATCTCATAACCGATAAAAAGCTTCTCTTTGTCGATGACAGTATCGTCAGAGGAACACAGCTTCACGAGACGGTTGATTTCCTTTATGAGAACGGAGCCAAAGAGGTTCATATGAGATCTGCCTGTCCGCCGATCATGTTCGGCTGCAAGTATCTCACATTCTCGAGAAATACCTCCGACCTTGACCTTATTGCCCGCAGAACTATCCGTGAGCTCGAAGGTGAGGAGGGTGACAAGTATATCGACGAATACCTCGACGGAAACACCGAAAGAGGAAAGGCTCTGCGCAAATCGATATGCGAAAAGCTCCATTTTGCCTCGCTTGAATATCAGACACTTGAGGGTGTTATCGAGGCAATAGGCATAGATTCCTGCAAGCTCTGCACATATTGCTGGAACGGAAAGGAATAAGCCGATGACAAACACAAACGAAAAAATAAAGATTGCTGTGTTTGTTTCGGGCGGCGGAACAAATCTTCAGGCGCTTATAGATGCTCAGCAGAGCAAAATCATAGAGAACGGTGAAATAACACTCGTTGTATCTTCTTCCCCCGATGCCTATGCACTGCAGAGAGCTGCAAATGCAGGAATCAAAACCGTTACGGTGTCAAGAAAGCAGTGTGCTTCGCAGGAGGAGTTTGAAGAGGGGATAAAGAAGGCTCTTTGTGAGAATTCAATCGAGCTCATAGTGCTTGCAGGCTTTATGAGTATCCTCAGCGAGAATTTCACAGCTGCATACCCAAAACGAATTATCAATGTTCACCCGTCACTTATTCCGTCCTTCTGCGGAAAAGGTTTCTACGGTCTGAGAGTGCATCAGGCGGCGCTTGATTACGGTGTAAAGGTAACCGGCGCTACGGTGCATTTCGTGAACGAGATACCCGACGGCGGCGAGATAATTATGCAGAAGGCTGTTTCGATCGAAGAGGGAGACACCCCGGAGATACTTCAGAAAAGAGTAATGGAACAGGCCGAATGGCAGATTCTTCCGCGTGCGGTCGAAAAGGTCGCTGCGGATATGATAAAACAAAGGAAAGGAAATTGAGAAGAATGGACATCTACAAGATAAATGATATCGGCGAGCTTATCTGTGACAACGAATATGTAGGCAGAGGCATCGTACTTGGAAAGACAGCTGACGGCAAGAAGGCCGCATCTGCATATTTCATCATGGGCAGAAGCGCAAACAGCCGCAACCGAATTTTTGTTGAGAAGGAGGGCAATGTCTTCACCGAGCCCTTTGACGCATCCAAGGTAGAGGATCCCTCTCTCATTATCTATGCAGCAATCAGAGAGTACGAAAACCGTCTTATCGTCACCAACGGCGACCAGACCGATACCATCTATAACGCACTCAAGGAAGGCAAGTCCTTTGAGGATGCGCTCGAAACACGTGAGTTTGAGCCGGATGCACCCAACTTCACCCCACGAATCAGCGGTATGATTACCTTTGACGGCGGCGATTTCACATATAAGATGAGCATTCTCAAGAGTTCTGACGAAAAGGGAAGTGCCTGCAGCCGTTATACATTCTCATACCCGTCCATCGCAGGTATGGGTCATTTCATCCATACATACGTATGCAACGGCGATCCCATCCCGACCTTCCAGGGCGAGCCGGAGAGAGTCGCAATCCCCGATGATATCGATCAGTTTACCGAGACTCTCTGGAACAATCTTGACGAGAATAATAAGATTTCCCTGTATGTCAGATATATCGATCTCGAGACAGGCGCACAGGAAAATCGTATGATAAATAAAAACAACTGAGATTGAAAGTGAGGAAAAGGAAATGAAAGAATTTGAACTCAAGTACGGCTGTAACCCCAATCAGAAGCCGTCAAAGATCTTTATGCACGACTCAAGCGATCTTCCCATCGAGATTCTCAACGGTCGCCCCGGATATATCAACTTCCTCGATGCTTTCAATTCCTGGCAGCTTGTCAAGGAGCTCAAGGAAATTCTCGGACTGCCCGCAGCCGCATCTTTCAAGCACGTCAGCCCGACCTCCGCAGCAGTAGGAACCGTTCTTCCCGAAAAGCTCAAGAAGGCTTGCTTTGTTGACGATATCGAAGGTCTTGACGATTCGCCCCTTGCCTGCGCATATGCAAGAGCAAGAGGAACCGACCGTATGTGCTCCTTCGGTGACTGGGTAGCTCTCTCCGACGTCTGCGACGAGACAACCGCTCTTCTCATTAAGCGTGAGGTTTCCGACGGCGTTATCGCACCGGGCTATACCGACGAAGCTCTCGAGATTCTCAAGTCCAAGAGAAAGGGCACCTACAATATCGTTAAGATCGATCCTGATTTTGTTCCGGCAGAAATCGAGCATAAGCAGGTTTACGGAATAACCTTCGAGCAGGGCAGAAACAACTTCAGAATCGATGAGGAGCTGCTCGGCAATCTCGTAACCGAGAACAAGAATCTTCCCGAGAGTGCAAAGCGCGATCTCATCATCGCACTCATCACCCTCAAGTATACACAGTCCAACTCCGTATGCTATGCTGTTGACGGACAGGCAATCGGTGTCGGTGCAGGCCAGCAGTCGAGAATCCACTGCACAAGACTTGCAGGCGGCAAGGCTGATACATGGCAGCTCCGCCAGCACGACAAGGTTCTCAATCTGCCCTTCCTTCCGACACTCGGACGTGCAGACAGAGACAATGTCATCGACGGCTACATCAACCAGAACGAAGAGGACGTCTGCGCTGACGGCAACTGGCAGAAGTACTTCACACAGCAGCCTGAAGTATTCACCGTTGAGGAGCAGAAGGCTTATCTTGCAACAATCGAAGGTGTCGCACTCGGTTCCGATGCGTTCTTCCCGTTCAGCGACAATATCGAGAGAGCAAAGCGCAGCGGTGTTTCCTACATTGCAGAGCCCGGCGGTTCCATCCGTGACGATCTCGTAATCGAATGCTGTGATAAATACGGTATGGCAATGGCATTCACAGGAATGCGTCTGTTCCATCACTGATAATTTTGAATTGATTATATTTTAGGAGGAGAAAGCTCATGGCACACTATTATTCCGAACCGTCCCGCACCTTCAGTGAGTATCTGCTCGTTCCCGGATACACTTCCCCCGAATGTGTTCCCGACAACGTAACACTCTGCGCACCCCTTGTAAAGTTCAAGAAGGGCGAGGAGCCTGCAATAAAGCTCAACGTTCCGTTCACATCTGCAATCATGCAGTCTGTATCCAACGATACAATGGCTATCGCTCTTGCGAAAGAGGGCGGCATTTCCTTCATCTACGGCTCTCAGTCGATTGAAGCTGAGGCTGCAATGGTCGCAAGCGTAAAGAATCATAAGGCAGGCTTTGTAGTAAGTGATTCCAACATCACTCCCGATCAGACTCTTGCCGATGTTATCGCTCTCAGAGAGCTTCACGGACATTCCACCATCGCTGTTACAGATAACGGCAAGGCAAACGGAAAGCTTCTCGGTATCGTCACCAGCCGTGATTACCGCGTCAGTCGTATGTCCACCGACACAAAGGTCAGCGAGTTCATGACCCCGCTTGAGAAGCTTGTTATAGCTCCCAAGGAAACAACCCTTAAGGAAGCAAACGACATAATCTGGGATCACAAGCTCAATTCCCTTCCCATTGTCGACGATAACGGAAACCTTATGTATTTCGTTTTCAGAAAGGATTATTCCCAGCATAAGGATAACCCCCTTGAGCTTCTCGACAATCAGAAGAGATACATTGTTGGCGCAGGTATCAATACCAGAGACTATGCTGAGCGTGTACCCGCTCTCGTAGAGGCAGGCGTTGACGTTCTCTGCATAGATTCCTCTGAGGGATATTCCTGCTGGCAGAAGCAGACAATAGATTATATCCGCGCAAATTACGGCGATACAGTAAAGATCGGTGCAGGCAACGTTGTTGACCGTGACGGCTTTATGTTCCTTGCCGAGGCAGGTGCTGACTTTATCAAGGTCGGTATCGGCGGCGGCTCCATCTGCATCACCCGTGAGCAGAAGGGTATCGGCCGCGGACAGGCAACCGCTCTTATCGAGGTTGCAGCAGCAAGAGACGAGTATTTCGAGAAGACCGGAATCTATGTTCCTATCTGCTCTGACGGCGGTATTGTTCACGATTATCATATGACCCTTGCCCTTGCAATGGGCGCCGATTTCCTTATGCTCGGACGTTACTTTGCACGTTTCGATGAGAGCCCGACAGAGAAGCTCAACATCAACGGCACATATGTCAAGGAGTACTGGGGTGAAGGTTCCAACAGAGCAAGAAACTGGCAGAGATACGATCTCGGCGGCAAGACAGGTCTGTCCTTCGAAGAGGGCGTCGATTCCTACGTTACCTATGCAGGAAGCCTGCACGATAACCTCCAGAGAAGTATCTATAAGATCAAGTCCACAATGTGCAACTGCGGCGTTATAAATCTTGCCGATCTCCAGAAAGAGGCAAAGATAACACTGGTTTCCGCAACAAGTATCGTTGAGGGCGGATATCACGATGTCGTTCTCAAGACAGCAAACCCCAAAATCTGATGATTTAATTACGAGAGGCTGGTCGTTCTATGTACAAGTCAGATATTGAAATAGCGCAGGAATGCAAGCTCAGACCGATAGGTGAGATCGCAGCGACTGCCGGTGTCGACGAGGAATATCTCGAGCAGTACGGCAAGTATAAGGCAAAGGTCGATTTTACTCTGCTTGATAAGAGCGAAAGAGACAACGGCAAGCTTATACTTGTCACGGCGATAACTCCCACACCTGCAGGTGAGGGCAAAACAACCACAACCATCGGACTTGCCGACGGTCTGCGAAAGATCGGCAAAAATTCCGTGGTCGCCCTGCGTGAGCCGTCACTCGGACCGGTTTTCGGTGTCAAGGGCGGTGCAGCAGGCGGCGGTTATGCACAGGTCGTTCCGATGGAGGATATCAATCTCCATTTCACGGGCGATTTCCACGCAATCGGTGCCGCAAACAATCTGCTTGCAGCCATGCTTGACAACCATATTTATCAGGGGAATGCGCTCAATATCGATCCAAGGCGTATAACCTGGAAGAGATGCGTTGATATGAACGACCGCCAGCTCAGATATGTCACCGACGGTCTGGGAGGAAGAGTCAACGGTGTTCCCCGTGAGGACGGCTACGATATCACCGTCGCATCGGAGATCATGGCAGTGTTCTGCCTCGCCGATTCGATGAGCGATCTCAAAGAGCGTCTGTCGAAGATAATCGTCGGTTACACCTATGACGAAAAACCTGTAACAGCAGGCGACCTCAAAGCGGTCGGCGCGATGGCAGCTCTTCTCAAAGACGCCATCAAACCTAATCTCGTGCAGACTCTTGAGGGTACTCCTGCGTTTGTTCACGGCGGTCCGTTTGCAAATATTGCTCACGGCTGCAACTCTGTCATAGCAACAAAGATGGCTATGAAGCTTGGCGATTATGCCGTCACCGAAGCAGGCTTCGGCGCCGATCTCGGAGCGGAAAAGTTCCTTGACATCAAATGCCGATTTGCAGGTATCAAGCCCGATGCGGTCGTTATCGTTGCGACTGTCAGAGCGCTCAAGATGCACGGCGGTGTGCCTAAAACCGAGCTCGGGGCGGAGAATCTCGATGCTCTCGAAAAGGGCATTCCGAATCTTCTGCGTCATGTTTCCAATATCAAGAATGTGTACGGTCTGCCGTCTGTTGTTGCGGTGAACCGTTTCCCGACCGATACCGATGCTGAGGTTGAACTCATCATCTCAAAATGCAGGGAACTTGGCGTAAATGTAGTTCTCTCCGATGTGTGGGCCAAGGGCGGCGAAGGCGGCACAGAACTCGCAAAAGAGGTTGTGCGTCTTTGTGAGGAAGAGGAAGGAAACTTCACATTCTCATACGAGCTTGACGGTACGATAGAAGAAAAAATCGAAGCTATCGTCAAAAAAGTTTACGGCGGCAGCGGGATTTCCGTTCTTCCCGCAGCTAAGAAGCAGATCGATAAGCTCACGGAGCTCGGATTCGATAAATGCCCCGTTTGTATTGCAAAAACACAGTACAGCTTTTCCGACGATATGACAAAGCTCGGAGCTCCCGAGGATTTTACGGTCACGGTTAAGAATGTCAAGGTGTCTGCAGGCGCAGGCTTTATCGTTGTGCTTACGGGCGATATCATGACTATGCCGGGACTTCCCAAGGTGCCAGCAGCCGAAAGAATAGACGTTGACGACAACGGAAAAATAACAGGACTTTTCTAATATAAAATCAATTGGGGACAGGTGCGTTTTCGTACCTGTCCGCAGTTGCTAAGGCGGGATTTTTTTGAAAGATTTAAAATTCCCGGAATTGAAGCTTTCACGCACTCAGGTTATTGCGCTGAGCTTTTTCGGAATAATAATTGCAGGAACATTGCTTCTGACTCTTCCGTTTGCTGCAAAAAACGGACAGTGGACAAGCTTTGGTGATGCGTTTTTTACAGCTACCTCCGCAACCTGCGTTTGCGGACTTGTGGTTGTTGATACGTGGACACACTGGACGCTTTTCGGGCAGCTTGTGATACTTGCAATGATACAGATTGGCGGATTGGGATTTATAACCCTTTCGGTCTTTGCGATGGTTATACTCAGAAGAAAGATCGGACTCAACAGACGTGAGATAATAAGGGAGACCTTCGGTTCGATGCAGATGGCGGGAAGTATAAAGTTTCTACAGCGCATCGTGTGGGGAACACTTATTGTAGAAGGATCAGGAGCATTTCTGCTCTGTTTCAGATTTATCCCCGATTTCGGATGGATAAAAGGAATCTATTACAGCATATTCCATTCTATTTCTGCGTTCTGTAACGCCGGATTCGATCTTATGGGAACTTTGGAGCCTTATAGTTCATTGACAAAGTATTACGGTGATACGCTTGTAAATACGGTTGTGATGGCGCTTGTTGTAATCGGCGGTCTGGGATTCCTTGTCTGGGATGACATTATAATTAACGGATTAAAGTTCAGAAAATATATGCTTCACACAAAAATCGTTCTCGTTTCCAGTGCAGTGCTTGTTTTTGGCGGAGCGCTTCTTTTCTGGCTGTGTGAACGGAACAATATACTGGCGGGAATGAGCGCAAAGGAACAGATCCTGTCGTCGATGTTTCTTTCTGTTTCCCCGAGAACAGCAGGAATGAATACCGTCGATATCGCGGGTCTTACCGATGCGAGCAAGGTTCTGACGATGATTTTCTCGTTTATCGGAGGAAGTCCCGGATCGACAGCAGGCGGTGTAAAGACAACAGCGATCATTGTTCTGCTTGTCTATATAAAGTCGTATGTGCTCAGAGAACGCGGCTGCAGAATATTCAAACGTCGTCTTGAGAGCGATGCGGTAAACAAAGCTTGTATAGTTGTCTTTATAAATCTTGGACTTACACTTGTCGCTATGGTAGCAATAATGATGGCGCAGAAGAATCTTGCGCTTTCCGATATTGCGGTTGAAGCTTTTTCTGCGATAGGTACAGTCGGCATTTCGACGGGCGTCACCCGTGATCTCAACGGATTGTCGAGATTGGTCATTATAATGCTTATGTATTTCGGACGAGTGGGAAGTCTTACCTTTGCACTCTCTTTCTCAGAGAGCAGAAAGAGAGCAAAGATAGATTATCCCGTCGAACAGATAACAGTAGGTTAAAGAAGGAGGAAGCGCTTTTCGGCGCGGCTGAGCTATGAAATCTGTATTGATAATCGGTATGGGAAATTTCGGACATTATCTTTGCAAATCGATGATCGAACAAGGCAATGAGATAATGATAATCGACAAAAATGAAGAGGCGATAGAGGATCTGGCATCACAGGTCACAAGTGCGCTGATCGCGGATTGTTCCAAGGAAGCCAATCTTCGCAAGATAGGCGTTTCAAACTTTGATATCTGCTTTGTGTGTATCAGCGATGATTTTCTTATGAATCTTGAAATAACATCGCTGCTCAAGGAACTCGGAGCTCAATATGTTGTCAGTAAAGCAAACAATGAGATACACACAAAGTTCCTTCTGCGAAACGGTGCAGACAAGGTAATTCATCCTGACAAGGATATTGCGGAGCGTACTGCGGTAAAATACAGTAACGATAATATCAGCGACTATATCGAACTTCAGGACGATTACTCTATTTATGAGATCAATCCGCTTGCTGAGTGGGTAGGGAAGAGCCTCAAGGAATCGAATATTCGCGCGGTATACAAGGTTGTAATAATCGGTGTTATAAATGAGCGAGGCAAGACAAATATTACTCCTTCACCCGACTATGTAATAAAAGAAACAGATCATCTTATGATAATTGCACACGAAGACGATATGGCGCGTGTGCTCAAAAAGTATGATGATAAAAAATACAGGAAATAATGCCGAAAAATATGGCATTTTGAATATTGCAATTTAAGGCTATTAGTGATATAATCAGCCAATATTTTAATTGAAAGCAGGGATATAGCATGCAGCAGGATATGATTCTTATTATCGACCTCGGAAGTGAAGAGAATGCACAGATTGCCCGTGAGATTCGAGCACTCGGTGTTTACAGTGAAATTCATCCGCACGATCTGGATGCAGATGCTCTGGCAAAGCTCCCGAATGTCAAGGGCGTAATCCTCAACGGAGGTAAGAACAGAGTTGTCGATGGGGTAGAGATAGACGCTTCTAAGGCTATTTACGGATGCGGTCTGCCGATTCTGACAGTCGATCATAAGGGCGAGGAGAAATGGCCTGAAGATGACGAACTCCGTGCTGAAAAGATCAAGAGCTTTATTTTTGATACCTGCGGTGCTCAGAAAAACTGGAGTGCCAAGAATTTTATCGACGATCAGATCGAGCTTATGCGTCAGCAGATCGGCGATCGCAAGGTGCTTCTTGCACTTTCCGGCGGTGTTGATTCCTCTGTTGTTGCAGCCCTTCTCGTAAAAGCAATCGGCGATAATCTTACCTGCGTGCATGTTAACCATGGTCTGCTCAGAAAGGGCGAGCCGGAGGAAGTTGTAAGAGTATTCCGCGACGAGCTCGGAGCAAATCTCATATATGTAGATGCGATCGACCGTTTCCTTGATAAGCTTGCAGACGTAAGTGATCCGGAGGAAAAGAGAAAGATAATCGGCGCCGAATTTATTCGTGTTTTCGAAGAGGAAGCAAGAAAGCTTGACGGTATCGAATTCCTCGGTCAGGGAACCATCTACCCGGATATTCTTGAAAGCGGCACAAAAACCGCAAAGAATATAAAGAGCCATCACAACGTCGGCGGTCTTCCCGAAGACCTTCAGTTTGAGCTGGTTGAGCCGCTCAAGATGCTCTTCAAGGACGAAGTCCGCGAAGTCGGCGCAGAGCTTGGCCTTCCCGAAAGTATGGTACAGCGTCAGCCGTTCCCGGGCCCCGGACTCGGTGTCCGCTGCACAGGCGCTATAACCCGTGACCGCCTTGAAGCAGTCCGCGAGTCGGACGCTATCCTTCGTGAAGAGTTTGCAAACTCGGGACTCCAGGGCAAGGTCTGGCAGTACTTCACAGTAGTTCCCGATTTCAGATCCACCGGCATCAAGAACAACGAGCGCAGCTACGAGTGGCCTGTTGTAATCCGCGCCGTAAACACTGTTGACGCAATGACCGCAACAGTCGAAGAGGTTGACTGGGCTCTGCTCAAAAAGATCACCGACCGCATCGTAACCGAAGTTGCCGGCGTCAACCGCGTCCTTTACGATGTAACACCTAAGCCCACAGGAACAATCGAGTGGGAATAAGGTCATCGCTTGAAGAAAGCGCATAACCATCAGGCTTATTGATTGCTAAAGCCTTTCGTGGCAACGAAATGGCAACAAAATTTCATTATTCACAAGTAAAGAGCTAACTGATT
>SVPG01000026.1 GCA_015065975.1 Oscillospiraceae bacterium | reverse complement strand
CAGCCTGTGCAAACCGTTCCGCCTCGCCGTCGGGCATGTTGAGAACGAAGAGCGCAAGCCTCTGAGCTGTTTTGCGCCCGATTCCCGGCAGACGTTCAAACTGCTCTACCAGTCGGGAAAGGGGAGCTACTTCGTAAGCCATGATCTATCAGAAAAGACCGGGGATGGAGAGACCGCCGGTAACCGAACCGAGCTTCTGCTCCTTGTCAGCGCTTGCCATACGAAGAGCCTCGTTGACAGCAGCCATGACCATATCGGAGAGCATCTCGACGTCGTCGGGGTCAACGACCTCGGGCTTGATCTCGATGGACTTAACTTCCATCGCGCCTGTAACGGTAACGGTAACCATGTTGCCGCCTGCGGAAGAGGTGTACTCCTTTGCAGCGAGCTCCTCCTGCATGCGCTCCATATCCTCCTGCATCTTCTGAGCCTGCTTTGCGATCTGGTTCATATTGCTCGGCATACCTCCGCCGTAGCCCTGAGGAAGTCTTGCTTTCATGATAATATCAATCCTTTCGTGTTTGTTCGTATATTACAGCATTAAAAATGCATCTGTACTTATTGGTCGGAATCCGATTCAACGGCAATTCCGAGACTCTTTGCCCTCTCCTCGAGCGCGGCAAGAGGGGAGGCGACAGCATTTGCAGAACGCTTTTCGGTCGGCTTGAAGGGACCGAGCTTCCAGTTCTGCCCCGTCTGCTCCGCAAGCAGTCTGCGCAGAGTTTCGCGGGCGTTGGGTGTCCTGAGCATATCGGCGCCCATATCGCTCGTCTCAACGAGCATATACGAGCCGCTTGTGTATGCGCGGCTTCCCGCCAGCATACTCGAAAGAGCTGCCGAATCGACCGAGAGCCTCGAGAGGATCTCATCCCAGCCGTCAAAGGGTACGGCGCTGTCGCTCAGCTTGTTTATCTCCGAATAGGCGGGCTTGGGCGATTTTTCGGCAGATACCTGCATCGCTGCGGGTGCGGCGGGAATCCCCTGACGCACAGCCTTCTCGAGAGAGGCTATCCTCTTTTCGAGCGCTTCGGTCGAGGAGGTTTCCTGCACCTTGCACAGCCTCAGAAGAGCCAGCTCAAGCTCGGTGCGCCTGTGAGCGCCGCCCGACATACGCCCGAGAGCGTTCTGGAGCGTGTCGAGAATGTTGAGTATCTGCGCCAGCGAATACTGCTGAGCGTCCTGCCTCAGACGGGCAAGCTCCTCGCCCGTTGTGACTATAAGACCGTCGGGATTTTTGACGGTGGCGATTATCATAAGTGAACGGTAGTGCGCGATAAGCTCCTCGCACAGCCGTATCATATCCTTTGATGCGCAGTGCAGCTCATCGACAATGCCGAGAAGAGCCGCCGCGTCTTTTTTGAGTATAGCGTCGGACAGGGAGAAAAGATGGTCGTTTCCCGTCAGTCCCGCTGCGTCTCTTACAACATCTTCGCCAACCGACTTTGAGCGGGAGAGACACTGGTCGAGAAGAGACACGGCGTCACGCATACCGCCGTCGGCAATGCGTGCGATCAGCAGAGCGGCGTTGTGATCGATGGAGGCGTTTTCCTCCTGTGCGATAAATTCAAGTCTCGCGGCGATATCCTCGGCTCCGATGCGTCTGAAATCAAAACGCTGACAGCGGGAGAGAATGGTCGCGGGAAGCTTGTGAACCTCAGTCGTTGCGAGAATGAAAATAACGTGTGCGGGCGGCTCCTCAAGCGTCTTGAGAAGGGCGTTGAAGGCGCTGCCCGACATCATGTGAACCTCGTCGATGATGTAGACGCGGTATTTCGACATCGAAGGGGAGAAATTGAGCTCCTCCTGAAGTGAACGGACATCGCCGACACCGTTGTTGGAAGCGGCGTCCATCTCGATAACGTCAAGAATGGAGCCGTCGGATATTCCGCGGCATATCTCACATTCGCCGCAGGGGTCGCCGTCCCTCGGTGAGAGGCAGTTGACCGCCTTTGCGAGGATCTTTGCGCAGGAGGTCTTGCCCGTACCTCTCGAGCCGGTGAAAAGATATGCGTGAGCGATGCGTCCCGATTTTATCTCGTTTTTGAGTGTGGAGGTCACCTGCGGCTGACCGTACACATCGGAAAAGGACGCGGGTCGGTATTTTCTGTAAAGAACCTGATACAAGTGAATCCACCTCCCGAAAAGCTGAATATACAAAAATGAGACAGTCATTACTGCCCACTGTCACACGGGCACCAGGCTTGCTGCGGCGCACAGCTGCAAACCGCTTAATGCTGCTCGGTTCCCCGCCTGACATGGTTCACGGCGCCCTGTCGCACAGGGCCCGATGTCCGCATGACGGTAGGCAGTCGATAACTATCTCAACAATGCTAATATATTATATACTATTTCCGCGTGCGAATCAACACTTTTTTTGCAATTCAAATATTGTTAATTATATTCAGGTTGACGAAAGTGTTTTGCGGCATTATAATTGTTATTATGCGAAATTGTCTTTATTGATAACTGAAAGGGCTGATAGGTTATGAACGGCGGTTCATCATTCGGAGAATACGTGCGCGTGTGTGCGCGCCGCGCTCCGCTCTTCTTTGCCATGATAAGCATTAGCTTTGTTGTGGCATTCATCTGGAGTATCACAACGACCAACACGCAGTACGTCATTGAGGGTTCCATTCGTATCGAGCCTTCGATAGTCGCACAGGAGATATCCGATCAGAGCGACCTCTATTCGCTCACCATCGCTGCCTCCAATACCGCTATCGCATACATAGAGAACAGCGATACCATCGGTGAGGCTTTCACGGCCTGCCATCTCACGGACTATGACCCCGGTGAGTTCAAGACAAGGGTCAATGCCGAGAGGGTAAATGATTCCGATATCATACGAGTCACGGTCGTATTTGACGACAACTGGAATAATGCGACGGTGTTTACAAAGAGCCTGCTCGATATCGCCTGTGAAAAGGTTGCAACCTCCGACTTCTACGGCGCAAAGTTCACCGCTGAGATCGTCGAGGACGGTATCCAGAACAGCGTCAAGGGCAATTTCTGGCCGTCGGTCATAACAGCTCTCATCGCGGCCGCAGCCGCAGCAGGTGCCTTCCTTCTTCTCCAGCTCGTATCCTTCGCAACGGACAAGACCCTGCGCAGCAGCCACAGATTCGACAAGCTCTCGAGAGTTCCCGTCATCGCTGCGATCCCCTCCACATCAAGACTGAGCAGCGGCGACCGCACGGGTGTCAAGATAAACAACGCCTATCACGTCCTTCGTTCGGCTGTAAAATATTCAAAGGATAAGGTCCGTTCGGTTGCTGTGTGCAGCGCTATCCCCAAGGAGGGAAGAACCTCCGTCGCGATAGGACTTGCGACAGCCCTTGCCGAGACCGATGCAATGGTTCTCCTTCTCGAGGCTGATATGAGACGTCCCAACGTCTCGATGGAAATGCACATCGAGTCGACCTTCGGACTTGCCGACCTTCTTCTCGGCAAGACCAACCTTGCGGCGACGATCTGCAAGACCTCGAACAGAAATCTTTACGTCATCACAGCTATAAACAACACAAATCTGAGCAACATAAGCATATCGGATCTGCTCGACAGCGCCGTTTTCGACGAGCTTCTCGAGGCGGTTCAGGGTCAGTTCGACTACGTCATCATCGACACCCCGTCGATCGAGACCGCTCCCGATGCGACATCTGTCATCGGTAAGGTCGACTGTGCAATCGCTGTTGCAAAGTACGACAGAACAAAGATCGATTCCTTCCAGTCCTCCCTCGACATCTTCACAGCATCGGGCGGCGAGCTGCTCGGAATCGTCACACTCAACACACCGCAGCGCGGCGGCTTCCTCGGACTTCTCTCCAATCATTACAGAGGCTCGAAGAAAAAGAGCGCAAAGACGAGAAATCTCGGCGATGTGTTCAATATGGCAGATTCGCCCCTTTCAAAGAAGAGATAAAGAGGTCATAAGATGGCTGAGCTTCCCCTTGAGATAGAAAGAAAATTTCTCATCAGAATGCCCGATACAAACGCTCTCGAGCGAATGCCCGACTGCCGCGTGAAACGGATCGAACAGACCTATCTGACAGGTCCCGACGGCAAAACGGCAAGGGTCAGAAAGAGTGTTGAAGGCGATCGGTGCGTTTATACAAAAACGGAAAAGACCCGAATTACGGATATTAAGTGCATCGAGATCGAAAACGAAATAAGCGCCGAGGAATACGAAAGGGAGCTGTCGTTTGCCGATCCGTCAAGGAAAACGGTAAAAAAGACCCGCTACTGTATCCCCTGCGGTGCGCTTACCGCCGAGATCGATGTCTACCCTTTCTGGCTTGACCGCGCGATTGCCGAGTTCGAGCTCGAGTCGGAGACCACGGTCATAGATATCCCCGATTATATCAGCGTTATCAGAGAGGTCACAAACGAGTACGAATACAAAAATTCGCAGATAGCGCTGAGAATACCCGATTAAAATAAACCCCGGAGAAGAAATGATTCTTCTCCGGGGTTTTTATGGGCTTGACAAACATTAGATAGATTTAGCGGCTCTTCATCAACTGAACAGTATCTTCGACAGAAATACATTCAGCAAATCTTCCCGGCCACATAAATTCGTTATAATACTTGTAAGTTTTCTCTTTATCCATATATGGGTTATCGAAAGTAGTATTCGTTCCCTCCGGAACAATAACCCTTAGTCCCATTTCGAATGCTGACTTTATTGTGGCATCCATACAGAAATTTGTCAATAATCCTGCAATAACAACCGTATCTTCATTTTTGTCTTTAAGATATTCTTTTAAGCCGGTTCCCTGAAAAGCACTGCTTACTGTCTTTACATATCGTTTCTCACCTTCATGAGGATAGAACTCCTGATTGATTTCAAATTCAGCATCACCCTTTGAAAATCCGGTTCCCGGTCCGTTATCGTGTTGTACATAAATTACTTCTACGTTATTTTCACGAGCCGCTTCTATAAGTCTCTTCGTTCCGCTTGCAAATCTCTCATAACAATATAAATCTTGATTTGTAAGCCATATCTGTGCATCTAATACTAATAAAATCATATTATTATCTCCTTCAAATTCAAGCTTTCCGCCAACTCAATTCTAACAAAGTTCCCATAGCAAGTCAATGAAAAAGCCGCTTCTGACGTCAATGTCAGAAGCGGCTTTTTTCAATACCCGTACGATATGCTGCTGATCTCGCCGTCGAAATAGATGAAATCGCCGTCGGGATAGTTCCACACAGCCTGCAGCTTTGACGGCTGCTTTATGCCCTGCTCGGACACCTTGTATTCGCTGCAGAGTGCCGACCACGGAATGTATTCCATTGTGCCGTCGGTGTTTGTGACGGCGCGGTCGTTCGTGACAAACGAGACCATCTCATAGCGGTCGTTGAAGGTAAAGATACCGCTTGCGGTCTGTCCGCCGTAGGTGATGGTCGCCCGAACCTCATAATCGCTTATCTCTTCAAAAGAAATGTAATCCTCAAGAAGCATTGTGGGAGCAAAAAGGCTTTCGGAGAGGTATGTTGCAAGGCACGCTTTGTCCATATCCTCGCCAGTCTGGTCGAACAGCGTGACCGACTTTGCAAGAACGCCCTTCATTCCGCCCGTTCCGTTCTGATAATAGTCGTACCCCTCAAAGGGTATGCCGAACATACTGCTGTCGATAAAAGCCATTCTGCTCGGCTGTGCGGCAAAATTGTACTGAGTATAGTCTATTTTCAGATCGGGACCGTTTCTGCCCTGTTTGAAGGCAACATCTCTGTACTCCATCTTTATATAGGACATTTTGGGCGTGCCGATGTAACCGCTGTTTTTTATGTATTTCCTGATTGCATCGGGCAGATGAGCAAATTCCTCTTCGCTAAAAACCTCGCCGTCCGTGTCGAGTTTGTTTTCGGCGGTGAGTGCTTTGATGTCGGTTTTGAAAGCGGTTTTTGTCGGTGAGTATGAAATGTTGAACCATACCATGACAGCGCCGAAAATAATCAGCAGTATTCCGATTGCAACAAACATTTTATTCTTCCTCGCTTTTTTCATGATCGTTTAATTCCTTTGCATAGTTTTCAACCCTGTCGAGACCTTTGTATAGCTTTGAGTACAGACGGAAAAGCTGATCTATCTCCTCTTCGGAAAAATCCTCGAAAAGCAGGCGAAGTGTCTGCGCGTGGCGCTCGTTCATCTCCGCGGCGTATTCGAAAGCCTTTTCGGTGAACTCAATCTGCACCGAATTGTTGGCACCCGACAGCAGACGGATATATCCCTGCTTTTCAAGAGCCGACGCAAGCTTTTTCACATTCTGCCTCGAACAGCCCATCAGCGTACCGAGATTTGTCAGCGTGCGCGGTTCGGGGCAGCTTCCCGCCATCGCCAGCAGCAGCCATTGCTTCATCGAAATCTGAGTCTGTATCTTTTCTCCTGCGGTCTGCATGCGGTTCTGTATAATGAAAATACTCGAAAAAACGGCCTGTATTCTGTGAGGTGTGTCACAGTCGAATTTTTCGAAAAGTTCATTCCACATAACGTTCCTCCTTGAGTGTAGTAACTTGTTACTGCTGATAGTATAGCAACTTGTTACCGCTTTGTCAACGCTGAATTTAAAATTGCACAAAAAAGGGGATAAATCCGAAGATTTACCCCTTATACAAGCTTGTCTATTTCGGCAAAAAGCCGTCCTTTTTTTGAAAGACCCGTGATGCTTCGGTGGATAAATTTGCCGTATCCGCGGACGGAAACGGTGTCATCGGGTTTGAGTACACGGGCACAGTTTTCCTCAAGAAGAGAGTTGACCGCGACCTTCTGCGCGGAGATGAGTTTTGCCGATTCGGTGCGTGAAAGCTTCCAGACGGCGGCGATAACGGCGTCGAGACGCTCGGACGCAACGTTGACCGAGAGGCGCTTTGTTTTACCTGCAAGCTCCTCGGGAGGCTCGCTGCAAAGACGGCATCTGACCGACACCGAAGCGACACTCTCAATATTTGAAATTATCCAGTCGGAAACCGAATCGATGCAGAAAACATATGCGATTTGCTCTTTCTGAAATATATCTCCGACGGTTTCACGTTTTATCCCGAGTGACATTATCGCGCCGAGATAATCCCTGTGCGAGAGCGGCTTTGCAAACTTCGGATTTTTCGGAGCAATCTCGATGCAGGCTATCGGATATGACGGCTCGTAACCGAACTCGCCCTCGTTTCCGAAACAGGCGATTCTCCGCTCGCAGGACGAATGACCGCCGAAAAATTCAAACGCGGTCAGCTCGTTTCTCATCGAGGTGAGCAATGACTGCTGAGCAGGGGTCAGAAAATCGGTAAAGGTGTAGAAACCGCCCGATGATGCCCTTGAGGAAAGTTCGGAAAACCGTTTGCGCATGAGCTGAAGATCGTCCGTCATATGCTGTTCCTCTTGCCGTAGGGGCAGACGACCATACATCTGCCGCACACCGAACCGCGACCGATATGCATATAACGTGCCTTCATGAATTTCGAGCATTTTTCGGCATCGACAACGGTGCTTCTCTCGGCACCGGGAACATAAAGCTCACCCGTGATGGCTCCCGCAGGGCAGGCATGGGCGCATTTTCTGCAGTTTGCACAGCCGTTTTCGGCGAGCTTTTCGGGCAGCGGAAGCTCCATATCGGTCAGTACGGTTGCAAGCCTTACGCGCGGACCGTGTTCGGTGCTGACAAACAGACCGCTTCGTCCTATCCAGCCGAGTCCTGCTCTGACAGCGGCGGTCTTGTGCTGGAATATGCCCGTGTATTCGTCGGGCTGGTCGTGTACGCTCTGTGAGGCGGCTATCGGGAAATAGCGTGCGCCCTCGCGTCTGAGCATTTCTCCCGCCCTGACGGCGCAGGAATCAAGAAGCGCATTTGCCGTTCTGTAATGATGAAAGTACGCATATGTGGGCGAGTCGTCCATATCGTCGAGCACAGCGTCCGACATACGGAACATCAGGGTCACGGCGTAAGGGTATGCGCGCAGCCTCTCGGGCAGAAGGTCTCCTATAAAGGAAAAGCCGACCTTGCACAGCCCGCTGTCGGTCAGCTTTTCACAAAAGATATCAAAATTCATTTTCAGCTTCCTTTGATGACGCGATCGCCGAACATCTTGGCGATTATGCGGTCGGTGGAATGTCCGTCACAGCTGGACATATATTTCTCTCTGAACTCGGCGAGACGGTCGAAATCGTAGTTGTCGATATTCTCGATTGCTTCGATGAGCTCGTCGGTTGTCTTGAGAACCTTGCTCGGGACGGAGGTCTCGTAATCGAAATACATTCCGCGCTCGTCCTCGTAATCGTCAACGTCGGGAGCATAGAAGAGCTGGGGACGGTTCATCAGAGAACAGTCATACATCAGCGAGGAATAGTCGTTGATGTAGATGTCGGACGACATGACAGCGTCGTCGCTGCTCAGAGTCTTTGAAACATCGAAGGCAAAGCCCTTGCAGTAATCGGGGATAGCGGGAACGCTCTGGATCATCGGGTGATATTTTACGATGAGAACGTAATCGTCTCTGAAACGGTCTGCCATAGCGCAGTAATCGGGAAGATCGGGAACGGAAGCCTCGCTGGGGTTTCCTCTGAAGGTGGGGGAATAGCAGATGACCTTCTTGCCGCGTGCCTCGGGGACTGCGGCATAGAGATTGTCGTATGCCTTTGCGATGCGTTCCTTGTCGAAGTAGATGTCGGTACGGCTCATGCCGAGAGCGAGAACCTCGATGGGGTTGTTTTCGCCCTTGCCGAAGGCCTCTTCGAAATAAGGAATGATGGAAGGTGCGCTGACAGAAGCGTAGTCCGCCTTGTAGATGTTGGAGAAACGGCGCTCCTCGAGGTTTCCGCCGAACTCCTTGTTGACGCAGCTGAAACCGAAACGCTTGCCCAGTCCGCAGCCGTGCCACACCTGGAAAACGGTGGTCTCGGGACGGATATTGAGCTTGCCTGTAACTCGGCAGCCTTCACAGATGAATATGTATTTTGCAGTTGCGGCGTCCTTTGCCAGAGCGAAACAGCGTCTGAAATGCTCGAGACGGCCGACGAAGAGATGGCGAAGAAGATGGATCTTGATGTTGAGACTGTCGTCCTTTGACAGACGGTCGTAGATAAGCTCGAAGTTGTTGGAAAGCTTCTCGTAACGGCTCTCGACGAAAATTACCTTATCCTCGTCAACGGGCTTCTTTGCGTAGTGGTCGTAATATCTCGGGAGAATCTTGCCCATCAGGAAACGGACGATGCGGATCTTGCATCTGCCGATAAAGGTGTCGCGATTGCGCTTTTTCTTCTTTTTCTTTTTGATCTGCTGCTGTGCCATTTTGAAAATCAGCCTTTCTTTGAAATAATCGTACGGGTATAATTTTAATCCCGACACGACCGCTTGTCAACCGAATAAAGATTTTGTAATCTTTTTGAAAACATAAGAGAAAAGTGCAATCGAAGTTTGACAAGGACATGGCGGAGTGTTAAAATATTTAGAGAAATTAAAAAAGGCGTGATTGTGATGTCAAAAGCAAATTTGAAGGCTCGCGACCTGCTTGCTCAGTCGGCAAAGGACGATATTTTCGCGGCGTCTCTCGGCGGATACGGTGACTGCGGTGCGGCACGTGCCGAAAACGACAGCTTTGTTGACCGTCAGGCAAGGGGAAACAGGGGAGCGTCGACGCGTATATTCATAAGCCTTTGCGGTGAGCAGGGTGAAATCAAGAACGCGCAGAAGCTCTTTTCGGAATATGAAATATGGCTCGACAGCGCTGTTTGCGCGGGCGATGAGCAGTATAAAAAGGAATTTATAAATTCGCTCGAAACGTGCGACGGAGCTGTTTTTGTGACAGACGGCAAGGGCGGCAACCTCTCCTTCATACTCAATTTTGCGATTCAGCACGCATGGGAGCAGAGGATTCCGTTCTTTGTCGTGGCAGGCGGGGAATCTGCATCTGCAATAAAACAGCAGTTCAGCAGCGTGCCCGTGATATCGTCGGTCGGTGAAGCTGTGTTTGACGCCTCGCGCGGTGTGTCACGCGGCGAAGATGCGGTCGGTGAGTTGTTCTCGAAGGCTTATTCTGCTCTGAAAGACGGAAAGACCGACGATGTGTGCAGGCTGTGCGGCGAGATAAAGCAGGTCTCGGCGCAGACGGCGGGAAAGGTCGGCGTGTTCAGACGGGTTCTCGCGGACGCACTGTGTGCCGAGGCGTATGTCGGCGAGGGAAAATATGCTGATGCGGCAAAATTCCTCGAGAATGCGGCGAGTGTGCAGACCCTTCGCAGCGCGGCCGTTCTCAGGAGAGAGGCGGGAAGCCGCCGTGAAGCGGCAGGCGATCTCGAAAAGGCGATAGAAAAATCGGGAAGCGGCGGCGACGCTGTTTTCGACCTCGTTATGCTGTCGGAGATTTACCGCAGCATAGGCGGCGAGGATAAGGCGAATACCTTCCGTGAAAGAGCAAAGAAGATCGAAGGCAAGAGCAGGCTTGCGTCTGCGTGGATATCGGGCAATTCAAAGAAAATCGAGAAGGATAAGCTCGAAAACGTGCCGCAGCTTGTGAGAGCGGCGCGCCTTTACGAAAACGACCATATGACGGCCGATGCCGTGCAGTGTCTCCAAAAGGCGCTTATGCTTTCGGAGAAATCGGGCGACAGCAAGACTGCGGCTCTGTGCTGCAGAAGACTCAGGGATATCAGCCTGATAGACGGCTGTGCAAAGGCTCTCGCACATTCGAAAAAAGCCTGCTCGTTTGACGAGAAGTGCCTCTGTGAGTGTGAAAGTAAGGAAAACAGCGCCGCTCTGGCAAACGATCTTCTCATAACGGGACTGCTCGGCGGCGGAGCAGACTGCTTCAAAAAAGCGGCAGATGCGTGGCAGAAAGCCGACGACAGACAAATGGGAGAAGCGGCTCTCAGACTGTCGAATTCGGCGGCAAAACGCCATACCCGTTCCTTTGAAAAGGAGTCTAAGAGACGCAGATTCGAAAAATGGGTCAGAGATCTCGGCAAGCTCAGGATACCCCTCCTGCTTCTTGCGATAGTCGTTGGAATTGCCGCTCTGGCGGGAGTGACCTGCGGCGTCAAGGAGGTTCACGAAATAATCGTCGAGGCAAAGACGCGCACCACAACGGGTCCGCAGTTCTTCAACACGGCGGGTTACTGGAAGGAATACGACCGCCTCGAGGTTTATATCGATGCGTCAAACCTCGAGTTTGAATGGAGATTCAAGGTCGAGAGTGAAGGAAAGGTGACCCTCGACTGGGGCGACGGCAAGACATCGACGCTCAAGCCGGGAACAAATCACGTAAGACAGAAGATGACCTCAACTCATATCGACATTTACGCCGAGGAGGACGTCGTGATAACCTTTGACGACGGCACGAAATACGATTCCTCGCCGCTCAGACGTCCCGAAAAACCGACCGAAAAGACAACCACGACCCGCAAAACAGCGAGAAGAACGACTGCTGCAACGACCACTGCGGCAGCTCAGATCACGTATAAGATATCCAATGTGAAGGTGTATCAGGACGGAGCGCTGACGGGTTACGGAATTTCGCAGGGCACCGTTACCGTGGTTCCCGGAGGCAGTGCGTCGGTGTCGGTCGGAGGAATACCGATAGTCGATGAAAACGGCAATCCGACGGGAGAAACCGAGAGCGTAAGCTTCTCCTTCACCCCTTCCGGAAACGGTAATGTGTCGGCAAGTTCGAGCTCTGCGAGCGGAAAACAGTTCACGGCAGAGTTCACAATAACGAAGATTGACGAATAATCGTTTACACTTGTCGAATGGGCGCAGAATTTGAAAAAATAATTCTAAAAACGAAAAAAATTCGCGTATTTACGGGGAAAAGCATTGACAAAAATTGCGAAATGTGATATATTTATAACGAACTTGAGAGATGCGAAGAACCGCTCCTCGGGTTCCACCAAATCAGATGTCGTCTTTTATATCGTTCCCCATCCACAAAATACAAAACCGTCCTGTCGAAGGGCGGTTTTGTATTTTTTTGCGAAAAAACGTAATTATTAGATTTTTGTAAACCTGCGAACTACATCTTTTATTTATAATAATAATATGATATAATAATTAGGTTATAAACTCGGGTAAAGTGTCCTTTGCGCCGAGGTGTCGGGTACAGACATAATTGATGAAAGGGTATTCAGGTATGAATTGTATATTTATTTCTCCAAACTATCCCGCAGGTCACTGGCATTACTGTGCGGCTCTCAGGGACGCGGGCTGCAATGTTCTCGGAATAGGCGATGCGGGCTATGAATCCTTCCCCTATGAGCTGAGAGGCAATCTCAGCGATTATATCCGCATTGGCGATATCCACAATTACGACGAGGTTTACCGCGCCTGTGCCTCCCTTATAGGAAAATGGGGCAGAGTCGACAGGATAGAAACGCTCAATCCCTACTGGAGCACGCTTGTCGATGCGCTTCGTGCGGAATTCTGCGGCAGAGCAGGCAGACCCGACGATTATTATGCTCTCAAGATGTCGCTTCGCGATGAGGAATGCGGTCTTCCCGAAAGCATCAAAAACGTGTCGGCGAAGAAGGCTGTCGAGTTTGCACAGCAGGCGGGATTCCCCGTGCTCTGCGTGCCGCTTTGCGACAAAACGCTCGGCGTGCACACCGTTGAAAGCGAGGCGGAGCTCAAAAAGCTCTTCTCGAAGAACGGAAAGGACGCCTTTGCGGTCTTTGCACAGCACAAGGGCGAGCCTGTGTCGCTCGACGGATATATCAGAGACGGCAGAGTGGTTGTATGCACAGCTCAGCTGATAGTCGGCAAGGGCATTATGTACAGCCTTGACGTGACCGAGGGTCTGACGGCACGTGCTGCCGAATGTGTATCGACCCTGCTTCCCGGTGACGGCTTCTTCCATATTGATGCAGTCCGTCTGACGGGTGCAGTCAAGGGAGTCGGCAAAAAGGGCGATATTGTATTCAACAATATTTCCGAAGCTCCGGGGCATGAATATATTATGGACTGCATGAATGCGATCTACGGCTGCGACGTGCGTTCCCTCTGGGCGGCGGGAAAGCTCGGCGAGGACGAGCTCGAGCCGAAGCTGTGCGCGGCGGTTGTCTCGAGAAGCTTTGAGCGTTCGTACAAGAATTCGCACGAAAAGGTGCTTCGCCGCCTCAATATAAAGCTTGTAAAACACGGTCTGACCGCTGAGCCCGACAAGGGCGAGTTCGGCGAATACGTCTACATTTTCACGGGTGAGAATCAGGCGGAGCTTCGCCGTTACATCAAATTCATTACAGAGGATTTTGCTTGATGCCTATAATTGAAACAAAAGGGCTGAGCCTGACGTACAGTGCAGGTACCGAGCTTGAGATAAACGCTCTTTCCGACTGCTCGTTTTCCGCCGAGGCGGGTGAGGTGCTCGGAATCATCGGACATACGGGTTCGGGAAAATCGACGCTGGCTCAGCTTCTCAACGGATTGCTGACACCGACCGCGGGCAAGGTTCTGCTCGACGGCAGGGATATCTGGGAAAAGCCGAAAAAGATACGTAATGTGCGTTTTGATATCGGTCTCGTTTTCCAGTACCCCGAGTATCAGCTTTTTGAAGAAACGGTCTATAAGGATATCGCTTTCGGACCGTCAAATAAAGGACTCAAGGGTGATGAGCTCGACCGGGCCGTCAGACAGGCTGCCGAGTTTGCGGGACTCAAGGAGTCTCTGCTCGAAAAATCGCCCTTTGATCTCTCGGGCGGAGAAAAGCGCCGTGCCGCCATTGCGGGCGTTATGGCGATGAGTCCGCGCGTGCTTATCCTCGACGAGCCGACAGCGGGTCTCGACCCGCGCGGAAGGGAGCGCATACTCGACAGAATACTCGAGTACCGCGATAAAACGGGAAGCTGTGTGCTCCTCGTTTCCCACTCGATGGAGGATATCGCAAGGGTTGCCGACCGCGTTCTTGTGCTCAACAAGGGTCATGTCGAGATGTGCGGACCGACAGCGTCCGTATTCTCCCGCGGGGAGGAGCTCGCGGCGATAGGTCTGCGAGTGCCTCAGATAACCCAGGTGTTCATCGAGCTCAAAAAGCTCGGTATTGATACCGATACGTCGGTCTATACGGTCGAGGACGGCTTGAAAGAGGCTGTCAGACTGCTGAGAGGAGGCGCATCGGTATGATAAGCGATGTCACACTCGGACAGTATTATCACAAGAAATCGTTCATCCACAGCATGGACGCCCGCGTGAAAATAATACTGATGATCGGATTCATCGTTGTTGCTTTCCTTGCAAACAACGTGCCGTCGATACTGCTCACAGTGATCTCGACGCTCTTTTTCATCGCGCTGTCGAGGGTGCCTCTGCGCCTTTATTTCAAAGGACTCGGCGCGATATGGTTCATCATACTTTTCACGGCGGTGCTCAACTGCCTTTATATCCCGGGACGTGAGCTGTTTTCGATATGGAAGCTGACGGTCACGTTTGAGGGCATACGTCAGAGCTGTATCGTTGCGGCGCGTCTTGTGTGCCTTATCCTGATAAGCTCGATACTGACCTTCACGACGACCCCCACCCAGCTCACCTCGGCGATCGAGTCACTTCTCGCTCCGCTCAAGCTGTTCGGAGTCAAGGTGCACGACCTTGCAATGATGATGACGATAGCTCTGCGCTTCGTGCCGACACTGCTTGAGGAAGCGGAAAAGATCATGAGCGCGCAGAAGGCGAGAGGTGCCGACCTCGGCAGCGGAGGAGTCATCAGCCGCATAAAGGCTGTCGTTCCGATTCTTGTTCCGCTCATCGTTTCGGCGTTCAGGAGAGCGTACGACCTTGCGCTTGCGATGGAATGCAGATGCTATACCGACGGCAAGGGCAGGACAAGGCTCAACCCGATGAAGATTCGCTTCCGCGATGTGTTCGGATTTATTGTGGCGGGAGCTCTCGCCGCAGGGATCATTCTGCTCAGAGATGTTCCGCACTGGAGCGTGCTTCTCTCGCAGGCAGAAGAGCTTATTGAAAAATATATATGAGAAATGTTCTTTTGAGATTGAGGTTTGACGGCCGCGCATATCACGGCTGGCAGATTCAGAAAAACGCAGTCACCGTGCAGGAGGTTCTTCAGAAGGCTCTTTCCGCAGTTCTCGGAAGCGCTCCGCCGATAAAGGGGTGCTCGAGGACCGATGCGGGAGTCCATGCGCTGGAGTTCTGCGTCAGCATGCCGATATACAGCAACATTTCCTGCTCGAGCCTCGTGCGAGCGCTCAATGTCAACCTGCCCGAGAGTATAGCAGTTCTCTCCTGCAGCGAGGTCGACGAGGAGTTCCACGCGAGATACAGCGTGAAATACAAGCGATATCTTTACAGGATATGGAATTCTCCCGTCCGCGACCCGTTTGCGGCGGGGCTGGCTCTTCACTGGCCCGCACGGCTCGACGAAAAGGCGATGGAGCGTGAGGCGCAGGCCTTTCTCGGAACGCACGATTTCTCGGCCTTCTGCGCATCGGGCAGCTCGGTCGAGGACAAGGTGCGCACCGTCACGGAATATACCGCCTGCCGAAACGGCGATATGATAGAGCTTCGCATAACGGCCGACGGATTTCTCTACAATATGGTAAGAATAATAACGGGTACGCTGATAGACGTGGAGCGCGGAAGGCTTGAGAGCGGCAGCATTGCCGATATCATAGACTCGCGCGACAGAAAGAGGGCAGGCTTTACCGCGCCGCCCGACGGACTTTATCTCGAAGAGGTCATATACTGACACGAAAAAACGCATTGTGAGGTGAGCGTAATGGCAAAATACAAAAGTAAAAATCTTCTTGTGCTTGACGGTACGCTCACGAGCGTCGACCGCAATCACAAGACCATGTTCTCAAGGCGTGAGGACAAGAAAAAAATAGCCGTGATGGCGGCCGCGGTCGTTTTTGCGCTGCTTGTGCTTCTTATCGGAGCGAGGGGAATGGTTTCGCTGTGTATAACTCTGCAGGAACAGGAGATAATCCCCGGAGCCGTCACCGAACAGACAATTACCTATACCGACAAGGATTCGCTCACGGCAATTGTCATCAAGACAAACGACGACGGCACAGTCCCCGAACAGTTCGTTCTCACAAGATATGAGCCGTCGGAGGATGCTGTCTATCTGACAGCGCTCGCGCCCGAGCTTATGATGGGTGAGCGCACGCTTGCGGGTCACTATGCGGTCGGCGGAGGGGCTCAGTGCGCTGCGGCGGTCTCCGATTACGTGAAGACGGAAAACGTCTATTATTACACCCTCGAGTTCAACGGCGTGAAATCGCTTGTGAACGAGATGGGCGGCGTCACGATCGAACTTCCGTGCAGTATAAACTACAACGCACCCGACAGCAGACGCAGCATCAACGTTGCCGCGGGCAAAAGGGTGTTCGAAGGCGGCGAAACGGCGAGACTTTTCAACTGTCCCGAATGGCCGGGCGGTGTGCAGCAGCGCAGGACGATATTTGTTCAGATGCTTGCGGCGCTGGTAAACGAAAACCTTGCACCGTCCTATTCCGACAGGATAGAGAAAATCTACGGACGGGTCGAGCCTCACGCAAAGACCAACGTCTCGATGGACGTTATACAGAGATGCTATGACGGACTTGCACGTCTGGCGACGGCAAATGCCGAGGGGAATATTGCCCTGATTATGGATGTTGAAACTTACGTCAACGAAAACGGCGAGCTCAAATGCTCGGGAGATTCGTATGAAAATCTCATGATGATATACGGCGACCGCGGTGCGCCGCAGCAATAGGTCGGAAGGAGAAACGGTATGACCGGAAACAAATTGTATTATATATCGAAAAGAATACTGTCAGTAGTGTTGTGCGCTGCTGTTTTGCTCGGTTGTATAGCGTCGCTTGCGGGCTGCAGCGATGAAAACGGCGGAAGGGATTATGCCTTCAGCTATTCGCTTACAGCCGACCCGAAGAATCTTGATCCGCAGATGGCGACCGACAACAACTCTCTCATGGTCATCAAGAATATGTTTGAGGGACTGATGAGAATAGGACCGGACGGCGACCTGATCTACGGCGTTGCGACTTCGTACACGGCGAACGAGGATTCGACCGAGTTCACCTTCTATCTGAGAAAGGACGCCTCGTGGTCGGACGGAACACCCGTCACGGCATACGATTTTGATTTTGCGTGGAAGCGTGCGCTCGATCCCGCGACAGGCTCGTCGACCTGCGCAACGCTTTACTGTATAAAGAACGCCGCAGCCATCAAGGAGGGCAGAATGCCCAAGGAGAACCTTGCTGTCACGATAATCGACGCATACACTCTCAAGGTCAGCCTCGAGTATTCCTACGCCGAGTTCCCCCTTCAGACAACGCTTGCACAGTTCATGCCCTGCAATCAGGTGTTCTTTGAATCGACGGCAGGTCATTACGGACTCGATGCGGAATATCTTCTCGCAAACGGTCCTTTTGCGTTTGACAAATGGAACCACGACAACTATGTAAGACTTATCAGAAACGAGAAATACAAGGGTCAGAACGAGGTCTGCCCGAGAGTCCTTTATCTCGGTATACGTGCATCAAACACCGATTATTTTGCACTTCTCGAAGAAACTGTCGAGGCGGCAAAGATAGAGTCCTATAACGTTTCAAAGCTTGAAGGTTCGGGGTATAAGACGTATACATACACCGATAAGACCTGGGGACTGCTTTTCAATACCGAAGCGACCGGTTTTACCAACGTAAATATACGTCAGGCCTTCGCAACGGCGATAGAATCGTCCGTTTATGAGCCTTATCTGAAGGATAATACGGAGATCGCACTCGATATAATCCCACCTGCGACAAAGCTCAACGGTTCGATATACAGAGAGCTTGCGGGAAGCGGATTCAGAATTGCGTCCAACCCCGCAGGAGCTCACGACCTGCTTGTAAAGGGACTTCGTGAGATAGAATACACGAGTATGCCCGATGTAACCATTCTGTGCCTTGACGACGAGGAGACCATCAAGATGGTTCAGTATATGCTCCAGTCGTGGCAGCAGTATCTGAGGGTTTATATCAATATCGAGCCGATGGATCAGGACGATCTTGAGGACGCTGTCGCTCTCGGAAACTACCAGATCGCGATCTATGAGCTCAGCCCGACAAAGGACGGACCGCTTGCCTGCCTGCAGGAGTTTGATTCGTCGACCTACTACAACCCCGCAAGGCTCAAGAGCGCGGCGTATGACAGCTATATAGATGCCGCTTCCGCAAAGACAAATACCGAGGATATCCTCAGCTATCTTGTCGCGGCAGAGCGATATCTCAATGATTACGCGATATTCTTTCCGCTGTTTTATGAAACGACCTATTATGCAACGTGGGATTCGGTCGAGGGCATATATTTCTCGCCCTTTGACGGTACTGCCGATTTCACCTGTGCAAAATGCTATGAATAACGAAGGGAATTATTATGATCGATAGAGAGAGAGCCGAAAAGGCGGTAAGAGAGCTGCTTTGCGCGGTAGGTGAGGATCCCGACAGAGAGGGACTTCTCGAGACTCCGCAGAGAGTTGCAAGAATGTATGAGGAGATTTTCAGAGGGCTTGACGAGGACCCCACAAAGCACCTCAAGCTTTTCGCGGAGCATACCGACAGCGACGAGATGGTCACAGTGCGTGATATTCCGCTCTATTCGATGTGTGAGCATCATCTCCTGCCCTTTGTCGGCAAATGCCATATTGCGTACATTCCGCGTCACGGAAAGATAATCGGACTGAGCAAGTTCGCAAGAATAGTCGAATGCTTTGCAAAGCGTCCGCAGGTGCAGGAAAGACTTACGGGTCAGATCGCCGATTTCCTCGAGGAGAATCTCAATCCGCTGGGTGTTGCCGTAATAATTGAGGCAGAGCATCTCTGCATGACGATGAGAGGCGCAAGAGCAGCAGGAAGCTCGACCCAGACCAGCGCGCTCAGAGGACTTATGAGAAGCGACGCAAGAACCCGCAGCGAGGTAATGAGCCTGCTCCTTCCGGGAAGAAGATGATCTGGAAAGCGGGAAGCAGGGAGATATCCCTCGACAGAGTTCTTGTAATGGGCATCCTTAACGCAACGCCCGATTCCTTTTCCGACGGCGGACTTTATACCGATGCGCAAAAGGCGGCGCAGCGAGCGGCGCAGATGGCGGCGCAGGGTGCAGATATAATCGATATAGGCGCGCAGTCGACACGACCGGGTTCTCGGCCGATCGATGCAAGAGAGGAATGGCAGAGGCTTGAATCGGTGCTCAAAGCGGTTATAGAAACCGTTGATATACCGATATCGGTCGACACGTTCTATCCCGAAGTTGCGGCGAGAGCCGTCGGATACGGGGCATCGATAATAAATGATATAACGGGCTTTCAGTCGCAGCAGATGCGGAAAATCGCGGCGGAAACGGGAGTCGGCTGTGTTGTCATGCACAGTGATGATATTACGCAGCTGCCCGATTATACGGTCGCGGTCAGAGAGTTTTTTGAAAAGAGAATTGACGACCTTGTCCGAGAGGGCGTATCGCGTGAGCAGATATGTCTTGACTGCGGCGTGGGTTTCGGCAAAACGCGCGAGCAGGAGATCGAACTTACAGCGCATATGGACAGGCTCAGAGCGGGGGACAGACCTCTGCTTGCGGCTGTTTCAAGAAAGCGAATGACGGCGTATTGTCTCCCGTATGACACCTCACCCGATGAAAGGGATCACGCCACAACGGCGGCGCATGTTTTTGCGATCCTTTCGGGTGCGAATATACTGAGGGTGCATAACGTTTCGGCGGCTGTGCAGTGTATAGGCGTCGCAGAGAAGCTTGGAAAGCTGTAAAATCTTGATAAAAGAACGGTAATGAGAATGAATACTAAGATACTTGCAATTGAATCATCGTGCGATGAAACGGCTGCGGCGGTTGTTGAGGACGGCAGAAAGGTGCTTTCCTCGGTCGTCGCAACTCAGATAGACAAGCATGTTGTTTTCGGCGGAGTTGTGCCCGAAATAGCCAGCCGTCTGCATACTGAGAGCATAAGCATCGTGACGGAGCAGGCGCTTTGTGAGGCTGAATGTACCCTTTCGGATATAGATGCAATTGCTGTCACTGCGGCCCCCGGACTTATCGGAGCGCTGCTTGTCGGAGTGGGATTTGCGAAGGGACTGAGCTTTTCTTCGGGACTGCCTCTTGTGCCCGTGCATCATCTGCGCGGTCATATCGCGGCAAACTATCTTGCTCACCCCGAGCTCGAGCCGCCCTTCCTCTGCCTCGTCGTTTCGGGCGGTCACAGCCATATTGTCGAGGTCAGAAGCTATACCGAAATGAAGGTTATAGGAAGAACACGCGATGACGCTGCGGGTGAGGCGTTTGATAAAACGGCACGCTCGCTCGGACTTCCCTACCCGGGAGGAGTCCATCTTGATAAGGCGGCGCAGGGAGGAAACCCCGATGCATACAAGCTGCCGAATCCGAGAATAGACGGCGCTCCCTATGACTTCAGCTTCTCGGGACTTAAGACCGCGGTCATAAATACCATACATAATGCACAGCAGAAGGGTGAAGAAATCCCCGTCGCAGATATGGCAGCTTCTGTTAGAAAAAGTATCTCAAAGATACTTACAGAGCGCTTTATAAAGTGTGCTCAGGATACAGGGTATAAAACGCTCGCCCTCGCGGGAGGAGTGTCGGCAAACAGCGAGCTTAGAAGCAGAATGACACAGGCCTGCGAAAAATATGGCTATAAGCTTTATGTTCCGCCGCTCAGCCTTTGCGGCGATAATGCCGCTATGATAGGAGCTCAGGGCTATTACGAACTGATTTCCGGTAACACCGCAGACCTCAGCCTCAACGCAAAAGCAAGCATGGAGATCAGCAAAAGTTTTAATGACTGATTGTAATATTTAATATCCATACAACGAATAGTAGTGTTTAATGTGAAACAAAAGTCAGCGCTGCTTTGCAATAAAATAGCACAATGGCTTGTAAACGCTGATTGAATATTTGTATCGATATAAAACTGAGAGTTTTGTGCTGAACAAACTCATCATTGACAAATCAAACCGAATAGTATATAATATTTAAGCTGTTAAAACAGAATAGCTTTTTTGGAGAGTTGTCCGAGTGGTCGAAGGTGCAGCACTCGAAATGCTGTGTACAGAAATGTACCTAGGGTTCGAATCCCTAACTCTCCGCCAGAAAAGAAACACCCTTTGTCTACCAGACAAAGGGTGTTTCTTTTCAACTAAATCCGTCCTATCGGACGGGATAAATCCCGCTTTCGTGGGATGAAATCACTTCGTGATGAAATCCGACTTCGTCGGGAGATTGGACGGATTTAATTTCATCT
>SVPG01000002.1 GCA_015065975.1 Oscillospiraceae bacterium | reverse complement strand
GAGCGATACCTTCCTTGAGAATATAATCGATATCGTTTGCCTTGAGGGCTTCCTTGAACCTCTTTTTGCCTGTCGGATTTATGCGTTCTCCGATTAAAACGGTCTTTTCGCCAAAGGTGACGGCGTGAGTGTACGAAGAAACGCAGGTGATATCTTTTTTTGTGAGAGGACGCGGCGTGATATTGCGGGAAGCGTCAACAAGTGCAGAAATGTATTCGGGAGTGGTGCCGCAGCAGCCGCCCGCCGCACGTACGCCTTTTTCGATCATTGAAGCGACGTCGCAGGAGAACTCCGAGGGCAGTACATCAAAAACGGTGCGTCCGTCGACGGATTTCGGAAGACCTGCGTTGGGTTTGAAAATCACGGGTGTGCTTGAGTATTCAAGATATTCGCCGACGACTCCTGCGAGAGCCTTCGGACCGAGCGAACAGTTTACGCCTATCGCGTCAGCCCCCATACCTTCGAGCATTGCAACCATTGCGGCAGGTGAAGCACCTGTCATAAGCTTGCCGTCCTCACTGTAAGCGTTGGAAACAAATACGGGAAGATCGCAGTTTTCCTTCGCAGCCAGCAGAGCAGCCTTTGTTTCGTAGCTGTCGTTCATCGTCTCGATAAAAATGAGATCAGCGCCGTGCTTTGCACCGAGTCTGACTGTTTCGGCAAACACGGACACGGCATCCTCAAAATCAAAATCACCGTAAGGCGCAAGCATACGACCTGTAGGACCGATATCGAGAGCAACCCACTTTTCCTGTGTTCCGACACTCTGAGTCCTTGCGAGCGAAGCGTTGCTCAGCGCAGCCTTCACGATTTCTTCAAGCTCTTTGGATGAGAAGGTGAGAGAGTTTGCGCCGAATGTGTTCGCGTTGACAACGTTGCTTCCAGCGTTGAAATAATCGGTATGAATCTTTGTAATGATATCGGGATGGGTAATGTTCCAGCGCTCGGGCAGCTCACCTGCACCAAGTCCCTGAGCCTGGAGAAGTGTTCCCATACCGCCGTCGAGATATAGGGTGTTATTCTTTATATATTCGGTTATTTTCATATCAGGTCAATTCCTTCCCGCAATATGTGTTTTTATCGCCGATACCGATTATCGCCGTAACGGATTTTGAAGGTGACATAAGGAGACTGCCGTTAAGCGTAAGACCGATCTTTCTCGGACAGTCAAGCGCACGGAAAATATCCTTCTGCAGTGAAAGAGGAAGATCGCCGTAACCCGGACTGAAACGGGGCTTTGTGACCTTTCCCGCAGCCGACACAAGCTCGCCGATCTCACGATTGAATGTGTCGCAGAGACATTCTATTCTTTCGGCGCCGATCGCCTGAAAGAACAGAGCCTTTGAAGGTGATATTCTGCTGTATTTTGCTATCAGTCGGTCAAGCTCGATTCCGACGGTTGCCGCGAAAAGCACTATGCTTTCACAGCCCTGCAGATTCTTTGCAAGATCGTCGGATTCTGTTTTCGCAAAGCCGAGATCGATAATATTTGCGTCCGTTTTTATTCCGAACTCTCTGTAGCAAACCCTGTAAAGTAATTTGCCGTCCGTTTCGTCAAGACAGCTTTGCATAAGTTCGGAAAAATCGGGCGAGCTGCCCGAAACGCCTGCGTAACGCAAAATCTCTCTTGTATCAAAGGACGGCAGAATATATTTTTTTGTTAAAACCGTACTGTTCATTTTATCCGAGTATATCAGACAGATTGCTCTGTATTTTCGCGGCGACATCGGGTTTGTTCATCGAATATACGTGAACGTTTGTTATGCCGTTTGCGAAAAGGTCGATTATCTGGTCGGTTGCATATGCAATTCCGGCCTGCTTCATTGCGGCAGGGGAATGACCGAATTTGTCAACAAGGCTCTTGAATCTCTGGGGCATGAAGGAGCCCGAAAGCTTGATTGCTCTGTCGACCTGGTTTGCATTGGTGATAGGCATTATGCCGGGGATAATGGGGACTGTAATGCCTGCCTCGCGAATCTTGTAAAGGAAATTATAAAGAAGATTGTTGTCAAAAAACATCTGAGTCGTAAGGAAGGAACAGCCTGCATCGACCTTTTCCTTGAGATATCTGATGTCCTCGGCCTGATTTGCGCTTTCGGGATGAATCTCGGGATAGCATGCGCCGCCAACGCAGAAATCGGGATCTATCTCCTTTATGTCGCGGACAAGCTCGACAGCATGACGGTAGTCCCAACTGCTTCTGTCGCTGTTTTCAAGCTCGGGAGTGAGATCGCCGCGAAGGGCCATGATGTTGTTGATTCCTGCGGCTCTGATCTCCTCGATCTTTGCTCTTACAGTCTGCTTTGTGGAGGAGACGCAGGTCAGATGCGCGAGAGTGGGAACATGATAGTGCTCCTTGATATTCTTTGCGATATCAAGCGTGTAACGGCTTGTTCCGCCGCCTGCACCGTATGTAACGCTCATAAAGGAGGGGAGAAGCTTTGCAATCTCCTCGGTGGCGGTTTTTACGCTGTCAAATGCCGTGTCGGTCTTCGGAGGGAATACCTCAAAAGAGAGCGACAGCCTGTCTTTTGTAAAAAGATCGGTAAGTTTCATTTGTTATCCCACATTTCTATAAAAGGATCAATCTCTGTAATTATTCCAGATATCGTCGCCGTCTTTGGGGAGTGAAGGGCGGGAGGGCGAGGCTTTGACCTTGACGGTGATGGCTCTGCCGTCAGATGTTCTTGCGGTTACACGGGGCTTTGCGGGCAGATGCTCGGGTATTACATACGAGCCGTCATCGACAGGCTCGGAGCGTCTGCGCTCGGTACGCGGTGTGTAGCGAGCCTTATCGGAAGAAGATGAAGAAGATGTCTCTTCACCGTTCTGAATTGCTGAAAGCTTTTCTTCAAAAATATCGTCAAATGAAGCTCCGCGCTTTTCCTTGCGGTAATAATTCTCGTTGGGGTCAATGCGTGTGTTGGAGCCTCTCGACGGCATTTCGGAGAATCTGTTGTCGATATTTGAATTCTTCTGCTTTTTCTTCTTTTTTCTGACGCGATGCTCAATTTCGATATATCCGTCGGGGAGATCGGCGGAAAAATCCATCTCGCGGTTGAATGTCTCGAAGAAGTTTTTATAATTTAAGCCGAACGGAATACCTGAGGCAAGGAGACATATGAGTCCGATGCGCTCGATTATTCTGGCGGTGTAAATGCTCTGTGTGGCCTTTTCAAAGGGGATTCTTCTTAATATCCAGCTTACCTCGCTGTAGAATTCCTCGGAAGCGAGAACGAAGTTGTAATCATCGCCGATTGCGGTCTGAAGCGTGGTGACGGTGAGAACAAGTCTTATCAGTGTAAGTGCCGCGGCAATTGTACAGCAGACCGAAACCGCAACACCGATCTGAGGCTTGATCCTGACACCGAGGTCGGCGAGTATAAGGGTGAAAACGAGTATGAGACAGGAGCATACAGCGACGAATCCCATTACCGATTCAAGTCTCCACAGACTGCTTGTCTCAGAGATGACGGGCGTGAAATTAAGAAAAGCAAAGAGTGATAATGAACCTGCGACGGCGATAAGACCGTACATCGGTTTTATCTGTTCGTATTTGAATTTTGAAGCAAGAAAAGCGATAAAAATACCTGCAGGCATTGCGATTGCCGCTACGCTGCGAAGTGTGCTCATGCCTGTGCTTCCGATAACGGCATTCTCTGCATTTGTGAATCTTATGCTGAGAACGGCATAAGCAGCGGCAAGAAGAGCGATAGCAAGAAATGAAAAACGTCCTGCAAACTGCTTCATTCCGACAGAGGGATTAAGTCTTAATTTTCGCTTGGTATTTTTCATTGTAAAATAATTCCTCCGTTATGGAACTTGACTCCCGATACGGCGTCAGTTGCCGCGGTGGGGAGGATAATATACGGAACCGCCGGGTCTGCGGGTTCTGCCTGCTGCGTTGTTCTGACGCGGGTATCTCTGACCTGAGGGTTGCTGAGGCATCGGCTGTGCGGAACGTGCGGTGTTGCCGGGCATGACCTGCGGAAGTCTCTGCTGTCCGTTGACGGTGCGCTGCGGAAGTCTGCGCTGCTGTGTCTGTGCGGCGGGTCTCTGTGCAGTTGTCTGCGGATTGGAAGGCTGTACCGCGAAGGGATCAAAATCCTGAACGGCGGCACCTCTTGCATCAGTTGCAGACGGATTTATGTACTGAACCTGCTGTCTTATGCGCATAGCCTCTTCTCTGATAGCGTCCTTGGCGTTCTGAGAAGCTTCTTCTTCGGGCTCTTCAGAGGCGGTCGGTTCCTCGGATTCGCCGCCGCTTTCTTCGTTGGAAGAGGCATCGGCGCCACTGTCGGAATCATTGTCGTCGCTGTCGGAATCGGTATCGGAAGAATCATCGATTTCTTCGGCAGCATCGTCGTCGGAAACGTCCTCCTCGGTGATGTCCTCGGGTTCTAATGTTTCTTCTTCCTCGATCTTTACTGCGGCAGCAGGAACGGGAGCAGCCTTTTTGGCGGGCTTTTTCTTTTTCTTGTTTTTCTTTGCAGCCTTGAGCTTTTTGGGTGACGACTGCTCGGAATAGGTTATCTGATAACGCTTCTCGCGAAGAGCGGTATCGACCTCACCGAATACGGATGCGACCTGCTTTACGGCGCCTGAATAGATGAACCAGAGACTGATATAGAAAATGGGAGTGATGCACAGTCTCATAAAGTCACAGAAGGATGTGGTGAACCATTCGTCACCGACCTCCTTGAGAAATATTCTTGCGAAAATATATGCGATGGGGAGAAGTCCCTGAGCAGCTATACCGATGGATGAGAGTCTGTGGAAACTCTTCTCATAGCTTCTTCTGATTATGTTTCTTGTGAGGATATTGATGATAAACGCATCGGAGAAGATGGAAAGAACTATCGTGACGAGATAAATTATGTAGTAAATAAGCAGTGCGGTAAGACCGAGCTGCGGGTTTGCGGCGATGTACATTACACGGTAACAGATATAGTATCCGAGAAGTACGCTGTAACCCATTCTGAACCAGCACAGGAAAATGATCGGTTTTGATTTCAGAATCGGAATGTTTTCACCGCATTCAAGGAAATAAGCGTAGAAGGTTACGATAATAAGCACGAGCATGGCGATAAAATCGTATATCAGCAGAGTTATGCTGAAACTGCTCATTATCGCGCCGCTTGCACCGAGGAGCTTGAGTATGTCGGAGAATGCTCCCACGGCACCGAAGAGTATGAGCGCATATACAAAATATGTGCTTCGCTTGAGGCAGTCGGTTATGAAAATCTTGCCGTCAAGTCCTATCTGTCTGTTGTTTTTCATCAGTCAATCATCCCTGTCAGTAATTTCTTGTTTTACTTGCCGGTACCCTCGAGCCTATATCCGGAATCGAGCTCAAAGGTCGGAATGTCAGATAAAAGCTCGTCTATATCATAATTGTTCAGCTTGGTGTTGTAAGGGTCATACAGCTCCGCCTCCTGAGGCAGAGCCTGAGAAAAATCGGGAGAAGGAGCGCTGTGCTGAGCGCGGCTGCTTTCGATATTGTCGATCATATCGAAAAGCTCGAGCTCGTTTATCGGAGACTCTTCTTCATCGTCATCGGTTTGCTCCGCCTTTTTGGCGGGTTTGCGCGATACGGCTGAAGGCATGGTCACGTTCTGCGGAACATCGGGGAAAACATCATCGTCCGCGATTTCTTCGGGCGATTCGTCTTCCTGCTGTTCCTCGATCATGCTAAGAGCCTTCTGGAATGCGGGGAACTGGTTTTTCTCTATGGTGAGACGGCTCATGCGCCGTGCTTCACCAACGGTTATGTAAGGATCGCTCTCTATCCCTTCGCGAAGCTTGTCAGGCTCAAAACGGATAGTTGCAATCAGCTCATCAAACTGATCAAAATTGCTGTCAGAATTATTCATGTGGTAAGTTATGCCTTTCAGATATGTAAAATATCAGTTGGTATCCTTGTCGGAGCGGTTGAGCTGACCGAGGCACATTTCGCAGACGGCCTTGCCGTTGAGATTTATCAGCCTGCGCGAAGCCTCTCCGCAGAATACGCAGCCCTGCGATACCTTTCTGATAACGATGCTGTCACCGTCGACAGAGATGTCGAGAGGGTCATTTGCGGATATTTTAAGCACACTTCGATATTCCATCGGTATGACGATACGTCCGACAGAATCGATGTTTCTTGTTATTGACAACACCGACACCTCCTCATTGAATCAGTATATAAAAATACTACCTTATACTATATAAAAATTACACAAAAAAGTCAATTGATAAATTGTGAAAACAACAGGGCAAAAAGTGATAATAAATTAGATTGATAATCACATCGGAGTCTGTTATAATCATATAATGAATCATAGGGGGGATCACCTTTGGCATACACAGAAGATATCAGCAGTGTTATAGCACAGGCTTCGCAGGAGCTTTCACAGATAAATATTGCCCGTCCCGAGGCGGTAAGCCGTCCGGGTCTCAAGGAGCAGATCGTGCGTTTTCTGACCCTTATCAGAAGCGCGATGTATCCGAAAATCTTCGGTTCCGATCTGAACGATCCGAAACGTATGAAAATGACCATCAGCAGCAATCTCCAGCAGGCGGCAGTGCTTCTCAACGAAATGATTGAGGACGTTCTGCGCGGAGAGGGCGATGCTGACGGGCTTACAGCACAGTTTATCGGAAGTATTGTTGATATAACAAATGTTCTTGAGACCGATATAAAAGCAGCTTATGACGGAGACCCTGCGGCAAGGTCGGAGGAAGAGATAATGCTGGCTTATCCCGCGTTTGAGGCGATAAGCATTTTCAGACTTGCCCATAAGCTTTATGAGCTGAGGGTTCCGCTTCTGCCGAGAATGATGACCGAATACGCGCATAAAATCACGGGTATCGACATTCACCCGGGTGCAACTATCGGTGAGTATTTCTTTATCGACCACGGAACCGGTGTTGTAATAGGCGAGACCTGTACCATCGGCAGACATGTCAAGCTTTATCAGGGCGTGACGCTCGGAGCAAAGAGCTTTGAGACCGACGAAAACGGCAATCCCGTCAAAGGGATCAAGAGACATCCCGATATCGGCAACCATGTCGTTATTTATGCGGGAGCCACGATACTCGGCGGCAATACGCGTATCGGCGACAATTGTGTTATCGGAGGTAATGTATGGCTCACCCATTCGGTAGGCGAGGGTGAGACGGTTTATTACAATAAGGGTGACACAAATTAAAATAATCAAAAAAGGTATTGACAAATCGATTCTTATCGAATATCATATGTTCAAACAGATAGAGGCGCGCTGTGTAATCATTAGGTCGTCCGTTTGAGCCTCGCAGGGCTTGGTCGGCTGAAAGGTATATGGCGCCGAAAAACGGTATCGTCTGCGAATGTATCGTTTTGGGCGGCGGGAATAAGATCTTGCCGACTGTCGCAAGTGAAAATTGCGGAGGGCTATGCTGTATGAATTCCTTTTTATCCGCCTCGGGCGGTTTAACGGAGTATTTACGCAGATAGCCGATTTATGGCTGTCTGCTTTTATTTTTGTATTGAAAGGATGTAAGTTATGAAGAAGACCATTTTCAAGGGTATCGCAACCGCTCTTATTACGCCGACCACCGCTACAGGCGTTGATTACGATAAGCTCGCAAGACTCATCGACTGGCAGATCGACGAGGGAATAGACGCTCTCGTTATCTGCGGAACAACAGGTGAGTCCTCGACCCTTACCGATAAGGAGCATAAGGAAGTCATCGAGTTCTCCGTTCGTCAGGCTGACGGAAGAGTTCCCATCATTGCGGGAACAGGAAGCAACGAGACCGCTTATGCGATCGAGCTTACAAAGAGCGCCTGTGAGGCAGGTGCCGATGCAGCTCTCGTCGTCACTCCTTACTACAACAAGGCTACACAGAACGGTCTTGTAAAGACATTCTCGACCATTGCAGACTGCAGTGATCTTCCGATAATCCTTTACAATGTTCCGTCCCGTACAGGCGTCAATATCGAGCCTGCAACCTACGAGAAGCTGGCTGACCACGAGAATATCGTTGGTATCAAGGAAGCAAACGGCAATATGGGAAAGATCGTTGAGACCGTTGCAAGAGTAGGGGACAGACTTGCGATCTATTCGGGAAATGACGACCAGATCGTTCCCATAATGTCTATGGGCGGTGTCGGCTGTATCTCCGTTCTTTCCAACGTTATTCCCCGTCAGACACGCGAGATCTGCACAAAGTTCTTTGAGGGCGATGTAGCGGGAAGTGCTGCTCTTCAGTGTAAGTACCTCAACCTTATCAACGCACTGTTCTCCGAGGTCAATCCCATTCCCGTAAAGGCTGCGATGGCTGCCATGGGTTATTGCGAGAACTACCTGCGTCTGCCGCTTACCACTATGGAAGATGCAAACTATAACAAGCTTATTGCTGAAATGAGAAATTTAGGAATTGATGTATAATGAATAATTTACTTTACGACAATCTTTCTGTAAACGAGCTCGGTCATCTGACCGTTTCGGGTCACGATACCGTCGAGCTCGCAAATGAATACGGTACAGCTCTTTATGTAATGGACGAGGATAAGCTTCGTGAAAACTGCCGTAAGTACACAAGAACTATGGCTGAGTGTTTCCCCGAAGGTTCAAGCCCCTCGTATGCCAGCAAGGCGCTCTCCTTTACAGGCATTTACAAGATAGTAAATGAAGAGGGAATGAGTGTTGATGTCGTTTCCTGCGGTGAGATTTATACAGCTCTCCGTGCGGGATTCCCTGCTCAGAGAATGTATTTCCACGGCAGCAACAAGACTCTTGCCGACATAAATTTTGCGATGGACAATAACGTCGGTTATTTTGTTATCGACAATATGTATGAGCTTGAATGTGTTGCCCGCTGTGCAAGAGAACGCGGAATCGAGCAGAAGGCTCTTCTTCGCATCACACCGGGTATCGATCCTCATACATTCGAGGCCGTAAACACGGGTCAGCTCGACTGCCAGTTCGGCGTTCCCATCACGGAAGGACTTGCTTTCGCACAGGCTGCTTACCGCGAAGAGGGAATCGAGCTTATGGGATTCCACTGCCATATCGGTTCTCAGATATTTGATTTTGTTCCCTTCTGCGATGCGGCAGATATGATGTTTGAGTTTATCCGTGATGTCAGAAATGCCTGCGGTTTTGAAACAAAGGTGCTTGACCTCGGCGGCGGATTCGGTGTTCGTTATGTCGATACCGATCCTTATATTGATGTTGAGGAAAATCTCAGAAAGCTCGCTGAACATATAAACAATGTATGTGCTGAGCTTGATCTTACCGTTCCTTCGATTTTGCTCGAGCCGGGAAGAAGTATTGTCGCCGATGCAGGTCTGACGCTTTATACCGTCGGCTGCGTAAAGTCTGCCGAAGGCTGCAGCAATTACGTTCTTATCGACGGCGGAATGTCCGATAACCCGCGCTATGCGCTTTATGATGCGGATTATACCGTAATGCTCGCCAACAGAGCGGGGGAGAAGGCTGATTATAAGTGCACGGTTGCAGGCAGATGCTGTGAATCGGGTGCACTTATACAGGAAAATGTAATGCTTCCTCAGCCTCAGCCGGGCGATATTATAGCTGTTCTGACAACGGGTGCATACAATTACTCCATGGCATCAAACTATAACCGACTCTGCCGTCCCGCGATCATTATGGTATCAAAGGAAAATGTGTGGGTTGGTGTAAGAAGAGAAATACTTGAAGATCTTGTAAAATGTGATATGTAATGTTAAAAGGCACCGATTTTAATCGGTGCCTTTTTGTTATGCAATATTTATTTTTATGCTTCCGCTGGAAGTGGTGATATTGCAGGTTCCGTCTGCTGCGTCATCTGAAGGTACGTGAACGCTTCCGCTGCTTGTATCTGTGACAAATTTCTTGGAGGTGAGAAGTGTTCCCTTTACACTGCCGCTTGAGGTTTCCACATTTATATCGTTACCGTCACAGCGATCAAAGCTGACACTTCCGCTTGAAGCCGTAATGGTCATTACATCGGAAATTACGTTTCTGAGACTGATGCTGCCGCTTGAAGTTTCCACATTTATATCATTTCCCTCGCAGTTATCAAAATTGACACTTCCGCTTGATGCCGTAATGGTCATAGTATCATAGCTTACGTTGTTGAGATTGATGCTTCCGCTTGATGACGAAACCTGAATTTCGTCGCCGTTGAAATTATTGATTGTGGTGCTGCCGCTGGAAGTTTTTGCAGTGAGAGTGTCTGATATTACAGCGCTGCAACTGATCGAGCCGCTTGAACAGCGCAAATCGGCATACATAAAGCCAAAATCCGACGGGATTTTGATGCTGCCGCTGCTTGCGTTAAGTGAAACTTTATTATATATGTTTTCGGGAAGATAAACTGTTACTGCAATTTCCTCATTCACAAAAACATCGAAAGAGATAAGCTCGAAATTGATGACTTTATGTGAAACAGTGAGAGTGTCGTTTACAACCTTTGCGCTGTATTCGATATCGTCGCTGTCGTGACATACGACCTTGCACTGACCGTCCTCGGATACGGCAAGAACTATATTTGCGCCGGAAGTGTCTACATCTATACTGTTAAAAGTCTCGGTTATTTCGAATGTGGTGGTGATGTAGTTTTTGGTGTTGAGCTTTGAGAGATCACAGCCTGTGAGCCCGTATGAGAGAGCAAGGATTGCGATACCGGCAACAAAAAGTATAGCGGCAACTATAAGAGAAGTTTTTACAGCTTTTTTCATTTTCGGTTCCCCTTTCTGATGAGGCAGCGCTTAATACCTCTGAAGATAAGTTTTGTAATATGAACAACACCTTTGGCAATATAATTCACACCAATGAAAAAAGGTATCGCAACAGCGCTGCAGATAAGTCCTGCGCCCAGGAACATCAGGCAGCTTGTCAGGCCGTGGGTGAAAAGCAGAACGATGCTGCCCAAGACACCGGCAACGCCGCCCAAAGCCACGGAAAGTACAGCAGCATAGAGAGTGACAACAACAGCCCAGACAGTGATATAAACCGAGAGAACAACCGCAAAAGCGGCGATGATAAGCGAAAGCCACAGCGGTGATCCGAGAACAAGAAGAACTATCTCCCAGACTCGAAGCGAGCGAGATGGATTCTTTACTTTTGTTTTTACAAGCGTTTGCATAGGAATATCTTCAAGAATCTGTGACACTATCTCGTCGATAGTTCCCATTTCCGCAACAGCCTGTTCCTCAGGCATTCCGTCCTCGATTCGTTCATCGACCATTTCGCCGTAATAATCAAGAGAGCGTTCTATATCCTCCTGCGGAAGAACTGCAATCTCGTTTTTAATTACAGCAAGAAATTCCTGTTTATTCATTCGTGTTTTCCTCCCTTGTAATAAACTTATAAATTGACATTATCTCTTTCCATTCCTCGGAAAAAGCGTCGATTCGGTCAAGACCTTCCTGAGTAATATGGTAGTATTTTCTGAGCCGTCCGTTATGCTCAACCGAATAAACAGTCAGGTAATTTGATGCCTCAAGCCGCCGCAGTATCGGATAAAGTGTCGATTCTGAAATAGTTATATACGGGCTTACGTCCTTTATTATCTGATAACCGTAAGAATCATTTGTCTTGATAGCTGCAAGCACACATACATCGAGCAGTCCGCGTTTGATCTGAATATCCATATGATGCCTCCTTTTGTATGATACTATATCACGCATAGTATTACTTGTCAAGAGGTATTGAAGAATTATTGAAATAAAAAAACACCGACTATGATTTGATATCATAATCGGTGTTTTGCTGGAGCTACTGGTCGGAATCGAACCGACAACCTGTTCATTACGAGTGAACTGCTCTGCCATTGAGCCACAGTAGCGTGATAATTTCGCTAAAATATTATAACAGAATGAGAGGCGTGAAGTCAAGACCTTTATAATAATTAAAGCAACTGACCGCAAGGAAAGTGCTTTTCGGGTCAGTTGCTTTCGTGTTAAGCAAAAAATGCATCGGTAACCGTTTCGCTTATTTCATTGACGATGGAGAAATCAACGGCAGATGAGTAAATTTCTTCAAGCCTGTCGTGAATGGATTTTGCTCGGCGCATTTCCTGCGATGCGAGGGAATAGAAGTGAGCTGCAGCACGCCTGTTATATGAGAATTTTTTTGAATTTTCAGATATTACCGAAGGGTCAAGAAATCGCTCGCAGTGAGTTATGCGTGCATCTGAATGAGCTTGATGGAATGTGTTGCAGACGGTGAAACCTACTCTTTCGTTGGGGAGAATAATATGTTCTATGCGTTTTGACTGTGAACATCTGCAGCATATGAACTCACACCCGATGCTGATAAGAATATCTCTGACAGATGAAAGAAGCATGTCGGACGGTGCGCCGTACTTGTCATCTATTGAAATTAGAGTATCACACGTATTATCAAGCGTATTGGAGAACAGCTTTACACCTTCCATAGTGACCGCGGACAGGAGTCTTGTGCGTTCTTTGCCGCTTTTTGGACCTGCGTAGGTACTGCAAAGCTTTTGCGCACGGCGTTTTATCTTTTCCGTGCTGACAGCTTTGGATGCAATAAGTGAAGTGTTTGCTGTAAAAGAATCTGCACAGCGAAGGAATCTTACTGCATTCCTGTGGCAGGAGGAACAGGCGTCGGAGACTTCTGCGAGCTCAGCTGCACAGCTGAAAAGCTTTTTGTTGTCAAAAGCCACGCCGAGATTTACGATAATTTCGCAGGCTCCGGGCAATTCGGGCTCGATTACGTGAGGCGCAGTACCGTCGAAAATCGCAGTCCTGATTTGTGGAACGATAACAGCATCGAGCGACTGGGGGTCTGATGAACAGAAACCGCGTTCCGTAAGATATCCGCGCTCTGCAGCTTCGGCTGCTATCTTTTTCATAAGCGTTGATTTGCCCGTTCCGGGACCGCCTTTAATTACGAATACGCGCCATCCGTCTTCGACATTATAAACGTCCTTGAAGAGGGAATAGAAACCGCTCGGAGAGTTGCCGCCGAGAAAAAAGTCTGCAAATTGCTGTGACATAAGCAAGACCAATCCTTTCTTTGCAAATTACAGGTGTTTTTATAAGTTTGCTACATTTTATGCTGATTGCAGAAGAAAGGTCACATAAGAAAAGAGCTCCGCGAAAGCGGAGCTTGCTTAAGAGTAAAAGATTGGTCAAAACAGGATCGATCAGCAATTTGCCTCATTCCATTCGATTTGGACATCGTCTCCCCAGCAGTCTGAACCGTAACATTTTATTGATTTGTTGTTTGCACATTTCTTCTTACTGAAATCAATAATGATTTGTATATCGGCGACACAGACTTTAGCTTGTCCATTATCACAAAAATCGACAGTATACTCTGCACCGCTGAGAAATTTAGGGTGACATAGAGGGATTGCACAAAGAATGTTTTGGTGTTTTTCGTCAGTTGCGTATACGCATACAACATGAGATTCTTTTTCAACGACAATCCCCATTTCTTCTTCGCTGAACATATGAACGTTGCTTCCGAATAATTTGAATTTGAATGTATGTTTCATGCAATCACGTTCCTTTCTTTTGCTGAATTCAATATATCATAATTTAATGAATGTTTCAATGGAGTAATAGGGCTTGAAACCGATAAGCAAGCACAGTGGTGCTTGCTTTTGTGAATCTAACAATATATGTGAGAATGAAATGTCGGTGTGTATTAGTTGAACAATTGAATTTTCGTAGAGGTTATTGCAATGATTTTTGGATAATTGTTAAAGTAATAAAAGCTAAACAAACCATTATTAAAACAAAATATTTCTTTTTTAAGCCGTCTTTTCGACCGAATAAAAAAATGTTATCTTTTGGACTTAATGCAAGTATGATAAACATTATTCCTAATATAGAAAAAAACACAGTAAAAGCTATTGTGAATGACTCAACTATGATTGCAGTCCAAATGTACAACAATGCTAATACAAAGCAAACAATTGCTGAAATTTTCATATTTTTTCTCAAACGGTTTTTGGGGGTGTTATTTGATGATTCTGCTTTACTGCTTTTAGAGTTGCTGTTTTTGATAGTATGCTTCAAAGATGCAGCATATTGGGACTTTTGATTTTTTCTTTTTACAACTACTTTTATTGGTTGTACATTGTTTGCGTTTTCAATCATTTTTTGAAGTTCTTTTCTGTCCCATATAAGCACACCTGTTGAATTTGCTAATTCAATTGCACCTGATGTGAATGTTGAGTTTGTCATTACAACACCAACATGGCAATTATAATATGTTTTTCCAGCATAAACTTCTTGAATAGGGGTGTTGCTTAATGGCTTTGCATAATTTTTGCATTGTACAGCGTATCTAATTTCATTTTTTGAAGCAAGAACATCTACACCTTGATCGCCAGAACCTTTAGTAACACTAACGTTATTAAATCCGTTTCTCGTTAAGATGTCGGCGCAAAAGTATTCGAAAGCGTGCCCGTCCATAAAGTCTACATCAGAAACATTGCGGATTGTTGAAAAAGGATTATTTGTTACGTTTAAATCTTTTTGATGATTTGGGTTTGTCACGAAAATATCACCTCTATTAAATGAAATATGTCAAAAAAGTTGTTTTATTTGAGGCGATTATATCATGCTTTTGGCGGTATTTCAATATTTGCAAAAAGTTTCAAGGCGCGATATAGGGCTTGAAACCGATAAGCAAGCACAGCGGTGCTTGCTTTGAAATTGCCGAAGGATACAAAAAGCGAAATAATGGGGGGATATAACCGCGGCAATTTCGGTACCGTTCTGCGCGCAGGTCACGGACGCAAAACAAGCTCCGCAAAAGCGGAGCTTGTTTTGGTGCCGGTGACCGGGCTTGAACCGGTACGCTGTTGCCAGCACGGGATTTTAAGTCCCGGGTGTCTGCCAATTCCACCACACCGGCGGATATAACAAGTGATATTGTAACATCACTTGTTATCAAAATCAAGAAAATAATTGATTAAATTGAGATTATTGAATATAATGGTCTCGTTCATAGGCGTCCCAGCGGTTGTTGCCGTTGGCTGCCATAAAATAGTTTCGTCTGACGACCGAGCCGTCTGCGTTGGAATCGGCTTCAACGTCGAGATAATAGGTGATTCCGCCGAGAGTCATCTTGTTCCAGGTGTGTTCAACGAGTCTTTCGAAATCGGTGTTGGCGTTGAATACAAAAGCGCCTGTAACCGTTTCGCAGCGGTATCCGGCAGCGTTGCACAACGCCTTGAGAAGAGCGCTGTAATGCCTGCTGTCACCTTCGTGGAACTCAAAGAAATCGTTGAGAAGATCGAGATATTCCGTTCCGCTTGTTGAATGATGCCTGAAGGTGATGTTCTTGCCGACATAGTCGTAAATCGCACCGATGGCTTCAAAATCACCCATATCATCGGTCAGTATCTCTTCAAGAATAAGATCGAGATGATCGTTGATAGTCTGATCTTCCGTGTATACGGGGGAGCCTGAGGTCCTGCCCGAGCTTTCGATCTTTGTATAGTTTCCGCTGAGATTTGCGGTGTTCCAAGAAGCGATCTCTTCATCTTCGGCTGCTGCCGCGGCTTTGGCTGCAGCCTCTGCGTCTGCCGCTGCCTGAAGCTTCTCACCGTGATTTACAACGGAGCTGACCTCGTCCTCGTTGACCTGAACACCGAGCGCAGTGTCATCTTCTTCGTATTGACTGTCGTCAAGGAAGATTTCCTGAGTTGTTTCGATATCGGCTTTCTGCTGAGATTGGATAAAAGAAATAAGCAGATTGATACCGACGACCACGGCAGCACAGATTGCGAGAATCATAATTGCAGATTTCGCGTAATCGCCCGGAGACATATATCGGAGATCGGAAAGTGTCTGATCAGCGATTACGGAGAAAACGGTCGACTTGCCCGGCTCGGGAATGTTTCGCCAGGGGTCGATATCGGTCATTTTATTGATTTTGTTCCAAAGCTCGTCCTGCTTGATCTCGTCGAGAGAAAGCGAGATTTCATCCGCGTTTTCGTCCTCGATGAGATGGAGAAGAGGCGTGTGGAGAAGAGCTCTGAAAGCTTTTTCAACGCACTCCTTCTGCCACGATTCCAGTGAAGCGGCTTTTCGAAGTTCACCTATATTTTCATACATATAAACATAGGCATCACGAAAAATCAACTCGCAGTCATGAATATTACGGCAGTGCTCGAAGGAAAGAAAATAAACCTTCTCGCATGTGCGGTTATACATCTTCATGAACGTTTCGCGTTGATTCTTTGCCTTTTTTGCATTTTTAGCCCTGTAAACAGATCGCTTGTTATTAGCCATAGCTTTTGCTGTGTACCACCTTATAATTTACTTATGAAAGGAGAAAAATTATGAATGAGGAGCTTCCTGTATATAAACTGATCATCCTGATGATAATATGTCCCCCGATCGGCACGTATTTTGTGTGCCGATCGGAGAGGGTACATATAGTGTTCAAAGTACTTTCGGTGATATACACCGCTGCACTTGTGTTATTTTTGACAACCTTCCATGGATGCAAAGGAGAAGAAGTGATAAGAGCAGAAGAGTATGTCAGCGGCGAACTGGTTATCTGAAGTATTTGACACCGGACTCAAACAGCTTCTGGTCGTTGTTGCCGGGAATGTTCTTGAGAAGGTTTTCGCCGCAGCGCTCAGAGTGTCCCATCTTGCCGAGAACACGTCCGTCGGGAGAAGTGATACCTTCAACCGCACAGAGCGAGCCGTTGGGATTCCAGCGGACGGAAGCGGAAATTGCACCGTCGGGAGCGCAGTACTGAGTTGCAACCTGACCGTTTTCGATGAGACGGAGCATAGTAGCCTCGTCGGCAACAAAACGTCCTTCTCCGTGAGATACGGGGATACAGTGAATATCGCCTGCCTCGCAGCCTGCAAGCCACGGAGATTTAACCGATGCAACCCTGGTGTATGTCATTCTGGATACGTGTCTGCCGAGCGAGTTGAAGGTGAGAGTCGGGTCGTTCTCGGCAATGTCTCTGATCTCGCCGTAGGGAAGAAGACCGAGCTTGATAAGTGCCTGGAAACCGTTGCATATACCGAGAATAAGACCGTCACGCTTCTGGAGCAGCTCAGCAACAGCGTCGCTGATTATCGGGTTGCGGAAGGTTGTTGCGATGAACTTACCCGAACCGTCGGGTTCGTCACCTGCGGAGAATCCGCCGGGGAGCATGATCATCTGGCTGTCCTTGATGAGACGTGCCATTTCGTTGATGGATTCCTCGATGTCGTTTGCTGTGAGGTTGCGCATTACAAATACCTGCGGATTTGCGCCTGCCTTCTTGAATGCCTTTGCGCAGTCAAGCTCGCAGTTTGTGCCGGGGAATGCAGGGATAAATACCTTGGGCTCGACACAGCGGGTAAGGAATGCGGGAGCAGAGTTCCTCTTTGTATAAAGGGGAACTTCTTTTATTTCCGGCTCGAATGAGGGAACAACGGGGAAGATGGGCTCGAGGGGCGACATCCATGCGTCCTTGAGCTGATCGGCAGAAATGAATGTGCCGGCAACGGTGATGCCGTTCTTCTCGTTTGTTGTACCGATCTCAACAGCTTCGATATTCTCGGGAATCTTTGCGCCGTCCTTGAGCTCAAGAACGAGAGCACCTGTCTGCGGAGAGAAGAGTGTTTCGGAAGAAATACCCTCGGCAAATTCGAATCCGAAGCCGTTACCGAAGCTCATTCTGGAAACGCAGGCAGCGATACCGCCTTCACGAACTACGCTTGCGGAAAGAATATCTCCTGCGCAGGACATGGAGAATACAGCCTTGTACATTTCAGCGAGCTGCTTCCAGCACGGGAGCATTCTCGATTCGCTTTCGGGAATGGGAAGGAAAACGACCTTGCTTCCGCTCTTCTTGAATGCAGCGGAGATTGTTCTCTCTGCGCTTGTCATTGCGATTGCAAAACTGACGAGTGTGGGAGGAACATCGAGATCGTTGAAGGATCCGGACATGGAATCCTTACCGCCGATGGACGGAATATCAAGCTTGAGCTGAGCAGTGAGTGCACCGAGAAGTGCAGCAGCAGGCTTGCCCCAGCGTGTCGATTTGTCGCCGAGACGCTCGAAGTATTCCTGGAATGTAAGTCTTGCGGTCATGGGATCAGCACCGACGGCAGCAAGCTTTGAAAGTGACTCAACAACAGCGTAAGCCGCACCGTGGAAGGGGCTGACTCTCATATGAGCGGGGTTGCCGCCGAAGCTCATCGCTGTAGCGCAGTCTGTGGAACGAGCGCCGACAGGAAGCTTTGCAACCATGGACTCTTCCGGTGTGAGCTGATACTTACCGCCGAAGGGCATAAGAACGGATGCGGCACCGATGGAGCCGTCAAAACGCTCGACAAGACCCTTCTGAGCACAGACCTGAAGTCTGGAAAGATTATGAATGAATGCGTCGGAGATGGACATTGAGAGCATCTCTGTGGGAGCGGTTGTGCGATAGTTCTCCTTGAATTCGGGAGCGAGTATCTTAGCCTTTGCGTGCTGAGTGACACCGTTGGTGTTGAGGAACTCGCGGGAGATATCAACGATAACCTTGTCTCTCCACTTCATGCGAAGACGGGGATTCTCAGTAATCCATGCAACTGCATAAGCCTCGAGGTTTTCGGCCTTTGCCTGCTCGATGAAGAAATCAACATCCTTCTTGTCGAGGACGACAGCCATACGCTCCTGGGACTCGGATATAGCAAGCTCTGTTCCGTCAAGACCGTTGTACTTGAGACGGACATCGTCGAGACGGACACTGATACCGTCTGCAAGCTCGCCGATAGCAACGCAGACACCGCCTGCGCCGAAGTCGTTGCAGCGCTTGATAAGGCGGGAAACGTCAGGATTGCGGAAGAGACGCTGGATCTTTCTTTCTGTGGGGGGGTTACCCTTCTGAACCTCAGCGCCGCAGGACTCGAGAGAAGAAAGGTCATGTGCCTTGGAAGAACCTGTAGCACCGCCGCAGCCGTCACGTCCTGTGCGTCCGCCGAGGAGAACAACAATGTCACCCGGCTGGGGCTGACTGCGAACTACGTTTTCTTTGGGAGATGCACCGACAACAGCACCGATCTCCATTCTCTTTGCGACATAACCGTCATCATAGAGCTCTGTAACCTGACCGGTTGCGAGACCGATCTGGTTGCCGTAAGAGGAGTATCCGGCAGCAGCGCCGGTGGTTATCTTTCTCTGGGGAAGTTTTCCCTCAAGAGTATCTTTGACAGGGATTCGGGGATCGCCTGCACCGGTGACTCTCATAGCCTGATAGACATAGGATCTTCCGGAGAGGGGATCTCTGATAGCGCCGCCGAGACAGGTGGCAGCACCGCCGAAAGGCTCGATCTCGGTGGGGTGGTTATGGGTCTCGTTCTTGAACTGAACAAGCCACTGCTCGGATTTGCCGTCAATAACAGCGGGAACCTCGATGGAGCAGGCGTTTATCTCGTCGCTCTCGTCGAGATCGGCAAGCTTGCCGCGCTTTTTGATTGCCTTTGCACCGATGGTTGCCATATCCATGAGTGTCATGGGACGGTTATCGGCAGCGTCGCCGTAAACCTCGTGGCGTGCATCGAGATATGCGTCCATAGCTTCCATGATGGGCTTGGTGCGCTTCTTGTCCTCAATCTTGATCTCGTCGAGTCTGGTGAGGAAGGTGGTGTGACGGCAATGGTCACTCCAGTATGTATCGATAACACGAAGCTCGGTTACGGTAGGATTACGAAGCTCGACATCGCGGAAATAGTCGCGGCAGAAAACGAGATCGTCATAGGTCATTGCAAAACCCATGGAATCATAGTAATTGCGGAGTTCGTCCTTGTTCCAGAAAATGAACTTGTCGAGGATTGCAACATCCTCGGGGATATCATAGCTGCGCTCGAGAGTCTCGGGCTTCTCCGAAGATGCCTCACGGGACTCAACGGGGTTTATCATGTAAGACTTGATAGCGTCGATGCTGGTATCGTCGAGCTTACCGCTGAGAACATAAACCTTTGCGGAATTGACGATGGGAGGCTCACCCTGAGTGAGAAGCTGAACGCACTGTGCAGCGGAATCGGCTCTCTGGTCAAACTGACCGGGGAGGAATTCAACGGCGAAGGCGATCTGACCTTCTTCGATGGGGAATTCTTCATCATAGGTGTAGTCGGCGTTGGGCTCAGAGAAAATGGTTTTCTTGGCCTTTTCAAAGTCCTCGTCCGAAATACCCGATACATCGTATCTGCAAAGAAGACGAACCGATTCGACTTCAAGCATTCCCAGGTTGTCACGAAGATCGGCAAGTATGCCCTTGGCTTCGATATCAAAACCCGGCTTTTTTTCGACAAATAATCTTTTGACCATTTGGCAGTCCTCCGTATACTTTTCAGATTTTATACAGTTGTATTTATTATATCATATATCGTGTTACTAATCAAAGGTTTTTATCGCATTATGTTGTAAAATACATATTTATATGTCGGTAAAAATTTGGTGTTTTAGCACATCTCGGACGAAAGTCTGTATTATCGCTGCCCGATTGCAGATAATATACCTGCAAATGAACCGAGAGGAGCGATATTATGAGCGATGACCGCAGACAGACACTGGGACTCGATAACCTGATAGAAAACGATATGACAAGCTACGAATACTTCAATGCGCTTCCGGAAAAAATACAAAAGAAAATCCGCCGCCGTGATATAAGCTCGTTTTCGGACATGCAAAGCTACGTGTCCGAGCTTAAAAACCGCGGCGGCGATTGGAGTTAATATTGGATTTTTAAGATGATGGGAATGAACAAAATGATATTCAATGATTATCCGTATCCGAGCGACGGGTCGGAGCGACTGTACGATGACTTTGACAGAAGTGATGATGCTCACAAAAGATTCATATCACTTCCGAGACATATTAGGGAAGAGCTTGAGAAAAGAGCACAGTACACCAATATGTCCGACGACCTTTTCGGGTACGATGAAGACGAATACAGATATTAGGGAAGCTTTACAACGCCGTCGAGAAGTCCTGTTTCCTTGGCGGCATAAAGCACTCTGCCGTGGCAGGTGAAGAAAATGACCTGACCTATTGAGCCCCGGCTGTTTTCCTTGCCGAGATAGAATAGAGCGTCGGTCATACGCTTGTCGTCAAACTGAGACAGAGCGTCGTCAAGGAAGAGGGGGAGAGACTCGTTAGTGAGGATACCTGCAATTGCGAGACGCAAAGCGAGATATATCTGATCGACTGTTCCCGAGCTCATGCTCTGGCAGCCGCGGATGTCGTTTCCTCCCTGTTCAGCAATTGACGGAACAAGATTTTCGGAGATGATGACCGAGCTGTATTTGTTGCCGGTGAGCTCGTCGAGAATCTTGCCTGCACGGAAATTTATCATCGGACCGAAATCCTTCTGCATGGACTCGAAAGCGTCATCAAGCGCCGACTGAGCCTCGCAGATAGCGGAATACTCGAAATCGTAATGATCGATCTGTTCCGTGAGAAGCTTGATTTTTTCGTTGATGATATTGAGATCCTGTGTGCCGACAGTCTGCATCGAAAGCTGGGTTTCCTTCTTGACGAGCTCGGTTTTTGATTCGTCGAGATCGGCGCGCAGGGTCTTGAGATTTTCTTCGAAATCGTCGGAGATAAGACGCTGAGCGGTTTCCTTGCTGATCTTTTTGGTCATAAGGTTTTCGCGCAGTTCATCGGCTTCGAGGATAACGATATCGATATCTCTTTCACCGAGAAGCGATTCGAATGCCTCGAGCTCTGTTTTATATTGTGCCTCGAATACGGCGTGGTCGCGCTGAGCCTTGTCGAGTGCGGATATGATCTTGAGAGCCTCAGCGTCCGACTGAACGTCTTTATACGGAGCAAGCTGCTCCTTGAGAGAATCAAGAATGGAACGCAGCTTCTTGCGCTGTGAATCGATGTCTTCAAGAAGCTGATCCTTTTCTTCGGCGGCTTTGTTTATCTGATTGCGGACGTGATCCATGTTGTGGAGTTCACGGTCGAGATCTTCCATGTTTGCACAGCCCATTGAGTCGAGAATAGGACGCATGGAGCGGTTTATGGCGCGCATATCGGTCTCTATATTCTGTATTTCGATGTTTTCTTTCGGCATTCCCTCGAAGGATACACCCTTCTTCTGGAAATATACATAAACGCCGAGAACAACGCCGACTATTGCACCGATGATGAAAAACACAGGTGAAGCAAAACCGAGGAGCAACAGAAGAGCGACTATGATAACGCCGCCGAGTATTATGTTCTGGGTGGAGAAAATGCCTGTGGAGGCTTTCTGAGCTTCCTCTTCGAGAGCGCGCTCAAGCTCGATGCGCTGACTTCTGAGCTCGCCGTACTCGTCAAATGCATTGGTTATCTCGCGTGCGTATTTTTTTACGATGGGATAGTTGTCCATGCATGAGCGGTCGATGGAAGCAAGCCTGTCCTCACAGGCTTCGAGCTGTTCCTGCTTCATTTTTATGACGACCTGCTGCTCCTTGTATTCATCGAGCTTTGCACGTGCATCATCGAGGAATTCGTCTGTTATGGAACCCTCGCCGTCAAACATGGCGTTATGAAGCTTTTCGTATTTTTCTTTTGAAGCTTCGACCGCTTCGTATTTTGCAACAACTTCGTCCATTTCACGAAGCTTTTTGAGATCGGAAGCAAGAGAACTCTGCTCTTCGAGACCGTCGAATTCGAATTGGAGTCTTTCGCATTTGTGGGAAAGACGCATAATATCCTCGCGAAGCTCGTCGGAAGTGCTGATGGAAGATACGATCTGTGCGCGTTCCTCGAGAAGAGCGAGTCGCTCCTTTTCGAGAGAGGGAATAACGGCATTGACTCTTTTTGAACGCAGGCAGGCTGCTGCCTCGGCAAGTCTTGCCGAAATCTCGCTTTTTGAAGCGGTTTCGTCGCCCGATGCGGCGAGGTTTGTGAGCTTTGCAAGGATCTCGTTGTTGTTGCCCTTGATAGCGGTTCCCGCCTGTCCGATAAAGACGGAGTTTATAAACGATTCCTTGTTGATCTTGAGAATGAATTCACCGGGCTCGGTCTTTTCGGGTAAGGGAATCTGAACGCCTGCGGTTGTGGACCAGAGATCGATCTTGTCAGCCGAGCGTGTGGAGCCGAACTGACGTCCGAGCTGATAGGAGGTTCCCTCGTGCTCGAACTGCAGAATACCTGCCATGCGGCTGCCGTCCCACGGTTCGTACCTGTGACGCTGATCGCCTTTTCCGAGACCGTAGAGCATACCGAGTATGAACTCCATTACGGTACTTTTTCCGGCTTCGTTCTCGCCGTAAATTATATTTACGCCGTCAATGGGGGAGATCTTCACCCCTTTGAGCTTGCCGAAGCTTTTAATATAAATTTCAGTTATCTTCATGTATCTTAACCTCCCCATCGAAAGCGCGCAGACCGTAGAGCAGAGCGCGAAGATACTTGTCGCGTCCGCGCTCGTCACGCTCGATCTTGCTTACGATATTGCGGACAAAAGCACCCCTGAGACTGTTGTCCTTCATAAGAGCATTGATATCAAGCTCCGTTGTGGTCATATCGGTAAGCCGGACATAATGAACCGTCTCCATAAGCTTTTTGGAAATAGCCGTGATGTCGGGCATGATACCCTTCGGAAGAGCACCGATAAGAGTGAGCGAATAGATGTTGTTTCTGTAATCGTCGCCCTGACTCTTTGAAATTGCACCGATTATTTTATCGCAGAATTCGGAGACGACCGAACAGCCCGAAACATCGACTCTTTCCGAGACGTATTTTCTGTTGCAGGTGGAAACGAATTCCATGTGAACGAATCCTTTTCCGACGTGACCTGAATATACGCCCTTGTCACCGAGTTCATCAAAACCGCGTCCTTCGGGACAGCCGCAGTTGCAGTACATGAATTCGCCGACCTTCTCAGCCTGAGCCTTGTGAATATGACCGAGTGCGCAGTAATCCATACCGAGCGAAAGAAGTTTTTCTTTCGTTACGGGGTTGTAGCGGCTCTCGGAAGCTTCGTCGGGAACGAGCTCGGCGTGCATGAGAAGAATGTTTATATAATTGTCGTCGGGCTTGAAATCGGTCAGAAGACTGTCAACCTCTATTGAATGTCTGAAACCGAGACCCCAGATGCTTGTCTTCTTGCCCTCGAGATCGACTCTCTCGAGACCGCCTTTGAAAATATGGACGTTCTCGGGCCAGCCCTCGTCCATATAACAGGAGTCGGGAGCGGCGGGGTCGTGGTTGCCCGGGGAGATGAATACCTTTGCGTCGCATGAACCGAGGATATCCTGAACCTCCGCTACAAGCTGAGGTTCAACGCGCATCGAGTCAAAGAGGTCTCCCGCGATGAGCAGAGCATCGGAAGAATTCTCGCGGCACATCTCGACAATTGAACGCAGTGTATCAAGCTGTTCAGCCTTGCGCTGAGCAGCAATTTCGGGTGTAGATGTAAAACATGAGCCGAGGTGAAGATCGGCCGTATGTACTATTTTAAGAATACGCATTTCGTTCAGTCCTTTCCATTATTATAGATAATAACACAGAAAAGAAAAAAACACAATATATAGCAGAAAAATGACGAAAAAATTTGTGGTGGCATATATATGGGAAAAGAGAACGAAAAACACCGGCAGACGCAGGTCTGCCGGTGTTAAGTCTGATACTATTCGAATGAAGGATGATTATTCCTCGTCCTCGTCCTCGTCTTCGTCTTCATCTTCGTCATCAAAATCCTCGTCCTCGTCGTCATCGTCATAGGACTTGGGGGGCATATTGAAGCCGATGATGTTGAAGGAGCTGCCTGCTGCCTTGGAGAATGCGTTGAAACGGATGATGAAGAAGGTAAGGAAGCCGACAATTATAAGGAGAAGAGCGATAGCGATGATAGCAAGAATATCGAGAGTGGAGAGTCCGTTTGCAAAACCGCCGGAATAGCTCTGCTTGTCGATCTTGATGGAACCGACGATCATCTCTTCGATATATGTTGCCTCTTCAGCAGTGATCTCCTCGTAAGAAACTGCTTCAAACTGATACTTTACACCGTCAACAACAGTGACATAGGTGTACTGATAAACGCCGTAGTAATCATAGAAGTTGCAGTTTACAAAGAAATCGTGACCGTTGATTGTGACAAAACGGACATCGGAGAAACCGCTGGTGAGGTTGTAGCCGTTTGCAGCGTCGATCATTTCCTGCTTCTTCTCGGAAGAGAGATCGGAATAATCGTCGACGTTGAGCGAATAGATGTTTTCCTCAACTGTGAAAGAGAACATAACGCCGTCGTAAGTGCAGGGATAAACAAGATATCCGTTCTCGAGCATACCTGCAAGACCGACACCGATTACGGAATAAATCTCAGCCTCGTTTGCGTTTGCAGTAAGGTAGCTTCCGTCATCGGGAAGAGAGATGGAAACGCCGAAATCTTCAAAAACATAGTTTCTCAGAGGAACAGATGTGATGGAAGATACGGAGGAATCGGATACAGCGGTAGTGGTGTCGATAAGCGGTGTGTCAACAGCTGCGGCATCTTCTGTAGCAAATACAGGCATAGCTGCTGTTACGAAAAGCAAGAGTGCAAGAAGGATAGAAAGAATCTTAGGGAATTTTTTCACGGGTTTTACCTCCTAGATTTTAATTCATCGTTTCGATGAAAAGACTGTTGATTATTTTACTATATAATTTGAGATTGTGCAATAGTAAAAAGGAGTTAAAATAAATGATTATGTGATGATTTTATAAAAAAACCGACTGACATTGTCAGTCGGTTTGAATGTATTTATCTTGCAAGACGGTAAATATCCGCACAGTCGCACGAAGCGCCAACCAGAATAAAATCGTCTTTCGGGGTATCAAGCTGCCATACGCGTATGCTTTTGTCATTGCAGATATGACCGAGACGTTTTCCGGGTTCTGCGTCTTCATATATAAACGAAGGAAAAACGCCGCCATCGCAGTATCCTATGTACTCATAGCGAAGACCGCCGCAGAATACCGACTCGGAGTCGTTGCTGAGCTCGAATTCTTCGTTCTGCCCGATTCGCTGAGCGATACCTATGACAGCAGATGCTATATGGTTGAGACTGAGCAGAGCAGCAGAAAATACAGTAGACATATCAGATGTTTCGTTCCGATGTGATCGGAAACATACCTCCGCATTTGTTGTCATAAAACGCACTTACACGATTTATTATGTAAATTTTATCATGCGGCATCTTGTTTGTCAATGATTATTTATCGAAAAACGATAAGTTGTGCCTTAACAACAAAGCGGATTTGCAATATGAATATGTAATGTGAATAATATACAAGGAAATTCTATTCTGCAGCTGATTGCTCGGTGGTCGGCTGCACGGAAGTTACAGTTGTCGTTTGAGAATCGGTTGCGGTGGTCTGTGCGGGAGAGGTACTTGAAGATGCTGTTGTTGTGGTGGTTGCAGTGGTAGTTGCTGCAGCAGTCGTTGTAGTTGTCGTAGTAGTGGTGGTTGATGGAATAGTGTTGTACGGGCTTAACGGGTTTGGATCGGTCGGATCCCAGCCTGCGTAGGCGGCGGCAGTATTGCGCTTGGGCAGGGGAGACCCTGCGGGGCCCGAAGCTTTTACAACGTGTACCTGAGTGCCGATACGGCAGTTTTCGTATATCCACTTTGCGTCTCGGACACAGAGTCTGACGCAGCCGTGAGATGCGGCTTTGCCGAGATTATCGTATGATGCATGCTTGAGAGTGCTTTCGTCAGTCTTTTTGTAAAGAACCGAATGAAAGAGATATGAATTGCTGAAACCGCTGGAATACTGACCGTAAACGCCGCCCATAAGAAGGCGCCAGCGGTATTGTCTTATTATTGAATAGAGTCCCGTTCTTGTCGGGGTTGATGCCTTGCCTGTGGAACAGGTGAATGACTTTATTACCTTATTATAATAGCCGTCGCTGTCCTTGCCGTAAACAACAACGGATTGACTGCCGGTGTAAACTACAATATAATACGGAGCTACATAATTGGGCTGATATACATAGGCGTTGTTTGAGCCCGGTACTTTCGGCGCGTTGACCGAGATTGTGGTAGTGGTCGACGGCTTCTTTGTGGTTGAAGTGACCGATGTCTGTGTGGTTGAAACGGACGTTTGCGTTGACTGAGAAGTTGCCGGAGTTGTTGAATGAGCTGAGGTCTCGGAAGGTGCATCTGTTATTGAAACTGATGTTTCAACAGCGCTGCTTTCGGAAACGGGAGTGTTATCGATGAATACATTTTCCGGCTTTGGAGAGGAAAAAAGCTCACGTGCCTTGTTTATCAGTGAAACGGGATCGTTTTTTGTGAGAACGCAGTAAGCCGCGGTAAGAATAGCGGCGAGTAATATAAATATAATGAAAAAGCCGAGTCCTTTCCTTTTAGGGTTGTTCACCGACTACACCTCACAATATGTAAATTGATTATATCATTATTAAACATATAATATTTTAAAAGGAAAAATAAGTCAATAAAAAAATAAGATGCCGCAGCTAAGCAGGCATCTTATCAATAGTCATATTTCTGTCGAACTTAGACAGCACGTGTGACCTTGCCGGAACGCAGGCAGCGGGTGCAGGCGTAGACTCTCTTGGGGGAGCCGTCCACGATAGCCTTAACGCGCTTGACGTTGGGCTTCCATGCGCGGTTAGAACGACGATGTGAGTGGGAAACCTTAATACCAAATGAAACGCCCTTGCCGCAGATTTCGCATTTTGCCATGAATCTGCACCTCCTTATTGGAAAAATAATATTAAGCAAATTAAGCAACAGATAGATATTATCATAAGTTATTCTTAAATGCAAGGATTTTTTTAGGTTTTGAGAAAAAATTTTGAATAGATAAAAAATATGAGGAAATTTTTTGCGGTTTGTTGTATAAAAAAGGCAAAATAACTTAAAAGTCTATAAAATATTTATTGATTATATAATAATAAAAATATTGACAATGTTTGTTTTAAGGTGTATGCTTTAAGGGCATAGGTCGATGGGGAGTTGATTGTTTTTTGTTTTTTGGTGATTACAGTAATGCCACAGATGAGAAGTTGGCAGAGCTCGCCGGGAATAATGATCAGCGTGCCTTTTCCGAGATACTCGAAAGATATCGTCCACTGATAATGAGCAAGGTTATCAGGCATGTGCCCGCAGGTATGGAGTCCGATGATCTTATGCAGGAATGTGCTCTTGCGTTGCTGGATGCGGTTATGTGCTACAGTGATGAGAAGGGCGCAGCGCTTAAAACCTTCGCAGGTGTCTGTATCGATAACAGGATTAAATCCGTTCTGAGACAGAGTCTGAGCGAAAAGAACCGTCTGATGTACGAGTGCGTTGACCTGACAGATGAAGTCAGATCCGACGATCTGAGTGCGAACCCGGAAACTATGCTTCTTCTGCGTGAGGATGTCGATGAACAGACGAGGTTTCTTGAGAAAAACCTTTCCGGACGGGAATACGGCGTGTTTGTCAGATTTATGTCAGGAATGAGCTATGAAGAGATTTCTTCGGAACTGAAGATATCCGGGAAGGCTGTGGACAATGCTCTCAGCCGTGCAAGAAAAAAGCTTCGACGCACACAAAAAACGTAAATAACGGGAGACCGTTGTTATATTCGCCCCGGTAGCTTATGGTTAGAGCATTGCGGCAGCAAAGGAGACGGCTCAATGCCGTCCCGGGCAAAAATTTTATTTATCCAAAGCGAGGTAAAAACAATGTACGAAGACAAGACTCTCATGTGCAAGGACTGCGGCCAGGAATTCATTTTCACTGCCGGTGAACAGGAATTCTATGATTCCAAGGGCTTTGTAAATGAGCCGCAGCGCTGCAAGGCTTGCCGCGACGCAAGAAAGAATGCCGGCAGACCTGAGCGCGAGACGTTCATCGCAACCTGTGCTGATTGCGGCCAGGAAGCAAAGGTTCCCTTTAAGCCGCGCGAGGATCGTCCGGTTTACTGCAGTGAGTGCTTTGCCAAAAGACGGGGAGAAGAAGCATAATCATTCTTGACGAATTGATCTGAATAATTTGCGGCTTTTTAACGCCTCGGTTTTTCCGGGGCGTTTTCCTATTGGGTTACATAAAATTTTGTTAATTTATTATTTTTCGGTCGAAAAGGGTTGCATATCAAACGGTTGGGAATTATAATATATACAATTAAATTTGGAGGTAATCAAAATGGTTGTTACAAAAGATTCCATTATAGGCGAAGTTCTTGACGCGGATCGCAGCACAGCTGCTTATTTCCTCGATATGGGAATGCATTGCCTCGGCTGCCCTTCTGCAAGAGGCGAGTCGATCGAGCAGGCCTGTGCAGTTCACGGCGTAAACTGTGACGAGCTGGTCGCAAAGCTCAACGCTCATATGAATAAATAATTGTGTGAGACAATCCCGGTCGGATCAAACCCGGCCGGGAATATTTCATTTGAGAATAAAAAGGATTGTTTGCGGTTATGAGGATTTTTGATTTAGGGGAAAGGCTTGGTGCGTGTGCTTCTTATGTAAGAGAAGGTGCGCGTGTCGCCGATATTGGAACGGATCATGCGTTTCTTCCGATCTGGCTTGTGAAAAAGGGTATATGCAGCGCTGCAATCGCGTCCGATATCAATGAGCTGCCTGCGAAAAAGGCAGCCGATAACGTTGAAAAGTATAAAGTTGGTGACAAGGTAAAAGTCTTTACATCTGATGGCCTCGAAAAAATCGCTCCGAATGAAGTTGACGATGTAATTATCGCAGGTATGGGTGCAGAGGTTATCACTGATATAATTGAACGTGCAAAATGGCTGTGTGACGGGAAATATCGCCTTATACTCCAGCCAATGTCGAGGGTGGAGCATCTCAGGAAATATCTCTTTGACAACGGTTTTGAAATATTGGATGAGAAAATAGTGTGTGAAGGTGGACGGGTTTACATAGTCGCGTGCGCTCAATACGTCGGAGAAACGAAAAACTATACCACTTTTGATATTTATGCAGGCAGTCTGGCTGATAAAAAAGACAAAAACAGCGAGTTTCTTCTGAAAAAGCAGATCAAAGTTCTTCAGAATAAAGCGAAAGCTTTCGGCGAAGACGACCCTGAATATAAAGACCTCATCGAAACGGCAGACAGGATACGTAACTTGTTGGATGAAAAATAGAGAGGAATGATATTTTATGACAACGATTGGCGAAATATACGGATTTATTGATGCAATTGCTCCTTTTGAAGAACAGATGGATTTTGATAATTCGGGACTGCTCGTCGGCAGTGAGAATACACAGGTCGATAAGGTACTTGTTGCTCTCGATATAACTAAAGGTGTTGTCAGAGAGGCTGCGGGTCTCGGCTGCCAGCTCATAATCTCGCATCACCCCGTTATTTTTACTCCGCTTAAAGCACTTTCGGGCGATTCGCCTGTTTATGCACTTGCCTCGTCAGGCATTGCCGCGATATGCGCTCATACCAACCTCGACGACGCTGACGGCGGTGTCAATTCGTGCCTTGGGGAGAAACTCGGTCTGATAGGCGCATCGAAGGTTCAGGGCTGCGAGACGGGTCTGCTCGGCAGATTGGATAAACCGTATACACCGCCTAAGTTTGCCTGCTTTGTCAGGGACAGGCTCGGATGCGGTGCAGTTCAGTTCGTTGAGGGAACCTCGACTGTTGAAAAGGTTGCTGTTATTGCAGGCGCAGGCGGCGATTATGCTGACCTTATGTTTGATGCCGGAGCTGATGCTGTCGTAACGGGTGAAGCCAAGCACCATATTCTGACTGCGGTTCAGGACAGCGGAAAAACTCTTATCGTTGCGGGACATTTCAATACAGAGGCTGTTGTGCTCGAGCCGTTTGCCGAGAGACTCCGTATGAGATTCCCGAAGGCAACATTCCATGTTTCCGGTGAACGTGAGCCTGTAAGTACAGTTTGATCAAAGGAATGATTTTGTATGGCACTTGACGGTGCAATGCTTGGTATTATAGGAAATGAAATAAAATCCCGTGCTCTTGGCGCAAAGATTGATAAAATACATCAGCCTTCGCGCGAAGAGCTGGTTTTTGTGCTCAGAGGTAAAGAGGGGCAGATGAGACTGCTTGTTTCCGCACGGGCAAACAGTCCGCGTGTGCATTTTACCGAGAGTGTGATCGAAAATCCGGCTCAGCCGCCTATGCTTTGTATGCTTCTGAGAAAAAAGCTCGGCGGAGCAAGGCTTTCCGATGTAAGACAATATGGCTCGGACAGAATACTTATGATTGATTTCGATACGGTTGACGAACTCGGTGACAGACAGATTCTGACACTGTATATTGAAATTATGGGAAGATATTCCAATGCAATCCTCGCGTCTCAGGACGGAACGGTCATTGATGCGGTAAAAAGGGTTGACCTGTCAATGAGCTCGGTGCGACCGATAATTCCCGGTATGAAATACGTTTTTCCGCCGGCACAGGAAAAGTCGGACATAATATCAAATGATATAGATGAAGCTTTTGAAAAAATAATCTCCGATAACAGACGCAGGCTTGATAAGGCGATTTTGTCCGAAATAATGGGAATTTCACCTATCGTTGCACGTGAGGTATCCTTTGGAGCAACGGGCTCTTCTGAATTTGAGGTGGGAGATATGACTCCGTCTCACGAGAAGAAGCTTTATGAATCTCTTCGGAAGCTGCGCAAAAATATGCTCGGTGAATCAGTCTGTCCCGTAATGATTAGTGATGAAAGCGGAAAACCTGTTGACATAACATTTTTTTATCCGAATCAGTACGGTGAAGGAATAAATATTTCAAGCTATGATAGCTTTTCGCAGCTTCTTGACACCCTTTACAGTGTGCGCGATCTGCGTGAGCGAATGAGGGTGAAGGAGAAGGCTGTGCTTCAGACTCTCACCGTTCTGAGCGAAAGAATATCAAAGAAGCTTTCCATTCAGAAGGCGGAACTTAAAAAAGCGGAAAACAGAGAAGATCTCAGGAATATGGGAGATCTTATAACCGCAAATATATATCGGCTGAAAAAAGGGGATACGGTCAGTGATCTCATCGATTATACAACGGGAGAAACCGTTACCGTTACGCTTGATCCGAGACTGACTCCGGCACAGAATGCACAGAAATACTACAAAGAATATACGAAAGCAAAGACCGCCGAACAGTATCTTACACAGCTTATCGCCGACGGCGAAGCAGAATTGGTTTACATAAACTCGACGCTCGACTCGCTTGAAAGAGCTTCGAGCGTAAGAGAACTCGCCGAGATTCGTGAAGAGCTTGAGGACGGGGGATATATAAAGAGGCAGAATGCTAAAATGAAGCGACCTGCAGCTCTGCCCGCGCTCAGATATATGTCAGATGACGGTTTTACCATACTGGTCGGAAGAAACAATAAGCAGAACGATCGTCTTACGCTCAAGGAATCTTCGAAAAAGGATCTGTGGCTTCACGTCACAAAACGACCAGGATCTCACGTTATAATCCAGTCGCAGGGAAAAGAAATACCGCCTGCAACGATTGAGCAGGCGGCTATTCTGGCGGTATATCACAGTTCTGCGCGTGAGTCGGGATTGACTGCGGTTGATTTTACTTTTGTGAAAAACGTGTCCAAACCTCAGGGCTCAAAACCCGGAATGGTTATTTATACGAATCAGACAACTGTTTTTGTGCGCCCCGATGCGCAGCTTGCCGAGCGTCTGGCAGTTAAAGAATCCTAGTTTCGCTGCTTGACATAAAACTTTCCGCAAAGGGAACCTTTGCTGCTTTGACTTCGAGTCCGTTGAGATAGTTGAGAATATCGGCATCGGATGTGAAATCAAAAATAAGCTTGCAGGAATAAAGCGCCTGCTTTGAAAATCCCGTACCGCGGTTATTCTTGTTCGTACCGTACTTTCCGTCACCGAGAAGAGGGTGACCGATTGATGCGAGATGAGCTCTTATCTGATGTGTTCTTCCCGTGAGAAGCTCAACTTCAAGCAGACTGTGTTTCGGCTGCTCGGCGATTACACGATACTTTGTAATTATCGTTTTTGAGTTCTTGCCCGGCTTTTTGTCAATATATACCCTGTTCTGGCTTTCGTTCTTTTCGAGATAGCCGGTCAGGGTATCTTCTTTTTTGGCAAGCTTTCCGCATACGATGCAGAGATACGTTTTGTGTATCTGCCTGGTTTTCATCTTTTCGTTGAGTATGCGAAGTGATGCGGAGTTTTTGGCCGCAATTACAAGACCTCCCGTGTTTCGGTCGATGCGGTTGACAAGAGCGGGTGCGAAGCTTTGCTCTGAATCGGGGGAGTATTCGCCCTTTTCGTAGAGATAGCGCTGTATACGCGCGATGAGTGTATCGGTCTGATAGCTCTCGTCCTGATGCACAATGAGTCCGGGCTTCTTGTCTGCGATAAGAATATTTTCGTCCTCATACGCTACATCAAGCGTCGATGAAGCCCGCAGAAAGTCGTACTGAAATTCGCGTTCCTTGCGTTCTTCCAGAAGCTCGTCCTTTATGTATATTGTAAGAATATCGCCCTCGCACAGCCGTGTGGAAATATCACAGCGCTTGCCGCCGATTTTGATATCTTTCTGTCGGAAAGCCTTGTACATCATGGACTGCGGCAGCTGAGGGAACATTTTTGTGATGAATTTATCTGCACGCTGTCCCGCATCATTTTTGTTTATTTTTATCGTTTTAATGGTAATCACCGTCACTTTTCGATTGATTATATCACGAATAGGCGATTTGTAACACATTATTTTGTTAATTTTTCTGTTATTTGAATAAATTATCTTGATTATAGGTGTAAAAATATGATATATTATATGATATATTATTTGTAATATATAAGCATAAGTATTCAATACATAAATGTGCTAATGTTGAGGGGCTGTTCATAAAATGAAAAAAAGTAGAAATTTAATGAGAATTTTCGCTTTTGCACTTGTTTTTATTCTTGCTGTGTGCGCGGCTTTGCCCGTGTCTGCGACGACTGTTGCATATGATACGGAGTTTGCGCTGAGCTTTACGTCCGCTTCGGCTCAGAAGAGCAGTACGATAGGGCTCAAGCTTGATGTTACAAACAATACAAGCTATACGATTTCCGATATGACGCTCAGTCTGCAGTTTGACGCAACCGTTCTTTCGTTCAATGCGTCGGCGACAAAACTGCCCGACAGCAGCTATACGGTATCGTCGAATTCGGGTGTGCTTACGCTCAAGTTCGATGCAGCGGACAGCACAAAGAACATAGGCAAGAATACAAGTATCCAGCTTATGTTTGACGTGCTTTCGACAACTTCCGCATCAAGCACATCCGTCAGACTTCTCTCAACACCCGCTCCCATTATCCAGTATGTCAACGGCAGTGATACAAAGAATCTTACATTCGATGCGTCGAAGCTTCCGACAGCAAATATCACGATAGATTCGGCCGTGACTACAACAGCCGCAAGTGAGGCAAAGCTTACAAATATCGAGATCGGAATAAATAATTCTCTCAACAGCGATATAACCCTCAAGCCTTCGTTTTCACCCGATATCTACGAATATACCGCTGAGATTCCTTACAATACCTCGCCGATGGTTCAGGCAACTCCCGCAAGCGGTGCGATATGCACCCCCGAAAGCAGACTCGGCGGAGCCGATGATGATTATCATGCCGTCTTTTATTTCAACGTAAAGAACGCAGACGGAACAAAGACAAACCGTTATACGGTCAAGATTTACGCCGCTGCGGCAGGAGCTTTTTCCACAACAACAACTACGGTAACTACGACAACTCTTACTCAGGATACAGTTCCGACAGCAGCGGTTCCAACACCCGAATATGACAGAAATTCCGACGATAAGACCGTAGAACTCAGCATGTGGGCTATAATCGGTCTCATCGGCGGTGAGATTGCACTCTTCCTGCTCGCGTTCTTTGCGGGTTTCAAATCGCGTGAGAATTCTGAGAAGGCAGAGGAGCTTGTTCGCGCTCAGATTGAAGCACAGAATCCTCAGAACAAGAACAATCAGCAGGTTATGTTCATGCCTGTTCCGATGAATATGATGGGAGCTCTTCCGCCGTCTGCGGAGGGTGACCAGATGAATGCGATGATGCCGCCGCAGGGCGGATTCCAGCCGATGGATCCCGAACAGCAGGCAATGTCCAAGTATGAGCAGGTTCTTCAGAATCAGCTTAGAAGACGTCAGATCGAAATGGGTATCCCCAATATGGAGGACGCAGCCATCGAGCAGATTCCCATGAACGATCCCAATATGATGCAGCAGATGGGCGAGATGCCCGTGGATAACATGGGTATGCCGATGGGTGCAATGCCTATGGATAATATGGGCATGCCGATGGGCACAATGCCTATGGACAATATGGGCATGCCGATGGGTGGAATGCCTATGGACAATATGGGCATGCCGATGGGCGCAATGCCTATGGATAATATGGGTATGCCGATAAATGAAATGCCGATGGATAATATGAATGCTCAGATGCAGTATGATCCTTACGGAAATATGATTTCCTATGATGAAAACGGTCAGCAGATCCAGTATGATCAGTTTGGCAACCAGCTTTGATAAACGGTGTGAAAAGGAGTTAATATGAACAATAAAACCAAAGTGTTCAAAAAATGGATCATAATTACTCTTTGCTGTGCACTGATAGTTTTTATGATCCCGCTTCTGACGGAGAGCTTTCGTGCCGAAAAGGCAGAAACAGTGGTAATCGTTCTCGATCCCGGCCACGGCGGAAGCGATACGGGTGCGGTGAATTACAGAGACGGTCTGTATGAAGCTGAGCTCAATCTTGCAATTGCGCTTGCATGCTATGATGAGCTGCAGAAATATGACGGTGTGGAGGTTTATATGACCCATACCGGTATAGAATACAGCGAAGGCACGCTTTCTCTCAACGATCGCTGCAGAATGGCGAGAGATGTCGACGCGGATATTCTGATAAGTCTCCACTGCAACGATTCTTCAAGCCCGATTGCAAACGGGGCAGAGGTTTACGTTTCGCACAGTACATACAAGCAGTCATATAATCAGGACAGTACCGAGCTTGCTATCTGTTTCCTTCAGCAGTTTCGCGGCATGGGAATGAATATTCGCGGTGTCAAAACAAGACTTAGCAACGGCTCGCGTATGTATTATCATGAAGACGGTTCCGTTGAGGTCGGTGATTACTATGCTGTCATAGGTGATACAATCAAATCGTACGGTATTCCGGGCATACTTGTCGAGCACGCGTTTGTTACGGGTGACGCGCAGTTCCTCAATACCGATGAAAAGCTCAAAGCGTTCGGAATATCGGACGCAAGAGCGATTGCCGATTACTACGGATTGAAGCTTGGTGACGGTACATCATCTTCAGACCGTGAGGAAGCAATCGTTGTAACCGATGAAGAGATCATGGCGGCATCCGTTGTAACAAACGGAATTGTAAGTCTGCCGCTTGATACTGCAGCGTGGACAGAAGATGCTCTCAGAGAAATCAAGGATAATTACGAGCAGCTCAGCCGTTCGGCAAAATCGCTTGTCGATCAGGAATCGATTTCGACAATTTACAAGATGCTGCTTGACTTCGAATGCAGGAAACATCCTGTGAGAATTACGACGGTTGAAGAATCCGACCTGTCTATCGACAGAATTGACGGATTTATCAAGGGACTTGATGTTCCGACCTCGTCCCTCAAGGGACAGAATGCAGCCTCTGTGCTTGCGGAGCTTCAGATTTACGTTGATACGAATTATGCCGATATAAACAGTGTATCGGTCAACGATATCACAATGTATATCACGAACGCAAACGGTGAGATTCTCGATATCGGCCAGCAGGTCACGACCGGCTGCACAGTCTTTATGGTTCGCGGAGATGCAGTCCTTGACCGTCTTGATATCGTCCTTGTCGGTGATATCGACGGTGACGGAAAGATAGATTCCTACGACCAGCTTCAGCTCGACAGCTATCTCAGTGCTACACCCGGTGCTCCGAGTGAGTTTGTATTCACCGAAGCTCAGATTGAAGCATGTGATGTTGACGAGGACGGCAGAGTGACAGAATCCGACATCAACAGCCTTGTGCAGTTGATAGTAACAGCAGGTTAAGGAGAACTTCTCTGTGAAAAAGATCATTACGCGATGTTTTGCATTTATGCTGGCGGCAGGACTGCTCTTGGCAGCGGCACTGCCGCAGGGCGGCAGCCGTGTGCTTGTGGCAAAAGCGGCAACAGCGCCCACATTCTGGATTGAGACGGATAACGCAGCGCCAAAAACGGGTGACAGCGTAACCGTTACGTTCTACGTTTCCAATAACGACACAAGCTCCATTATGTCGTTCAACGGAAAGATTACCTTCAATCCGAACTATTTCAAGTATGACACGCACTCCTGTCCCGCAAAGATGAACGGTAAGGTGCTCTGCTATGATGATGAGGATGTTACATCTTCATCGGTCGGTTTTTCGTATGCCGACCCGTCAGGTGTCCTTATACGAGGCGGAGACAAGAACGTAGCATTTTTCTCCGTTACTCTGACGGCTGTCAATACAAGGTCGAGCGCCATAAGCATTTCGGCTGCGATAAGTATGTGTACGGTTGGTACGGATAAGATCGACAGCATTATGGTTCAGCCTGTTGCGGTGACGCTGGGTGTTACGACAGCACCGCCGCCAACCACCACTACAACAACCTATCCGAGACTGACAACGACCACAACCCTTCGCAGTGATCTCTCGGCGGAGAACCGTCTGAAATCACTCTCCATAGCTCCGGGTACATTATCTCCGGGCTTTTCGTCCGATTTTTACGGATATAATGTTGAGCTGCCGAATGAGATTTCGACAATAAGGATCGATGCGGTTCCGATGTCGGACAAGGCGATTATAGTCGGCGGTTCCACGGTTAATAAAGACCTTCAGATAGGGTATAATTACTTTACAATAACCGTCCGTGCGGAGAACGGCGAGGAACGCTCCTACAGTCTTATCGTCCGCAGGCTTGAGCAGTCGGCGGTCACAACGCCGACAAATACGTCGCAGGTGGTCGTGGTGTCGTTGACCGATCCGATCACACCGCCGTCCGAGAACAACACGGTTCCCACAACCGCACTTACGGGACAGAGCGGTATAACACCGATAAAGGTTGAAGATGAAGGAGCTTTCGAAAACGGAACACTGAAGATCGTCGGTATTATAGCGGCTGTTATAGCGCTGTTTTTCTTCGGTTTTATCTCAGGTTATCTTGTTGATAAAGGAATGAAGGAGAAGAAGGCTGCGGAAAGGGTGCTCAGAGAACGGGAAAAGGTTATTGCACAGGATGACTTTATGGGTCAGCAGCCAATTATGCAGCCGCCCATGCAGGTTCAGATGCAGCAGCCGATGCAGCAGTACAACCAGATGCCGATGAATGAATATGTCGGCGAGTATGACACTTTTGGTAATATGCAGGGGCCGATTGAACTCGGACCGCCTGAAGATGATTACTATAATTAAACAAACGGAGGCAACTGTATGGAAACAAGAGCAATCGAAGTCAAATCAAAGGCAAATCCCAAAATATCTATCAAGGTTATTCCGGGACACTTTGCAACAAACCACTCTCACGTCAATTTTTATATTGACCTGACAAAGCTCAAGACCTGCCACAAGTATGCAAAGCTTGTTGCGGCAGAGCTTGCAAAGCAGTATCTCGGCACCCAGATCGACACCGTAATCTGTATGGAGAATACTGAGGTTATCGCAGCATTCTTCGCAGAAGAGATATCTTCCATCTCCAACAGTGTGAACTCCGGAAAAGAGATCAACATCATCGTTCCCGAGTACAACAGCAACAACCAGATGATTTTCAGAGACAATATTCAGAAGTCCGTATGGAACAAGAATGTTCTTCTGATGATCTCTTCCGCAACCACAGGTAAAACGATCAACCGCTCTCTTGAGTGTATCCAGTATTACAGCGGAAATATCGCAGGTATCGCAGCTATATTCAGTGCTATCGATGCAACTCCCACAGATATTCCCATCTGTTCCGTATTCGATACCGAAGATATCCCCGAGTACCGTTCCTATCTTTATTCTCAGTGTCCTTCCTGCAAGAACAAGAATAAGATCGACGCCATTGTCAACTCCTACGGATACTCAAAAATCTGATTATTAAAAACAAAACCCGGGAAGAGAAATCTTCCCGGGTTTTTATATGCATAGTTGATTTTCAATTATTTGTCCTGAGCGTAGTTGTCGAAGTAACCCTGAATGAATACAACGGGAGTGCCCTTGTCGCCGCTTCCGGAGGTCAGGTCGCAGAGGGAACCGATAAGATCGGTGAGCTGTCTGGGAGTTGTACCCTCAGAAGCCATGTTGCCCTTGAGGTCTGCGTCCTTTTTCTGAATGGATTCCTTGATAGCATTTGAGAGTTCTTCACCGGAAAGACCGGAGAAATCATTGTCAGCGAGATACTTGAGCTTGAGCTCGTTGGGCGTTCCCGAAAGACCTGCGGTGTGTGCAGGGGAAACAACGGGATCGGCAAGCTCCCAGATTTTTCCGACGGGATCCTTGAAGGCTCCGTCGCCGTATATCATGGCTTCGATATTCTTGCCTGTGAGAGAGCAGAGCTTTTCCTGAAGAGAATCGACGAAGGTCTGGCAGTCTCTCGGGAAGAGCTTTACGGAATCCTCTGTTGCCTTGTTGGAACCGAGCAGACCGTAATTCTCGTTGTAGCCGCTGCCGTCAATGGGAGAGGTGAGTATCTGATCGAGAGATACGACCTTCTCGGCGCCTGCGGCAAGCAGTCTGCGCTTTGTGCGCTCTCTTGTGTGAATATCGCAAGCAAGAACGTTCTTTGTATAGTCGAGTATGGTAGTTGCCTTGTTGGAGAAGATTACTTCACATTCGCATCCGCACTCACGGATAAGATTGCAGTAATAATCAACGTAATCTATACCTGTGAAGGGGTGGAGCTGATAGCCGAACTTCTCACGATAGGCTTTCTCATCAAGAACATCGCTCCAGGGATTGACACCCTTCTCGTCGAGAAGATCCTCGTCGAAGAGGTGGTTTCCAACCTCGTCAGCAGGGAAGCTGAGCATAAGATAAATCTTTTTTGCGCCCTTTGCTATACCGCGAAGACAGATAGCAAAGCGGTTTCTTGAAAGAATGGGGAAGATGACTCCGATATCCTCGCCGCCGAGCTTTTCTTTTACGTCGGCTGCAATGGCGGATACGGAAGCGTAGTTTCCGTAAGCTCTTGCAACGACCGATTCAGTAACAGCAACTATATCCTTGTCGTTGAAACCGAAGCCTGCTTCCTTTGATGCTGCCATGACGCTGTCAGCAACGATGTTTACAAGATCGTCGCCCTCTCTTATAACAGGTGTTCTGACACCGCGTGCAACTACTCCAAGTGTTCTCATTTATAAAGCCTCCATAAATAAATTTGAGCTTTTCCAAAAGATATTATGCCACAACTCTTGATATAAGTAAAATTATTGTTTATTATATTATATATAAATTGTGCTTATAGGTGGCGGTTGATTTGAATATAGATCTTGAACTGTACAGAATATTCTGCACTGCGGCGGAGACAGGAAGCTTTTCCGCAGCGGCGAAAAGGCTTTATATCACTCAGCCTGCAGTCAGCCAGGCGATACAGAAGCTTGAAGAATCCTTTGATACAAGACTGTTCAACAGGGCTCAGAGGGGAGTAACTCTGACGGGCGAAGGTGAGATGCTTTACGGTTATGCCGTGCGAGCGCTTAGCCTTCTGACAGAGGGCGAGAAAAAACTCAGGAGAATTGGTGAGCTTTCGGGCGGTGAGCTTAGAATAGGGGCGGGGGATACCGTTTCAAAATGGTATCTGCTCAAGGCGACAAGCGTGTTTCATAAGCTGTATCCGGAAGTTTCTCTGTCGATCATTAACAGAACATCGTCCGAGACCGTAAAACTGCTGCTTGAAGGAAAGATCGATATAGGGTTCGTCAATCTTCCGATGAATGAGCCCGGTGTCGTATTTGAAGAGTGTATAACCGTTCATGATGTATTTGTGGCGGGCGAAAAATTCTCCGAACTGAAGGACAGAGTGCTTACGCTTGGTGAGATTGCTCGGTGTCCGCTTATAATGCTCGAACGGGCATCGAATTCACGCCGACAGGTCGATAGATATTTTATGACAAAGGGGATAGATTTATCCCCTCAGATCGAACTTGGCGCACACGATCTTCTCTGTGATTATGCGAGAATAGGACTTGGAATTGCGTGTGTAACAAGAGAATTTACCGATCATGATGAAAACAGCGGATTATTTGAAATAAAGCTCGATACACCTGTGCCGGAGCGAAGCATCGGTGTCTGTTATACAGAAAACACAGAGCTTTCCGCCGCGGCAAAAAGGTATATCGAGCTTGTAATGAGTTCGGATATTGATGATTAGGAAATGGAGTAGTCTTCCTCAGCGGTGTTGGGGGTTACGAGGAAGCTGATACCGCCGTCTTTGTAATAGGTGATCGTGTAGGAGATATGAGCCGATGTCATGGAGTCGGTATAGCTGAAAACTCCGTTCTGATTGTAGCTTTCGTTCTTGAGAGCGTTGTTCTGAGTGAAGGTGAATAGCGTGTTTACAATACCGTAAGCGTATTCGTCGGCGGTGAGTCCGACGCTCGATGCTTCAAAGTTGAGGCTGGGATCGATTCCGCGTGCAAGTCTTGCACACATACCATAATAGTTATAGCCGAATTCAGCAGTCTTGAAGGAGAGACGTCCCTCCTCAGAAGGATTGTCAGCGTCAAAAACAAGATGAGAATCGCTGCAGATGATCTCTGCCCAGAGGATCTCGTTGTTTCTTGTTGAGATGTTAAGTACGATTCCGTCATAAAGTCTGATGGTGGAAGTGGAGCTTCTTTCAATACCGTCGCTGCCGATAGGGATATCACCGTATCCGGCGGGAGCGGAGTTGTCATTGACTCCGACGCTGTTGAAGCGCTCTACGAAGTCCTTGACCATAACCTCAGTTCCGACGAGCGAGAAGGCCTTGAGTATGACAAAGAGCGCAACAAACACGACAACCGATATAGCGGAGATGCTGCCGATAATTGTGAGCGACTTCTTTGTTGAGATGATCTGCTCGGTTTCCTGCTCGAGAATATCGTTTTCGAGCTGCTGAGTTCTTTCGATCGCAGCGGCGGCCTTTTTTGCTTTCTTCTTTTCTATATGCTTTTGTTTTGCGGCTTTCTGCTGAGCCTTGCTGGGAGCAGAAACATCAAAACTCATCATTTCCTTGAACGGATCGTTGTTTTTGATATTTGCCATTTTATTACCATTCCTTTCCTGAAGGAGCCTGAAAACTTTTATAAATTGCATTTTCGTGCTCAGTTGCATTTAATTAAAGCATAAAGCGGCGAAAATTTCAAGTCTTTTGAATAAAACACACATAATTCTCTCGAAAAAGAGTGAGAAAATTTTAACGATATATTTGCGTTCGGACTTGCCAAGTGCGGCGAAAAAATGTATAATAACTGTTGGTCTGATAAATTTCAGCTTTATTCAAGTTAAGCGAAAGGAGTTCAGTTATGAATTATTCCCATGAAGTGGAAAAAATGTGCACTGTTGCCAAGGGCCCGTTCCACGGTCCTGCTCCCATCCCCGAAGAGGGCAAGTGGGTCAAGGCATACGAAATCAAGGACATCAGCGGTCTGACACACGGTGTTGGCTGGTGTGCTCCCCAGCAGGGCGCATGCAAGCTCACCCTCAATGTCAAGGAAGGCATTATCGAAGAGGCTCTTGTTGAGACTCTCGGATGCTCCGGTATGACCCATTCTGCTGCTATGGCTGCAGAGATCCTTCCCGGTAAGACTCTTCTTGAGGCTCTCAACACAGACCTTGTTTGCGACGCTATCAACGTTGCTATGAGAGAGCTCTTCCTCCAGATCGTTTACGGCCGTACCCAGACCGCATTCTCCGAGAACGGTCTTCCCATCGGCGCAGGTCTTGAGGACCTCGGTAAGGGTCTCAGATCTCAGCTCGGTACCATGTACAGCACCCGTGCAAAGGGCGTTCGTTACATGGAGATGGCTGAGGGTTATGTTATCAAGCTTGGTCTTGATGCAGACGATCAGGTCATCGGCTATCAGTTTGTAAAGCTTGGCAAGATGCTCGAGGATATCCGTCACGGTGTCGAGCCGGGTGAGGCTTACAAGAACAATATCGGTCAGTACGGTCGTTTTGATGATGCTGTCCGTTATATCGACCCGAGAGAGCAGTAAGGAGGTATTATAATATGGCAAACGATGTAATGTTTGAAGGCAAGGAAAGAAGAATTGCCAAAATTGAAAAATGCCTCGCTGAGTATGGCATTGCAAGCCTTGAAGAGGCTCGCGAGCTCTGCCTCTCCAAGGGTGTAGATGCAGAAGCTATCGTCAAGGGTGTTCAGCCCATCGCATTTGAGAATGCTTGCTGGGCATATACTCTCGGCTGCGCTGTCGCAATCAAGAAGAATGTTGCTACCGCTGCTGATGCTGCTGAGGCAATCGGTATCGGTCTCGAGGCATTCTGCATTCCCGGCTCTGTTGCTGAGCAGAGAAACGTTGGTCTCGGCCACGGTAACCTCGGCGCAATGCTTCTCAGAGACGAGACAAAGTGCTTTGCATTCCTCGCAGGTCATGAGTCCTTCGCTGCTGCTGAAGGTGCTATCGGTATCGCAAGAACCGCTAACAAGGCAAGAAAAGAGCCGCTCAGAGTTATCCTTAACGGTCTCGGCAAGGATGCTGCTTTCATCATCTCCAGAATCAACGGCTTTACATATGTAAAGACTGAGTACGATTTCTTCACCGGCGAGCTCAAGATCGTTGATGAGCATGCTTATTCCGACGGCGAGAGAGCACAGGTCAAGTGCTACGGTGCAAACGACGTTCTCGAAGGCGTTGCAATCATGAAGCATGAAGGTGTTGACGTTTCCATCACAGGTAACTCCACCAACCCGACCAGATTCCAGCATCTTGTTGCAGGTACCTACAAGAAGTGGGCACTTGAGAACGGCAAGAAGTACTTCTCCGTTGCTTCCGGCGGCGGCACAGGAAGAACTCTCCATCCGGACAACATGGGCGCAGGTCCTGCTTCCTACGGTCTTACCGACTCCATGGGCAGAATGCACGGTGACGCTCAGTTTGCCGGTTCTTCTTCCGTTCCTGCACACGTTGAGATGATGGGTCTCATCGGCATGGGCAACAACCCCATGGTCGGTGCTACCGTTGCTTGCGCTGTTGCAGTTGCTGAAGGTCTTGCAAAATAAGTTTTTCGAAAAAGCTTATTTTTAATTGAAATTAACAGACACATCGTTTCGGGAAACCTGAGTGATGTGTCTGTTTCTTTTATGAAGCTCGGGATAACCGCCGACAGTATAAAACGCTTGAAAAACAAAGAGAATAGTGTTATAATATCTTAAGAATTATGTATCAAATAAGCGCGGTGACACTTTGTTTACAGTTCGCCGCGCTTTAACTTTAATTTTATCGGGTGCTTTATGAAAAGAACACAACGTGTAGCGCTTATTGGTATTCTTATAGCACTTTCTCTCATACTCGGATGGGTCGAGAATATGATACCGGTCAGCGCTAAAATACCTGGAATAAAGTTGGGACTTGCCAATATAGTGGTAGTTTTTGCATTGTATAAACTCGGAATCGGAGAAGCGGCCCTTCTGTCAGTTGCAAAAGCTTTGCTGACCTCGCTCCTTTTTGGAAATATGGCAGGCTTTCTTTATTCTGCCGCAGGTGCGGTGCTGAGCTATGCTGCAATGGTTTCGGTCTTCAGAATCAAAAACGTCAGCCCTGTCGGCGTGAGCGCTATTGGCGGAGCAGCTCATGTCACGGCACAGGTAATTACTGCAGTCATTCTGACTTCGACTGAGGAGATAATACGCTTTTTACCGCTGCTTCTTGTATCCGGGTGTGTTACGGGAGTCCTGACGGGTACGCTTACTGCGATTGTTCTTAACAGAATGGAGGGGATAAAGGATGCGTAAAAGATGGTGTTCTGTACTGCTGATATCGGCGCTCATCTTATCGCTTGCCGTTCTTCCTTCGTGTACCATGCCACAAAGTTCAATAAGCAGAAGCGGATTTTATTTTGATACGTATATATCTGTAACTGTTTTTGGCGATGAAGAGACCCTTGACGGTGTTTTTGAGCTGTGCGCAAAATATGACCGCCTGCTCGACAGGTATGATGAGAACAGCGATATCTATAAAATAAACAACTCGCACGGAACCGAGGTTGAGGTTGCACCTGAGGTTTTGGAGATAATAAATCTCGCAATCTATTATTCGCAGATGTCGGAAGGGGTATTTGATTTAACCTGCGGAAGTGCAACAGTTTTATGGGATTTCAATTCTGAAAATGCGAAGATTCCTGATGAACAAGCCAGAAACAACGCTGTAAAGCTGATTGACTACACAAGTGTAAAAGTGAGTGAAAACAAGGTTTTTGTTCCCGATGGAGTACAGCTGGATCTCGGAGGTATTGCAAAAGGCTTTGTTGCGGATAAAATAGTCGAATTTCTTGTCGAAAACGGTGTTGAAGATGCACTCATTGATCTCGGCGGCAATATTTTGGCGCTGGGAGACAAAAACGGTTCACCGTGGAGGATAGGTATAAAATATCCCGACAGTTCAGATTACGTAGGTGCTGTCGAATCGTCTGCAAGAATGTCGGTTGTAACATCGGGGGATTATGAGCGTTATTTTGAAATTGATTCGGTCAGATATCATCATATTCTCGATACAGATACCGCGATGCCTGCCGTCACTGATGTGCGTTCTGTGACAATACTGTCGCAATCATCGGCTCAGGGCGATGCTTTGTCCACAATATGCTTTATTCTTGGGTATGAAGCGGCATCTGAGCTTGTTTCGGGAATTGATGGGGTAGAGGCGGTTTTTGTTCTCGACGACGGAAGAGTGATTCAGACTGCGGATATATTATAAAAGAAAAACCGCAGCGACATTTAAGTTGCTGCGGTGTGTATGATCAATCTTCAAAAAGCTTGTTTATACTTACTTTGAGAGCCTTGGAAAACTGGTATATTTCGATATCGGTAATGCCTCGCTTCATCTTTTCGATTTTCGAAAGGGTGGATGTGTTCATTTTGCCGCCGAACGGAATCATCAACTCGATAAGATCCTTCTGAGAAAGTCCTGCGGATTTACGTTCTCTTTTTATGTTATTACCAATTCTGTTCTTCTTTTCAATATCGTTCGAATACATAATGGACCCCGCTTTCTTAAAAAACTTCAAAAATTTTACATTATGTAAAAGATTCTTTGAAAAACCTTTATTATAATATCATATCGCTTGTATCAAGTCAATACATCTTTTTGCTCTTTTTAAGTATAATTTAATTTATAATGGGGTAATATGTAACTTTGTTAACAATTTATGATTTGAAATTTTTAGTGTGCAATACTATAATAATTTATTATAATTACGATATTAAGGAAAGGAAAATCACAGTATGAAAAACTCCAAGAAGTTTATGGGACTTGACAAAAATGCTTTTTTGAAAAAGACAAAACCTTTTTTGAGTGACGTGTTTGAGGAACTGGCCTCTAAGGAATGCGCGGAGCTTTCCTCTTTTGAAAGCGGAAAAACAGCGTTGCTCATCGTTGATATGGTAAACGGATTTGTAAAGGATGGCGCTCTTGCAAGCGGTAATACACTCGCGATAAATGAACCCGTTGCAGAGCTTGCGAAGAAATGCACGGATGTGGGAATAGCGGTATGTGCTCTTTGCGATGCCCATGCCGAGGATTCTCCCGAATTTGACAGCTATCCGCCGCACTGTCTGGCTGGTTCCGTGGAATCGGACATAACAGACGAGATAAAAGCTGTGTGCGACGCGGTACGAATCGATAAGGGCTCCGTAAACGGCATTCTCGAAAAGGAGTTTACCGACTGGCTTGAGAAGAATGAATTCGATTCGTTTATCGTTGTTGGCGATTGTACGGATCTTTGTGTTCTTCAGCTTTCAAATTCACTCAAGGCATGGTTCAATACAAAGAATAAAAAGTGCCGTGTGGTTGTGCCTGTATCGCTTGTTTCAACGTATGATCTCGGTTCTCACAATGCCGAACTGACAAGCCTTATGGCGCTTTACAATATGTCGCTAAACGGCGTTGAGGTTTGCAGCGAAATCAAGTAAAAATAAAGGAACTGAATTATATGAACAGCAGAGAACATTTTTCCAATCTTACAATGCTGACCGATTTTTATGAGCTGACTATGGCAAACGGTTATCTCACAAGCGGTCTCAAGGATGTAACGGCTTATTTTGATGTGTTTTTCAGAAGAGTGCCAGATGACGGCGGTTTTGCCATTATGGCAGGACTTCAGCAGACTATTGAATATCTGACAAGTCTCAGATTTACCGAAGATGATATAGCTTATCTTAAGAATAAAGGCATTTTTTCTCAGGAGTTTCTCGATTATCTTCGTGATTTTGAATTTACCTGCGATGTATGGGCTGTTCCCGAAGGTACTCCGATTTTTCCGAACGAACCTATCATGAAGATAAAAGGACCTGTCATACAGGCTCAGTTTGTCGAAACGGCAATACTTCTCCATATTAACCATCAGTCGCTTATCGCGACAAAGGCAAACAGAATCGTGCGTGCAGCAAAGGGAAGAGCTGTCATGGAGTTCGGCTCGAGACGTGCACAGGGCGCCGATGCTGCAATTCTCGGAGCACGTGCTGCGTATATTGCCGGCTGCAGCGGTACAGCATGCACAATAACAGATGTTGCATACGGTGTGCCCGCTCTCGGAACAATGGCTCATTCGTGGATACAGATGTTTGACAGTGAGCTCGATGCATTCAAAGCATACGCAAAACAGTATCCTAACAGCTGTACATTGCTTGTCGATACCTATAATACGCTCAAATCGGGTATACCGAATGCAATCAAGACATTCAACGAGGTTGTCGTACCTGCGGGATGCCGTCCTGCAGGCATCAGAATCGACAGCGGCGATATATCCTATCTTGCGGGCAAAGCCAGAAAGATGCTTGACGATGCAGGATTCCCCGATTGCAAGATATGCGCGTCGAATTCGCTGGACGAGCATCTTATAAGAGAGCTTCTGACGAACGGTGCGCCCGTTGACAGCTTCGGTGTCGGTGAAAGACTCATAACAGCGGCGAGTGATTCGATGTTCGGCGGTGTTTATAAGCTCTGCGCTGTCGATAAGGACGGACAGCATATTCCAAAGATAAAGCTCAGCGAAAATGTCGCAAAGCTTACCGTACCCGGCGACAAGCAGCTGTGGAGACTTTACGACCTCGAGACGGGAAAGGCTATCGCCGATGTTGTCACGCTTGTTGATGAGGTAATCGACAGCAGCAAGCCCTATGAGATATTCGATCCTCAGTTTACGTGGAAGAGCAAGATATGCACGAATTTCAGGGCAGAACGCCTTCTTGTTCAGATATTCGACAAGGGCAGACTTATTTACGATTGCCCGTCAATCGGCGAGATAAGAGAGCATTGTCTCAAGGGTATTGAAAGCCTCTGGAGTGAAGTTACCCGCTTTGAGAATCCTCATAAGTATTACGTTGATCTTTCGCGTGATCTGTGGGATCTGCGCGAGAGACTCATAAAGGAAAACAAATCACGTTTTAAGTAAATAAAAACGGCGGAGCAGAGAATGAATCTCTGATCCGCCGAGGCTTTTCATCAGATGCAGGCTGAAGCGACGCTTATCAGGGCACTGGCAGCCATAATTAGTGCGAGAATAAGGCACATTATCTGAATGAAGAGTTTTCTTTTCTTTCCGTACATATTATGTCATACTCCCGTGTAAATGGAGTATGCCTCCTCTCATATTTGAATTCATCCTAATAATTATACAGCAATTATAATCCAATAGATTAACTTTTTGTTAACAAAATCGGAGGTCAGCGTGAAAAAGAATATTTTCAGACATCTTATTGCAGTTTTTGTTGTCATGCTTTTTGTGATGGCTGCAGCACTTCCCGTATACGCACAGGGGATAGACCTTGAACAGAGTGAGGGATTTTTCCTCTCGGGTCTTGATTATGAATCGGGTATCATGACGGAATACTATACCGATTCGGCAAGCGGCACTGTCTATGTGCTCAGTCAGGAGGACGGACTGCTTTATCCGACACAGGAAAATCCCCGATATACTTATCACGGCTACACAATGACCGATGAAAAGTATGCAATAGATTTCTTTATTGATGTCACCGACGGTAAGCTGTATACAATAGGTGAGGACGGTACGCTTCAATTCACCGATCAGACTCCGCAGGTCAGCTATGATGATGTTCTTGAGTATGTGCAGGGCTCGTCAAATGTTGTTGATGCGGGCGGTCAGACTACCGAGGAGTTTCTTCAGAATGAAGGCTATGATAAGTATGAGCCTGAATATTACTGTTTTGATCCTGAGATAGGACTGGCGTTTTATATCGATGAGAACGGCGTTTTCTATCATATAAACGAAGATACGGGTGATTATTATGAGGCTCAGGGAGAGCCTTCGGCATCCGCACAGTTTACCGAGGAGGAAAGCCACAAAAGCACTGACGAAACAGCGACAGAGGAAATATGCAATGTCCGTGTGCTTGAAATAGTGAGCGATCAGACAAAATCCGACGGCTATGACGGACTTTCGAGAACTCAGCTTCTCAAGGTAAAGGTACTTGACGGAAGATATGAGGGAAGAACCCTTGTGATGAAGTACGAAATGTCCAACACCATGGGCAACGGTGCGATAAGCGAACCTGCAGTTGTCGGGGACAAGCTGATCGGATACTTTACCGAGGATGAGGCGACGGGCGAAATATCGGGTATTGTTACCGATTACGCAAGAACCGAGAAGCTTATACTTCTTGCTGTGATCTTTGTTATTTTGCTCCTTCTGATGGGCGGAATGAAGGGAATGAGATCGCTTCTCGCTCTTGTTATAACCTGTCTTGCTTGTATTTTTATTATGATTCCCGCGATAATCAGCGGTCTCAACCCCATAGTTGCGGCCATCCTTGCGGGTATCGTTGCGATTGCGGTCACACTGATTATCGTTTACGGCTTCACGATGAAGACGCTTGCGGCGGCAGTTGGCGCTTTTGCGGGCGTTCTGGTCGCAGGCGTTCTGACAGCGATAATGAATAAAGCCATGAATATGACGGGAATCGTTGACTGTGATTCAATCGACCTTGCGATCATCAATCTTCCTTCGCTTGATTTGAGCGATGTTCTTTTTGCAACGATAGTAATCAGTGCGCTCGGCGGAACGATAGACGTCGGTATTTCAATTGCGTCAGCGCTTGCCGAGCTTAAAGAGAAAGCTCCGAAAATCAAGGGTGCTGAATTGTTCAAGTCGGGCATAAACATAGGAATAGACATTATGGGAGCGTCTCTTAACACACTTATCCTTTCCTATGTCGGCGGTTCGCTCACAGTTCTGCTTATCGTAACCTACTACAGCTCTCTGAACAATATGACCACCCTCATGAACGATGAAATGATTGCCAGCGAGCTTCTTCAGGCGCTTGTCGGAAGTATGGGTCTTCTTTGCACAGTTCCGATAACATCTCTTGTGGCTGCGCTTATGATGTGCGGTAAGGGCAACTTTGGCAAGCTCACTCTCGATTGCTTCCCGCCGGTTGAAAAATTCTGCGGTTTCATTAAAAAGTCATACGGCAGTATAAAAGGGAAAATCAGCGAGATTTCCGCAGAGAACGCAAAGCTCGAGGAGCCCGAGAATCTGTACGAAGCAGCGGTAAGAAGAAGCCGTGAACTTTACAGGAATGCGGCGGAAGATGCCTCGGGTGACGATGACGGATTTGATGATATGGAAAATGAGAAATAAATTTTAGTCAATAATCTCCATTTTTTTAGAAAAATAGCTCAAAAAGGACTTTCATTTTATAAAAATCTATGTTATAATGCTTATATAGACTGTATAGTTGGAGATGTAATAGAGGTTAGTGAGGTGAGCTTGTTTGAGGTTTCGTATGAGATATGAAACCCGTGGCTTTGATGAATACATAAATATATACGATGATAAGAATAAGATGGTATATTACAGTGTAGAAGTAGGCTACGGTAAGACCGACAGGATTCTCTACAACAAAGCTCAGGAAAAGGTTGCGGCCATTGAGTTTTCGTGTACCGATATCGATGAGCTGATAATGGGTTATCCCATAACATCGGGCGGCAAAGTTGTCGCGTATTACGATGATGCCATGAAGATGAGCGGCACGAGTGATTGTGAATTTGTGCATATAACGGATTTTGAGCTCAGTTTTATAGAGAAATCCGAGAGACTGACCTTCCGTGAATATGTCATAAAGGACGCTGACGGTGAGATCGTCATGAAGATCAAGCGATCCGGAACCGATTTTATCTGTGATCTTATGGATCCCGAGCTCAAACTTATAACATTGCTCATTGTCACAGCCGAATACTGGCATTATATTACAACGACTCGAGATTATTAACAAAAAATGTATAGATGCTCTCCTGAAATATGGGGAGCATTTTTGTTGCTTTGTAGTGCATTATAATATATATTGTGATATAATATTCAGAAAAGGAAGATTTAGGAAATAACATATAATCTATCGCAAGAGGAAGCAAATGGAGTATATTATTATTGACTTTGAATGGAACGGAACAATTTCCCGTATCACAAAGGAATATTTTAATGAACTGATAGAGCTCGGCGGTGTAAAGCTTGATGATGATCTGAACTATGTCAGCAGTTTCAGAACGCTTATTCGACCGGTTCACCATAAAAAGCTTACCGGCAGAGTCAAGAGGCTCACAAATATATCCAACGACGATGTAAGAGCGGGTGTCGTTTTTTCTCAGGCATTGGATGATTTTACGAAATGGGTGGGAGACGGCGAAAACTGTTTTATGTCATGGGGAACAGGGGATATACTTGTTCTGATCGAAAATCTGAAATTCTACAATATGACAGACAGGCTGTCCGTAATCAAGAATTACTGTGACGCTCAGGCACTGTGTCAGTCTGTTCTTGAAATTGACGGCGGTCAGCAGCCGGGGCTGAGTATGGTTGCACAGATGGCAGGAGTCGATTGCGCGGATATGGATATGCACAGAGCGCTTGATGACAGTGTTGTAACCGCAAAGTGTATTAAAAATCTGTGGAATGATGAAGCGTTCAATAAGCTTGCATCGAAGGCTGATAAGAGCTTTTACGACAGAATAACCTTCAGACAGTTCACGGTCAGCGATATAAACAGTCCGCTTCTTGCCGATGTTTCCTATAAGGTAAAATGTCCCGGGTGCGGCAGATTCATGAAACGGCTCACAAAGCTCAAGTCAAGAAGCCGAAGCATCTGTGCCGAATATGTCTGCCAGAGATGCGAAAAGTCCTATGATGTAAGGCATCATTTCAAGAAAAAGTATGACGGACTTGTACATAAGATAACATTCAAGGAAAAATCAGAGCCCGTTGAAGAGGAAAATTCGTAATTTGCAATTAAAATTTACAATGCGTTTTTTGTAATACTGCGAAGAATGTGGTATTATATTTAATTGAAAAACTTTATATGTTATGAGAGGTTGTTATGAGTAAAAAAACAGTTGCAATTCTTTTTGGAGGAAGATCCTCCGAGCATGAAGTTTCCCGTATGTCTGCAACAATGGTTATCAACAACATACCGAGGGATAAATATGATGTTGTCATTGTAGGTATAACAAAAGATGGTCAGTGGTTCCTTTACGAGGGCGATCCCGCACTCATAAAGGACGGAAGCTGGGAAAAGTCCGACAAGAAGACTCCCGCTGTCATTTCTCCCGATTCAAAGACTCACGGTCTGCTTGTTATGCGCGAGTCGGGTGTTGAGACAATATATCTCGATGCTGTTTTCCCCGAGCTTCACGGAAAGAACGGTGAAGACGGAACGATGCAGGGACTTCTCGAACTCTCGGGAATTCCTTATGTAGGTTGTGACTGTGCATCTTCGGCTGTATGTATGGATAAGGCTCTCACAAATACTATTCTCGAGTACAGCGGTATTCCGCAGGCAGCTTTTGTCTGGTTCTATGCAGCTGACTGGGAAAAGAGCAGCGAAAAATACATAAAAGCTATTGAAGAGAATCTCGGATATCCCTGCTTTGTAAAGCCCGCAAATGCAGGTTCGTCTGTCGGTATTTCGAAATGTGCCGACCGTGAAGAGCTCGGTGCGGCTGTTGAGAAGGCATGCCGTCACGACAGAAAGATCGTAATTGAGGCGGGCGTTGTCGGCGCTGAGGTTGAATGTGCCGTCCTCGGAAACGATGACGATATCACGGTTTCAACAGTCGGCGAGATCGTACCTGCAACCGAGTGGTATGACTATGACGCAAAGTATAATAATGTCGAGTCTAAGCTTTATATTCCCGCAAGACTTGATGATAAAACTATCGCTACCATCAAGGAGCGTGCAGCAATGGCTTACAGAGCTCTCGGCTGCTCGGGTCTTACAAGAATGGACTTCTTTGTAAGAAAGAGTGACGGTGAGGTTATGCTCAACGAGCCGAATACTCTTCCCGGATTCACTCCCATCAGTATGTACCCCAAACTCATGGCTACCGACGGTATTGACAACGCTCAGCTTGTTGACCGTCTGATAACTCTTGCAATAGAGCGAATGGAGAACGAAAGGATCTCTACAGAAAAGGAATAAACCTGAAAGGTATGATCAAAGAAATGGATCGCTCTCCGATTGGCGTGTTTGATTCCGGACTCGGCGGACTGACCGTTGTCCGTGAGCTTAAAAAGCTTCTTCCCTGTGAGGATATAGTATATTTCGGAGATACGGGCAGAGTTCCTTACGGAACGAGAAGCCGTGATACTATCCTGAGATATGCACAGCAGGATATGAGATTTCTGCTTTCGAAAAATGTCAAGATGATTATAGCTGCCTGCGGTACCGTCAGCTCTATACTCGGCGACGGTGTTGATGTGAGCGTACCTTTTACCGGAGTGGTAAAACCTGCGGCAGCGGCCGCTGTGAAGGCTACAAAGAACGGAAAGATCGGTATCACGGGAACTCAGGCAACGATATCTTCAAAGTCATACGTCAAAGAGATCGGTGCTCTTGCACCCGATGCGCAGCTTTTCGAAAAAGCCTGCTCGCTCTTTGTGCCCGTTGTTGAGAATGGTTTTGTCGGTATTGATGATCCGCTTCCCGAAATCGTCGTCAGAAGATATCTCGAACCGATGATGGAAAACGGAATAGATACGCTTATTTTAGGCTGTACTCATTTCCCGATACTTGCTCCGATTATTTCCAAGGTTCTCGGAGAAAGTGTTACTCTTATAGACGCTGGTGCCGAAACTGCCAGATATGCAGCGTCGCTCCTCGGTGAGAACGATATGCTCTGCAAAGACGGCAAGTCGGGAAAATACAGCTATTACGTCAGCGACCGCACCGATGATTTTTCTGTTGTTGCGGGAACATTCCTCGGAGAGGATATCTCTGGAAGCGTTGACAGAGTTGATATTCATTCACTTTAACGGAGGACGTTATGGCTCAGTTTTTGCTCAGTCTCAACACGATTTTTGAAATGGACGGGGAGAAGGATTCCATCGAGATGACCTGTCCTGCTCAGTATTCATATTCCGAAAATGAAGCAAAAATAATATATGACGAATACGGTGAGGACGGTGTGCCGACCCATACCGTTATAACGGCGTCGGGCGATACTGTTGAGGTAAACAGAAGCGGTGCGGTACAGCTCAACCTGCTTCTCCGAGAGGGTATGGCAGGCTCGGACAGATACGAGCTTGGCGAGAATATGATACTTATTGATTATTTTGCTGACCGTGTTTCGTGCAGTCTTTCGGAAAACGGAGGAACCGTCAATCTTTCCTATCGTATTGATCTCGGAGGCGCCGTATCGAAAAACACGATTATAATGTCTGTCAAAGAAACATGCGAATAAAAAAAGCAACTGAAGCGTTTTGGCGCTTCAGTTGCTTTTTTTATTTAATGGTATAGTTTCCTATATCTTCACAGACGATTGATTTTTCGAAGAATGCTGTCATTGCTTTTATGAGATAATCGATGTCTCGGATACCCGCAGTCTCATATGAGGAATGCATGGCAAGCTGGGCAAGACCGATATCAACGCTGTTGACCGATACCTGCGACATTACGATATTTCCGAGTGTGGAGCCGCCGGGAATATCGGCGCGGTTTGTGTATATCTGAACGGGAACATCAGCAGTATCGCAGAGTTTCCTGAACAGAGCATTTGAAACTGCATCTGTGGTATATCTTTGAGCAGCGCTGAATTTTATGACTATACCGCCGTTCATGACAGGACGGTTGGTTTTGTCTGCATATTCGGGATGGTTGGGGTGTACGGCGTGTGCATTGTCGGCAGATACCAGAAAACTGTTGGACAGAGTCCTTTTAAGCTCGGAAGCGGATTTACCGAAGGCTTCGTTTATACGTGTCAGAATGTCAGAGAGGAATGTTGAAGCGGCTCCCTGCTTTGTTGCACTGCCGACCTCCTCGTTGTCAAATACGCAAAGCATCGGGATACTGTCGCTGTCATCCGACTCAAGAAATCCCTCGAGGGTTGCAAAGACACATTCAAGATCGTCGAGCCTCGGGGCGGAGATGAACTCGTTGTCCGCACCCCATACAGTGCCTTCCTGCCTGTTGTAAAGATACATATCCGTACCGATTATCTTATCTTTGTCTGTTTTTGCGGCCTTTGCCACGATCTGTGAAAAAGAGGTGCATTTATCGCCGCTTCCAAACAGCGGAAGAAGGTCAACAGCAGGGTTGTATGATGCGTTGTCGTTCAGATTGCGGTTCATATGAATTGCAACATTGGGAATGAGCAGAAGGTCGCGGTCGATGTTGACGAGCCGTGTTTCTATGCCGTTTTCAGTCTCAACGACAACTCTTCCCGCGGCGGAGAGAGGGCGGTCGAGCCATGTTGAGTAAATCATGCCGCCGTAACGCTCGACACAAAGCTGAACATATCCGTCGCTTCCCTTTATCTGCGATGCGTCTTTTATGCGGAAGGTGGGACTGTCGCTGTGAGATGCGGCGATCATAAATCCGTTGTAATCGGACTTCGGTATGCGAAATGCTATAACCGAGGAAAGATTTCTTATAACAAAATACTTACCGCCTTCGGAAAGATTCCAGTTCTGACCTTCGCAAAGGAGGGTATAGCCGTTTGAGATCAGTGTGTTTTTTACGGTATCGATCGCGTGATAGCAGCTGGGACTCTTTTTTATAAAATCAAAAAGGTCGGTACAGGTTTTAGGGATTTTTTTGCTGCGAGCCTTGTTCATAATATCATTCCTTGAAAGTTTGTTATTTAATATTATACTTATCTGTTTCGAAAATATCAGTAGATACAGCCCTGCAGCGCTATGACCGCAGGGCTGACAGTTTTCAGTTCTTTTCGCTTTTTACCCGTCTGAGAGTAAATCTCATATCCTTGCCTACAAACTGGAGTCGGTTATAGTTTCCGTGGATTCTGGAGAGAATTCGTTCGGAATATTTCTGTTCAATGCCTTCCATGTTGAGATTTGTGCTGATTATGGTGGGTTTTCCTGCGAGAAGGCGGGTATTCAGAATATCATAAAGAACAGATACGGTAAATTGTGTCGTGAATTCAGACCCAAGATCGTCGAGTACCAGCAGGTCAGCGCTCAGAAGGAGAGCGAGCGTGTCGTCCGCGCTCTGAGCTTTTCCGAATCGCTCGCGCTCTATCTTGTTGAAGAAGCTCTGTGCTGAGCCGTAAAGAACGTCAAAGCCCTTGTCGATGACCTTTCCCGCAATAGCAAGAGAGAGGTGCGTTTTTCCGAGACCGACTCCGCCCTGAAGAAGAAGACTGGGGGAGGACAGAGAAAAATTCTCAGCATAGCTTCTGCAGCGAAGATAGGTCTTTTCCATTATCTTTCTCGGAGATAATCCGCCGGGTGCTTCTGCGGGATAATTTTCGAGAGAAAAGCTGTCAAACGTGCAGATGCCGAGAGGTGTGCTCATGTTCAGCCGTTCGAACGCGGCCTTTTTCATGAGTGATTTGAGACAGGAACAGTTGACTCCGTCGACAAAACCCGTATCGCTGCATTTGCTGCAATGATATTTCGGTTCGAGATAATCGGCGGGAAGACCGTTTGCAGAAAGCAGATCGCGCATTTTTCTCTGAGTTTCGTCGTTTATCTTTTTGAGATCGGCAACACAGGCGTCGATATCGGAACTCGGGTCAAATATCGAGCACATCAGCCTGCTTCCTGTTTTTGTCAGCTCGTTTTCAAGTGCCGCATATTCGGGGCAAAGCTCACAGAATACGCGGTGTCTTTCTTTTGCTTCCGATTCGGCTGCAGCCTTAAGCTGTCTGATTGTGGAAAGAGCCGAATCGTATATTTCGGTAGAAAATCCCATTTATATGTACAGTCCCTTCGTGATTTGCTCAGGATCCGCTTGAATCAAGCCAGTCATCGTCCAGCATTTCTTCAATTTCGCTGATATTGTATGTGGGAGAGTAGCGTCCCGAATCGGAGCTCTTGTTGCCAGATGAGCTGTCGGATTTCGGCTTGTCCTTGTTTTCTGCAGGAAGAGCCTTTATCTGAGCGACGGTGAGAGCACCGCGCTCGTACCAGCTCTTTATTATCCCGTTCATATAAGCAAAGGAGAGCTTGCCTTTTGCATCAACACATTTTTCGTATGCGAGCTTGATAACATCGATTCCGAGACACCATTCGTTGAGCCAGCGCATACAGTATTCTTCTTCTTTTGCGGTCGGCTTTCTTTCGGGGATATCGAGAGCATTTCTGACGGAGTTCCAGGCCGTTCTGACCTTTGTCAGACGGGCGATTTTCTCCTCAGCTTTACCTATCGTGGTAATATCGTCCTCTGACCAGCCTCTGGCCGTTGCTTCGATGTAATTTGAGCTCGGTTTTCCGATGCTTTTACAGTAGCTTACAAGCATTGCAAGACAATCGGGCTGCAGACCGTACCAGCGAACTATTGTGACATAGGTTGCAATCTCGGTATGGTTGAGCTGCTTGTCGAGTATTCCCTCGATAACCGGGAGCATCTGAGCAATGGAATCGTCCTCGGCAAGTATCTGAGCACACTCGCTGTAAGAATAACGGACACGTTCCTTTTTGGCAGGCTTCTGCACAGGCTGCTGTTCGGGCTGAGCGGCGATCGGCGCGGCGGGCTCAGGTCTGATAAACTGAGAAGGTGCCTGAGTTCCTGCGGGAGAAAGGGAAGTACCGCAGTCGCACAGAAGACCGCAGTGAACCCAGTATTCGACAGCGTCCTTCGCGTCTTCAACGCGTATGCCTATATTTTCGGCAAGCATATCGACCTCAATTGGGCAGTCGCTGTGCCTTAGAAGAAAAAGGAGAACCTTGAGCTGTGCTGCACCTGCAAGGCGCAGATGCTTATCAACGACCTCTGACGGTACGGCAAATACCGAGCGCCAGGATCCGAGAGGTATCATAAAACTCAAAAAAATCATTCCTAATAAAAGAGTAATACTTATTATAGCATAAAAATAACTTAATTCGAGAGCTTTTTTGAAAATAAGCAGGATTATTGTGTAGAATTTTATGGATAAATATTGTAGAATAAATAAACAGATATGCCAACCTTTTTGGCATTTTCAAAGTTAAATTATCAAGGGAGGTAAATATGACACATATGCAGGCGGATGCTCTGATTCTCAGAGTGGCCGGCGGTGATATGGCGGCACTTGAAGAGCTGTATAATGCGCTGGCAAAACAGGTTTACGCGTATGCATTGTCCCTGTCACAAAACCGACAGACGGCTGAGGACGTTATGCAGGATACATTCGTCAGGGTTTACAGCGGTGCAAAGAAATTCAGACCGCAGCGATTCGGCGTTGCGTGGATAATGCGCATTGCAAGGAATCTTACAATGGACGCATTGTCACGAAAAAGCAGTACATACGAGCCTCTCGATGAGAATATCGATTCTGCAGCTTCGGTTGAAGATACTGCTGTCGACAAGACGGTTATTTCCGATGCGGTCAGCAGACTTTCCGAAAGTGAACGTGAGGTTTTTGTACTGCACGCAGTCAGCGGTATGAAGATGAACGAGATAGCACAGATGCTCGATCAGCCTGAGGGAACGGTAAAATGGCGTCACTCGCAGGCGCTTAAAAAAATGAAAAAATATATAGGAACGGAGGTGGCACAGTGAACGACGAGAGAATTGAAGCTCTGGTAAAGGAAGAACTTGAACAGGATATAAAACTTGACTTTGGTGATGTCCTTGCGCGTATAGAGGCGCAGAGTGGAACGCAGGAAGAGATAATCGAAACGGAAACAAAAAAGAACTCCGTTTCAAAAACAGTAATAAGAGTTCTCGCGGCGGCAGCAGCTGTTGTTGTTGCAGTCGGAATGATCGCTGTTCTGCCGTCGATGATGAACAGCGGTGATTCTGCGGCATATGCACCGATGTTAAATGATGAGGAAATACTGTATGAATCCTCGGAGTCTCAGATAAATGACAGTGCCCAGTTCGGTGATGTTATTGAAGATACAGAGATAACAGATGTTCCGCCCGATCAGAGTGCCGCAGGTGTTGTTCAGGAAAACCAGGCCGAGGAGCCTTCGGATTTGTCGGACAAGGTACAGCGTTTTGATATAGAAGAGCTTTTTTTGAGTGTCGAAATCCCCGGTGATGCATATTGTACGGGAAGAGATGTTTCGTCTGATTTTGAGCTTCTTGAGGTGTACGGTATGACCGAAGGTGAGCTTGAGGCTGCATACCGACGCAATGATATTTACTTCAATGCCGTATGGAAAAGCGGAGACGGTATGACGACCGAGCTTGTTGTCTATATGGAGGAGGATGACGGTACCTGGGCGGTGTACGATATGAATCTTCTGACAGATGAAGAACTCAGACTTCGTGTTGACGAGTTTGAAAACTACGGCGCCTCTGATGAAGCGGTTCAGGGGGTAAAATATCACAACTGTGAAGTGTATAAGCATAATCAGGCTGTGTTCATAAAGGCGTTTTGCAGAGTGGATACCCTGGAGACGGTTGAAAACCGCCTTGAATATACGACGATAATTAACGGTCAGCGTTTTATTTTCGTGCTCATCGAACATCCCGACGGTGAAGCGCCGATAGGGCAGGAGCTTTCCGAGGAAAACCTCAGACTGATGGAAACCATCATGGAATCGGTCAGTTGGTCAAAGGTGAAAAATGCTTTGTGGGAGCGGTATAAGAGCTTTGTTCCCGTGACCGTTATCGGCATTATAATCGGAGCTCTCGTGGTTTTTGCCGTGGTTGTTGAGATAAAAAGAAAGAGAAAGCAAACCGAGCAGCCCGAAATAGAAGAGGCTGATGACACGGTGTCTGAAGAAGAAATATCCGAAGAGCCGTGTGAAGAGGAAGAAACAAGTGAAATAGAATAATAAAAAAGGAGAAAGACCGAGGTCTTTCTCCTTTTTGTTATTCTGCTGTACAGTATTCACCGTTGGTGCCTGTGATTGTTACGCTGATAATACTTCCGCGTTCGTAATCGCCTTTGATTCTGATGGGAGTGTAGTTTTTTGAAAAGCCCTCAACAAAGCCATCTTCGCAGGGACGTTCAACAAGGACTTCTGCCCGTGAACCGATCTGAGACATAAAGAAGCTGTTTTCACATTCCTGTGCGGCTTCAAGCAGGCGAGCCATACGCGAGGAGGCGACCTCGGGTTTTACGTGCCCCTCCATATCGTAGGCTTTTGTGCCCTTTCTCTTTGAGTAAATGAAACAGTGAGTTTTTGCAAAGCCCACTTTTCTGACAAAATCAAGCGATTGATTGAATTCGTCGTCCGTTTCTCCGACAAAACCGCACATGACATCTGTAGTGACGGATGGATTTTCAAAATTGTCTCTTATGTCGCAGACAAGTCTGTAATACTCGTCGCTTGTGTAATGTCGGTTCATTCTTTTGAGCGTTGCATCACAGCCGCTCTGGAGCGAGATATGGAACTGCGGACAGAACTTTTTGCAGGCTGCAAGACCGCTCAGAACGTCGGGAGTGAGAAGATCGGGTTCCATAGAACCGAGTCTGATGCGATCTATTCCGTCGATCTTTTCGATTTCTCTGACAGCGTCAAGAAGAGAAAGACCGATATCTGAACCGTATGCCGAGAGGTTTATTCCGACGAGAACAACCTCGCGGTAAGACGTAGAAAGAGCCTTTGCTTCTGAGACGATATCCTGTAAGGTGCGGCTTCTGACCCTTCCTCTTGCATAGGGGATTATGCAGTAGGAGCAGAATCTGTTGCAGCCGTCTTCGATTTTGATATATGCGCGTGCGCGTTCACCGAGTCCGCTTACAGTTCCGCCAAGTCCGGAATTCTTTGTGTGTTCCTCGATGTTGATAATGGGAATACCGTTTTCAGCGTACTGAAGAATGTATTGTGTGAGCTTTTCTCTGTTGGAATTGCCGATTATGATATCCGCGGCACAGCCCTCAGACCCGCACGTGGGAAACGCCTGAGGAACACAGCCGGTGAGGCATACGATAGCTTCGGGGTGATCACGCCTGATCTTGGAGAGTGTCTGACGGGTTTTCTGAACGGCTGTTGCCGTGACGGCGCAGCTGTTGACAATATAGACATCGGCACTTTCGCCTTTGCAGGCTCTGTCAAAGCCTGCAGAGTTCAGAGCGTCCTCCATCTGCTGTGATTCATATTGATTCACCTTACAGCCAAGGGTGTAAATATAGACTTTCATAAGTTTCCTTTCCGTCAGCCTTCAAGCTGTTCATAAAGCTTCTCGAGCAGAGAATAGAGGGAGTTTTCTTCTTCATTCAGATTGTCGAGCTGATTTGTGATCTCAAGGACCTTTTCGTAATCTGACGAGATTTCCGGCAGAGTCAGACTGCGGTTGAGTTCATCGACCTCAACCGATATTTCTTCTATACGCTTTTCGGTGCGCTCTATCTGACCTTTGCATTTTCTCAAAGCAGATTCACGTTCCTTGCGAAGTTTGTATTCGATGGCCTGCGAGCTCTGCTGTTTTGTCTGTTTGACCTGTGTATCCGTAATCACACGATGTTCTTCAAAATAATCGTAGTTGCCGAGGTATTCGCTGAGCTTGCCGTTTTCCATATGATAGATTCTGCTTGCGAGCTTATTTATGAAATAACGGTCATGAGATACGATGAAAAGTGTGCCTTCATAATCCGAAAGAGCCTGTTCGAGCGCCTCGCGGGACGCTGTATCGAGGTGGTTTGTAGGCTCGTCGAGGAAGAGGAGATTTGCTCCCGAGAGCATAAGCTTCAAAAGAGCAAGTCGGGCACGTTCTCCGCCGGAAAGTAATCCGACTTTACGGAAAACGTCGTCTCCGCGGAAGAGAAACGATGCCATTGCGGAGCGAACCTGAGTCTCTGTCATGCGTGGATATTCGTCCCATATCTCGTCAAGAGCCGTCTTTTCAGTGTGCAGAGAGCTGAGTGTCTGGTCGAAATATCCCGCAACTACGCCAATTCCAAGCGTAAAGCTACCCGCCTTTCCGGGCATTCTTGACGCAAGAATGTTCAGAAGGGTGGATTTTCCGCAGCCGTTTGAGCCGATAAGGAATACTCGTTCGGCTTTTTTTACGGTAAAGCTCAGGTCTTTGAAGATTTCCTTATCGCCGTAAGAGAAAGCAAGACGGTCGGCGGTGAGCATGGTTTCGGTAACAAGCTCACGCGAGGTGAATTTGAAGCGGATACTGTCAGGTGCCTTTTCAACAGTGACAAGCTCCTTTTCGAGCCTCTCTATCTGTTTTGCTTTGCTTGCTATCGTGACGTAATTTCGCTCCTGATTCCATCTTTTCTGCTGATCGATTATTCCTTCGATTCGCTTGATTTCCTTGAGTGTATTCTCGTTGTGTCTTATATCTGATTCGCGGCGCTCAGCCTTGAGCGACAGATAGCGGCTGTAATTTCCGTTATATACGGTAACACGTCGGTTTTCGAGCTCCATCGTGGTGTTCGTCACACGGTCGAGGAAATAACGGTCATGGGATATTACGATATAACCGTTTCCGCAGGTGAGAAGGAAGTTCTCGAGCCATTTTGTCGATTCTATATCAAGATGGTTTGTCGGCTCGTCGAGAAGCAGAAGGTTTGCTCCCGAGAGAAGAAGCTTGCACAGCTGAACCTTGGACCGCTGACCGCCGCTGAGGGTATCGATCGTCTGGCTGAGCTGCTGCTGGGAAAAGCCCAGTCCGAGAAGCGCCGATTTTGCTCTGACGCGGAATGTAAGACCGCCGTTGTCGGCAAAGCTTTCGTTGAGCTGGTGCTGTTTTTCGATGAGTGCGGCATCGTCGCAGGTTTCGAGCATTTTGTTAATACGTGAAATCTCCTGCTCCATCTCTTCGAGATGGGAAAAAACTGTGAGAACTTCATCGTACATGGTTCTGGAACCGTCGAGTGTGATCTGTTCCATATATCCGATTGTGGTAAATCTTGAACGGACGATTTCCCCTTCGTCTGTCTGAAGTTCACCTGTTATCATTTTGAAGAGTGATGTCTTGCCGCAGCCGTTTACGCCGACAAGTCCTATTCGACCCTTTTCGGGAACGGAAAAGCTGACACCGCTCATTATCTCACGTTCGCCGAACCACAGTCCGACGTTGTTTGCTGTGAGTAAAGCCATTGAAAATCAAATCCTTTATCGGTTGTTGGAGGGGCATATATCCGCAAGGGGACAGATGCCGCATTTTTGTGATTTTGCGCTGCATATCTCGCGTCCGAACAGGACGAGTCTGTGACAGAAATCGTTGCCCTCATGCGGTTCGATGATTTCTTTGAGCTGCATTTCGACCTTGTACGGGTCTTTGGAATCGGTCAGACCGAGACGGTTTGTGATCCTTATGCAGTGAGTGTCGGCAACTATTGCAGGCTGACCGTAGACATCGCCCATAATCAGGTTTGCGGTCTTTCTGCCGACGCCGGGAAGAGTGAGAAGCTTTTCCATTGAATCGGGTACTTTTCCGCCGAACTCGTCGCGAATCATTACGCACATATTCTTGATATCCTTGGCTTTTGTCCTGAAAAGACCGCAGGATTCAATGTGTTTTTCTATCTGAGAAATCTCAGCACCGCACAGAGCATCAAGAGTAGGAAAAGCGCTGAATAACGCAGGTGTTACCAGGTTGACGCGAGCGTCTGTACACTGAGCCGAGAGACGAACGGCGATAAGAAGCTGAAGCGGATCGTTATATTCTAGTGAACACAAAGCGTCGGGATATTTTTGCTTGAGTCTGTCGACGGCTTCGGCGCAAATGGTCTTTTTGTTCATTATTTGTTTTCCTCCGATAGGGTGATAAAGCATTGACATGGAATCGAAGATTAAGTATACTAAAAGTTAGGCTATGCGCTATTATAAAGGGGTGAAACAGGTTGCCCGGTTTGGACGTCGGAGTAGATGTAGGAATAGATCTCGGTACATCTACAATAAAAATATGTGTTCCCGAACGAGGCGTGGTTCTCAACGAACCTGCCATTGTTGCGGTTGATAAAGATACAGATTCGGTGCTTGCGATCGGTTCAGATGCATACAGAATGCTCGGAAGGACATCGGAACGTATTGATGCGGTTTATCCGCTCCATGACGGTGTTATTTCCGATTATGAGCTGACCGAGGTGATGCTTACAACGTTTGTAAAGCTTGTCTGCGGAAGCAAGATGCTTATGCCGCGGGTTGTTGTATGTGTTCCCATCGGTATAACCGAGGTTGAAAAACGTGCAGTTGTTGATGCGCTGAGAGCTGCCGGCGCGAGAAAGGTCTGCCTTGTTGAGGAGGCTATTGCCGCAGCACTCGGAGCGGGTATGGATATTGCCCGTCCTTACGGAAGCATGATATGCGATATCGGCGGCGGTACAACAGACGTCGGTGTTATCGCACTCAACGGACTTGCCGTAAAAAAGTCGATCAAGGTTGCGGGAAACGCTTTTGACGAAGCGATTATAAAATATATCAAGAAAAATCATAACCTCATCATCGGACCGAGAACTGCCGAGGATATAAAGAAGGAAATCGGCTGTGTTTTCATGCGTGACCGACTCATGACCGGCGTTGTCAGGGGAAGGGACGCTCGCAACGGTATGCCCCGTCAGGTTGAGGTCACATCTGATGAGATGCTCGAAGCACTTGAGGAATCGAGCGTATATATATGCCGTGCGGTGCAGAATGTTCTTGAAGAGACACCGCCCGAGCTTGTCGGCGATCTTTATGAACGCGGCATGGTGCTGACCGGAGGAAGCGCAATGCTTTACGGTATGGATAAGCTGCTTGCCAAGAAGACAAGGCTCAGCGTAATCGTTGCACATGACCCTCAGGCCTGTGTGGCTCTGGGAACGGGAGAAGCTATCGGATATATTGATGCTCAGACCGATGTTGAATGTGCCACATCGCCGCTTGATGTATATTCTTATTGATTTTGGAGACAAGAGATGTTCCAGAACGATTATATTATGAGGCAGATCGAGACGTTTGTCCGTCTGCTTGCGAAGGTTCTTCTCTGTAAGGAAGAGGACGATCTTTTTACATTTTCCATCATTGAAAAGATGGGTGATGAGGCCGATCCGCTGCTCGCAAAACTGAGCAGACTCGTTGACAGAGGGGAGATAAACGAAGCGGAAGACTGTCTTTTTGAGGAGCTTGAAAAGGGCGACCTCAAGACTGTTGAAACCGCTATGTGCTTTTATAAAAGCCTCAATGATATGAGCGATGAGGAGCTTGAAAGCTGCAACTTCTCGCGTGAGGAAATAACTGAAGCTGTCAAGGATATCGGACGAAGGTTCGGTATCGTGCTCGACTGAAAAATTAAGCTGCCGCAAAACAGTTCGATTTTGCGGCAGCTTTTTTATTTCAGCTGTCTGTTTCGCTCGTATCGGTATGGGTTATATGATAGCAGAGGGTCATAAGACTGTCGCTGAGATGTACGTTTTCGACTACAGCATCGGGATATTTCATGGCAATATCAAAATGGCTGAAATTCCAGAAATATCTCACGCCGCAGTCATAAAGCGTATCGATGAGCTGTTTTGTTCCCTCGCTCGGGATACAGAGAAATACGGCTTTCGGCGAGTTTTCGCGGCAGAACTGCTCGATATCGTCGATGTTGAGCACGGGAACTCCGTTATAGCACGTGTTGATAAGCTTTGGGCTTTTATCGAACATGGCGAGGAGCTGGAATCCTCTGGGCTTTCCCGAGCCGGAAATGTAAATTGAAACGGCACGTCCGAGGTTGCCTGCGCCTATCATTATGGCGGGATATCCCTCGTCTACGCCGAGTATGGATTTGATCTCACCGAAAAGCTTTGCGACATCATAACCGTAACCCTGCTGACCGAAACCGCCGAAGCAGTTCAGATCCTGACGGATCTGTGAAGCGGTGAGTCCCATTCTTGATGCAAGCTCACCGGAAGAAATCCTGACGATTCCTGATCTGAGAAGCTCGTCAAGAAAACGGTAATATCTCGGAAGCCTGCGAATGACCGACATGGAGATGTTATCTCGTTTTGCCATTTGAACTCAGTCCTTTGAAAATTAGTTAGAGCGACTCAACTGTCTCCATGACGTAGTTTCCGAACTCTTCACAGGTGCAGCCGGTGTCACGTCCGGTGATAGTGAGCTTCTTCTCTTCAAACATACAGATATCGAGAGCTCTCTCGAGCTTGTCTGCCTGTTCCTGTCTGCCGATGTGGGAAAGCATCATAACAGCAGCTCTGAGCATGGAGCAGGGATCTGCGTACTTTCCGCGACCCTCGGTGATCATTCTGGGAGCGGAACCGTGAATAGCCTCGAACATGGAGTAGCGCTTGCCGTAGTTTGCGCTGCCTGCTGTGCCGACACCGCCCTGGAACTCAGCAGCCTCATCGGTAAGGATATCGCCGTAGAGGTTGGGGAGAATGAATACGCGGAAATCGCGGCGGCGCTTCTCGTCAACAAGCTTTGCGGTGGTGATATCGATGTACCAGTCGTCGGTTACGATATCGGGATACTCCTTGCCGATCTCCTGGCAGAGCTTGAGGAACTTACCGTCGGTTGTCTTGACAACGTTAGCCTTTGTGATGATGGAAACGCGACCCTTGTTGTTCTTCTTTGCATATTCGTAAGCAAGGCGTGCAATTCTCTCGGTGCCCTGTGTGGTGGTGACGGTGAAGTCGACAGCGAGATCGTCGGTGACGGTGCAGCCGTCAGAACCGAGAGTGTAAGCACCTTCGGTGTTCTCACGGAAGAATGTCCAGTCGATGCCCTGCTCGGGAACCTTGACGGGACGGACGTTTGCAAAGAGGTCGAGCTCTTTTCTCATACGGACGTTTGCGCTCTCGATGTTGGGCCAGGGATCGCCCGCACGGGGAGTGGTTGTCGGTCCCTTGAGGATAACATGGCACTTCTTGAGCTCTGCGAGAACGTCATCGGGGATAGCTTTCATGCAGGCAACGCGGTTCTCGATGGTGAGACCGTCGATATATCTGATCTCAACCTTTCCTGCAGCGACCTCGTCCTTGAGAAGGTACTCGACGACGCGGGCAGCTTCCTTGGAAATGATCGGTCCGATGCCGTCGCCGCCGCAGACGCCGATGATGACCTTGTCAAGCTTCTCGAAGTCGACGAAATCCTCGCCGTTCTTCATTCTTTCAACGCGCTCAAGCTGTGAACGCATTACCTTCTGGAACTGCTCGGTGGCAGCCTGAAGCTTCTTTTCGATATCCATAATAAGACTCCTTTATATTAAAATGCTTAGATTTATGCGTTGTTCTTTGTGTAGTTGAGAAGACCGCCTGCGAGGAGAATGTCGCGCTGTCTGCCGGAAACTTCACACTTAACGGTGAACTCGGTTCCCTTTGTGACGTTGATAACAGTTGCGGTTCCTGCGGAAAGAGCCTCTCTGATATCGGGGATTCTGAGCTCATCGAGCTGATCTACTCTGTCATAATCGTCGGGATCAACAAAGGTCATCGGCACGATACCTGCGTTGACAAGGTTTGCAAGGTGAATTCTTGCGAAGGACTTGACGATTACAGCCTTTACGCCGAGATAGAGGGGAACGAGGGCAGCATGCTCTCTGGAAGAACCCTGGCCGTAGTTGGAGCCGCCGATGACGATGCTCTTGCCCTCAGCCTTTGCACGCTCGGGGAAGGTGCTGTCACATACGCCGAAGCAGTACTGGGAAAGGTGAGGAATGTTGGAGCGGTAGGGAAGAATCTTTGCGCCTGCAGGCATGATGTGGTCGGTTGTGATGTTGTCGCCGACCTTGAGAAGAGCTTTTGCAGCGATTTCAGCGGGAAGCTCCTCGGTTACGGGGAAGGGCTTGATGTTGGGACCTCTGAGAATCTCAACGCTGTCAGCCTCTTCGACCGAAGCAGGCTCAAGAATCATATTGTCGTTGATATAGAATTTCTCGGGAAGTTCGATGTTTGCAGCTTCGCCGAGCTCTCTTGCGTCGGTGAATACACCTGCAATAGCGGAAACGGCAGCGGTTTCGGGGCTGACGAGGTAGACCTGACCGTCAGCGGTGCCGCTTCTGCCTTCAAAGTTGCGGTTGAAGGTTCTCAGCGAGATACCGCCGGAGTTGGGGGACTGTCCCATACCGATGCAGGGGCCGCAGGCACACTCGAGTACTCTTGCACCCGAAGCGATGATGTCGGCCAGTGCGCCGTTCTGAGCAAGCATATTGAAAACCTGCTTGGAGCCGGGAGCGATACCGAGGCTGACGTCGGGGTGGACGGTCTTGCCCTTGAGTATTGCCGCAACACGCATGAGGTCGAGATAGCTGGAGTTTGTGCAGGAACCGATAAGAACCTGATCGATCTTCTTGCCCTTGAGCTCTTCGATGGACTTGATATTGTCGGGGCTGTGTGGAGCAGCTGCGAGGGGCTTGAGAGAGGAGAGATCAATCTCTATAACCTCATCGTAAACAGCGTCATCGTCAGCCTTGAGCTCGGACCAGTCAGCCTCGCGTCCCTGAGCCTTCATGAAGGAATATGTAATGTCGTCGGAGGGGAAGATGGAGGTGGTTGCACCGAGCTCGGCACCCATGTTAGTGATGGTTGCACGCTCGGGAACGGTCAGTGTGCGGACACCTTCTCCGCCGTATTCGATTATTTTGCCGACGCCGCCCTTGACGCTCATGATTCGGAGAACCTCAAGGATAACGTCCTTTGCGGAAACCCATGCGGGGAGCTTGCCGGAAAGATTGACTCTTACCATTTTCGGCATGGTGATGTAATATGTGCCGCCGCCCATTGCAACAGCAACGTCGAGACCGCCTGCACCCATTGCGAGCATACCGAGACCGCCGCCTGTGGGGGTGTGGCTGTCGGAACCGATGAGGGTCTTGCCGGGAATGCCGAAACGCTCGAGGTGGAGCTGATGGCATATACCGTTGCCGGGACGGGAGAACCAGATGCCGTGCTTCTTTGCAATGCTCTGAATGAAGCGGTGGTCGTCTGCATTCTCAAATCCTGTCTGAAGAGTGTTGTGATCGATGTAAGCGACCGAACGCTCGGTCTTGACGCGGGGAACGCCCATAGCCTCGAATTCAAGATAAGCCATGGTGCCGGTTGCATCCTGTGTGAGGGTCTGATCGATACGAAGTCCGATTTCGGAGCCAACGACCATTTCGCCTTCAACAAGATGAGCCTTGATGATTTTCTGTGCGATTGTAAATCCCATAAATGCTGTCAGTCCTTTCCGGAGGGATTTTCCTCCATATGTGTCAATAAACTATAATCCTGACTATTATCCTATATTACATCTTTCTTGTCAATATTTTAACATAAAAAACTTTGAACAAAATATTTCAATATATTGTATATATTAGGTTGAAGTAGGCTTGAGTTTGTGGTATAATACGTGAATGTATATCAGTCTGCGTTTTGGAAAAGATATTTTTCAAAGGTAAGGTGATATACATGAATGAAGAAAATAAGAATATCTCGGATGGTTCGGAAGAAAGAGATGACGAAGAGAGGTCTCTTGCCGACGAAAAGCTCGAACAGATAAAGGAAATCGGCTCCATAACCGCTGCAGGCGGCAGGCATTGTATCCACTGTATGACGGTCATCGGTCAGATAGAAGGTCATCAGATACTGCCGGCTCAGAATAAAACGACCAAATATGAGCATATACTTCCGCAGCTGCTTGCGGTTGAACAGTCGGAGGATATAAAAGGACTTATTATCCTGCTCAATACCGTCGGCGGTGATGTTGAGGCGGGTCTTGCGATAGCCGAGCTTATTGCGGGTATGAAGACTCCGACGGTTTCGCTTGTTCTCGGCGGAGGTCATTCAATAGGCGTTCCTCTTGCCGTTTCGGCAAAGAAGAGCTTTATTGTACCATCGGCAACGATGACCATTCATCCCGTCAGAATGAGCGGCCTTGTGCTCGGTGTTCCGCAGACCTTCCGATATTTCGAGAAGATGCAGGAGCGGATTAACCGATTCGTCTCCGATAATTCCAATATTTCGTCCGAGCGTTTTCTTGAGCTTTCGAGACAGACGGGTGAGCTTGCAACCGATGTCGGAACTGTGCTCGACGGTGAAGCGGCTGTCAGAGAAGGTCTTATTGACCATCTCGGTTCGCTTTCCGATGCTGTCGAATGTCTTTACACCCTTATCGAGAACGGAGATGGCATAAATGATTAGCTGTCTCATGCTTTTCTCGGACGGAACCGATGCACAGAGGAAATATACCGAGATCGGCGGTAAAGTCGTGGAATATTCAGAATGTAACGGAAGATGCATTGTCGGACGTATAATATCCACCGATCCGGGCAGTTATCTCGATAACAGATTTTCTCCCGGTGAGGATATCACAAGATTTATAAAACAGGGTTTAAGCCCTTAATGCCCTTCGGGGCAATACATAAGAAAGAGGTCATGTACATAATGGGATTCTGGGATGCAATAATTCAGGGTATCGTTCAGGGACTTACCGAGTTTCTGCCCGTATCGAGCAGCGGTCACGTATCGCTCGTTCAGCATTTTACAGGCACAAACATTGAAGGTGCTCAGTCCTTCACGCTTTTCCTTCATTTCGGCACACTTATTGCCGTGTTCATCGTTTACTGGAACAAGATATGGAGTCTTGTAAAAGAGTTTTTCTCCATGGTGAAGGATTTCTTCACAGGCAAGTTTGTCTGGAAGCTTGAGAAGATGAACGAGAACAGACGCATGGTTATCATGATCGTTATCGCAAGCGCCTGCATTCTCGTGGCATTTCTTCCGATATTCGGAATATTCGGTATTTATGATTCCAACGGTGAGCTTGTAAAGAGTCTCAAGGATATGTCGGGACTCACATCTGAGGATATTGATATTATCGTTGAAGGCGTATGTCTTCTCCTGACAGGCACTCTGCTTCTTTATTCGACAAAGCTTGCGAAGGACCGCAAGAAGAACGGCAACGAAGGCAAGGGTGAGGTCACGCTCAAGAGTGCGGTTGCAATGGGCGTAGGTCAGGCTTTTGCAACAATGCCCGGTCTGTCCCGCTCCGGTACGACCACAACACTCGGTATGATCACAGGAACCGAGAAGAATGCAGCTCTTGAATTTTCCTTCATTATGGGAATTCCCGCAATTCTTGCGGCTAATGTCCTTGAGGTTTTTGAGATGGACGGCGCAGAGGTGGCACAGCTCAATATCGGCGTTGTCATTCTCGGAGTTGTTGTAGCTGCTGTGGTCGGTGTTCTTTCCATCGCAGGACTCAAGTGGATCGTTTCCAACGATAAGCTCAACTATTTCGGCTGGTACTGTCTTGTTGTCGGTACGATCGTTATTATCGTCGGTATTATAGAGATGATCACAAACAAGCAGTTCACCGTTTTCGGTGCTGTTGCTTCCGCGACCGGCAGTGCTTCGGGTTCGGCATCCGGTTCTGCACTTATGGCTTGATAATCCCGTAAAATAAAACTATCGGAAGTTGAGAGGTACATATGGCTCAGAAAAAAGGGGCGACGGGGAAGCAGACCGCGAAAAAAGGCACTTCGCAGCGTCGTGCTCAGAAAACAAAAGCAGCTATAGAACGTGAACTGGCGGAAAAGAAACGCAAAAGGCAGTCTGTTGCGGTTGTCATTTTTGCGTTTGGAATACTTTTCACGCTTATAGTTCTTTTTGCGGGTATCAGTCCGCAGCTCCACGCTATTCTCTGCGGTTTGTTCGGCGGAACATTCTGCTCACTTTTGTGGTGTATACTTACCTTTTACATAGCGGTTCTGCTTGCGCTCGACAATCCAGACAGCGCAATAGGAGTAAAAATATCACAGGCTATAGGCATAATAATGCTTGTCTGCGTGTTTGTATACTGTGTTACATACGCGACGGAATTTTCTGCGGATTCGTTTGTCAATGCGGTCAATGCTTTGTGGATACGCGGTGCAGGCGGTCGGGGTCCCGGCGTTCTCGGCGGAGCTCTCGGATGGCTTCTTGTCAAGCTGATCGGCAAGGCGCTTACCATTGTTCTTGTTATACTTACGGCATTCGTACTTGGAATGCTTCTTACAAAAACGGGTCTTATCCAGCTTTTCACAACCGTTTCCGATCCTGTCAAGAAGGTGTCGAAAAAGGCGTCTGAACGTGCCGCTGAAAGAGCAGCTGTCAGAGCGGCCATGAGGGAAGAGGAAAGAAAAGCAGAGCGCGAATCCAGAATTCAGATCGTTGAATCGGGAAGCCGCGGCAAGAGAAGAAGATTCAATATCGATGTTCCGATCGATGATGAGCCTGCGGCAATCGAAGAGAACAATGCAAAGCCTTCCGCAAGCGCAAAATCTCATGTGCTGATCGAGGAATCTGCATCTGAGCCCGAAAAAGCTCCTGCGGCATCCGGGCGCAGAAGACGCAAGGCTGAGATTGTTGATATAAACACAGCGGAGGAAGAGTTTCCCGAGGTTCCCGATATGACTCAGGAACAGTCGGAAGCCGAGCTTGAAGAGATTGCTCAGAAGGCGCTCTCCAAGAAAACCAAGAAGAGCAAGTCTGCTGAAATCGAAAAAGAAGCAGAGATGTTTGAAAAAGAGATCGAACAGGCAAAAACTGATGCGGGCGAATATGTTTTCCCGCCGATCGATCTTCTTGAAATGCCCGATAAATCAAAGAATACTGCGACAACTTCCGAGCTTACCGAGACTGCGAAAAGGCTCGTTGAGACACTGCAGGAATATCACGTTGACGCTACCGTCAGCGATATGAGTCGCGGACCTGCCGTTACAAGATACGAGGTAACTCCCGCGGCAGGTGTCAGAATAAGCAAGATCGTAACACTTACCGATGATATCGCGCTCAGACTGGCCGCCGAAGCGGTCAGAATTGAGGCTCCGATACCCGGAAAATCCGCTGTCGGTGTTGAGATTCCGAACAGAATCAGAAGCGTCGTCAGCATAAGAGAGCTTATCGATTCTGAGCAGTTCAGAAATGCAAAGAGCCCGATTACGGTCAGCCTCGGTAAAGATATCGAGGGCAATATCGTACTGACCGATCTTTCGAAGATGCCTCACCTGCTGATAGCCGGTTCAACGGGTATGGGTAAGTCGGTCTGTATAAACTCGATTCTCATAAGTCTTATGTACAAATCTTCTCCCGAAGATGTCAGACTTATAATGGTCGACCCGAAATCGGTCGAGCTTGATGTGTACAACGGTATACCTCATCTGCTCGTTCCCGTTGTGTGTGACCCGAAGAAGGCTGCAGGTGCGCTTCAGTGGGCAGTCACCGAAATGCTCAAGAGATACGCTCTTCTCAAGGAGCACGGTGTAAGAAATCTTGACGGCTACAACAAGCTTGCGGAGAAATCCGATGAGCTCGAAAAGCTGCCGAGAATCGTTATCATCATAGATGAGCTCGCCGACCTTATGGCGGCGTCTCCGAAAGAGGTCGAGGATGCCATAGCTCGTCTTGCCGCTATGGCAAGAGCTGCAGGTATGCATATTATCATTGCAACTCAGAGACCTTCGGTCGATGTTATTACAGGTACCATCAAGAATAATATCCCCAGCCGAATTGCGTTTACCGTTTCGTCTCAGGTTGACTCGAGAACGATCCTCGGTGAAGGCGGAGCCGAAAAGCTTATCGGTAAGGGCGATATGCTCTTCAATCCTGTCGGCGCTTCAAAGCCGATAAGACTTCAGGGCTGCTTTGTTGACGACCCCGAAGTTGAGAGAATTGTGTCCTTTATTAAGGAAAACAGCAGTGTATCCTATGACGACGATGTTGCGGAGCAGATCGAGCGAATCGCAGCTGAGAACGCAAACGGTGCACAGAAATCTGCACAGCCCGGTGCTGATGATGACATGATGGCAGAGGATCCGATGTTTATAAAGGCTATTGATGTCGTCATTGAATCGGGACAGGCATCGACTTCGATGCTTCAGAGAAGACTCGGTGTCGGTTACGCCCGTGCAGGCAGACTTATAGATCAGCTTGCAGAAAGAGGCATTGTCGGTCCGTATGCGGGTTCAAAGCCGAGAGAGGTTCTTATGAGCCGTCAGCAGTTCCTCGAAATGACGATGTCGCGCGATGATTACGCGGAGATTGCTGACGTTCCCGGAGCGGCGGCAATTGACGAAAATATCGGTCTTCCCGACGATATTGACGATGATGATTCTCCTTTTTAAGAAATCCAATTTTTAGTATGAGGCTTTTATCATGCCGTTTTTACCTGTAACAAAAGAAGAAATAAATGCGCTTGGGCGCAGTGAACCCGACTTTGTTCTCGTGACGGGCGATGCGTACTGTGACCACCCCAGCTTCGGTACAGCCATAATCGGCAGAGTTCTTGAAGCTGCAGGGTATTGTGTTGCGATTCTTGCTCAGCCTGACTGGAAGAATGAAAGCGAGTTCAGAAAATTCGGAAAACCCCGATATGCGTTTCTCATAAACGGAGGAAACATCGATTCGATGGTTGCTCATTACACCGCTGCAAAGAAAAAACGCAGCGATGATGCATATTCTCCCGGAGGAAAAGCGGGAAAAAGACCCGACAGAGCAACGGTGGTTTATTCGAAGCTTGCCAAAAAAGCCTATCCCGACGTTCCCGTTATTATAGGCGGTCTTGAGGCTTCGCTCAGACGTTTTGCTCATTACGATTACTGGTCTGACAGCGTGCGTCCGTCCATTCTTATTGAATCGGGGGCTGATATTCTCAGCTACGGAATGGGTGAGAATCAGACGCTCGAGCTTGCAAAAAGGCTTTCTGACGGGGAAAATGTAAGAAGTATCCTCGATGTCAGAGGTACGGTCGTCACAGTTCCGATAAAGGAGTATAAACCCGGACCTGCGGCGGAATGTCCGTCCTTTGAGCGTGTGTGTGAATCCAAAAAGGAATATGCCGTTTCCTGCCGTATACAGCAGGATGAGCATGATGCGGTCCGCGGTAAAAGAATTATACAGCGTCACGGCGACAGAATGCTTGTCTGCAATCCGCCCATGCCGCCTCTCTCGACAGAGGAATTCGATCGCGTTTATGAGCTTCCGTATATGAGAAGATGCCACCCCGTGTATGATGCCGAAGGCGGAGTGCCGGGAATGACAGAGGTCGAATTCTCGATAGTTCATAACAGAGGCTGTTTCGGCGCATGCGCATTCTGTTCTCTTGCGTTCCATCAGGGAAGACAGATAACTGTCAGAAGTGAAGAATCGGTTATAAGAGAGGCGCAGATGCTGACCCGTATGAAAGGGTTCAAGGGTTATATTCACGATGTCGGCGGTCCCACCGCGAATTTCAGACACCCCTCTTGTGAAAAACAGCTCAAATCGGGACTGTGCAAGGGCAAGCGCTGCCTTGCACCGAAGCCCTGTCCAAATCTTGAGGTCAGCCATCAGGAATACCTTGAGCTTCTGCGTAAGCTCAGAAGCATCAAGGGGGTCAAAAAGGTTTTCGTTCGTTCGGGCATAAGATTCGATTATCTTATGTGCGATAACGATGATACATTTTTCAGGGAGCTTGTTGAGCATCACGTCAGCGGTCAGCTCAAGGTTGCTCCCGAGCATTGCTCAAACAATGTTCTCGACCATATGGGTAAGCCTCATATCGAGGCATACAGAGCGTTTTCAAAGAAGTTTTTCAAAATTACAAAGCAGATAGGCAAGGAGCAGTATCTTGTTCCGTATCTTATGAGCTCCCATCCGGGAAGTACGCTCAAAGATGCGATAGAGCTTGCTGTTTTTCTGAAAAAAGAAAAGCTTCGACCGGAGCAGGTTCAGGATTTTTATCCAACGCCGGGAACGATCTCGACCTGTATGTTCTATACGGGACTTGACCCGTATACCATGGAAGAAGTTTATGTCCCCAAAACTGCACAGCAGAAGGCTCAGCAGAGAGCTTTGCTGCAGTATTTCAAACCTGAGAACAGGGAGCAGGTTGAAAAGGCGCTGAAGGCGGCGGGAAGATATGACCTGATCGGAAACGGTCCGGAATGTCTTGTACGAGGTTCTTCTGTGCAGCAAAAGCGTCAGCCTGCGCAAAAAGGTGGAAGGAATGATAAGAATAAAAGGTACAGGCGCAGGTAGAAGGATTCTATCGGCTGTCCTTTCAATATTTATACTGTTTGTGTCGTTCACTTTTGTAGGGTGCGATTTTCAGCTTCCGACACCCATACAGCTCGAGCAGGGTGATGACAATATTCATCTTCCTATCATATATGCAGGGGATGAAATGGTCATACATTTTATTGATGTCGGTCAGGGCGACTGTTCGCTTGTTCAGGGCGGCGGCGTCAATATCCTTATCGATTCCGGTGAAAACGGAATGGGTACGGTCGTGGTCGAATATCTCGAAAAGATTGGTGTCAGTAAGCTTCACTGGATAATAGGCTCGCATCCACACAGTGACCACATAGGCGGAATCGATACCGTTATAAAGTCGGTTGAAGTTGATAACCTTATGCTGCCCGTTGTTGACGAAAGCCTCACGCCTGTGACGTCGACCTATTCTGATGTCCTTGATGCAGCGGAAGAATATGATGTTTCGCTTACAATGGCAAAGGCTGGGGATTTCTATGAGTTTGACGGAATGATGATGGAGATTCTCTCGCCTGATACGCAGTTTAATTATTCAGACCTGAATGACTGCTCGCTTGTGGTTCGCTTTTCGGTCAACGGGTTCAGCTATCTGACAACAGGCGACATATCGAGCAGTGTTGAGAGAGATATCCTCGAAAACGGATATGATGTAAGTGCGGATGTCCTGAAGCTTGCCCATCACGGAAGTTCAACATCTTCATCATGGGCTTTTCTGAAACGCTCAGCGCCGCAGTACGCCGTGGTTAGCTGCGGATTTGACAATGATTACGGTCATCCTCACGATATCGTTATTGACAGACTAAATGAGCTTGATATAACAATCGTCAGAAGAGACCGTCTCGGCAACGTTGTATTTACCTATAAAGAAGGAGCGGTTGATGTTGCCGCTGTTGATTAAATTTTTTTGAAAGAGGTTAGTTTAAAGAAATGAGAAAGCTTGTTATTGACCGTTTTGACGGCAAATATGCTATCTGCGAAGGGGAAGGAAAGGACGGAGAAATCCGTAAGTTTGCCATCCCTATGCAGGAGGTTCCGAAGGATGCATCGGAAGGAGTCTGCATCGTTATAAACGACGAGGGAGAGATAGCGGTAGATCATGAGGAAACCGAAAAAAGAAAAGCACAGATTCTCTCAAAGGAGAAAAAGCTTATAAAATAAATTTCGGAGGCGTTTTAGTTGGATATTCTCGTTATCGGCGGAACCCGTTTTTTCGGAATTCATATGGTGAGGGAGCTTATCAAAAGAGGGCATAATGTTACGATTGCCACGCGTGGAATCGCAAAGGACGAGTTCGGCGATCAGGTTGGCAGAATAACTCTCGACAGGTCGGATTCCCTGAGCGTGAGAAATGCTCTCGCAGGCAAATACTTCGATGTTGTCATCGATAAGATTGCATACAGCTCAAACGATATGAAATGCGTTCTTGACGTGATCGAGTGCGGCAGATATATTCATATGTCAAGTACGGCTGTATATGAAAAGCTGCACGAGAATACATCGGAAGAGGAGTTTGACCCGTCCGTCGGCGAGATTGTCTGGTGCGACCGTGCCGATGCATCGTACAACGAGGTCAAACGTCAGGCAGAAAGAGCTCTTGCACAGTGCTGCGGCGATATGAAATGGGCGGCAGTGCGCTGTCCCGTTGTTCTCGGAAGCGACGATTATACAAAGAGGCTGTATTTTTATGTCGAGCATATAATGAAAGCCAAACCTATGTATATCGACAATCCCGACGCGCGTATGAGCTTTATCCGCTCCGATGAAGCGGGAAAGTTTATTGCTTTTCTTGCGGAGAGCGATTTTGAAGGCGCAGTCAATGCAAGTTCCGACAATACCGTTTCGATGCGTGAGATTTGTGAGTTTGTCGAGAAAAGAACAGGAAAAAACGCTGTTCTCGATAAAGATGGAGATGCGGCTCCCTATAACGGGGAAACGAGCTTTTCTGTAAATACCGATAAGGCAAAAGCGATCGGTTTTGAATTTACTGATATCAGAGAATGGATATTTGATCTTCTCTGTTATTATATTGATGAAATTGAAAACAATTAAATTCTGATAAAGGTAGTGAATGTATGGACACGTCATTTGACAAAGTGCTTGAGCAGGCAGAAAAAATTCATTTTATAGGAATCGGTGGATCGGGTATGTGCCCGCTTGCCGAGATTCTGCTCAGCGAAGGTAAGAAAATACACGGTTCGGACGTTGATAACGAATCCGATACCGTAAACAGAATCCGTTCGCTCGGAGTTGAGGTGCTTATCGGTCACCGTCCCGAGAATATCGGAGATGCCGAGCTTGTTGTTTACACGGCTGCTGTGCAGAAGGACAATCCCGAGCTTCTTGCGGCAAAGGAGAGAGGTATTCCCACAGTGGAGAGAAGCATTCTTCTCGGTGCCGTATGCAGAAGATATCCGAGAACCATTGCGGTTTCGGGCACTCACGGCAAAACAACAACAACCTCTATGATCACAACCATACTCGTAAATACCGATCTTGACCCGTCGATAATCATCGGAGGAAAGCTTCCGCTTATCGGCAGCAACGGCAGAGCGGGCAAGAGCGATCTTATGGTCTGTGAGGCTTGTGAGTTTGTTGATACCTTCCTGCAGATAACTCCCGACTGTGCGGTAATACTCAATATCGATGCCGACCATCTGGAGTATTTCGGTTCGGTTGAGAATATTATAAAGTCATTCAACAAATTCTCCAATCAGACGGGCCGCCGTATAATCGTCAACGGAGACGATGCAAATTCCCTCAAGGCGGTTGAAGGAGTAAACGCTGAGATAGTCACCTTCGGTATCAATAACGATTGTGATTTTGTCGCGAAAGATATAAGAATAAATGACGAGGGCCACTGGGAATTCAATATTCTCAAGCAGGGCAATGAGTTCTGCTCCGTTGCGCTCAGAGTGCCGGGTCATCACAATATCTACAATGCTCTTGCCTCCGCTGCTGCGGCTGATTATGCAGGAGCAACTCCCGAGCAGATTTCCTACGGTCTTGACACCTTTGCGGGTGCAAAGAGACGTTACGATGTCCATACCGTAACAAACAATATTACCATTGCCGATGACTATGCCCATCATCCCACCGAGCTTGAAGCCATTCTCAGAGCATGCAAGGAACAGCATTTTGACAGAGTCTGGGCTGTTTTCCAGCCGTTTACATATACCCGCACAAAGGATCATATGGACGAGTTTGCACAGGTTCTTCAGATAGCTGATAAGGTAGTGCTGACAGAGATTATGGCAGCCCGTGAGATCGATGACCTCGGAGTCAATTCCGAGCAGCTTCGCTCACGCATACCCGGAGCTGTACTGCTTGAGTCATTTGAAGCTATCGCTGATTACGTGATTGAAAATGCGCAGCCGGGCGACCTTGTACTTACAATGGGCTGCGGTGATATATATAAATGTGCAAAGCTTATGACAGAAAAAATCAAAGCAAAATATAACTGAGAAAGGTTTGTTGAAGAGATGTCTAAAACAAGGACAAGATTTGCGCCGTCACCGACCGGTTATATGCACGTCGGCAATCTCAGAACGGCATTGTATGCATATCTTATCACCAAAAAGCAGGGCGGAGATTTTATTCTCAGAATTGAGGATACCGACCAGGAGCGATATGTTGACGGAGCGGTTGATATAATTTATAACACGCTTAAGGAAACAGGTCTTTTCTGGGACGAGGGTCCCGATGTCGGCGGTGATTTCGGACCGTATATCCAGTCTGAAAGACGAGGAATGTACAAGGCATACGCCGAGGAGCTTTGTGAAAAGGGCGGTGCATATTACTGCTTCTGTACAAAGGAGCGTCTTGAGGAGCTTCATAAGGAAGCGGGCGGAATCGCAAAGTATGACGGTCACTGCCGCGATATTCCCCTCGAGGAAGCAAAGAAAAGAGTCGCAGCAGGTGAGGAGTATGTTATCCGCCAGAAGATGCCGACAACAGGTGAGACCTCCTTTGACGATGCTGTCTACGGAAAGATAACCGTTGACAATTCCGAGCTTGAGGATCAGATACTGCTCAAGTCGGACGGTTTACCCACATACAACTTTGCTAACGTCATAGACGACCATCAGATGGGTATAACTCATGTTGTAAGAGGCAGCGAATACCTCTCCTCAACGCCGAAATACAATCTTCTCTATGAAGCATTCGGCTGGGAGCCGCCTGTATATATCCACTGTCCGCCCGTTATGAAGGACGCTCAGAACAAGCTGTCAAAGCGCAACGGAGATGCCTCCTATCAGGACCTCGTGGCTAAGGGATATCTTACCGAGGCGGTAATCAACTATATCGCGCTTCTCGGCTGGAGTCCGGGAGGAGAGCAGGAGAAGTTCTCACTGTCGGAGCTGGTTGAGGCTTTTGATATCTCGGGTATTTCCAAGTCTCCCGCAATATTCGATCCCGACAAGCTCAGATGGCTCAATGCCGAATACATCAGAGCACTCACCGACGAGCAGTTCCATGAAATCGCACTTCCTTATATTCTCGAAGGGGCAAACGGGGCACAGACCGATACTCTTCTCGCGGCGAAATGCCTGCATCAGAGATGCGAGGTTCTCAGTGACATTCCTGCACAGCTTGAGTTCATTGCCGATGCAGGCGAGTATTCGACAGAGCTTTTTATAAACAAGAAATCCAAGTCAAATCTTGAGACATCAAAGCAGATGCTCACCGAGTCGATCGCAGCTCTCGAGGCTCTCGATTCCTGGACACAGGAGAGTATTCATGACTGTCTGATAAATCTTGCACAGAAGCTTGAGGTAAAGAACGGACTTCTTATGTGGCCGGTCAGAATCGCAGCTTCGGGCCGCACCGTTACACCGGGCGGAGCAGTAGAAGTTCTGGGACTTGTCGGAAGAGACGAATCTCTCAGAAGACTGCGTGCAGGTCTTGAAAAATTATAATTTTGATGATGAAAGGAAACTATTATGGCTGAGGAAGTAAAAGCACCGCTTGAGAATGAAGCGGCAGAATCAAATAACTTTATAAAACAGTTCATCGTTGAAGACATGGGTCCCGGCGGACGCTGTGAGGGAATGAAGGTTCATACCCGTTTTCCGCCTGAGCCCAACGGCTGTCTGCATATCGGTCACGTAAAGGCACTTTGCATAGATTTCGGTATGGCTGAGCAGTTCGGCGGTCTGTGCAATCTTCGTATGGACGACACCAACCCGACCAAAGAGCGAGAGGAATTTGTCGAAGCGATAAAGGACGATATCCACTGGCTCGGTTATGACTGGGGTGACCGCTATCATTTCGCATCTGCATATTTTGAGCAGACATATGATTTTGCGGTTGAGCTCATCAAAAAGGGTCTCGCTTATGTATGCGAGCTCACTCCCGAGCAGATGAAGGAGATGCGCGGAACACACGATACTCCTGCTACAAGTCCTTACAGAGACCGTCCGATGGAGGAAAGCCTCGATCTTTTCAGAAGAATGAGAGAGGGCGAGTTTGAGGACGGAAAATACACCCTCAGAGCAAAGATCGATCTCGCATCGGGTAACTGGAACATGAGAGACCCCGTCATATACAGAATCAAGCACGCTACCCATCACCGCACGGGTAATGAGTGGTGCATTTATCCGATGTATGACTTTGCTCATCCCATCGGCGATGCACTCGAACATATCACTCATTCGCTCTGCTCTCTTGAGTATGAGGATCACAGACCTCTCTACGATTGGGTCGTAAACAATGTTTCCGTGCCGTCAAAACCGCGACAGATCGAGTTTGCACGACTCAATATAGACTATACCGTTCTCAGTAAGAGAAAGCTTCGCAATATGATTGAAACAGGTGTTGTTTCGGGCTGGGACGATCCCCGTATGCCGACCCTTCTCGCTCTTCGCAGAAGAGGATATACACCTGCATCTATCCGTAATTTCTGTGAGAAGATCGGTGTTGCGAAGAATCCCAGCGTTGTCCAGTGGAGCTTCCTTGAGTACTGCCTGCGCGAAGACCTCAACGAGCACGCACTGCGAGCAATGGCGGTTGTCAATCCGATAAAGCTTGTTATAACAAACTATCCCGAGGATAAGACTGAGACCTTTACCGTCGAGAATAATCCTCAGGACGAGAATGCAGGAACACGCGAGGTTTCCTTCTCCAGAGAGGTATGGATCGAAGAGGACGACTTTATGGAAGTTCCCGCAAAGAAGTATCAGAGACTCTATCCCGGAAACAAAGTACGACTCAAGAGTGCCTATATCGTGACCTGCACAGGCTGTAAGAAGGACGAGAACGGAAATGTTGTCGAGGTTTATGCTGAGTATGATCCCGAGACACGCGGCGGCAATCCTCGCGAAGGGGAAAAGGTGAGAGGTACCATTCATTGGGTAGACTGCAATACGGCTGTTGATGCTGAGGTGAGACTTTTCGACCGTCTCTTCACGGTTGCAGACCCCGACAATGCGTCTATCGACTACATGGAGCACATCAACCCGAATTCTCTCACGGTCAAGACCGGCTGCAAGCTCGAGGCATCTCTTGCCGAAGCCAAGCCCGGTGACGGATTCCAGTTCCTCAGACTCGGATATTTCTGCGTTGACAGTAAGGATTCAAAACCCGGCGCACTTGTTTTCAACAGATCTGTTGAACTCAAGGACAGCTATTCTAAATAATAAAAAAACAGGTATCCTTCGTTCGAAGGATACCTGTTTTTTTATGTTGATGTTTTTTACTCTACAGTGATAGTGGCGTCAGACTCAGAAGCCTCGTTAGCATAAACGTCTGTGCCTGAAAGAATAAGGTCGTGCTTTTCGCCGTTTTCGTCGATGAAATAATACTCACCTGTTGCGGGATCCTGCTCGATGTATCCGCCGACGTTACCCGAAGCACTTGCGGTGTCATTGCAGGATACTGCATTGGTGGAAACTAAAACCGCAAAGATCAGAAAACCGAGAATGATTGCACAGCAAAGGCAGATGAAGAAAATATAGCCTGCACCGAGTCTCTGACTGCGAGATTTAGATGATTTCTTAGAACCCATTGTAGATTAACTCCTTTAGCAAATTGAAATTTAACAGTATAATAATACTATAATCAAATCTTCATGTCAATGAAAAAATCTGTGTTCTTGTCGATTAAGATATGAATGTGGTATGTTCGCCTTTGCGATATTCTTCAATGAGTTTGATAAGACCGAGAGAACAGTTGGTAAATGATTCGTCGTTGCATTTCTTTGCAACCTGATTGATGAAGGTCTGAAGTTCATAACGAAGACCGTCGCCAACGAATTCGTAGAAGAACTTTCTTGTGCTTGAAGTGTCTTCAAAACGCATTTCAAAATACTCGGTCTTCCACCAGGGAGCGGGTACGTAAATGTAGCCTCTGGTACCTGTTATGACAAGACTTCCTTCGGTTTTTGCACCGATACCGACTTTTGCAGATGCAGCTGCGTTCGGATAGTAAAGATCTATTTTTGTGAAGAGATCGACGCTGTCATCTTTTACAAACGATGTGAAACGAACATCGCTGTAATCAAGTCCAAGGAGCTTATAAATTGCGAGTGCGGGATATGTTGCAAGCTCGGTTACGCTTCCGCCCGCAAATTTATCGGTCAGCTCGCGGCAGCCTGCAGGAACGAGTTTTGTGAAAGCGGCATCAACGCACTTGATGTCGCCAATTCTGCCGCTTTTTGCGAGACTGATAAGGCGTTTGAAGCCGGGACAGTGAAGGGTCTTGAGACCTTCCATAAGGATAACGCCCTGTTTGTTGGCGAGTTCAAAAAGCTCTTTTGCCTGAGCAAGTTCCAAAGTGATCGGCTTTTCGCAAAGCACGTGCTTCTTTGCAAGAAGTGCACGCTTTACATACTCGTAATGGAACTGATGCGGTGTGGCAATATACACAGCGTCGGACAACTCGAGCAGCTTGTCGTAATCTGTGGTATAAGTGGTGAGCTGATGTCTGTCGGCAAAAGCCTTTGCAGACGCTTCGTCTATGTCCATAACAAACTCAGCGGAAAGTCCTGATACATATTTGGATTCGGGTATAAAGCGGTTTGCGATACGACCTGTGCCGACAATGCCGAATTTGATGAAATCATGTTCCTGTGCGCGCAGAGCAGTACTGGAAATTCCTTTGGTTCGCTCGAGATAAACTACCTCACAGTAATCGCTGAGATAATCGAATTTGCCTCTCCAGTCGGAACCGATAGCATAAATGTCGACCCCGAGACGGGTGATATCGTCGATTTTCTGTCCCTCATATTCCTCTACGAGTATCTCGTCTGCAAGCCCTGTCTTTTTCACGTTTTCGATTCTTTCGATAAGAGTGTCGTGGACGTTGAGCTTTCCGCGATATCTGTCGTAGCTGTCAGAAGTGATGCCGACAATGAGATAATCTCCGAGCGCCTTAGCACGCTCGAGAAGCTTTATATGACCGTAATGAAGAAGGTCGAATGTTCCGTATGTAATGACTTTTTTCATAGCAACTTGCGCTTTGTTATGAAGCGCGCCTCCAGTCGTGTTTTTTGGACAAAACTATACTTTAGTTATTATAGCAGGTCATAAAAAATACTTCAAGTGAATATAGTAATTTGAAATAAGTATGTAACCATTTTATTGAATTTTCGCACAGATATGAGTCTTACTTCATATTTTGTGCTTGCAATTTATACGAAATGATTGTATAATAATCGAGCAATAGAATGATTCATCTATTCGGGGGTGTAGCTCAGCTGGGAGAGCGTACGGTTCGCATCCGTAAGGTCGAGAGTTCGATCCTCTTCATCTCCACCAAACAACGCCGAACCTGTTTGTTGGTTCGGCGTTGTTTCTTTGCTTTTTTGATAATCAAAACCTGTCATATACAGAAAAAAGACCACTGCTTGCAGGTGGTCTTTAATACTTTTACTGTACTTCTTCCGTGACAGTATCTTTTTCTGATTTCCATTCTTCACTGAGCTCGGCGGCGCGAAGTTTGACACGCTCGAGAAGTTTGTTTTCCGATACTGAATCGGGAGAACCTTTCTTTACGCCTAATGACTCGAGCTTTTTGACGAGTGATTCGAGGAAAGCGTCGGGGGAGCGGTAGTATTCGGATGCACGCAGACGACAGAATTTCCAGCCGAGTCTTTCGAGCACGGACTGTTTTGACATTTCGGAAGAGATCTTAGAAGAATCTGCAGTGTAATCGCCGTCGCACTCTATTGCGATGCGGTTTGTTGCACCCGAGCATATGATGGAGATGATATAACTGCCGACCTTTTCGCGCACTTCAACGGCGAATCCGGCATCTTTGAGGGTCGAAACAACAGCCTGCTCCATTTCGGAAAGCGCTGAAGGATGAGTCGTTTCGAGCGCTGCCGCCGTTGAAGAGGGATCCTGTGCGTGCTTTATAAGCTTGAGTCTGATATCGTCACCCTTGAGGTCTGTGTCGGGATTGAGCGAATGAACGACCCAGAGCTGATCCTTGGCACGGCTTGCCGCGACATTATAGCGCTTTGCGTACATATCGTTGTAGCCTTCTCGGCGTACAGTGAGAGAGCTGCCGTTTTCGTTGGGGGTGTCAACGAGTGTTATGAATATTACATCACGCTCATCGCCCTGGAAATAGGACGGGTTTCCGCAGAGAATCTGTCTTGATTTGTAAATATGCTCCGAAAGCTTCTCTCTGAGCATACGGTCGATAAGAAGAGCCTGCTCATCGCCAAGCATTGTTATAACGCCGAAGGTTGACTTTTTGTATTCAGGCTGTTCGATACAGGAGGCGATGAGAGAAGTGATTGCTTCTGCTTCGCTTCTGTTTGTTTTCTTTGAGCCCGACTTGGCGTTTTCAACCTTATACGCAACCGTTGCAGGACGCAGTCTGATGCTTCCCGAATCGCGGAGCGGACGGATAATACCGTTGTATGTATGATAGTTTGAGAAGTTGATGATATCCGTAGCGCAGCGGAAATGCTCCTTCAGAGTTATAGGCTCGTAATTTGCCTTGCCGAGATCGTAGATGGACGTCATTTCATCATACATTGAAGCAGCAGGAATATCTGAAAGGAACTCCTGACGAAGCTTTGCGGAAGTATCAACGTCGATTCCGATCGGAGTGGGGCTGACCTGCTTGTCGTCGCCGACAACAATGACCTTCTTAGCAAGATAGAGGGCTATAAGTCCCGTAAGATCGGCCTGACTTGCCTCGTCGATGATAAGAACATCAAACTTCTCGTCAGAGGGATCGAAATATTCAGCAACCTCGTTGAGAGGCATGATCCATACGGGAACGGATCTTCTGCAGGCCTTCATGGCCTGACGCAGTTCTCCGGAGGCAAGAAGCTGTTCGGCTCGTTTTCCTGTTCCTTTGCCGACACGCTTGACAAGCTCCGCCCATGTGGCAAGTGCACGTTTTTTGTCCTGATCGAGCATGGTTCTAAGCTCGGCACACCAGGCTCTTCTGGTGATGAGCTCGCGCGTAAGACCGGATAACTGTGATTCAAGTTCAGCAATATTTGCCTGTACGGACGAAATGTCTGTCTCGGAAATTTCGTCGAGAGTGAATCTGAGCTTTGCTGCAAGCCAGTTTTCTTCGAAGCTGCCGGGAATTGAAGAGGTGCCGTTGGGCTCAAGACGCTTCTCGATCTGCTTTGCCCATATGGGGCAGACCTCGGAGAGAGCACCGAGCAGCTCGATTCTCTTTGTAAACAGTTCGCGCTTGAGGCATATTCTGTCGTATCTTTCATGCGCAGCGGTATAAGCGACGGAATCTCCCGACTCTATTGCGTCGCGAATCTCTTTGATTATGGGAAGTGATTCTGTATAGGGGAGAAGTGATCTCGAAAGTGCGGTCAGCTTATTTGAACACTCGCTTCTGTCGCCGCGATAGTATTCCTCTTCAACAAGAGAAATAAGGTCGCCGCCGAGCATACACTGGACGGTGGAAAGCTCGCCTGCCATTCTTGATTCAAGAGGAAGCTTTTCGATATATCTGTCGAGATCGAATCCCAGATGTACAAGCTGCTCTGCGATGGATCCCCAGTGTGATGAATACCACTCGATCCAGCCGCTGACAGTCTGCCATGCCATCTGAGCCTGCTCTTCGGGAGCGTCGCCGCCGAGCTCGGGACCGCCGAGGCTTGCGACAGCGCCTGACCAGCGTTTTACAAGAGTTTTTCTTCCCTTGAGAAGCTTATGATATCTTGCGAGTATGCCGACCTCGGTTTTTGTGTCGGGTTTTTCTCCGTTGATTATGCATTTGTCGAGAAGCTGTCTGCGTCTCGGGTGAAGAGCAAGTGTAAGCCAGTTTATCTTCTCGTCCTCGAGATCTTCGTAGGTCTCGTCGAAAAGCTCCTGAGTCTCGGTCGAAATGATGTCGTCGGGAATGGAAGGTGCACTGTCGATGATGTCGAGTCTGAGCTGTGCTGCAAGATCGCACAGAACGGGAATGCTTTCGCCGATGGAGGAGAAAATGCTCTTTTCGGAATTGCTGTCGGATATGCCCGACTGTGCAAGCTTGAGCATCCAGCCTTCAGCATCTGCAAGCTGTTCCGCAGCGGTTTTTATCTCGTTGCACAGAGAAAGAAGCTCGCCTGCATCTCTCTTTGTTTCGAGGTTCCAGAAGCCGACCCCCTTGACGTCGAGCTCCTCGTCGGTTTTTTCAATAATGGAACGAAGTCTTGTGAATTCGGACGGAGTCGGGAGCTGTGAGCTGTCGGGAACATCGGATGAGAGAATGGCTTCTTCGTGCTCGGAGAGAGACTCGTTGGACGCGTAAAGCTCCTCAAGCTGTCTTATGTCAAAAGGCAGAGCTGCATCCGACGGAATATTGTCGGGAATAAATGATTTTGCTTCAAGATTTCTGACAAATTTTGCAGCATCTTTCGGCAGCATCTCTCCATTGTCTGTAATTATCGGAGAATATTCTTTTGTTACCAGCGAGACAAGCCGCTCGCGCTGTGCAGTGATGGAATTGATAAGAGAGGTTCTCTCCTGTTCGAGTTTGTCGGCCTCTTCGCACAGCGACTCGATATTATGCGAGGACATATAGTCGTTGATTGTGTTGAGCGACTCCTCGAGCTGCTTGCGGTTGTCGTCAAGAACGCTTACGCAGAGCGGGCGAATGGGCTCGCTTATCTTATCTCTGAGAACGCTCAGAGCCTTTGAGGTCTGGCTTGTGACGAGTACGCTCTGTCCCTTGGACAGAAGATCGCCTATAATATTTGAAATAGTATGGGTCTTGCCCGTGCCCGGAGGTCCCTGAACGAGAACAGCGGGGTTCTTTTCGATTTTCTTTGCTATGAGAAGCTGCTCGCGGTTTGCCGATTTCTCAAGAAGAACAGAGCTGTCGATTCCGTTGACCTCCATGACTCCGGAAGAGACAACGATATCGTCGGCAGTCTGTGATGGCAGCTGTCCTATAATGCTGAGAAGCGAGGGAGAGAATTCCTCGGCGTTATCAACGTCATCGATGATCTTGTCGAGCATTGCGCTGTAACCCGAAGCGCGCAGTCTTGTGAAGAGAACGGGGAAACGTCTGACGGTGAATTTTGCCTGAGAAGTTTCTCCGTCAGCAAGAAGGCGGCATTCGGAAGATATCGCGTTGGAAAAGGCAGAAAGGAACTTGTCCAGAGTCTGAGCGTCGAACGGATGGATAAGCTCAGCTTCAACCTTCTCGGAATATTCGGAAAGACAGGTCGATTCAAGTCCGGGAATGATTCTGAGAAGTCTTGAATAGAGCATCGGGTTTGCATCGCAGTCGCGTATTGTAAAGCTCGGTTTTTCCGAATCAAAGCTCAGAGATACACGTTCGAGCACAATGGGGTGGCATATCTTTGTTCCGTCTTCAAGCTCGGTCTCAAACATACCGTCACCGAGCATAAGCTCTATACGATCTTTTTCGCGTCCGAGTTCGGAATAAAGTGCGTATAATGTGTCGTATACCTTTCGCGAAAGATATGCGGGAAGAGCCTCCTGAGCCCATATGTCACGCTGACCGTTCCAGTCAACAAAATCGGCATACCTTGTTGTATCGTCTGTGAAGATCTCGGTCTTGACCACAGTGCCGTCTTCGGCGACGGTTTCCTTCTTTTTGACTATTGAAAGGCTGACACTCGGGTCGTTCCAGCCCTTCTCGAGCCAGCCCGAAAGAGATTCGGGCGGCAGAGGACATTCGGGATATTCGGCCTTTTCGACGGTCAGGATAGTATCGGAGACATATCCGTCCTCGTCGGGCTCAAAGCACGGCATTGAGATGCATTCGTGCTCGGGAAGAGTGCTCAGAGACATCGAGAAGCCGTAATCGGTGTAATCTGTACCGATTGTGAAACGTCTTTCGGCAAGCGCTCTGACGTAGCTGAATACCTGTTTTATGCATTTTCTTGAATCTGTTGACATTGTGCTCGTACCTTTCCTTGATTTCAGATTTTGCTTTTATTCATCGTAATCGTTGTAATCCGAGTAGTCATCTTCGTCCGAGAAGAAGATGTCGTTTTCTCCGACGGAGGAGTCTGAACCGTAATCGTCATATTCATCGGCATAAGCGTCCTCATAGGCAGCAGCAAGCTTTTCGGACTTTCTGCGTCGTATTGCGCTGATAAGAAGGAACAGACCTGCGCCGACTGCGAGAATCAGAATGACTATGAGGGTGAAATAGAGAAGATAATTGGGTTCTTTTTCTTCGGGAACCGGATCGGGAAGCTGGCTCATGAGAATAAGCATTTCGTTGTACATTGCGTCAACCTGATCCTGGGTGGAGTCTGTTCTCGAAAGATTTCTTGCTTCGTCGGCTTTTGCTCTGAGAGCCTGAAGCTTTTCGGGATTGTATCTTGAAGCGTCGAGAGCGTCGGTCTGAGAAATCAGTCTGTCGAGATTTGTGAAATCGGCTCTCAGCTTAAGTTCAGCGACAGCAAGCTCAAGCGATGCACGGACCGTATCGACGTCTTCCTGAGTGCTTTCGGGATTTGCTATGGTTATCTCAACGACGGATACTGCCTCATCAACAGCTTTCCACGACGAATCGGTGTAAAGCTCTTTGTCAAAGGAGGCAATCTTTGTGATAAGTTCTCTTGATTCGGTCGCATCACCGCGGAAGACAAGCCCCTGAAGGGCTGTGATGACCTTGTCACAAAGAGCGTCGATTCGTGCTTGGTCGGTGCTGACAGACATCTCGGTTTTTAGCTCGGTGAGCGCAGCAGTCATGATAACCCAGGTTGACGGGGTGTAATCGGATTCCGAAAGAGATTCGCACATTCTGATAAGACTGTATGAATCGATATCGATGTTGCTGATGGTTATGGTGTGTGTGGTGGTGTGGCCGACCTTATCGGTTGCAACAACAACATAATCGCCATTCTTGAAAGCTGTGAATTTCTGATTGTAGATACCGACATAAACGTCGTTTACCTTTACACTGTCGAGACGGATATTGTCGGTAACATTGAATGTAACGTCGACTCTCTGGTCGGTCAGAGCGCTTGTCGAAAGCGTAATATCAGAAATGACGGGAGCTGTTGTGTCAACTACAAGACCGTCCGACATAAAAGGTTCGGAACGGTTGCCGACCTTGTCATATGCTCTTGCGTATACAAAACCCGCAAAATCGGTCGAGATGATCGGCTGACTGTCGGGAGAATACATTACCCAGCCCTCGGGAGTGGGGGAGGAATCCTTGCCGACGACCTGGAATTCATAGCCGCCAAGACCACTTTCGGAATCCTTTGCACCCTCTATTCGTGCAGTAACGGCAGACGAAAAGAACGTGCCGAAGGTTCCGGAATCGACAACGACTGCGTTTGTGTCACATACAAAGGAAATCTTCATCGAACTTGTGTCGGGAGCGGTGAGATCAAAGTTTGAGATGTTGAGCTCCGATATCTCGGAAGAGTTGCCTGCAAGATCGATGGTGCGCGCATAGACCGTGTCGGAAGAAGTGAGGGAAAGGGGAGCGGTATATTCAAGCCATGTTTCGCTGTCGCCGATGCGGTATTCGGTGCGGGCGATTCCCGATCCGCCGTCTGTTCCGGGAACGATTGTGACCGATACGCTGACAGCCGACCATGTTTCGGTGTCTGCCGTGATCGACGGAGCGGAAGGTGAGGTTTTGTCAATGCAGCCGATCTGAACGGTTGCGGGAGCGGAAGCCGATCCGTCGGCATAAGCGATTGTTGCTATGACGGAGCAGTTCTTCTCAACGGTGAACGGCTCGGTGTATTTCTGCCATGAACCGCCGTCGATGCTGTAGGAAATCGTATCGCCTTCAGCGGGAACGACCCCTTCGGGATAAGAAATCACAACTGTTACATAACCATTTGTGGGCTCTGTGGGATATGTAACGGAAGGTGCCGAAGCGTTTACAGTCCATGCCAGCAGAATAAAAGCAAAAATAAGGACTGCAAGGCACAGGGATTTTTTTGCAAAGGTTTTCTTCATAAATAGTCAATCCTTTCGCAGATGTATAATAATATGTAAATTATGAATTATCAAAATCCTATTCATACATTTATGCGACTCATGTAATACCAATCACCTGTTATATGTTCATCGGCGGCTGAGGCCTCTTCAGCATTCCTTGCAAGATATGCTGTGCAGGTAAATGCCTTCCTGATAGTGACGAAATGTATAGAGTAAGAATAGTCTGTTTCGCCTTTGAATTTAGTCTTTGACACACTATCTATATATTCATTTTCAAAAAGAATGCTCAGATTTTCCATCAGCTCGTCATTTGACAACACTGCATAGGCTGAAGGCTTCTCCGTTCCTGCCTGTCCATACATCTCAAAGACGCCATCTTCGCAATAAATATCCATACCAAAACCATAAGTGTCCAATTGCTGAACGATAATATCGATCGATTCCTTGTTGTCAGCGATCCAATCGATACATTCCTTTTTCTTTTGCAGATATTCGCTGTCTTCGGCATATGGTGAACAGTTGCAGCCGGATAATAAAAATAAGAAAAGAGTGCAGATTGACACAAATCTTAAATATGCTTTTCTCATTTATTCAATACCTCCGATCTGAAATTCTTACAGATTTATACCTACTATTGAATATATATTATCATATTTATTATCTTTTGTACAGTAATAATACTTTTGAATGAGCCAATTATAATTTATATAACATAAATTTTATCCGTACATTCCAAAATGCAAATTCATGTTGAAAATTACAGCTTTTTACATTATAATATAAAGCAATGCAAAAATTGAGGAGGATTTATTTTGGACTTTTTTTCGTTTCTGACAGATGGAACAGTCGCGCTGTTTTCCAACGGCGGCTGGAAGATGGTAGTAATGTGGGCAGTGGGCGCACTGCTTATATGGCTTGCTATCAAAAAGGATATGGAACCTGCACTTCTTCTGCCGATGGGATTCGGCGCAATACTCGTTAATATTCCGTTCAGCGGTGCGCTCACCCTCGATATGGGCGGCGGAATTCAGAGCATCGGTATTATCGAATGGCTTTTCAATGTCGGTATTGAGGCTTCGGAAGCAATGCCGCTTCTTCTCTTCATTGGTATCGGTGCTATGATCGACTTCGGACCGCTTCTTTCGAACCCGATGATGCTCCTCTTCGGTGCGGCTGCACAGTTCGGTATCTTCCTTACCATTACCGTTGCATCGCTTTGCGGATTTGATCTTGCAGATGCGGCATCTATCGGTATTATCGGTGCCGCTGACGGTCCTACATCCATTCTTGTTTCGAGAGTTCTCAACAGCAGTTACATCGGAGCTATCGCTGTTGCGGCATACTCCTATATGGCTCTTGTTCCCATCATTCAGCCGCTGGCTATAAAGCTTGTCACAACCAAGAAAGAGCGCCAGATCAGAATGGCATATAACCCCAAGAACGTTACAAAGACCACAAGAATCCTTTTCCCGATCCTTGTTACAATTATCGCAGGTCTTGTTGCTCCGGCATCTGTTGCTCTTGTAGGCTGCCTTATGTTCGGTAACCTTATCAGAGAGTGCGGAAAGCTTGATTCTCTCTCTCAGACAGCATCCACAACATTCGCAAACATCATAACTCTGCTTCTCGGTATTACAATTTCCGCAACAATGAAGGCTGAGGATTTCGTAAACTGGAGCACTCTCCTTATCATGGCACTCGGTCTTGTTGCATTTGTATTTGACACAATCGCAGGCGTTATGTTTGCAAAGTTCCTCAATATTTTCCTGCCCAAGGGTAAGAAGATCAACCCGATGATCGGCGGTGCAGGTATCTCTGCGTTCCCGATGTCTGCTCGTGTTATCCAGAAGATGGCTCTCAAGGAAGATAACCAGAACCACCTTCTCATGCACGCAGTCGGTGCTAACGTTGCAGGTCAGATCGGCTCGGTTGTTGCCGGCGGTATCATACTTGCACTTCTGCCCTCGATGATATGATCGTGATGATCGGAAAGGAAGATATTGTATTATGAAAAAGTTTATTTCTGTAATTCTGGTCATCCTCACACTTTCCTGCATGGCATTTACGGCATACGCTGCACCTGCCGAGGATGTATCCGATAATGCTGTTGTTGAGGATGCGGTTCTTTATACCGCTGATGAGGATTCCGATGAGGAAGAAGCTGTCAGCGAGTCCTCTGCTTCGGGCAATGCGGTTGCCGAAAAGAGCGAGGTTATGAAGACTGTTGACATCATGGCAAAGGGAATGCTCGGAATTTTCGTTGTTATGATAATGATCTATATTGTTATTGCAATCCTCGGTAAAGTAACCGGCGGTAAGAAAAAAGCTGAATAATCTGTTGGAAAGGTAAATTGATATGGCTGACAATAAAAAGATGGTTGCAGAGATAACCTCCATGGAGGAAGACTTTGCAAAATGGTATACTGATATCGTAAAAAAAGCAGAACTTATCGAATACTCCAGTGTCAAGGGCTGTATGGTTATAAGACCTTACGGCTATGCTATCTGGGAGAATATTCAGAAGATTCTCGACAAGATGTTCAAGGATACAGGTCATGAAAATGTCTGTATGCCGATGTTCATTCCCGAAAGCCTTCTTCAGAAGGAGAAGGATCATGTTGAAGGTTTTGCTCCCGAGGTTGCATGGGTAACTCACGGAGGCAGCGAAAAGCTTGAAGAGCGTATGTGCGTCAGACCTACATCCGAGACTCTCTTCTGTGAGCATTATTCCAATATTGTCCATTCGTGGCGTGATCTTCCCAAGCTCTACAACCAGTGGGTTTCCGTCGTAAGATGGGAGAAGACCACAAGACCTTTCCTTCGCTCGAGAGAGTTCCTCTGGCAGGAAGGTCATACAATCCATGCAACAGCACAGGAGGCTGTTGAAGAGACCGAAAAGATGCTCAATGTATATGCGGATTTCTGTCGTGATGCTCTCGCAATGCCTGTTGTAAAGGGCAAGAAAACCGAAAGCGATAAGTTTGCAGGTGCAGTGTCTACATATGCAATTGAGGCACTTATGCACGACGGTAAGGCTCTTCAGGCAGGAACCTCTCATTATTTCGGAGACGGTTTTGCAAAAGCTTTCGATATTCAGTTCACAGGCAAAGAGAACAAGCTTGAATATCCGCATCAGACTTCCTGGGGTGTTTCCACCCGTCTCATCGGCGGCATCATCATGACACACGGTGACGATAACGGTCTTGTTCTTCCGCCCGCTATTGCACCGATTCAGCTCGTTATCATTCCTATTGCTCAGCATAAGCCCGGTGTGCTTGAAAAGGCATACGAGCTCAAGAAGAAGCTTGAGAGATCGGGTATCCGTGTCAAGGTTGACGATTCGGACAACTCTGCAGGCTGGAAGTTCTCCGAGTATGAGATGAAGGGTGTTCCCGTAAGACTTGAGATCGGTCCGAGAGATATCGAAAACAACCAGTGTGTTCTTGTAACACGCCACAACAGAGAGAAGACTGTTGTTTCGCTTGACGGTCTTTCGAAAGAGATCAAGAAAAAGCTCAAGGAAGTTCATAAGGGACTTTATCAGAAGGCTCTCGATAACCGAGAGAAGAGAAGCTATCGCTGCAAATCCATTGATGAGATTAACGAGGCTCTTACCAATAATGGTGACGGTTTTGTTTACGCAATGTGGTGCGGTGAGGAAGAGTGCGAAGATAAAGTCAAGGAGCTCACAGGTGCAGGTTCCCGCTGCATTCCGTTCGAGCAGGAGAATATCTCCGATACATGTGTATGCTGCGGCAAGAAAGCAAAGCACATGGTTTGCTGGGGCAAAGCTTATTAAATAATATTTTGGCCGACAGGAGCAGCATCTGTTCCTGTCGGCTTATCTTTTTAAATAAATTCTTAAAATACAAAACAAATGTTTGCATTTTTGCTTCAGATGTGGTATTATGTATACAGTAGACATAATCTGTTTGAAAGGGCAGGTGTTCTGATATGGGTGAAAAAGCTGAAGCTTCAAGAGAAAGAATTATGTCGTATCTCAGAAAAAGGTCGAATGACGGTCTGCCGCCTCCTTCTGTAAGGGAGATATGTGCAGCGACAGGTCTTAAATCGACCTCTTCCGTTCATAACTACCTCAGAGAGCTTGAAGAAGAGGGTGCAATCAAAAGAGATGCCGGTCTTAACAGATCGATAAGAATTTCCGACGAGCTTCCTGTCATACAGGTTCCGCTTCTCGGAAGAGTTACCGCAGGTACGCCCGTTTATGCTTTCGAGGATGTGGTTGCGACTATTCCTTATCCCGCTGAACGTCATGGCGGCGGTGAGCTTTTTGCGCTTCGCGTTTCGGGTGAAAGTATGAAGAATGCGGGTATTCTTGACGGTGATATAATAATTGCCGAGAAAACACGTACCGCGCATAACGGTGAGATAGTTGTAGCCATGATCGAAGAAGAGGCTACGGTAAAACGTATTTACAGAGATAAGGATGCAATCAGGCTTCAGCCTGAAAACGACGCTTATGAGCCAATTTTCGCAAAAGAGGTTACGGTGCTCGGTAAGGTTGTCGCCTGCATCAGATATTATGGATGGTAAATTTATCATATGAAGTATATTGATAGGTTTTCTTTGGGAATTGAGCGCTTTTTTGAGGATAAATCTCATCTAACATCGAATCTGAGGGAGTATTCTCCTGCTGAGATAATATCAAGGCTGGAGAGTGCTCCTTACCGAGTCAGGTTTTCGGCGTCACACATTATTTCCGACGGAATATCTCAGCTTCTTGAAAGCGGAGATTCTGTCTGTGAGCGTATCCCTGATGATGTAGCGCTTTTATCCCAGATCGGAAACACGATCGAGCCGCTTGGCAGCAGCCGGCTGCTGCCGTTTTTTGAATGGCTTGCCGATATTTACAGGGATAATGAGCAGGGGCACGTTAAATGGCTTGCATCGATCAGAGATGCTGCTTTCAGAATGGACAGAGCTACGGGCGAATTCTTTGTGTCCTTCTCGTCACTGCTCAATCAGAGAGTCGTTATCAAAAAACAGGGCGACGGTCTGGTACTTGTTACAGCCGAACGTGAGTGGGGAATGGTCAAGCTGTTCTTTCCGCACGTGAATATTTCTGACCCGCAATTGGAATTTCCGATTATGGGTTATTTGTTCTGCATGGAAACTGATGCCGAAAGTGATAACGAATTTGAGGTTCGTTTTCTGATCGATACTCAGTTTTCCGATGAACCTTATGTCGGAAGAATGCTCCAGGAAAAAGACTGGATTTATTTATCCTTTAAATCGGGAAAACCCGTTATGGATCTTGTCGAATATGATTATGTCGGCAGGCTGCAGCTCGCGGGCACATCTCGTGCAGAAATAATCTCTGCATCAAGTGCGCTTCTGCTCAGTAAACTTGCCATGATCGGCAGTGAAGGTCTCAGTCCGCGAGAAAGAGAAATGGTTCCTCTTGCGAAGCTTTTTCATGCAGCGCTGGGTTTCGTTCAGGAAGAGGATGAGGCTGTTCTCAACAGGTGTGAAGAGCTCGTGAGCGAGGTGCTTGAAAACCGATATGCTTTGTCGGGAATAAGATCGATGCTTGTCAACTGTGACTGCAGCAAGCTTGTAAAGCATCTCGATCTGGCGGGAGAATACTTCTATAACGAAGAAACCGACAGAGCCATGAAAGAGATAGAAAAATTTGCCAATGTATATGTTGAGCAGGTCGAATCTGGAACAGCGCGCAGACTTCTTTTCAGGATTGAAGAGCGTTTTGCTGAGATGATGCCTGAAAACAGCTGCGAAAGTGTTTACAACATATCTGAAAAAGCAATTGCAAAAAGAGTTACGGAAATCGCAGAACCTCACCTTGAGCAGATGGGCTTCAAGGGCGAATATCCTCATTTTTCAAGAATGACCGATGATTCGCTCGAATACCTTTCTTTTGTTATCCGCAGCGATAATTTCAGAACAAGAAGGGGAGAGATCACATATAATATTGCTGTTGCTGTAGGAAAGACTCTTACGGGAATCAGCACAAAATTTTCACCTCTCGGAGTGCCGATCGATGCACCGAATGCGCTCGATTGTCTGCCTGAAAAAAGTCCTACCTCAAAATACGGTGAACTCGGCGGAGATTATGACGATTATCGTGTAAATATGGTTACGAATATTTTCAGCGATGATGTTATTGTTTCCGATGAATCTCAGGAGCTGTTCGAGCTTTTGAAGATAGCGGACGATTCCTTTTCGGGACGTGCCCTGCCCGAGCAGTTTCTTGAACACAGACGGTCGGTAATCAAGCCGTCACAGCGAATTTTCAGATCGGTAATTGATAATATTCATTACGGTGTGATTGCGGCAATTATGTTCCTGCTCGTTTATGCTCTGTTTGGACAGGCGCTCTTCGGAACAGCAGTTGCTATTGTGCTGACTGTTGCGATCGGGCTATTTGTTCCGTTTGTAATATCGCTTGTTTATTACCTTGTTCATTTCAGGCATATCTGGCGATTCTGATAATAAAACACTTGATTTGTCAGAGAATATGTAGTACAATCATTTAGCTGCCTTTATGACTTGCTGTGTGCGGTTGTTGAGCAGCTGAATATGCCGGTGTGATGGAATTGGCAGACGTGACGGACTCAAAATCCGTTGGTAGCAATACCGTGCGGGTTCGACCCCCGCCACCGGCACCATAATTGGCATACAATATGGATGTCAGCGCAAAAATCCGCACTACGGTGCGGATTTTTCGCGTCCAAGAAGGAAAAATTACGTTGGCGTACAAAGGATGTCATTTGGGTTTTACCGATGCTGTACCCTCACGAAACCGCCTATATCGGCCTATTCTGATAATTGAACGCCCAAAATCAAAAAAATCTTCTGATTTTTCGTCGCCCCCAAAGTGATACAAACCATCAAATATTCGAAGCGAAGCCCGCAGTTTAATCAAGGAGAGATACTCCAAAAGACTGCGGGCTTTTTCCATTTTAAATCAAGTCAAAGGAGACTGATCCATGTACTTTTCAGACAGCCCGTCTGCATCCTTGACAAGAGTCTGCTTGACAGATAGAATAATGTAAGAGTAGAACAAGAAAGCAATGGTTACGAGTTGGATGTCTTCGCAACATCTTATACTCGTATAAATAACGAAAATAGAGGTGATATTGTGAACAAAGAAAAACGACTGAATAGCACTCCCAATGCAGCTGGAGATTTGAAAAAAACTATGCCTAAATCCTCGGCGATTGTAATGCTGCTTTTCTTGGCTGCGGTGTTCATTTTTTTCATCTGCCTTACTCTCTCCAGATGCGGCGTTATCCCTCCGCTTATAGAAACACCTGAGCTGCCGGAAATAGGTGAATTTAGCGCGAACCCTGCGCCAGTAATTCCTGAAGATTTTCAGGCACTCATTGACGGCATGGAATAACTTCCGTCTCTCTTCGCTCATGAATCCCGTGAAACAATGAATCTAATGCCTAAAATTAATAACTGAATACAATTGGCAACACCGCACAAACAGTAATCGCCAAAATCCCGAAAACATGATATAATAAAAGCATGATGAAACAACTGACGCTGAGCGCGCTCAGTGATGAGCTTGCGCAGGCAAAAACAAAGAAAAAAGAATTTCTGAATCAGATAGAACGAATCATTCCATGGTCAGAATGGTTTGAGATAATCAAACCGCACTACTACAAGGGAGAGCGCGGAAACAGACCATACGACATCGAGCTTATGCTTCGCCTTTATCTGCTTCAAAACCTATATAATCTCTCCGATATGCAAACGGCAGAGCAGGTGATTGACAGCCGTGCATTTTCGGACTTTTGCGGTATATCTTCGCCCGATGACGTACCTGACGGAGACACAATCGGTCGGTTCAGAAATCTGCTTATCAGTGCCGGAGCGCAGGAGACTCTGTTCATCCAAGTAGTCGCGCTTCTGAAAAGCAAAGATCTTATTCTGAAAAAAGGCACCATTGTCGATTCAACCATCATCAGTGCACCCAGCTCAACGAAGAACAAGGAGCACAGCCGTGACCCGGAAGCTCACTCCGTGAAGAAAGGGAACGACTGTAAGTTTGGCTACAAAGCTCATGTTGGTGTTGATTCGGAAAGCGGTCTTGTCCACAGCGTCGAAGTCACAGCAGCAAATGTCCACGATGTAACCATGACCCCGGAATTACTGACGGGCGAAGAGGAGGTTGTATACGGAGACAGCGGATATATTGGTGCCGAGAAACGCGACAATGCTATTACACACAACAAACAGGGCAAGAAGATCAAATACAGAACCAACCGCAAACCAAGTCAGATCAAACGTCTTTCCAGAAGTGGTCAGTACAAAGCAAAGAAGAAGGAACGCCAGAAATCATCTGTTCGTGCAAAAGTGGAACATGTCTTCGCCGTTATCAAGAATCTTTTCGGATATCGAAAAACACGATACCGTGGTAAACGAAAACAGACAGCAAAATTGAATATGCTGTTTGCTCTGGCAAACCTTTATCTGGCTGACAGGCGTTTTGGTCTGTCGGTCTGATTGAGGTTTGAGTTGAGCGAATAAACGGGGGTTTTTCAACGTTTTTCTGATTTTGGAGTGGAGGTTGTACTCTCCGCTCTTTTTTTATTGCCCTATATGCGGTGTTGCCAATTGAATATCAGAAGCAAAGCCCGCAGTTTACTCAAGGAGAAATCCTTCAATAGACTGCGGGCTTTTTCTATTTTAAACCAAACCAAAGGAGGAATGACCTATGTACTTTTTAGATAGTCCGTCCACCAGACCTCGCTTCCCCTGCACGCCCGATCCGCCGACCACATGGGATGCTATGATCCTCTCCGTGTTGAGTGATCTCGATAACGACAGCTTCAGATACCGGCTCAACCGGATGATCATGAGAGGAAAGCAATCCGGGATATACTTTGCCAACGAAACTCATTACCGGATATTCTACCGTGGCTCAAAGCAGCTCCGGCAGGATCGACCGTACTTGCTTTCGGTGGTGTACCTCCTGTCCTCATGCAAGAAGCTATGGTCGAAGGTCTGCAGCGATAAGCTGCCGAGTGAGATCATATTTGATGACAGGTCGATTGGCAAGGTCACCGCAAACGACTACACCATCTACTCATTTGCCAAAGATCTGCACACCGGCTCACGGCATATATCGGTCACAGATATGGCCGATATCCTCCTCATCCCCGACAAACAGTTCGCCTTGATCTGCAACGCCATCACCATACACAGCTTTGGCACAGTGGCTCTTGACTTCATGCCCGACAAGGCATAAGCGGGGCATCCAATAACAGCACCGAATTATTGTGCATTGTTGGTATAGATATAAGCAAACCAAGATGATATTGTTTTGAACTAAAATACGCAGGAGGTGATCACCATGCAATCAGAAACCATCAGGCAGCTTTTCAACGGCACTCTCGCAGCAAGCGAATTGCCTTTGCCGGACACCTTTGAAAACGCTTCGCTCAACACAGAAATAACCGAACGGCTCAACGCCCTGCTTAATCGTCTCAGCGATGAGGACAAAGCTTCCCTCGGAGAGCTGATGAGCATTAAGAACCTTATGATGCAGCGATATTCCGAGCAGGCGTTTGTTACCGGCTACAGGATCGCAACGAGTCTTCTGTTCGAGGGACTTGCCGGATCGGAACAAATCGAATAACAAAACAACTCAGCCGCTATGCCGCATGAAGCTCAACCGTTTCGTGCGGTAATTTTTATAACCGAAAGGAGAAATTCACCATGAACGAATTTGAAAGAATGCGCCGTGCCGCCGAGACAAACAAGAGACTTTATCCTCCCGGCACACGAATCCAGCTCATCCACATGAACGATCCCTATTCTCCCGTAGAGCCGTTAACGACCGGCACCGTTATCGATGTTGATGATGCCGGAAGCCTTCTCATGAAATGGGATAACGGCAGAACGCTCTCGGTCATTCCCGGCGAGGATGCCTTCCGCAAGATCGCACAGGAGGCAGCACAGTCTGCTGCAGAGTCCTCCGAAAGCGAAGCGGAGGAACCGGTCGAAGAATCCACAACAATGAATATGTAAGGAGTAAGCATCAATGATAACTATTTCCATTTATACTCACAACCGCCACATCCCGGAAAACCCGTTCAACTCGGACATAAACCTCCCTGCCGAAGCCATCCTCATCGAGGACGCTTTGAGCCGCGCAAGGTACAAGGATGACGATCAGAGCATCATCGCCGTATCTCAGTGCAGAGCCATCCCCGAACTGGAGGGTATGAACATTTCCTTTTCCCGCATCGATGAGCTTAACTTTCTCGCCGGTCGGCTGAACGCTCTTTCAGAATCCCAGCGCTCGGCCTTTGGTGCGATCCTCGCACGCGATGAATTCAAGGACGGAGCCACCCTCCGCGACCTCATCAACATAAGCTACGGCTTGGGCGAGATCCCCGTCTGGCCTGTGGGCAGCGATGAGGAATACGGTCGGATGATCGTTGAAAACAATATGCTCGAGGCTCTCAATGACGTTCCCGAATCTGCCCTCGGATATCTTGACTATGCCAAGATCGGAGAATCCATGCGCACCGCAGAGGGCGGTGTGTTCGGAAACGGTGTGTATGTCATTACCTCCCTCTTTGATATGCCCGACATCTATGACGGCGTCAATCTTCCCGAAGAAGCTCATGACACGACCGTATTCCGGCTGTGCCATCCCGACCGGGAGGACAATGAGGAAACTATCCTGACGCTCCCCTGTGATGCACAGATGCTCAATGATCTCGACGGTGAGCTGGACATCGTGAGTGCCTTCCCCTGCGTAGATCCCGGCGATTTCGATGATCCCTTCACTCTGGAGGATCTCAATTCTCTGGCAGAGCGCATCCGGGAACTTTCGGAGGATGACCGCATCAAGCTCCGTGCGGTGTGTACGGCTAATGCGCCTCATAGCTGTGAGGATGTCCTCGACAGCATCGCATCGCTGGACGAATATCAGCTTGACACCAGCATATCCTACGCAGACGATTATGCAAAGGTTTACCTCACTGATAATCTGCCGGAGGGCTTTGACACCAGTCTGCTCAACGATCTTGGGCTCTATGCTTTCGGCACACGGCTCATGGAACGCCTGAATGTGACCTCCACACCTTATGGTTTCCTGTCTGCAAAGGGCGGTCAGCTCACCGAGGTGGTCAGAGCCGAGGTCATCGCAGCCGAAGATCAGGATGCAGCAGTTAAAATTTCCGATGACGAGGCAGAAGGAAAAGAAGATATGGAAGCATCCGAGCCGGAGGAATCCATCGAACAGGAACCGCCCTCGAAGCCGGAGCAGAACGCTGACAGCACCGGCAGCGGCGACACCGGAACCGAACAGGATCTGACCTCCGAACGGCTCGATGTTGTTGAGGTATTCGGTCAGACCGCGCTCTTCTCCAACGCCAGAATCCTCGAATCCCAGCTCCCGGACGGTCTTTACAAATACGACCTCCGTGAGGGTGATGAGATGCCCTTTGCCAGTATGGAAAAGGTTGTCGGTGTAAATCACGCCGGATCGCTCATTTCCTCTCAGCCCTTTGATTTTGCCGATGAGAGCTGCATCCCCTTTGACGAGGACTCTTCGCCCAATTTCCTCGGCTACAGCATGAGCCTCGAGGAATATATGAACGCTTCCTTTGAGCAGTCCGATGAACAGTCCGAAACCCTTAATGACGGAGGGATCTCGATATGATTAAGGAAATATCAACCGAGGCTCTTCGTTCAATGAAAGGCAGCGAGGGACTTGTCATTCAAGGCTGCGGAGGCGACCTTAACGAATGGGTCGACGGCATCAACGACCTGCTTTCCAAAGCAGGCATACTGCCGGACGGCGAAAAATTCACCGATGTGTCGCACTTTTCCCATGACGGCGTGACCTGTCTGCTGTTCAAGTTTTCCGATAACCTGAAGCAGCTTGATGTGGGTAGGCTGGCAATGTGGCGTCTGCAGACCTATGAAGCATTCTGCGGCACATGGCTTTCCGATTATGTCCCTAACCGCCTCGGAGGGTTCTTAAGTCCTTCCGGAGCAGAAAGAAAAAAGCCCGATTGTGAACTCATCGGTCAGGACGGCAACATCTTCAATCTCGTTGGGATAGCAGCACGAACGCTGAGTCGCTGCGGGATGTCTGATGAAGCCAAAGAGATGTCCTCCAGAGTGTTCGCATCGGGAAACTACGATAACGCTCTCTGCATCATCGGCGAATACGTAAACATTGTCGGCTCGGACGAGAGCTCCGACGAGGACTTCGACGAAGCTCTTGACCCCATGACGATGTAATAAAATCAAACCGGCATCAGTCGTTCTGCGGAGTGAATGATGCCGGCTTTTTCATTTCCGCTGAACGGTTGATGCCAGCGGAGGTGAATGCCTATACAAAAATCCTATCAACCCCTTACAAGCCCGGTAACGTGGGTTGGCAACAAAAAGAGTATCCGCGACATTCTGTATGAGTTTTTTCCAGAGGGGTACAACAGATACATTGAGGTCTTCGGCGGCAGCGGAAATGTTCTGCTCGGAAAGCCGCCGGATCGCTTTGAAGTTTACAACGATTTCAACCACAATCTTGTCAATCTGTTCCGGTGTATCCGTGAGCGTCCCATGGCTCTGTTAATGGAACTCGGCTTTTTAGCTCTTAACGCAAGGGACGATTTTAAGGTACTTCGTAGTTTTTTCAATCATGAGGAATTTCACGACGAATATCTTGAAGAGGAACTGGAACTGACACGAATCATGCTTTCCGATTGTGAAGCAGAGGAAATAATCGAGCTGCGGATCACAAAAGCCACGGATTATGATGTGCGCAGAGCATCCATGTATCTGCGACTGATCCGCACAAGCTATGCCAGCATGGGCAAAAGCTTTGCAAGCCAGCCGTTCGATCTCGACAAGCTGAATAAGCTGATATGGGATACATACCACAGATTCCAGCCTGTCATCATCGAGAATCAGAGCTACTCTGTGCTTATTCCTCACTATGATCGCAGGGGAGCATTATTCTACTGTGACCCGCCGTACCTCGAAACAGAGCATATGTATGACGCAATATTCAACTGGAATGACCATCGCACCCTGCGAAAACTCGCCGGGGACTGTATGGGGTATTTCCTGATATCGTATAACGACTGTCCGGA
>SVPG01000025.1 GCA_015065975.1 Oscillospiraceae bacterium | reverse complement strand
GCCTTCGAGTATAGCCTCTTTTTTCTTCGCCTCGGCTGTCTTGTGGGCTTCGTTTTCGATCTGACGTGCTCTTTCCTCTGCTGAGCCGATGATGGCCTCAGCCTTCTGCTGACGGTACTTTATACCAAGGAAAAAGCCGCCCGAAACGCCTGCAAGCAGTCCGATGACTATTCCTAACCAGATCAAACTTTCTTTTCATCCTCCTAACGAAAATCCATATTATTTCTATATGCTTTTCAAAAATTAAATTATTGGATGTGGGTGCGTCAGCCCACGACGCATTTGGTGATAATACGTCTAGTTTATATTCTAAATTATTGCAGGTAGGATGTCAAGTTTAATTCGCATATAAATTTATAAGAAGGGAGATTTTTTTGTAGCAAAACGATGGGTCGGAACACCTTTTTTCGATAGTGTTCCGACCCGATTTTCAAAACGGAAATTAAATTGATATTTGTAATAAAATCTTTGACGTTATGTCAACGGATGAATAAAAAACATTCGTATTCACAGGTGCGTGCGCGGATGTGAATATCCGCCCGAAAAGTGCAGTATTTCGGTGTTTTCAGCCGTATTTGCGTTGTGGAAAAGTCTGTGGAAAAGGTGAAAAAGTCGGGAAAGATATTCATGCATATGTGTATATTGCGATATAACAAAGGGTATTGAATGTACAAAATGCACAAAAAATATGTCTAAACTTTTGCTTGACAGAAAATATCCCGTGTTTTCGGGGAAAACTGCTTACTTATAATTGTGGAGTGTTACACCTGTGTAAAAATGTTGGAGGATCCAGACGTAATTGTGCCCCTGCTTTGCATATTCGTTAGCACCCTTCTGGCTCATTCCGACACCTGTTCCGTAGCCGTGACTCTTGAATGTGAAGGTGTCATCGGAAGGGTTGTAGGTTATCCAGAATGCGGGTGAGCGAAGGTACTTGTAACCGAGTATGCTCAGATGCAGAGTGTTGCCGCGATACGTTTTGTGACCGACCTGAACCTGCTTTACATACACGCCGTTTTCGTCGCGCTCGAGTATCTTGAACCACTGCGACTTGTCGGCGATAGCGGTAAGATCGATGCCTTTTGCGGCCTTGACCTTTGCGGCTACGGTTGAGGCGGGATGGGTGTATACCGTCTCAAATCCCGAAACAGTCTTGTCGACGGAACAGTCGACCGAAACGAGGTATCCGAGAGCCGAGCCGTTGATATCCTTGTTGTTTGCGCTTCGTCCTGCGGATATCGCGTAATACGGGGTGTAGGGAACCGAACCGCCTGCCTGCATATAAAGACCTGCGACGGCGGTTGCAGCCTCTCTGCATTTTGCGCTGGGAGTTTTTGTCGGAAATGATGGTGCTTTTGCGCGTCCGCCCGAGTATATATAATAAGTATAGGCGGCAACTGCCTGAGCCTTGAGTGCCTCCATCTGATATCCCGAGCCCATTTCGGCCTCGATTATCATTGCAAGGACCTCGATGATGTCGTCCTCGATGACCTTTCCGCCCGAGGTTATGCGCATAGTGGAAACGGAACCGCCGGGGGAGAGTGTTGTCGGTTCGGGAGACGGCTTTGCGGTCGTCGTTGCGGCGGGCGTGGTCGCAGCAGCGGTGCCCGTTGTCGTGTTCTGCTGTGCGCCTGTGGTTGTTGTGGTAGTTGTTGTCGTGGTGGTTGTGGTGGTAGTTGTCGGTTTGGTGCTTTCCTCATATGTCACATACTGTGTCGGCAGCTCGAGAACGGGAACCTTCGGGCGCTGGACATCGTGTATGGTGTACCATATGTCAGGCATGAGAACCGACTCGTTTTCCAGGACATAGCCGTGCTTGGAAAGATCGTCGTTGTCACGCATTTCGCGTGCGCACACGATCATTTTTGCACCCTCGAATTCGTCGGAATCGGTTATGAGGGTCAGCAGATTGTCCGACGGGAAAACGTCGACCGTTGTGTAGAAAAGGCTTCTTATGAAAAGATTGTAGAGATATATCTGACGTGAATATACACCCGAAAAATCGGTATCGGCATAGTTGAACTCGCCGACGGTATCCTCGCTTATGATGCACGCAGCAAAAACAAGATACTGCGAGCTTGAATAAAGGGTGTCGAGGTTGATGAGCTCGTGTGCGGCAAAGAAATCCTTGTCGGTGTAGTTGTGAAGGATTGAGAAAAGCGAACCGTCGGAAGGCGAGTTGCCGTATATTATCGTGTTTACGTTGGTTGTACCGAGCTTTATCGAAACGTTGCGGTCAAAGCGCAGAGTGCCTCGTGAATCGTAATCACCGTAGAAATTATGGGTCTCATAATATGCGGCATCGGAAGCACTTGTCACCATTACGGGCTGAGCGAGCTCGGTGCCCGGGATGGTGAGGAATCCGCCGACGTCCTCGTTCTGTGCGTAAAGCTTCGAAAATTTTGTGCTTGCGCCGAGCGGAAGGTTTCCGGGATCACCCGAATCCTCATAGAGCGACGCAAGCTCCGACTGATAAACGACGGAATTCTTGAGAAGTCCCGGCTGATACGAACTCAATCCGATAAGTATGGACGAGACGATCACAGTCAGCACGAGAGCGACCGAAAGCGCACGCAGAAGAGGAGTAAAACCGCTCTGAGCCGGCTGTGTTTCCTGAGCGGGAATCTCTTTTCTCTTGTTGAAGCGGGGCTGAGGTTCGGGGATATCGCGTTCACGCTCGGATAAAGGCTTGAACTTTCTTTGCGGCGGCATACCCTTTGCTTTCGGACGTGAAGGACGCTCAACGTTCGTTTCGACAGCTTCGGCTATTTTTATCTTCTCGCCGAGTATGTTCTTGAGCTGATTTGCGTTGAGCTCGACATTTGTGAGACGCTTCTTTCTTGAGACTGCTTCAGCCTGAGCGGCAGCCTTTTCCGCGCGTTCTCTTTTTGCCTGAGCGCGGAGAAGATAATCGGGGAGAATGCTGTCATAATGACCCGTGACCGTTCTGATATCAAGAAGCTGAGGGAGATATTGCGCCATGGTTTTTGCGGCGGAGGAACAGGCGTCCTCGTCCGCGGGAAGGAGTATGATGCACTGTCTTCCTGCGACAACAACAGAGCCCTCGGGCTGACCTTCGGCGGTCGGAAAAATGACCGCAGTCTCAAAGCTGGGAAGTCTTGTCCCTCTGAGAGTATCGAATATGTAATTTGATCGGCTCTCTTCGTCGAGCTCGAGCTTCAGCGAGAGATACTTTGCGATAAGGAATATAAGATTCTCGCTCTCGCGCATTATCTCAAGACCGCCGACAAAGATAACGGTTTCGCCGTCGCGCAGTCCGTGTGCGAGAAAGGAAGGTATATTCTCGGGTTTTATTGTGATCTGTTCGCTGATTATTTTGCCTTCCACGCCCTTGAGCATTTCAGCAATAGCTGCGTTCGTCTTTGCGGAAGGTCTTGCGCGATACCATATGATACTCGTGTTCATGGGACAATCACCTTAAAATCAGTTAATATGCGTCAGGAGGCGGACAATAAGCCCGCCTCCCATGAATCTGTGATGTGTTTTAGATACCCTTCTTCCAAATTGCAGGCATGACAGCATCGGAATTCTTTGTGACGGTGGAAACGTCAATGCTGGTCTCGTCGGCACGAAGTTTTCTTGCGACGAGAACCGTTCTCATTTCAGCGCCGTTGTCACGGTATTCGTAAGAACAGGTCTGCATGATAAGAAGCTGGTCATCGGTGGTGACATCGATGCAGCCCTCGGTATCGATTATCGAACGGGCGCGGATATCACTGATGAAGTTGGAGAAATCGGATGTGCCTGCGAAATCTGCACGGATATAAGTGAAATCGGTGGGCTCCTTGACGTTGATCTTCATTATCGAGAAGATGACCCACAGACCGCTCTCGTACTTGGTATCGAACTGAATGACCGGATTGGTCTTGTAGAAATTGAGAGCTGTCTTCTTGTTTGCCGAATCGGTCACGTCGTATTTCATGAGCTGCTTGAACATCGAGCCGTCCTGCATATGGTGACCGTATATGACGTATGTGGGTGCCTTGTAGCCGTATTCGACGCGGCAGGCGTAGTGCATGAAGATGGTGCCGTGTCTGTCGGGGTTGCCGTTTATATCGCGGCGCAGATAGTAGTTATCCTCGGTGTCGCTCGGTCTCTGAACAACGGGATAGCTGATGGTCGTTCCGGGAACGGAGATCCATGCAACGATCTCATCGTTGAGTTCAAGAAGATCGGAGAAGGAGAGGAGCGTGTTGTCCTCTGCACGGGGCTCATCCTCGGGCTCGAGCTGCTCCTCGAAGCCTTCGAGCGAGATGATGCCGTTGTGCGATTCGGGGATAACCATACTCGAGTTGGAGTATGCACTTTCGTATTTTGAATTGCTGCATGAAGTGAATACGGCGCCGAGCCAGTACTTGTAAGCGATAAGATATCCGCATACAAGGAAGGTGGCAAGAGCGGCAAGGAAAACAAGCTTCATAATGACGTCCTTTGCCGTATCACCTTTTGCGGGGAACATTCTTGTCATAAAGCTCTCCTTATTTGAACCGCCGGAGGAGGTTTTCTGAGAGGATTTGCTCTTTTTACCCGACCTGGTCTGCTTTACTTCCCCGGGTTTTTCATTTTTTTTTTGACCCATTCCGTAAGGATTGGGATTCATCTGCTGCTGACCGTACCCCATCTGAGGCTGACCGTAGCCCATCTGCGGCTGACCGTAACCCATCTGGGGCTGGCCGTAGCCCATCTGCTGCTGACCGTAACCTCTCTGCTGCTGACCATAGCCCATCTGCTGCTGACCGTAACCCATCTGAGGCTGACCGTAGCCCATCTGCTGACCGGGGAGCAACTGCGGCTGCAGGTTGTTCTGCTGATTGTAGCCTGCGTTGTACTGACCGTAGTTTCCTGCCTGTGCGGGCTGCTGAGCAGCGGGAGCGGGGGTCATTCTTGCGGGAGCTGCGGAAGTGTTTGCGGTCGAGGTTGCATAACCTGCCTGAGCGGCCATCTTTTCATCGGCAGAAAGCTGATTGAAGGTGGAAGCCGACGAACCGAGAGATGCAACAGGAACCGAAACAGCGAGGTTCTTTACAGCCTGCGGCGAGAGTGCGGTTGTTGTGTCGAAATAGGATTCCGCAATGCCTTCGCCGAGCTTTTCACAGCCGGGCATAAGGTAGGGCAGGGAATCGATATACATACGCACAAGGTTGAGTGCGTGAGAAGCTGCGACCTGACGTACATAGTCACGGTCCATACCGGGCTTCTGAATGAGAGTCTTTCTTATCCAGACGTGCTGCTTGTCGGCAAGACCGATGTATACAAGACCGACGGGCTTGAGCGGAGTGCCGCCGCCGGGACCTGCGATACCCGTGGTGGAAACGGCGAGGGTCGAGCCTGCGAGCTTTCTTGCACCGACAGCCATGGCTGCGGCAGCCTCGGGCGAAACAGCGCCGTAACGCTGGATTATCTTATCGGAAACGCCGAGAACGTCCGATTTCTTGTTACTTGAATAGGTTGTTGCACCGACCTCGAAAACTCGGGAAGCGCCCGGAATGTCGGTAACACGCTTTGAAATAATACCCGCAGTACAGCTTTCCGCCGTTGAAAGGGTCATCTTTCTGTCCTTGAGCTCCTTAACGACGACCTCTTCAATACCGCTGACGTTCATACCGTAAGCGTCCTTGCCGAAAATCTCAAGGATCTGCTTTATGAACGGGTTTGCAAGCTCACGTGAAGCCTCTTCCGAATGAGTCTTTGCAGTGACACGGATTCTGATCTCACCGGTCATCTCGAAGCAGCGGATTGTGGGGTTGTCGCTGCTGAGAAGAGCGCCGAGACGGTTCTCAACCTCGTGCAGTGTGATGCCGAGCGAGAATACGTTGATAACCTGAGAGAAAACAGCGCCGTCGGTGAGCTGCTTGAGGTACTGAATGACATAGCTCTTGACCATCGGCTCGAGCTCAACGTGAGAAGCGGGCAGCATAACTATGCACTGCTTGCTGCTTCGAATGGCGCAGCCGGGGCACATGCCGTTGTCGTTTCTGAAAACGACCGAGCCTGCGGGCATATCGGCCATCGACATGATTATGTCGTTGAGTGCGATACCGTTGCTGGCGCAGTACTCCTCGATTCTTCTCTGGCTGACCTCGTGGCGCACGAGAGAAAGACCGAGCGCGTCGCAGACGGTCTGCTTTGTGATATCCTCGATATTCGGACCCATACCGCCGACGAGAAGAATGATATCACTTCTTGTAAGAGCCATTGAAAGAAGCTCGCGCAGACGACCGGGGTCATATCCCGCGGTGTTTGTGCAATATACGTTTACGTCGATACTTGCGAGTTCCGTAACCAGAAACTGCTGGTTGTTACTGACCTGATCTCCTATCAGCAATTCCGCGCCGATATTGATGATTTCAGCATCCAAAGCTGTTTCCCCCTCTTGAAATATATTTTACGTAAGCTGTCGTTTATCTGTTGGGCGATATCCAAACCTTGCGGACATCCGCGATTGCCTTTTCGATGAGTTCCTCTTCGTTTGGAATCATAGCCTCGGCATCTCTTGCCATGTCGATGGTCGGACGTGTGCGCGGGTGTCTCGGAGTAAAGACGGTGCAGCAGTCCTCAAACGGCTGAACGGAGATGTCAAAGGTTCCTATCTTTCTTGAAATGCGGATAATCTCGTCCTTGTCCATACCGATGAGAGGACGGAGTATCGGCATATTTGCGGCGTCATCGGTGCAGAAGAGAGCGGGAAGTGTCTGGCTTGCGACCTGACCGAGGCTCTCGCCCGAAATCATTGCGAGACAGCCGTCTTTCGCGGCTATCCTTTCGGTTATCTTTATCATGAGACGGCGCATCGTGATGGTGAACATATCCTCGGGAGAGTTATCGCGTATAGCCTCCTGAAGCTCGGTGAACGGGACGATGTGAAGCTTTATGACTCCCGCCCAGTCGGATACCGCGCCGAGAAGATCGATGACCTTCTGTTCGGCTCTTTCGCTTGTGTAGGGAGGACTTGCAAAATGTACGGCGGTAAGCTCAACGCCGCGTTTTGCCATCATCCATGCGGCGACGGGAGAATCTATTCCGCCCGATATCATTATGCCGGCTCTTCCTCCCGTGCCGACGGGAAGACCGCCTGCACCGTGGAGCTGATTGCCGTGAACATAAGCCGAATTCTCTCTGACCTCAACACGGACGGTCATCTCGGGCTTGTGAACATCTACCTTGAGATGCGGGAACTTCTCGAGAATATAACCGCCGACCTGAGCCGAAATCTCGGGACTTGTCATGGGGAATTTCTTGTCGGAACGCTTTGTCTCCACCTTGAATGTGGAAGCGTCTTCGAGCTGGTCTGCAAGATATGAGACGGCAGCCTTCTGCATCTCTTCGATATTCTTTTCGCATTCGCACGCTCTCGTGTAAGCGACTATTCCGAAGACCTTTGAAATTGCCTCGGCATACTGATCGGCGTCGCCGCCTTCGGGAATCGTTACATACATTGCGGACTGCATGACCTTTGCGTCACAGCCGCCGAGTGATTTGAGCGCGCTCTTGACGTTCTTTTTAAGAACGGCTTCGAAGCTGTTGCGGTTGAGTCCCTTGAGGACAATTTCGCCAAGCTTGATAAGTATAATTTCTCTCAAAAAACAATTCTCCTTAAATCTATCTGAAACGAACCAGCGAGCCGAGCGCTTCCCCGACCGCGGTGCACAGGATATCGATATCCTCTTTTGTGTTGTCTTTGCAGAAGCTTATTCTGATGGCGCTGTCGGCGAGGTGGTGTTCCATGCCGGTCGCGGTCAGAACGTGGCTGAGTTTTCCCTTTGAACAGGCGGAACCCGATGAAACGCAGATATCCTTTGACGAGAGGAAATTGAGTATGGTCTCGGATTTTATGCAGCCTGTGGAAAAATTTATTATGTACGGCGATGCGTCGTCGGGACTGTTTATCGTACAGCCGAGTTCGGTCAGCCGTTCCTTTGCGTAGGAAGAAAGTGCGGCGATGTCGGTACTGTCGCAGCTGAGATTTCTGACCGCTGCAGCAAAGGCGGCAATGTTCGGGAGCGGCTCCGTTCCCGGTCTGATGCGCTGCTGCTGTTCTCCGCCGAAGGAGAGGGGGAGCGGCTTTTTTATATCCCTGCTGATGTAAAGTGCGCCTATGCCTTTTGGTGCGTGGATCTTGTGCCCCGAAACGGACAGAAGCTGACACCCGAGAGAGGAGACCGAAAAGTTCATCTTGCCGAACGCCTGAACAGCGTCGCAGTGAAGAAGAGTGTCGGGTGATTTTCTTTTCAGAAGCCTCGATATCTCGCGTATCGGCATAACCGAACCGAGCTCGTTGTTTGCAAGCATAACCGAGACGAGAACGGTCCTGTCGGTCAGGGCATCTGCGACAGACTGAACACTGATGCGCCCGTATCTGTCGGGAGCGATTTCGGTCAGCTCGAATCCTTCGTCCTTCAGGCGGCGTGCCGCACCGAGCACCGACGGGTGCTCAACTGCGGAGACGATTATGTGACCGTTCTTTTTTCTCGCCGATCTTGCACAGCCGAGAATGGCGAGGTTGTTTGCTTCGGTACCGCCCGATGTGAAAAATATTTCTTCATCACGTGCTCCGATCGCACGTGCGATAATGCTTCGAGATTCTTTAAGCAGCCGTTCCGCATTTATGCCGAATGAGTGACCCGATGATGGGTTGCCCCAGCATTCAAGCATTGCAGAGCGAGCGGCATCGGCAGATTCGGTCGAGACAGCGGTTGTGGCAGCGTTGTCAAGATAAACCATGCCCAATCATATCCCTAAACTAATTTTAGATAATTATACAACATATATTTTGATATTACAATAGAAATGTTGTGTTTTTTGTTACATATTAAGGTAAAATATGCAGATTGAAGGCGAAGTTTGCGATTGCGGAAATTCCCGACGGGGTGGGATAATGCGGTTGACATCAAAGCGGTTATCTGCTAAAATTATCGCGCGAGCGGGCCGGACGGTCGCGTGTGCAGCGGGAAACTGCGTACATGAGGAAAGTCCGAGCACCAGAGGGCAGGATAACGGCTAACGGCCGCCGGGGGCGACCCTAGGGAAAGTGCAACAGAAATATACCGCCTCTTTCTGAGGTAAGGGTGGAAAGGCGAGGTAAGAGCTCACCGGATCCCCGGGAGACCGGGGATCCCTGTAAACCCTATCCGGTGCAACATCGTGGAGGGACATATGCGGCTGCCCGTCGCGTCCCGTGGAGATGGCTTGAGCTGTGCGGCAACGTACAGTCGAGATAGATGATCGTTCAAGACAGAACTCGGCTTACAGACCCGCTCGCACAAAATGTCAATAAAAAAACTGCCCGTTTCGGCGACAGCCGAGACGGGCACTTTTTATGTTTTTTTATTTTGCTGCCTGAGTGATTGACTGGAAGAGGCTCTCGAGAAGAGATTTGCCCTGCGATACGGCAGCGGAAAAATCAACTATTCCGAAAATGAGAAGTCCTGCGGCAACGATGATGATGATTGCCATGAGGGGCTTTGCGATGGTGTTGATGAGCTTGAGCACCACCAGTATAAGTGCTATTGCAACGATGATTGTAAGAATACTTCCGATCATGATTGGAGCTCCTTTCTTATTTCCTGAAATTGAGAAATCCCTTGTTTTGATTATATTATAAATTATTTTTCACAAAAAATAAATAGTCAATTTTGTAATTATTCGAAAAACCGATAAATTGTTAAATTTAAAGATTTTGTATTGAAAATATGTCGAATTTAATATATTATAAAATTGAATTATGTTTACCTGAATGAGCAATGACGAAAGTCGGTGCTGTTGTATAAATTGAGGGATAAAGAATATGAGAAATAACGGACTTAACCGTCTGCAGGCAGCGCTTTATTCGGCGGCTGTGTGCATAATACTGATGGTCGTGATAATCGCCATGTGGTATAAGACTCTGAGCACTCCGATGTTTGTCGACACGTCCGCACAGGCGCAGATGAGCACGGGGCAGAGTGTGACCGCGCCGCCTCCCGAGACGACGCGGACCACGGTACAGACAACGACAACCACAACGGTCGCGCCGACATCGGTGTCACCCGAAGGTGTTGTTACATACGCCGATGAGGTCCACCCGAAAAGAGCTTACCTCACTTTCGATGACGGACCGTCGGAAAATACTGCGGCGATACTCGATATTCTTGACAGATATAACGTCAAGGGCAACTTCTTTGTTGTCGGCGGACGCAAGGCTGAAAGGTACAAGCTTATTGTCGACAGGGGGCATGTGCTCGCGCTCCATTCGATGACCCACAGTTACAGCAAGATATATCGCAGCGTTGACGCATATTTTGCCGATTTATGTGAACTTGAGAACTATGTCTATGCCGCGGCGGGTGTTCGCCCGAAGATAATAAGATTCCCCGGCGGATCGAGCAACACCGTATCCAACAAGTATTGCAACGGCATAATGAAGACACTTGTGAAAGAGGTCGAGTCGCGAGGCTACGTTTATTACGACTGGACGATAGACAGCTCCGATGCCGACGACAACAATGTCCCCGCAAATCAGATTCTTGATAAAATAAAGGCTGAATGTGTTGGGCGCAGCAACGTCAACATTCTGATGCATGACAGCGGAAGCACAAAGCAGACCACGGTCGAGGCGCTTCCGGGCATAATTGAGTATCTCAAGAGCGAGGGTTTCACCATTCTGCCGATTACAGAGGGAACAAAACCGGTGCATCATCGTGTTGGCTGACCGACTCGCAGTTTCCTTCACTTGACTGACCTGTCAGAGCGTCGCAGCGCAGTCCTTTTGATTTTGCGACCCGCAGAAGATAACGGTATCGCGCTTCGAGCGCTTCGAGCTGATATACGCAGGAATCGATCAGATCCTCGTCGCTTTCCGATTCGAACCAGATGCGTGCGCTGTTGATCTGATTGACGGTTGACCGAATCTCCTCGAGCAGTGCGTTTTCCGAAGGAGCCCGTTCTCTCAGAAGGTATTTTCCAAAAAAATTCATGATAGTGCGTTCCTTTCCCACAGAATAATAAAGATCGGCGGTATATCTTTATTCGTGCTTGCAGTTAATTATTCCATAAACACTGCGAGGAAAAGAGCGCATTATGTAGAATGAAAATTAAATGATGAAATAAAAATAACGGACTATACCTCGGTATAGTCCGTTATTGAATATACGTATAATTATGTAACAAAAGAAATTACATAGCTGTGATGAAATCACAGGCAAGAGTAAGGATGAAGAATGCGATAGCAATGAACTTTGTCCACTTTGCAAGGAAGCTGTCAAGTGTGCGGGACTTGTTCTTGCCGAGGAAAGACTCAGCGCCGCCGGCGATAGCACCGGAAAGGTTTGCCTGATGTCCTTCCTGAAGAAGAACGACAACGATGATTGCTATAGCAAATATAAGCAGGATAGCACTGAATATCCAAGAAAGTACACTCATTATAATAACCTCCGAAAAAATCGTTTTGCTGTAATACTATAACATATCTTTTCGGTGTTTGCAATAGGTTTTAACAATAAACAAAAATTTTTTTTTATTATAAAAAATGCAAAAATGAATATATAGTTCACAAATGTTTAACAAAAATCGATAAATATACAGTTGCCCGTTTTTCAAATATATGGTATTCTATTACGTGTCAAATTATGTTTAACATTATACTTGAGGGCTTATTTTCCGAAAATGAAAGGAAGATTCGGCTATGGAAGAGTTGCCCCGACAGCTCCCGCAGGACGATGACAGCAGGTTTTTCAGGCTGATAAAGCTGACATATGCGAAGGTTCAGAGACCCTTTGAAGAACTGTTCAAAGGACAGCTGACGGCATTGGAGCTTCACGTGCTGTGCGAGCTGAAGGTAAGCGGTCCCATGACGGTTACCGAATTGTCCGAGAGGCTTCGCATACCGAAGCAGCAGATGTCAAAGCTTGTTTCGAAAATGGCGCTTGCCGGCAATATCGTAAAAAAGCGCACCGTCCTTGCCGACAAGCGGTCGGTAAGGGTTGAAATAACCGATGAGATATCACAGATGATGTCCGCGAAGTGTCTTGGATATATGGATGCGATAGGAAAGACGCTTGAGGACAACGGCATCGACAGAATGCAGTTTGTCGCGGCCGTAAGATTTCTGACCGATATACTTGACAGAATCGACGAGCATCATATCCCTCCGCAAACCAACGGTTAAAGCATATTATTTGATTTCTTTGAGGAAAGGAGAGACGCAGGCACTTTGAAGCCGCGTCGCGGAAACCGTGATGAATAATAAGAAAAAAATAGATTATTCGCAAATCAAACCCGAAATTGAAACCCTTACAAACATCTGTCTGAGCAACAGTTCCATTGATCCTGAGTGCTATGTGAAATACAAGGTCAACAGAGGTCTGCGTGATCTTCAGGGCAACGGTGTTCTGACCGGACTTACCGAGATATCGGAAATTCAGTCGTCAAAGATTGTTGACGGCGAGAAGGTATCCTGTCCGGGACAGCTCTTTTACAGAGGAATCGCCATCGAGGACCTCGTAAACGGCTTTATGAGCGAGAAGCGCTTTGGTTTTGAGGAGATAATTTATCTGCTCCTTATCGGCGATCTTCCCACACGTGAGCAGCTTGACGATTTCAAGAATATCCTCGCCGGATATCGTTCTCTTCCCACAAGCTTTGTCCGTGACATCATAATGAAGGCACCCAGTGTCGACATGATGAACACTTTGTCGAGAAGCGTGCTTACGCTTTATTCGTACGACCGCAAGGCAAACGATACAAGACTTCCGAACGTCATGCGTCAGTGCCTGCAGCTTATCGCGCTCTTCCCGCAGCTTGCCGTTTACGGATATCAGGCATATGAGCATTATCACAAGAACAACAGTCTCTTTATCCATACACCTCAGCCCGAGCTTTCCACAGCCGAGAACATTCTCCATCTGCTTCGTCCCGACAGCTCGTATACAGAGCTTGAGGCGAGAATACTCGACCTGTGTCTGGTTCTTCACGCTGAGCACGGCGGCGGCAACAACTCCACCTTTACAACGCACGTCGTAACCTCTTCGGGTACAGATGTTTACTCCATAATCGCAGCGGCTCTCGGCTCACTCAAGGGACCGAAGCACGGCGGCGCAAACATCAAGGTCGTCGAGATGTTTGACGATATGAAGGAGAAGGTAAAGGATTGGGAGGACGAGGACGAGATAGCCGAATATCTCAGAAAGCTTCTCAATAAGGAAGGATTCGACCGTTCGGGACTCATCTACGGTATGGGTCACGCGATCTATTCCGTCTCCGACCCGAGAGCGAAGATTCTCGGCAACTTTGTCAAACAGCTTTCCGACGAAAAGGGTCTCGGCGCAGAATACGGACTCTATTCAAGGGTCGAGCGCATCGCACCTCAGGTCATCTCCAAGGGCAGAAAGACCTACAAAGGCGTCAGCGCAAACATCGACTTTTACAGCGGTTTTGTCTACAGTATGCTCAATCTTCCGAGCGAGCTTTACACCCCCATTTTCGCAATCGCGAGAATAGCGGGCTGGAGTGCACACCTGATGGAAGAGATGATAAATGCGGGCAAGATTATCCGTCCCGCTTATATGAATGTCCAGCCCAGACGCGAATACATCGGAATAGACGAAAGAAAAGAGAAATAAAGAAAAATGTCATGCCTCAGAGTTGGGGCATGACATTTTTGTTAGTACCATAAAAACTTCTCGTCTTCACCGCTGAGCCTGCATATATTGAACTCACCGGTATCACGGCGGTGATATATTATACCGTTACTCAACGGACAGATACGACCGTCGCTTAAAAACAGATTCTCTATAACTTCGAAATCCTGAGAAGGATCGCCGAGATTGATTCTTCTGAGATCAAGCTGCTGGGTGTGTTCTGAGAAGAAGCTTGCATCAGCGATATTGCAGCCATAATATAACCATTCATCAATAATAAAATACCCGTTGAGGAATGAATTGCCAAGTGATTCATTAAGCTCCTGCGGATCGTCAGGGCAGTCAAATGAAGTCTGATAGATCTTTTTGCTGTTGGAGGCATCTGATGAAGAAATGGCATAGTAAAGCTCGCTTGAAGTAGCACACAGCGGTATAAAGGATTCGTTTTGAGAACAGACCTGAGTGAGAATATTGCTTGAACTGCCGTCCTCGGCTGATACAATAGTCAGGCAATCGGTTCCGTCAAAGCTTAAATATATTCGATCTTCGACCATAGCTGAGAAAAGAAGGTTATCTTCCGAGAAATCGGTGTTGATATCGGGGAACAGTGAATCGCAGTCTGTAAGCTTTGCCGATTCGAGACTGTGCAGGGATAAACGGAAAATAGTTTCCGTATCCGTACCGATATAAAACAGGTCATTGTCAAAGATGCCGATTATTCTCAGGCAACCAGAATCCATAACAGTTTCAACAGGGGAATTACCGTCTGTTTTTATACACATTAAGCGGCTGTCGTCAACAGCCTTATAGAATATACGGTTATCACAGATAAAAAGCTCTTCACCTGCGGGAATGTGAGCATAAAGTATACCTTTTGAATTACCTTCGGAATCGAGCACGCCTATACTCCATTCATTGACCCACTTATCCTGAGAAGGATCGACAAGTGTCTCTCCGATACCGCACGCAAAATAAGTGTTGCGTCCGTCGCTGACGGCTAATCTGCGGCTTGCGTTTCTGACAGTGAAAATGTTTGTTGTGTTTGCTTGCGAGAGTTCTTCGGCGTTGTTTTCGCTGTTGCATGCAGTCAGGCAGAAGAACAGTAGAATGCAAAGAACAGGTGCAAAAAGCTTCAGGATATGTTTTCTGTCTTTCATATCGTACCCTCCGTAAAAATTCTTACATTAACCACTTAATTTACCCAAAATATAACATAATCCCATCCGAAATGCAATAGTGCATATCGGATGGGATTTTTGAAAGCTATATCAATTTTCAGCTTATCTGAACGCCTGTCTGCATTGCGTCGTCGAGGAAGATTACACGGCATTCGCCCTTTGTGTCCTCACCTGCAAGCAGCATACCGTTGCTTGTGACACCGGAGAATTTTGCCGGCTTGAGGTTTGTAAGAACGATGATCTTCTTGCCGACAAGCTCTTCGGGAGTATAAATGCCCTTGATGGAGCTGACGATAATGCGCTCGCCGACACCGTCAAACAGTGTGAGTTTGAGGCAGTTTCTGGACTTCTTTATCTCGTCGCAGGCGCGAATCTCGCAGATGCGAAGATCGAGCTTCGAGAAATCGTCGTACTCGACCTCGTCCTTGAAGGGAGCGGGCTCAAAGGTCGACTCGGTCTCAGCTTCGGGCTCGGACTCTTCTGCCTGAGCAGCCTTTGCAGCGAGATATTCAGCAGCCTTTGCCTCGTCGAAATCGAGCAGAGAGATGTAGGAATTCTTATCGATGGCAGCAAGGAAGAGATAGAGTCTGGGACCTGCGTCCTTGCCGAACATTACGTTGTAAAGAACCTTGAAGCACTCCGACTGACGTGCGACGTTTTCCTTCTTTGTGCAGTTCGGGTCGTTGATGACCGAATAGAGGAACTGCTGAACGTCGGTCTGGGAGAAGCCTTCGGTGGTCTTTATGTACTCGCAGAGCTGCTTTACCATGTTCTTCTTCTCGTCGTCGAGAGTGACATAGTATTCGTAGTTGGGTTCTTCGAGCAGCTTGTAGATCTTGTCGGGCTGATAGACGTTGAGCCAGTATTTTACTCGCTCAAGACGGCTCTCACCGTCAGCGTCAAAGTCGACACCGACCTTTGCGAGAAGCTCGCGGACAGCCTCAGGCTTGAAATCGACAACGGGAGCAACGCCCGAAAGTACGCCGAAAGCAGCGGAGGGACGGCTTCTGTCACTCATGAGACAGAGATCGAATGTGGTCTCTTCGCCCTCGGAAAGCTCGTGGTTGTAATACTTGACGAGCTGCTTGTCGAACTCGCTGTAATGTCTGATGATTGTGTCGCCGAACTCAAAAGCAAACGGATCGGCGGGAACATATTTTGCAAAAAGCCAGCGAACCATTTCGGGTTCGTAGACCTTCATGATGTTTTCGGGGGTGATGTTGTTGCCGGTTGAAGAGTGCATGCTTCCGCAGCCCTTTATCTCAAGCCAGCCGTAACCTCTGAAAACGGGAGCGGTGTAATCGAAGACCTTCTTTGCAACGTCTGTTGCAACAACGAAGCTGCCGCTTGCAGCAGCGTGATCGATTCCGCCCGGCTCGAATACGACGCCTTCCTGTCTCCAGCGCATGGGCCAGTCGACCTTCCACATCAGCTTGACACGGGTATACTCTCTGAGATTGACGGTTTCCTCGTTGCCGCACTCGGAGCACTTGTATGTGATCGACTCGCAGTCGTCGGAAGCGGAGATGACGGTTGTGGTGTCTTTGCCGCACTTGGAGCAGTAAACGCTGACGGGATAATAATTCTCGCGCTCCTCGTCGGAGGCCTCCTGAGTCTTGAAGCTCTGGATTATGTCATAGAGCTCCTTGCGGTTTTTGAGGGAGTGGATGATATCGTCGGAATATCTGCCCGACTTGTACTCCTTGTTCTGATAGATGATCTCGGGCTTGATGCCGAGCTTTTCGAGAGATGCCTCGAATTCCTTTTCGAAATGCTCCGCATAGGAAGAAGCGGTTCCGAAAGGATCGGGAATCTCAGCATAGGGCATACCGATGTATTTCTCAAAATCGGGAGCGATTTTTGCAACATTGGACGGGACCTTTCTCAGTCTGTCATAATCATCCCACGAGAAGATGAGACGGCTGTTTTTGCCCAGTCTTTTAAGTGCTTCACAGACAAAATAGCTGGTAGCTATATCTCTGAAGTTTCCGATGTGTACGCTGCCCGACGGGCTGATGCCTGCAGCACAGGTGTAGACTTCTCTGTCCGGTTCGCGTGCGATTATCTCGCGAGCGATCTCTTCTGACCAATGCACAAATAACCATTCCTTTCAAATGAAATTCAAAAAGCGAATTTCGTAAAATTGCATTGCAAATCATTATAACATATAGTAATGCAAAAATCAACTTGAAAACGCAGTCATCAGGTATCTGCCCGATGACTGCGCGCAAATGATATCAGTTGTCTTTGTCGCCGAGGAGCGGTCTGGCGATCTTTTCGTTAAAAAACTCTATGAGCGGTCCCATGAAAAACGCTGTGATAATGGTTCCGATACCGATGATGGTCGGTATTTCGCTCCATTTTCCGCCCGCTGCGATATAGAGAACGGCGCCCGAAATGACGCAGATTATATCGGTGCAGACGCGTATGTACTTGAATTTCCACAGCTTCCATTTGTTTGCGGCAATGAGTGCGACGGCGTCATAGGTCGATACGCCGAGATCGGCGGTCATATAAAGAGACGATCCGATGCATATCGTGACAATTCCTATGAGCAGGCAGACTATGCGAAACAGCATGGAAGGAGCGGGAAACGCCGTCATCATAAGCTGATGCGAAAAATCCGTGATATATCCGAGAAGGAACAGATTTATGAATGTTGCAATTCCGATATAATGTCTGTCAAAGATAAGGCTGAACAGAAGAAGAACGGCATTTACGATGACATACAGTGTTCCGAAGGATATCGGAATGAGAGCGGAAAGACCGCTCATAAGCGACTGGAACGGATCGACGCCGAATGCAGCCGTCTTGAAAACAGCAACGCTTACGGCACAGATGATTACACCTGCGGCCGACATGATTATTCTCTTTGCTGTCTTGTTCAATTTGTGTACTCGTCCTTTATTGTAATCTGTGTGCCAGTTTCTCTGTCGTAGAATTCATCAGGATTGTAATAATAGCTTACTTCCTGGATTTCTCCTTCTATTGCCCCGAAATCAACACAGTACGAATCAAAATCGATATAACGGTGTCCCGAGGACGTAAGGTTGTATGCGATCTCCTCGCTCCATTCGTTGTAATAGATGTTCAGAAGACCTGTTCTGTACTTCTTTTTGATATCGTCGAGGTCGTCGTCAAGGGTGACATTTCCGGGAAGAATAATATCATCAGCACTGCTCAGGTCGCACAGATCAACGATTATTCCCGTGACCCAATCGCCGTAAACAAATACTTTGAAGGTTGAATAGCCGTTTTCTCCCGATACCGTGACGGGCTTTATTACATCGCTGTAGTCGCTCTCACTGATGGTGGTATCAAGCTGTTTTTCGAAGTCATCGACCGTGCAGGGGAAGGTAATGTTTTCACCGCATATCGTGACCTCACCGCTCTTCCAGCATACATCGACAGAAGCCTCCGTGTAGTATATTGTGGAAAAGGCTGCTAAAGCGGCGGCAATGAGAGCCGCAACGGATAAAATGACAATGAGGGTGACGGTTAATCCTTTTTTGCTTTTCGGAAGTTCGTTTGAGGTGTTTTTACTCATAGTTGCATCTCCTTCGAAGCTGATTTGCGGTCATTATATCATATGCGGTTTATATATGCAACTGTTCAGTCGGGTTTGTTTACCGATTCGATGCTTTCCTTTGCGTGAGCAATGTGTTCGGTGGTAAGTTTTTCCGCAAGAGCGCCGTCGCGTTTGCGCAGAGCGTCGAGTATGGCTCTGTGCTCGGCAACAGTCTTTTCCGCACGACCGTCAGCCTTTACCGAGATGGTTCGCGCCCTCTGAGTGTAATTGTGAAAACTTGAGAGCATGAAACGCAGAGGCTTGCTTCGGCAGCTTTCAAAGATTATCGAGTGAAACCTGCTGTCGAGCTCACGCAGCGAATCAAAATCACCGCGCGACAGATAAAATTCCTGCAGATCGGTCAGCTCTTCAAGCTCGCGAAGCTCGCTGTCGGTTATATTGTCGGCGCACAGTCTGGCGGCAAGTCCCTCGATGTGCATTCTGATGGTGTATATATCTTCAACATCTTTTTCGGATATGCCGACGACAACAGCACCCTTGTTTGGGGTGAGCTCCACAAGTCCCTCGAGCTCAAGCTGCATGAGAGCCTCTCGCACGGGGGTGCGGCTGACGTTGTATTTTTTTGAAAGGCTGAGCTCGCTCAGACTGTCGCCTGCTTTGTATTCGCCGTTGATAATGTCGCTTTCGAGCGCACTGAATACCCTGGCGCGAAGGGAACTGCTTTCGGTGTTAGCCATTTGAAAAGGTTCCTTTCAAGAATAAATTATGCTCTTGTGTCGGCTCCGTAAAGAAGAGCGAGAGCCTCGAGCTCCTCGTCGCTGATAAGGGTCTGACGTCCTTCCGCATACTGCTCGTCTACCCATTCCTGCATCTTTATGACAACGGGGTCCTTCTTGGTATAGGCAGCGTCGCCTGTGAGTCTGTATCTGTTGTTGAGCCACATTGCAACACCTGCAAGACCCGATACGTTGCTCACAGCAACACCCGCAGGACGGTTGAGAATGGTCTCTGTGTCGAAAATATTGTAGATCTCCTGATCCTTCATCATACCGTCGGCGTGAATACCTGCACGGGTGGTGTTGAAGTGCTTGCCTACAAACGGAGTCATTGGGGGGAGATCATAGTCGGTCTCGTTTACGATGTAATCGGCAAGCTCGGTTATGACGCGCGGATCCATTCCGTTGAAACCGCCCTTGAGCGAAGCGTATTCAAAAACCATAGCCTCGAGGGGAACGTTGCCCGTTCTCTCGCCGATTCCGAGAAGAGAACAGTTGACCGCCTGAGCGCCGTAAAGCCAGGCTGTGGTAGCGTTGACAACGCCCTTGTAGAAATCGTTGTGACCGTGCCACTCGAGCATCTCGGAGGGAACACCTGCGTAGTGCTGGAGACCGTAGATGATACCCGAGACACTTCTCGGCATAGCAACACCGGGATAGGGAACACCGTAGCCCATGGTGTCGCACGCTCTTATCTTGACATCAATGCCGCTCTGCTCGGAAAGTCTCATAAGAGCAGAAGCAAACGGAACAACAAAACCGTAGAAATCGGCTCTTGTTATATCCTCGAAGTGGCAGCGCGGACGAAGACCGGCTTCGATAGCCTCGGAAACAATGCCGAGATATTTGTCGAGCGCCTGCTTTCTTGTCAGACCGAGCTTGTTGAAGATGTGATAATCGGAACAGGAAACAAGAATGCCCGTCTCCTTGACGCCGATATCGCGTACAAGCTCGAAGTCCTTCTTTGAAGCACGAATCCAGGTCGTGATCTCGGGGAACTGATAACCGAGAGCCATACATTCCTCGACGGCTCTTCTGTCCTTTTCGGAATATACGAAGAATTCGGTCTGACGGATTATGCCGTTTTCTCCGCCGAGACGGTGGAGCATCTTGTAAATGTCGACCATCTGTCTTGTGGTGTAGGGAGCGCGTGACTGCTGACCGTCACGGAAGGTAGTGTCAGTTATATAGATCTCTTCGGGCATATTCTCGGGAACACGGCGATAGTTGAACGCTATCTTCGGAACCTCGGTGTAGGGGAACATCTCGTGAAAAAGCTCGGGGGACTCAATGTCCTGCAGCTCGTAATCATAAGGATCCTGCTCGAGAAGATTGGTCTTTTTGCTGATATTGATGTTTGTCATATCTTTTCACCTTGCCTTTGGATAGAATACTTGTATAATTGTATACAATCATACAACCAACATCTTCCAAAGTCAATAGTTTGCCGCTATATTTGGATAAAGTGATAAAATCTGTATATTGAGTGCGTCAGAATACGGATAAAAAAACAAGCTCAGTCAAAGAGACTGAGCTGAACGGTATCCGATTTTTCCTCAAATTCGGCGAGATACCCGAAGATTTCATCTGCGTCGCAGACTATGCCCGCATTTTTGCATCGTGTCACAAAGATTTTTGAAAGCTCGCGACTGCTCAGACTGTTGACTTCATAGCTGCTGGCGTAGGTGCGAATATATTTTTCCTTGAGACCGGGGAAGTGGCGGTCAAGCTGTTTGTAAAAATACTCTCTGTTACCGTCGCGCAAAGTCAGTCCGAAGCCTAAATTCAGTATTGCGTAAACGCCCGCCTCTTCGCAGTAATCGAGTATGCCGTTGAGGTTTTCTTCGGTGTCGTTGATGAAGGGGAGAACAGGAGTCAGCCATACAACGGTCGGAATACCCTCGTCGCGCATACGGCAAAGAACCTCAAATCGCCTTTTCGTTGTGCAGACGTTAGGTTCAAGCTTTCGGCAGAGCTCTTCGTCGAATGTTGTCATAGTCATCTGGACAACGCATTTTGTCTTGCTGTTGATCTCGCGCAGCAAATCAATATCACGGAGAATGAGATCGGATTTTGTCAGCAGAGCGGCGCCAAATCCGTATTTTGAAATAAGCTCAAGAGAACGTCTCGTGTATCCGAGTTCAGCCTCGAGAGGGAGATAAGGGTCGCTCATCGAGCCTGTACCGATCATGCATTTCTTTCTTTTGCGTAAAAGTGCGTCCTCGAGCAGTTCGAGCGCATTTTCCTTTACTTCGATGTCGCAAAAATCGTGACTGAAGTTATAACAGGTGCTGCGTGAATCGCAGTAAATGCACCCGTGCGAGCAGCCGCGATATATGTTCATTCCGTTTTTTGAAGAAAGAATACCCTTTGCCGTAACGTAGTGCATCAGATTCACCCCTTGATAAAAAAACAAGCTGTTGCCCGGCGTAAAGCAGAGCAACAGCCTTCATAGACACTTTCCAATGTCCAAGCCATAAAGAGGGCAGATATCCGGCTAAATTACTTAACCTCGACCTCAGCGCCAACTTCCTTAAGCTTGTTAGCAAGATCCTCAGCGTCAGCCTTGGAGATGCCTTCCTTAACAGCCTTCGGGCAGGAATCAACGAGTTCCTTAGCTTCCTTAAGGCCGAGACCTGCAACGTCCTTAACAACCTTGATGACCTTGATCTTCTCAGCGCCAGCGGACTTGAGGATTACGTCGAACTCAGTCTTCTCCTCGTCAGCAGCAGCAGCGCCTGCAGCAGCAGGAGCAACAGCAACAGCAGCAGCAGCGGAAACGCCGAAGGTCTCGCAGATACCGTCAACAAGCTCCTTAACCTCCATCAGGTTAAGAGTCTTGATCTCTTCAAGAATGTTTGTGATTTTCTCACTCATGATGTTTATCCTCCAAAATTATTATTTTGATTAAAGGCAACAGCTCTTTCACTGTTGCGTCGAAAGCCGAAACTTAAGCGTTGCCCTCGGCTTCCATCTTCTCTGCGACTGCGTTAAGAGCAACAGCGAGAGAATGAGCACCCTCGTTGAGAGCGCAAGCAAGCTGTGAAAGAAGACCCTCTTTGCTGGGAATAGCAGCGAGCTTTTTAACCTCATCGGAGGAAATAGCCTTACCTTCAACATAACCGGCCTTGATCTTAAAGGTCTTGCTCTTGGACTTCTCAATATAATCGTTGAGAATTCTTGCAGCGTTGGTGTAATCGGGGTCGAAAGCGATAGCTGTTGTACCCTCGAGAACATCCTCAAAACCTGTGATGTTAGCATCCTGAGCCGCTCTCTTAAGAAGAGTGTTCTTAACGACGCGATACTCGACACCGGCCTCTCTGAGCTCCTTACGAAGCTTTGTGTCAGCCTCAACGGTGATTCCTTTATACTCGACGATAACGCCTGCGATAGAGGAAGAAAGCTTATCAGCAAGTTCTGCTACGACCTTCTGTTTCTGTTCAAGAATTGCATTGCTGGGCATAGTGTAGATTCACCTCCCGAATTGGGTATATATTGACAGACAGCAAAAACGCCCTTTTCCCGGGTGAATCCGAGAAAAGGGCGAAAATACACAAAATTCAAGATATGTATTCTTGGCACATTCCTCGGCAGGAGAACTTCGTTCGTTATGGTAAAACCACCTGCTGTCTTTGGTCAGCGAGAAGTATTATAGCACAAGCCATATCAGGTGTCAAGTGTTTTACGTTATTTATTTGAGGAATTTGCCGTCAACATCGGTGTTTATATTACCGAAGAGGATCATGAAACCCTCAATAACAGCCCAGAGCCATGATATCGGGAAACCGCAGAAGCAGGTACACGCAGTGATAGCAAGCTGGATAAAGCCTTTTACCGTGTTGCCGAGATAGAAGTTGTGGATACCGACAAATCCGAGCAGGAAGGCGAGGATTGCGGCTGCGACCTTGCTTCTCGAGCTTGTGTTCTGATCGGCGCTGAAGGCAGCTGCCTGCGGAATGGGCTGATATGTCGAGACCTGCTGTCCTGCGGGAGGAGCCGCAACAGGTATTTCGCGGTAGGTCGGCTGTCCTGCAGGGGGAGCAGCGGTTGGTACCTGCTGATACTGAGGCTGCTCGACTGTTGGAGCGGGGGCGGGAACAGGAGCAGTCTGAATGGGAGCTGCGGCAGGTGTCGGGGGTATATAATACTGTTTTGCGTTATCTGTCATGAGGGTCTGACGACCGGCGGGGATATTTGTGCCGGGAATCATGCGAGGCTGTGAAGGCTGCGGTGCAGCAGGTGCTGCGGGAGGAGCAGTGTGAACAACAGCGTCGGCAGGCAGTGCGTGATCGCAGGGAATGTCAGCGCTGTCGGGCACTTCGATTGAGTCTATGCTGGGCATATCGACCTCACAGGATACGCACTCGTCGAGCGTTTCCACAGCATCGGGCATTTTAATATCGTCAACGTCGGGAAGATCGGGAACCTCGGGAAGGGAGATATCGTCCACTGTCACATTCTCATCAGGAATATAAGTATTGTTGTTTTCCATTTCATAACACCACCCAAAAATATTTATTTATATTATAGCGGCTGTTTGTGAATATGGCAAGAGTTTATCGAAATAAACAAAAAGAGCTGCTGTCTTCGACAGCAGCTCTGAATTTTATCCGTAATTACTGAGCGATCTTGCTCGGATTGATGCGGACGCCGGGGCCCATGGTGGACGCGACGACGCAGGAACGGATGTACTGACCCTTTGCAGCAGCGGGCTTAGCCTTGACGATAGCGCCGAGGAGAGTCTCGAGGTTCTCCTGGAGCTTATCTGCGCCGAAGGAAACCTTGCCGATCGGGCAGTGGATGATGTTGGTCTTGTCGAGACGATACTCGATCTTACCGGCCTTAGCTTCCTTGATTGCCTTAGCAACATCAGGAGTAACAGTACCGGCCTTGGGGTTCGGCATAAGACCACGCGGGCCGAGAACCTTACCGAGACGACCAACCATACCCATCATATCGGGCGAGGTGATGAGAACATCGAAGTCCATCCAGCCCTCAGACTGGATCTTCTGGATGTACTCGTCAGAGCCGACAAACTCAGCGCCTGCTTCCTCAGCAGCCTTGACGTTGTCGCCCTTGCAGATGCAGAGAACTCTGACAGACTTACCTGTACCGTTCGGAAGAACGATAGCGCCTCTGACCTGCTGATCAGCGTGACGACCGTCAACGCCGAGCTTTACGTGAACCTCAACAGTCTCGTCGAACTTCGCAGAAGAAGTCTTGAGAGTCATGTCGAGAGCGTCCTTGATATCAAAAAGAACAGACTTATCATACAGCTTAACGGCTGCATTATACTTTTTACCGTGTTTCATTCAAAAATTTCCTCCCGTAAAGTGGTTAAATCGGAACAGTCCTCCCACCGGGGACGGTCAGTCCTCGACGACAACGCCCATGCTTCGTGCTGTACCGGCAATCATGCTGATAGCAGTGTCGATATTTGCAGCGTTGAGGTCGGGCATTTTTGTTTCAGCGATCTTCTGAAGCTGTTCGCGGGTGATCTTTGCGACCTTGGTCTTGTTGGGAACACCCGAGCCGCTCTCGATTCCGCAAGCCTTCTTGATAAGAACAGCAGCGGGCGGAGTCTTTGTGATAAAGGAGAACGAACGGTCTGCATAAACAGTGATGACAACCGGAATGATGAGACCGATGTCATTCTTAGTGCGCTCGTTGAAATCCTTAGTGAACTGAACGATGTTGACACCGTGCTGACCCAATGCAGGGCCGACGGGGGGAGCGGGAGTGGCCTTACCCGCAGGGATCTGAAGCTTAATGTAACCTGTAACCTTCTGAGCCAATTTACTTGCACCTCCAAAATTCGTGGTTAATGGCGGAGCGGCTTTATGCCGTCCCTCCCACAGGGGAATCCACCCGGAATCCCCGCGCACGCATCAAATGCGCGCACATAATCAGCGGAAACCGTCCGCGAATTATTATGGTAATTAAGAAATGGATACTACCTGACCGAGAGAAAGCTCGGCAGGAGTCTCGCGTCCGAACATGCTGACCGTGACGCGAACCTTTTTGTTTTCCTCGTCGATCTCGTTGATGGTGCCGACAAAGCCCTCGAGAGGACCGTCAACGACCTTAACAGTATCTCCGACGGAATAGGGAAGCTCAACAGAACCTCCTCTGTCAATACCAAGAGCCGCAATCTCTGCATCTGTGAGCGGGACGGGCTTTGATTCGGGACCGACAAAACCGGTGCATCCTCTTGTGTTGCGGACGATGTACCATGTGTCGTTGGTGAGAATCATCTTGACAAGGACATAACCGGGGAATATCTTTCTCTCGACCTCTCTGATCTTGTCATCCTTCATTTCGGTGACAGTCTCAGTTGGTACCCGGATCTCCTGTATCATGTCCTGCAGCTTGCGGTTTTCGACGACGAGCTGTAAATTCGACGCTACTTTATTCTCATACCCAGAATAGGTATGAACAACATACCACTGTGCAACACCTGCGGAGTCAGACAAACCGGGCATCCCCTTTCGTAAAAGTCTAAATAATTACTGAACGTCGGCAGATGAAATGCCGAGGTCCGATGCAGCTTCCTCAACAGGTGTTGCGTTGCCGCTTGCCTGCGAAGCTAAGTTCTTGTCAGAACCGCCAATGATAAGGGTACGAAGGGTATCGAGACCCCAGTCTGCGAGCCAGATGACGACGCCGACCATAAGACATACGATGAGCGTGATGCAGGTATTCTTGACGACCTCTTTGAAGGTCGGCCAGGAAATCTTCTTGAGCTCACTGCGATACTCCTTGAAGAAAGCGGAGATCTTATTGGTCTTTTTCTTGTCGTTCTTCTTGGCTGCTGCCTTTTTGGAATCTGCCTTCTTGGCTGCTGCGTCCTTCACGTCCTCGATCTTGTCAAGGTTCTTCTTGTTTGTGGAATCGCTCATTTTGCAGCCTCCTTACTTGCTTTCTTTGTGCAGGGTATGCTTCTTGCAGAACCTGCAGTACTTGTTCATCTCAAGTCTGTCGGGATCATTCTTCTTGTTCTTCACGGTGTTGTAGTTTCTCTGCTTACACTCTGTGCAGGCCAAGGTGATCTTTACTCTCATTTTTCGGCACCTCCGTATACGGAAAATTTTAGCCTCCCTCGATTGACGACCTGTGTCTAACCGATTTTTGGGCACAAAAAAAGAACCCATTTCGAGGTACTAACAATATATCACATCGCAGTCATATAGTCAAGCATTTTTTGCGCAAGTGATGATTTTTTGTAAAAATGCCTTTTCAAATCGGTTTTTCAGATGAATCGACAGCTTTTTTGCTATATACATTATATAATATATCCGGCGCTGATGCAACAGCTGCTTTAAGCGCTTTGCCGGACAAAAATCAAAAATATTTTCGGAATTTAGCGCAAAATTGTAAATATGATATTGAAATGATGTCAAAAATGTGATATAATCCAACATATAACAACAAGGTACGGAAGGGGCTACATCAATGAGTGCAGTTATCAATGCGACAGACCGGCTGATATATGAGGTGTATGAAGAAGCGTTCGGGGACAGAGAAAGATACGGTATTGAAGCGCTCATAGTGGAACGCCGCGCATTTCCGCATATGTTTGACGACAGGGATTGCGCGCTTGAGGTGGCGAGGGTGCTCAATGCAAACAGCGTCACTTTGCAGCAGGCTCCTTATGTGATTGAGGACTGCATTTTCGGAAAGAAACATGATATCAGATAGAAAAAAGCATCGTATGACTGAGGTCTGACCCCGGAAAATACGATGCTTTTAATCTTAGGTTAATATGGCGGTATAGAATTATATTCGGTTATTCGGCAATAAAGAGAACGCCGATGCAGTTGGGACCGCAGTGAGAAGAGATGGTGCAGCCTGCGCGGGTGATGTAGATCTCGTCAAACAGACCTGTCTCCTCGACCATTTTCTTTGCCATATCCTCGATTCCGTCATAGATACCGGAATGGGTTATGAAGACGCGCTTGCGGTCGTATTTCTCATAGGAAGAGAGCTGATCGGTGATATACTGAGCGACGCACTTGTCGAACTTGCCTCTGTATTTTTTGCCGACGCCCATCGAACCGCAGGCTTCGTTGTTGACGTTGATTCCGGGCTTGATGGAAAGAAGGTTTGCGCCGAACGAAGCGAGAGCGGAGCATCTGCCGCCTGCAGCGAGGAACTTGAGAGTATCAAGAATGAAGCTTGCACGGCTGTGGGGGATAACCTCTTCGAGCTTCTCGGCGACTTCCTTGCCCGAAAGACCCTGCTTTATAAGATCGGAAGCAGCGAGAACGATAAGACCTGTACCTGTGGAGAGGTTCTTTGAGTCGACTACATAGACGCCTTCGAGCTGTTCGGCAGCGAGCTTTGCGTTGGAATATGAGCAGGAAAGAGCCGAACCGAGGCTGATGTGAACGACTTCGCAGCCCTCTTCGACATATTTGGTGAAGAGATCGAGATAATCGCCGATACTTCCTGCGGAGGTTTTGGGGAGGATTCCCTCGGAATTGAACTTATCATAGATATCGTCAGGTGTGATCTCGGTGCCGTCGGCAAAAGCGTCATCGCCGTAGCATACGCGAAGTCTGTTGATTTCAGCGACGTCAAACTTTTCAATCAGATCCTGACTGAGGTCACAGGTGCTGTCAGAGGTGAGAACAACTTTCTTTGACATAGGTGTCAGTTCCTTTCAAAATTGATAGCGACCGATAAGGTGTTTTTTATATAATACCTTATCGATACGAATTTACTCTGCATAGAATTATATCTCAGCAAAAAATTTTTTTCAAGTTCAAATGTGGAGTATATATTATACAATAGATATCTATTTGTATAATTCCGCAAAGAAATCATTGATAGAAGCGGTATGCTGATGGTAAAATAACTTTTATCGGCTTATAATTGGTCAAAACAGAAAAATTTATTTTATTGGCTTGAAAAGAATCTCATGCGATGATAAAATTATATTCGACCTTAATTTGAAAAATTATGAATAAAGAAGAGCGGAGGTTCAAAGGGTACGCTCTTTCAAATGCGTTTTTTAACAGATGAGAGGTTAGGTATGGAAAAAGAAAAACTCATGTTAATTATTGCCCGCAACATGATCGAGTACAGAAAACAGTCGGGTATGACACAGGCTGAGCTTGCGGCAAAGCTCAATTATTCTGATAAATCAATTTCAAAGTGGGAGCGCGGAGACGGTGTTCCCGATATATTTGTGCTTCGTGATCTTGCGGATATTTACGGAATAACGGTCAATGACCTGCTGGCTGACGGAAAGCCGAAGCCGATTCCCGAGAAGACAATAAGCGAAAAGGTGAAGCTTTATATAACGCTGCTTTCGGCAGGTCTTGTGTGGCTGGTTGCTTCGTTTGTGTTTTTCGTAATAAAGCTTGCAGCTCCCGATCTCGAAAAAGCATGGCTGACATTTGTCGTTGCGATGCCCTGTTTCTTCATTGTGCTGATAGTTTTCTGCGCATTGTGGTGGGGTAAGACTGCACAGTGCATCTCGGTTAGCGGATTGGTGTGGTCGCTTGCTCTGGCGATACATCAGCTTGTTGTGCTCAAAAACGTGATATACATTTATATTATCGCCATGGTTCTTCAGGTGCTTACGGTTTTATGGTTCCTGCTCAGCAGACAGCGGATACTTGGAAAGAAAAGCAAATAGGATTACATATGAGAGGCATGATCTTGCCTCTCGTTTTTTTTGTGCCGAAAAAATAAAATCGAAAAAAGCAAAAATAATGCTTTACATTTTAAAATTCATCTGTTATAATAGCAAGGCAGTTGAATACAGGGGCATAGCTCAGTTGGTAGAGCAGCGGTCTCCAAAACCGCGTGCCGTGAGTTCGAATCTTACTGCCCCTGCCAAAACAGCGTCTCCGCTTTTGCGGAGACGCTGTTTTTACATGTGGCAAAAAGAATTCATGCGAGCGGCACGCCGAAAATCCCAAAAGGATTTTCAAAAGCTGCTTGCGTCGGAAGTAGCCGGGGACAGAGGGA
>SVPG01000001.1 GCA_015065975.1 Oscillospiraceae bacterium | reverse complement strand
TTTTATTGTAACAGAGATGGTTTGTTTTCCATCAATGTTGTGAAAGGAATTGACGATAAGCAAACTGCCTATGATGATACGGAAGAGCGTAATGCATTGGAACAAATGGCAAAGTTACTGTTGGGATAATTACCAAATAGGATGCAAATTTGTATGATTGATAGAGGCGGAAAATGATAGATAACGAAAATACATGGGATAAGCTTTTGCAAATAAAAACAACCGGGCGGGATGCTTCGAACGCTGACCAATATCGTTACCCATATGAGCCCACGCCATATAGTGTTTTGGAGCGCTTGAGTAATAGTAGCTTGATTTGTAAAAAGGATGTGGTTTTGGACTATGGTTGTGGGAAGGGACGTGTGGATTTTTTCCTGTCCTACCAAACGAAAGCAAATACCATAGGTATTGAATATGATGAACGAATTTATCAGAGTGCGCTGGAAAATCTGAAGACTGTGGTTTCGAGAGCAAAATCGGAATTTGTACTGATGAGAGCAGAAGAGTACGAAGTGCCGGGGGCAGTCAATCGGTGCTATTTTTTTAATCCTTTTTCGGTGGAGATACTTCGGAAAGTGATGGCAAGAATTATAGAATCTTATTATGAGAAACCGAGGGAAATGTTTCTGTTTTTTTATTATCCCTCGGAGGAGTATATTTCCTACCTTATGACAGTGGACGAGTTGGAATTTTATGATGAGATAGCTTGCAGTGATTTGTTTGGAGAAAATGACTTGCGGGAACGGATTATGATTTTTTTATTAAGTTGATGAATACCTCTCCCAACCAATGGTTGAATTTGATAATTCTACCTACAGTTCGTGTACAAAAACTGATAAAAATTGTAAAGTGTAGCGTGAAAGGAGGCATATTGAAATGAATCAAATTGATACAGGAAAGTTTATCGCTAGTTGCAGAAAAGAAAAAGGTCTGACACAAGCGCAATTGGCAGAAAAGTTAAACATCACTGACAGAGCTGTTTCCAAATGGGAGACAGGAAAATGTATGCCCGATTCATCTATTATGTTGGAGCTTTGCAATATTTTAGGTGTTACGGTCAACGAACTATTAAGTGGGGAGAGGATAGAAATGAATAATTACCAAGAAAAAGTCAATGAAAATCTTATTGAATTAAAACGAAAAGATGAGAATAATATGAACAAAAATGCCGTAATCTCAATAATCTATACAATTACTATGGTTATTGGTATTCTGGTATGTGGAATATGTGATATTGCTATTTCGGGAACACTGACATGGTCACTTATTGTACTTGGTTCCGTTTTGATTACATGGATAGCATCTTTTCCTGTTATATTGTTGGGGAAAAAAGGTGTTTTGGTAGCGATGGTTGCCATTAGTATTCTCATTGTACCATTTATGTACATATTAAGTATTTTGATAAAAGTCAATGAGGTATTCAACATTGGTGCGATTATGTCAATTATTTCACTTGTATTTCTGTGGATAATTTATATTCTGTATCATCGACTTAAGGAACGAAAACTTTTGGCAACAGGAATTACATTCTTGTTTGCGATTCCATTTACATTTGTGATAAATAGTACATTGTCAAAAATGATTGGCGAGCCTGTAGTTGATATTTGGGATATATTATCTGTATTTATTCTGCTTATTATAGCTGTCGCATTTATCATTGGTGATTATGCAAAGAAAAAAGGTTATATAAGATAACTTCAGTTTTCCGAACCAAATGACCAAGCACCGCCCGGGTTAATTCCCCAGCGGCGCTTATGTTATGCCTTCGTATTTATCCGACAAAAATGTAGATGTAGTATTCGCCTTCGCCGTTGCTCTCAAAACCGGATTCTGATTGATATATTGCAGCAGGTACACCTTACTTTTTGGTCTTTATTTGGTCTTTATACCTCGAAAAAACATTCGATTAATTACTTCAGATTACAATATACGATTGCAGGCTGCTCAAAGTGTATCGGTCTGCTTTGCGCAGAAAAGCGCAGCAGCATCGTGATTTTTCAAAAGGCACTTGAAATAATCAAAGAAGCCCTCAAGTACTCCTTGCAGCTCCAAGAGATAATTACATTATCGCTTACCAAATCCCGCAGCCGTATGGCTGCGGGATTTTTGTATCTTCCCCCGATATTTCTACCACTTAGCGGAACTGACCTTGTCAGGGGGCAAAACTGATGATATGATAATTGCGTCAAAGGGCCTGATGACAGAAAGGAGGATTTCATGAAGATCATTGTAGAGCATGTACCTTTGGAGGAAAATGAGGTCGTGTTAAGGTGTCCTGAATTGGACGATGAGATGTTGCGGGTTTTATCGTTACTGCGAAGCGGGATGCAGAAGCTGCTTGCTTGGGACGAAAACCGCGAGACAGTTCTGCTTGCGATTTCGGAAGTGATATATTGTGAAACAGTAGAAGAAAAGACTTTTGTCTATGCACGGGAGGGTATGTTTCAGACCGCTCTTTCTCTTGCGGAACTGGAAGATTACTGGGGAGATTTGGGGTTGTTCCGAGCCGGAAAATCCTCTGTTGTCAATCTGCAAGAGATAAGGAAGCTGAAAAATTGTGGCGCCGGGCGTATTGAAGCCCGTCTCTCTACAGGAGAACGGCTGATTATTTCCCGTCACTATGCTCCCATGCTTCGGGAAAAACTTGGCATGTAAAGGAAAGGTGCAAATATTATGAAAGCATTTAATAAAGCATATCTGTGGGCGGCGGATATGAAGTATCATATGGCAATATATACAGTAGCCGCTGTTTTTGTAAAATCGATATTTAATCTTATCGTAGGAAAGTCTTTCGTAGAAACCCTGTCTATGTTCCAGATGCTGTTGGTCAGTCTGGTTTTTGCCTGCGCAGAAAGTATTCTGTTCCCTCAGGGTAAGGAGTGGGGTGTTACAGGCTGGAGAGTAGCAGTGTGGGCGGTGCTTGCCAATGTTCTCTATATCGGCGGGGCAATCGTTTTCGGATGGTTTCCGGGGATTTCCACTCTGTACGGTATTCTTTTTATCGCCATTATGGAGTGCGGTCTGTTCGCAATGTGGTATGTTCTGTGGCTGAAAAACAAGCATGATGATCAGCGTCTGAATTGCAAATTAAAAAAACTCCAGAATAACTGACAGCTTTTATTGTATAGCTGTAAAGTGATTTTTGAATTTGGCGGTGAGATATGTGAAGAAAATATATGCGTGGGAACCTTGGTTTTTCATTTTTTTCGGAGTTTTTCACTTGCATAGACTATGGGCATTGATTGACAGAAACTCATATGCTGATTTTTGGCTTGGAATATTGGAAAGCAGAGGAGCTTTCTATTTTATACTGATGGGAGTTCTGGCATCACTTTGTGTGCTTGGAATTGCGACATTCTGCAGAAACATAAAAAGCAACTTCCGGTGGCGATGGATATACATATTCGGTGGCTGTTATGTGTTGTTTGATTTGTTCGCAATAGCAACTAACCTGAAAATCTGGAACTCATTACCGCTGATGATGTTTGATGTTCAGTCGGTGTACTGGAATTATATCTGGGGATTTTTCATTGCTCTTGGAGCCTTTGTTTTTGTTTTGGGAGTGAGATTGTTGTGTGACAGAAAGACTTGGGTCTGACAGTCTTATGTCTTTCAATCTTATTGTCGATTGAAAATCCCGCAGCCGTACGGCTGCGGGATTTTTGTGTATTCGTGCCTTGACAAACAGGAAGAAAAATATATAATCAAACAAAGAAAGGTGTTTTGGCTTTTTATATACAACGAACTTACTGATTTGTGAAGTTGATTGCTTTTACAGAAAAAAATCAAATCTACTATCAAATATTAATATGAAAGCGTGAGATGTAATGGCAAAGAAGATCACAACTGAAGCAATTGGGTCTGAAAACTGGGATAAATATTATGGCGCATATGGTAATATGTCTGAGGACATAAAAGCATTAATTAATGACCCTGATGACAAGGATGCTACAGAGAAAGTATACCAAGGGATCAATCACCAGATGTCATTTTATCCCGCGGCATATATAGTGTTACCTTATTTGACAGATCTGCTTGATCGAAAAATAGAAGCGAAGGATATTGAGTGGGCAGAGTATTGTCTGTTTAATATAGCTATGACCATTGCATCGGATAATGTATTTGCACGAGATAAAGAACATAAAATAAATATGACATCGGACATAAAGGGTAATTACAAACGATGTGTTAAGAAAGTGCGAAAAACTGCAAAGCGCTTTTATCGTACTTATAAAGATCAGTTAGAGCATAAAAGTGAATCCAATGCGTCAAGATTGGTCTTTTATGGGTTCGGCTTGCCAGTGTATTTGTTTGTTGCAGGTATGTAAATTAATTGATAAGCAGCTCTAAGAAAAATTCGGAAGGTTTTAGTTCAGCGCCGCCAAGTATCTTGACGGCGCGTTTGTTGTTGATGGAACAGCATATTATCTGCCGTGGCAGTTATAGCTTTGATTGCTGCAAGAGTAATTATGGATAATGGCCTTCCGACAGCGGCGGTAACATTGGTGATAGTTTTTATTGTATTCTGGCGTGGTTGCCAAAAGGTATATTTGATCAAAAGAGTATTGGTGATATGCGTAGAAGATATAGAATTTAGAGTAGAAAAGTGGTAAAATAAAAAATACTGAATTTAAAAGCTAATAGGAGAAAATAAATGTTAGAGAAAATAATAAGTATAGAAGATATAATTGATGTAACTGTGGATGGTATTATATATAACGATGGTGAAGGTACCATAGAAAAAGTCCTATTCGATGAGTGTAGGAAAAACTGGGTCGAACATGTTAATAAAAGTGGATTTAAAGATTGGCAAGGTAATACTGTAAAAATTACATTTGAACAGTCAAGGTGTATTGGAGAACGTAATATGATTGCAAAACCACCATACATACTATTGTATAGTGATGTGAAAATAAAAATAGAAATGAAACCTGCTGTGTTTAACAAGCTCCCTAAATTACAAAGAGAATTGTTGGCGGTATTGTACAATGTTGCGAAAGTTAATACTTTTGATATGACTTGACGTTGAACTAAAAATGTTATTTTTAATCAAAACATTTAGTTCGTAAACGTTAATGGATGTTCTCTAAGAGATAATTACATTCTTATCGATTGCAAGACATCTGTATTTGTGTTATAATTCACAGGCTTGAATAAATAAGAGGTTGGAGGAGAATGACCGTGAATACAAAAAGAATTGCTGAATTTGCAAAAAATAATAAGTCTGCAGCGGTGTCTGTGCTGATATTTGTCGTGGTGTTTATTCTTCTGATGGCAATGAATCTGAGTAACATCATTGATTTTGCAAGAACCTATGATGAAGCTGTAAATCTGCCGTCCTATGCCGACAGTAACGCGTATTTTGTTTATGACGACATACTCTGTCAGGATATGTTCCGTGTGGAAATGGAAGGGATGAACGAGGCTGATGCGACCGAATACTTCAACGAAAGCATTCCTGCGATCAGAGAAAGATACACCGGATTTTTTATCAGCAGCTCGATTATATATACGTTTATTGCGCTTCTTTTCGGTCAGTATTTTCTGGTGAAAAAGAATGAGTCCTGTGCAAGGAAACACTACCGCGATGTGCTGCTTGGCGGTGTGATCTGCTGGGCAGTATATATCGGCATCGTTTTTGCCGTTCTGCTGGCAAAAGGCTTTGTTATGAGCCTCAGAACCCCTGCGATAATTCTTATGCTTATAGGTCAGCTTCTTGTTATGCTGTCTGCTTTGGCTGTGTATGCGTGGATCATACGCCGTGTCAGATTCAAAATGGTCGCGGCTTTGCTGCTTATTGCTTTGTCTGTTGTGTTTTATTTCGGAGGTATTCTTTCGGAGATCCCTCTTTCTTATCCCAAAACAGTGGAGTCCTTTGATTACGTGAGTGAGATTGATGACAGATATAACGACGAAAGCTACGAAGGAATCTCCTATTATGATCCTCAGACGCATAAGCTGATTATCGGTGAAGATGTTTATGATGCTCAGCTCGTGCCAAACGAGAAATATGTTGGCGGGTTCGAGCGTGCTGCCCTTATAGCCGGGGAGATTGCAAATCCTCTTGCTAACATCAATCGATTCGGCTTTGATATGGTAGGAACGACCTCGGTATGGGTCACTTTGCTCTACATGGCAAAATCGGTATCGCTGATAGGACTCGTTGGATATTCCTTCATAAAAGAAGATTCAAAAAAGAAGGCTCAGTAAAACTTATTGCGAAAGCAAACGCCGTCGGGATGTTTTCCGACGGCGTTTTTGTATAGAAAATTATCATTCTTTCCATGGTCTTTTTCTGCCGAGCCAGCCTTTCTCTTTCCAGTATTCCTTCTCGCTCGGGGAAGAGCCCATGCCCGATTTCTGCATCGATGCCATAACTCCGAACATAAAGCGTGTTTTGAAGCCGACAGAGGGCTTTTTTGAACTTGAAAGCTTTTTTGCAATCCTGGCGGTGTCCTTTTCAATTTTTCTCTTTTTGCCCGCCTTTATGCTTTCCCAGTTCATTGCCTGCACAGCGATTCCGTAGGTTTCGATCTGAGGAACACCCCAGAAAAACAGAGCGTTCGAAATATCTTTTATAGCCGAGTCTGTGCCCTGACCTGCGGCTGTGGAGACAACAACCGCTTTTTTCGAGAACATACAGGCTCTCGGTCTGTGAACCATCCAGTATGTAAAGGTCAGATCGATAAATGATTTCATCGGTGCAGAGGCTCTCATACAATAAGTGGGAGTGGTGAAAATGAGAAGATCGGCATTTTCAACCGCTTCCATAATGACTCGCTTTTCGTCGAAGAAGGGACAGTTTTCGTCGCCCTCAAGGCATTTGCAGCAGCCGAGACAGAAGTGATTGAGGTCTCTCGGTAGGAAAAATTCCTTAATTTCTTTTTCGCCGTCTGTTTTCTCCGCTATCAGGCGTCCGATGTTGTATGAGCTTCCCTTGTGATTTTGTCCGTGAATGAGTACGATTTTCATTTTATTCATCCTTTCCGTAAAGTTTTGAAAACTGACGTATATGCCGCTCCAGAAGAGAGAGAGCTTCCGCTTCTCTTTCGGGGTGACGGTCGCACAGTGTCAGAAGTGTGCTGATGGGGGCGTAGAATTGCAGCGCCATAATGTCGGGCTCTGTGCCGCAAAGTACACCTGTGCCGCAGAGTATGGACATCATCGCGCCCTGATAAGCAAGAGGGTCGTCGAAATATTGTTTTGTAAAAAGCTGAGCAAGCTCGCCGTTCTGATACTGTTCAAGGGTCAGCATTTTGCGGAACTTCCGAGTGTATTCATCGTGGAGAAAATACATAAAAAGTCCGATTCCCGCCTTTACAAGTCCGTCCTCGCCGATATCTGAAAAAAACTGAGCATCCGAATTGGGGTTGATGCCGCTGAAATTCAGGCTGCCTGCCTGCTTTTCGTAGCTTTTTTTCATCTCGTCAAGGATAGAGTCAAATATATCCTGCTTGCTTTTGAAATGCTTGTACAGTGACGGCGCCTTTATGCCGACCGCTTCGGCGATCTGACCGACAAAGACGTTGGCATAGCCCTTTTCGGAAAACAGCGTCAGAGCAGCGTCGATTATTTTCTGTTTGGTATTCATTATCATTCCGCCTTTTGGCTAATTTGGATTAGCTAAATTATAAGCTAATTGTGATTAGCTGTCAAGAGGGTCTGAAAAAATTTTCCGGAAAGACAAGTACAATATTGTTTTGCGGAGTTTTGACAATCGGTCCGGCATACGATATAATAAACTGACAGTATTTTCAGCGTAGAGGTGATGGTTTGACACGTTTGAGTCAGAAGCTGACAATGAAGCTTAAAGAAGCTTTGGTTGCAGTTATGCCGGTCGTGGCTATTCTTTTGATATTAAGCTTTACTGTGGCTCCGATACCTACAGGTGTTGTGATGAGCTTTCTTGTGGGTGCGGCACTTGTTATGATTGGTATGATGTTTTTCACTCTGGGCGCAGAGATGGCAATGACGCCTATGGGCGAAAAGGTCGGCGCAAAGATGACACAGAGCCGAAATCTGATCCTTATTGTTTTTCTTGCATTTGTGCTCGGAGTGATCGTCACGATTTCGGAGCCCGATCTGCAGGTGCTTGCGCATCTTGTTCCGTCCATACCGAATTCGACAATAATTCTGGCGGTTGCGATCGGTGTCGGCGTATTTCTTGTGGTGGCGATACTGCGAATGCTGCTCAATATTTCGTTGGCACCGCTGCTCATAGTGCTGTACATAATAGCTTTTTCGCTTGTGTTTTTTGTGCCGCAGGAATTTCGTGCGATAGCCTTCGACTCGGGCGGTGTTACCACGGGACCGATGACCGTGCCGTTTATTATGGCGCTCGGTATAGGTGTTTGCGCAATACGTGACGATAAGAATGCAGCGGACGACAGCTTCGGTCTGGTCGCGCTTTGCTCCATTGGCCCCATACTTGCAGTCCTGATTTTGGGAATGGTCTATATGCCCGATTCGGGTCAGGTGGACGTGGCAGCGGCACACAATGCGGCCGATTCGGTTGAGCTACGGAAAATGTTTTCGGGTGAGCTGCCGACGTATATGCTTGAGATAGCGATGTCTCTTCTGCCGATAATTGTATTTTTCGGCCTGTTTCAGATATTTGCGCTAAGACTTCGCGGACGCAGTCTTAAAAAGATAATAATAGGTCTTGTGTACACCTATATAGGTCTTACCCTGTTCATGACAGGCGCAAATGTGGGATTTATGCCTGCGGGCAGTTATCTCGGAAACGTTCTTGGCGGGTCGTATAAGTTCATTCTTATCCCGATAGGAGCGCTGATAGGATTCTTTATCGTAAAAGCGGAGCCTGCGGTATATGTTCTCAATCAGCAGGTTGAGGAGATAACCGACGGAGGAATTTCCGCAAACGCAATGGGAATGAGCCTGTCGGTAGGTGTTGCTGTTTCGGTGGCTCTTGCGATGATAAGAGTGCTGACGGGAATACCGATTCTCTGTTTCCTGATTCCCGGTTATGCAATCGCGCTTGGACTGTCGTTCTTTACACCGAAAATTTTCACGGCAATAGCCTTTGACTCGGGCGGAGTTGCCTCGGGACCGATGACAGCAACCTTCCTGCTGCCGCTTGCTCAGGGCGCCTGCTCAGCTTTGGGCGGCGATATGGTAAGCGATGCTTTCGGAGTGGTTGCCATGGTTGCAATGACCCCGCTTATCACCATTCAGATATTGGGTCTTGTCCACAGGATCAAACAGAGAAAGGGAACGCCGGCAGATATTGCTCTTGCTCAGTTTGAGGAAGATGATATCATCGAGCTGTAAAGGAGTAAAATATGAGTCAGTTGTTTATGATGTTGACCATAACAGACCGAAAACAGGCAAAATGGTTCAGATCATTCTACAGCGAAAACGGTCTGGACGTTTCGTTCAATACGGTGGGACATGGTACCGCTGCGAGCGAGATACTCGATTACTTCGGTCTTGAAAGCAACGAGAAGATGGTTATGATGAATTTCGTGACCGATGAAACCTGGAAGTCGCTCAAAAAAGCACTTCAGACACAGATGAAGATAGAAATTCCGGGTACGGGAATTGCTTTCACTGTTCCGCTGAGCAGTATCGGCGGAAAGAAGTCGCTGAATTTTCTGACCAGCGGTCAGACCTATATAAAAGAGGAGGAAACCTCGTTGAAAGATACAAAGTATGAGCTGCTTGTAGTAATAGCAAATCAGGGATACACCGAGGTCGTCATGGACGCCGCACGTAAAGCCAAAGCCTCGGGAGGTACGGTTATCCACGCAAAGGGTACGGGAAGTGAAGCTGCGGAAAAGTTCCTCGGCGTCACGCTTGTTCCCGAAAAAGAGATGGTGTTCATCGTTGTAAGAAAAGACCGCAAGAACGATATAATGCGTTCGATTATGGATGAGGCGGGTTCCGATTCCGAAATCGGTGCGGTTGTATTTTCTCTTCCCGTTACGGATACCGCGGGTATGAGACTTATGGAGGTTTCCGAAGAAGAATAACAAGCGATAAAGCACCTGCGGCAACGCCGCAGGTGCTTTTGATTCAACCAAAGGTTGAATTATCGCGATTTGTTCCCCTGCGCGGTTATTGCCCGAACGCTTTTCGGGGAGTATTATAGAACTGAAAGGGAGGTAATCTGTTATGCTAAGCGGTGAAAGAATGGGTAATTTTATCATGAGCAAGCGCAAGGAGCTGGGGCTGACTCAGCAGCAGCTTGCAGACAGGCTCAGTATATCGTTTCAGGCTGTTTCCAAATGGGAAAACGGAACGACCTATCCGAATATTGAAATACTCGGCGATCTTTCGGCGGTGCTCGGAGTTACGGTGGATGAGCTGCTGTCGGGAAGCAGGAAGGAGTCGGACGGTCTTTCCTACAGCAAAGCGGGAATAGACATAACATACACCGATTCGATAAAGAAGGAGATGTCAAAGCATCTCGAAACGGGTGACAGGCGCGTGCTTAACGGACTTGGTCCATTTGCATCCCTTTACGATATATCCTTTCCCGAAATAAAGGAACCCGTTCTTGTGCTCAAATCGGAGGAGCCCGGCTCAAAGCAGAAGCTTGCGATGGAGTACGGTTATACAGAATCCATCTGTCATGATATGATAAATCATCTTGTCAACGATATTGCCGTGATGGGCGCAAAGCCTCTTGCAGTGCTTGACACCATTGTCTGCGGCAATGCGGAGAAGGACACGATAAGCAGCCTTGTGCGCGGAATTTCCGATGCGTGCAGAGAGAATGAGTGTTCGCTTGTGGGAGGAGAAACCTCAATTCAGCCGCTTGTGGTGGATCACGGCGTTTATGTTCTGACATCGAGCATCGCGGGTATAGTCGAGCGGTCGCAGATAATCGACGGCTCTTCGATAGAAGAGGGTGATGCGGTTATTGCGGCGGCATCGAACGGTCTGCACACAAACGGGTATTCGCTGGTGCGGCTGCTGATGGACAGAATGCCGCAGATAAAGCTCGAAAAGATAGAAGGTCTGACCTTCATAGAACAGATAATGAAACCGCACACACCTTATTACAGAGCGATAAAGGGTCTGTTTGGCAGAGACGCTGTTCACGGTATGGCGCATATAACGGGCGGAGGCATCGAGGGCAATCTGTGCAGAGTTGTTCCCGACGGACTGAGCGCGCATATCGATCTGTCGGCGCTGAGAGTGCCGCAGCTTTTCGGCTTCATACGCAGCGCGGGAAACATCAACGACGACGAAATGCTCAGAACCTTCAATTGCGGCGTGGGACTCGTGCTTGTCACATCGCAGAGGGATAAAGGCGCGGTTATCGATCACATAAAGCAATTTGGCGATTGCTATGAGATAGGAACTGTTGTGAGAGGGGACGAGAAGGTGCGGTTTGAAGGTCGGATAAACTGGCTGTAAATACATATTCAGGCAATTTATTATCTTGAAAAATACACTATGAAAGAGAACTCGGATGTGGTAAAATACAGACAGAGTATTTTGAAGGGATATGATTGCAAATGAAGATAAAGACCAAAAAGAAGTCATACGATAAGGTCGCCGCAATGCCGAAGGAGAAGGCACGCAAGCCGCAGAAGCCCGGCTGGATATTCAGAAAACTTCTGCAGACGCTGAGCTGGTTTGATCTCAAGGCGACAAAATTTTCATATAAGACCTACGGTATGGAAAAGCTCGGCAAAAAAGAGCCCTGTCTTATTCTTATGAATCATTCCAGTTTTATCGATCTCAAGATAGCGGAAACGATAATGAAATCACGTCCGATGAATATTGTCTGCACGTCCGACGGCTTTATCGGAAAGAACTGGCTGATGAGAAATCTCGGCTGTATACCGACGAACAAGTTCGTCACCGATGTGCGCCTTGTAAAGGATATGGTCTATGCGATAAGGGACCTCAAGTGCTCTGTGCTGATGTATCCCGAGGCGAGCTATTCCTTTGACGGCACGGCGACTCCGCTGCCCGAAAGTCTCGGCAAATGCCTCAAGCTGCTCAAGGCTCCCGTTGTTATGATAAAGACCTACGGCGCCTTTTCGCGCGACCCGCTTTACAACAATCTCCAGCTTCGAAAGGTGAAGGTTTCGGCAGATGTCACCTATCTGCTCTCTCCCGAAGAGATAAAGCAGAAGAGTGCAGACGAGCTCAATGAAATACTCAAGGAAGCGTTCACGTTCGATAACTTCAAATGGCAGCAGGATAACAAAATAAAGATCGATGAGCCGTTCAGAGCGGACGGACTCAACAGAGTTCTCTACAAATGCCCCGTCTGCGGCGATGAGAGCAGCATGACAGGAAAGGGAACAAAGCTCAGATGCGGAAAATGCGGCAAGGAATACGAGCTGACCGAGTACGGATTCCTTGAGGCGACGGAAGGAGAAACCGAATATTCTCACATTCCCGACTGGTATGCGTGGGAGCGTGAATGTGTAAGAAAAGAGATAATCGACGGAACGTACCGCCTCGATACTGACGTTGATATCTGCATGATGGTAGACACAAAATGTATCTATAAGGTCGGCAGCGGACGACTCACTCATACCCCTGAGGGATTCCGCCTGACAGGCTGCGACGGCAAGCTTGAATACTCCCAGAAGCCGTCGGCATCGTACGGACTCTATGCCGATTACTACTGGTATGAGATAGGCGACGTTATCTGTATCGGAGACAATGATGTGCTCTATTACTGTTTCCCGAAATGCGAGCGTGACGTTGTTGCAAAGACCCGTCTTGCGGCGGAAGAGATGTACAAGCTCTCGAGAGAGCGAAAGAACTGACAGGAGCGGGTTTTATGTTCAGAAAAATGAGAAGATTCCGACAGGAGCTTTCGCAGGAGGAAACTGTCGCGATTCTCGAGAGAGGGTCGTCCGGAGTGCTTGCCGTTTCGGGCGATGACGGTTACCCCTATGCAGTGCCGCTCAGCTATGTTTTCGCTGACGGAAAAATAATATTCCATTGCGCTAAGCAGGGACATAAGCTTGACGCGATAAGGAACAACGACAAGGTGTCCTTCTGCGTGGTCGACCGCGATGACGTGAAAGCACAGGAATATACCACTTATTTTGCGAGCGTTATCGTGTTCGGAAGAGCTCGCATCGTGGAAGATGACGGAGAGAAAAGAGCCGCGATTTGTACACTTGCGGAGAAATACAGACCGGGTCACGAAGAGGAAAGAGCGGCGGCTGTCGACCGTGAATTCGGCGGTATGAGCATAGTCGAAATACAGATCGAACATATGACGGGCAAGGAAGCAATTGAACTGACAAAAAGAAGATAATAAAAAGAGCTTTGCAAAACGGAAATTTCCCCTTTCGCAAAGCTCTCTGTTTTTATTCACCGAGAGTTATTATATTCTGATTTATCAGCTTGAGCACACAGTCGACAACATCGGGGTCGAATTGCTTTCCTTTGTTTGCCACGAGCTCTTCGATTATTTCCTCGGGTGTCATTTTCGGTCGGTAGCATCTGCAGCTGTTCATCGCGTCGAGAGAATCGGCAACGCATATGATTCTCGCAATCTTCGGAATATCCTCGCCCGACAGTCCGCGTGGATATCCGCCGCCGTCGTAACGCTCGTGATGATACAGAACGCCGAGATCGATACCGTTGATGGAGGTGAAATCGCGAAGCATCTTTTCGCCGTAGGTCGTGTGACTCTTGATGATTTCATACTCCTCGTCGGTCAGCTTGCCGGGCTTGCGAAGAATGGTCGCCGGTATGGAAATCTTGCCGCAGTCGTGCATAAGAGCTATGTAATAGATGCGGTTGCATTCACGCGGAGAGTATCCCATATCGTTTGCCATAGCGTAGGATATCTTTGCAACGCGTTCGGAATGACCCTTTGTGTTGGGGTCCTTTGCTTCGATGAAGTTAATGAATGTGTTGATCGACTGCTCGATGATCTTTGCGTCGTGCTGCTGCTGTCTGAGCAGGGTCTTTATGCGAATCTGTGAAATTATCATCGCCGTGAGCAGTATGAGCCATATAGCGGAAAAAACTATAAGGATTATAAAAATCGGCGATGTCAGAGGGTTGCGCTCGAGATGATAGCTGAACGAGGCGGTACCGAAATCGATGCAGTAATCGAGCGGCTGCCCCTCAACATACACAATGAATCCGACGAGAGCAAAATAGTTCGTCTCAACGTTTTGCTTCTTTGTGTCGAGCGGCATCTCGTTATCGGCCTTGCTCGGGTGGTAGATGAAGCTGTCACCGGGATTCATGGGGATCATCGGTCCCGTATGGTCGATATAGTGGTCGAGGGTTATCTCCTTGGTTGTGAACTCGCGCAGGTCGAGCTCCTGCACAAGAAGCTCGCCGCTTGTGGTCTGTTGGAATTCGAGCGTTCCGCACCAGGCGTTGTTGAGCCACAGATGCTCCGGTATGAAAAGCTCCATTGTCCAGTCGGTTATCCTTGCGCCCGATGTGTTTGTCAGAGTGAGCTCGTATATCGTACCGACCATCTGATTGTGAAGAACGCTGCCCGTTTCGTCGAGGATCGGGTCCTTGTTCCACGCACCCGAATCGCCGCCGCGGGGAGCGATTTTTACGGTGAAATCGTCAAGAGTATAAACCCCGTCGCTGAAAGTGGTTTCGGAAAGCGAAACTTTGTGGAGCTTCTGATTGTCGTATCTGATCCACATATAATATGAGACAAGAAGAAGCAGAGTGACAACGAGCGCAGTGCCGAAAATCACAGTGATAAGGCTTTCCTTGCGTATCTTTTTCATGACAGATTCATCACCGCCGATCTGTTTATAATAGTATCGTATAACATTATACACCATTTATACAAATATATCAAGATGTATAAAAAAATTCGATAAACGAGAGGAAAATTGATGTTTTTAGCAATAGATCGTTTTACCTGCGACATGTAAAAACAGCGCAATGCCACCTTCGAAAGATGACATTGCGCTGTTTTATTCGGCTGCTTTGAAGTTGTATATCGGTGTAATGCGGTTGATTATCTGTGCAGTGGGAGTTATCTGTTTTATGATCTCGTCCATGCTCTTGTAAGCCATCGGCGATTCGTCGAGCGTGTCGGGCAGAACGCAGGTGGAATATATTCCCGACATCTGCTCTTTGTATTCGTCCATCGAAAGATTCCGAAGCGCTGCCGAACGGGACATGAGTCTGCCCGCACCGTGAGGAGCCGAGCAGTTCCAGTCCTCGCTGCCTTTGCCGATGCAGATGAGGCTGCCGTCACGCATGTTTATGGGAATGAGAAGCTTTTCTCCGAGCTTTGCGGAGACAGAGCCCTTTCTCAGGATCATTGCGTCGGTGTCGATGTAGTTGTGAATGGTGGTGAACCGCTCGATTTCGGTGAATCCCATATTGTCGAGTATTACCCGTGTCATGGCCTTTCTGTTGAGAGCGGCGAAGGTCTGCACGATCTTCATATCGTGAATATAGTCATCGAAAAGCTTGCCTTCAACGTATGCAAGATCGCGGGCGATAGGTATTTCCCGCTCCTTTTTGAGCGCCTTGACGGTAGAGTTTATTTCGGAGAAACGACCCTCAGCTTTGAGAGCGGCTATCGTCTGCTCTATCTGGTGGTTTGCGCCGCCCCACATAGCGAGACGTCCCTGTTTCTGGTAGTACTCTGCCACCTCGCGTCCCAGATGACGGCTGCCCGAATGAACGACAAGATATATGTTTCCGTCGCTGTCACGGTCGAGCTCGATGAAATGATTGCCGCCGCCGAGCGTGCCAATGCTCTGTCGTGCGCGAACGAGGTTGACATGATATGCACAGCGCAGGTCATCGAGGTTTATCTCGCGGCTGAAAGGGTGGGGAATTTGCCGCACATCTCTGCCGCAGGGAATCTTTTGGCGTATCACGCTGTCGAGCTTTTCGAAGTCGATATCCTTCTCGGAGATAAGCACGGTCTCCATTCCGCAGCCGATATCGACGCCCACCATTCCCGGAACGATCTTGTCGTGAATGGTCATGGTGGTGCCGATGGTGCAGCCCATTCCCGCGTGAACATCGGGCATGATGCGTATTTTTGAGCCGGCGAACGCCTTTTCGTCGCACACGGCGAGAATCTGCTCGTATGCATTTGTTTCGAGGTCGTCCGTGTAGCAGACGGCGCGGTTATGTTTTCCGATTATTTCAATCATTGTGACTTTCCTTTCGTTATACGGCGTGTCCTCTCAGAATGCCCGTGAGCTGAGAGAGGATATCCGAATCGGTGCCGAGGTTTATGCTTCCGACGTTCTCACAGATGCGCTCGACGAACTCAAGCTCCTTGAGCTTGTAGAGGGTCTTGTTTTCATCCATGAGCTTTGCGGTGTTGAGCAGCGATCTTGTGGAGGCGACCTCCTCACGGCGGGTGATGACATTCGCCTGTGCGCGCTTTTCGGCGACAAGGACGGTGTTCATTATCTCGCGTATTTCTCCGGGAAGGATAATATCCTTGACACCGGCGTCGCATATCTCAACAAAGAGGCTTTCCTCTTTTTCCTTGAGCTTCTTATAGACGAACTCGGACATCTGATCCTTGTTTTCAAGGATCTCGTCGAGCTTGTATCTGCCGACATACTCGCGCAGTGCAAGCTGAGCCGCAACGTGTATCTGCTCGGAAAAATCGTCGATCTCGCTGTTTATTCTGACGGGGTCGGTTATGCGGTAGTTGCACACGAAGTTTATGCGCAGCGATACCTTATCGGCGGTCAGCATTTCCTGACCCGTGATATTCATCTGTGTGAGCCTTGTATCGACAAAGTCCACATCTATTTTAACACTGTTTCGCCAGAAATAATATGTTCCCGCATCAAGAAGTCTGACAAATTTTCTGTTAAAGCAGAGTCTGGCCTTCTGATAGTCGGCAACCTCGACCTTTATATAATAAAGGGGAGAGATGCTGTCGAATATGTATTCGGGGACGGACGGGTCGACTTCGGGCGATGATATGTCGACAAGTCTGTACTCGTGGACATCGTTGACCGACCAGAAAGCGTGCTTGCCGCGTCTGAGAATGTTGTCGAACTTTCCGTTTATATAGTGAAGAGCGATCTGCTCGTCACCGATTTCGATTACCGATACGCAGTCTGCAACGGCGCTGTCGGCAAGAAGGGTCTCAAGCTCGCATTTCGAGCAGACGACGGGACGGGAAAGCTCGACCTTTTCGATCTCGCTGTCGCCGAAAAGATAGTATTTTCCCGCGCCGAGCATCTTGATATACTTTCCGTTTCTGAAAAGGAATCCTCTTTCTTTTTCGCTGACAATGATCTTTTTCATAATATGTAATCCTCCATGAGATAAAATTCGTTTGCAGCAGCCCATGCAGTATCGGCGGCCGAAAGCTTGAGCGTTCACAGGTCTGCACGAAAAAAGCTTGGTGCAGACGGCAGATACGCGGTATCCGTTTTCGGGCAGGGCAGACAGTGCATTGCTCGGCGCGGGGGAGAGCTGTCTCCGATGCGCTCTGCGGGGCAGCTGCGTTTTTTTTGTTGTGTTCTGTCTTATACCAACCGGGGCATATGCAGTTTGCATACGGCGGGAATCGAACCCGCAAAATAATGGGGAGTTGAACCCCGCTCCTATGACCGCAGACGGTCAATGAGCTGCCAAGAGTGCAGGGAAGGTTTCGGCATACGCGTCGGCACAGCCTTGCGCACCGCGGTGAAAGCTGTATTCAAACACCTTGTGTTCCTTGCGATATGAATTCTATCATCGGCAGGCAGGAAAAACACGGAAAAAAAGCTGCGAACTCATTTGAGTCCACAGCTTTTTTGCTTTTTGAGTCGTTCGATTATAAGCTCACGGAAGGATTGCGGCTCGATTACTTCGACGAGAGGGCCGAAACCGAGCACCCGTATGACCATCTCGGTCTCGTCGGCACGGTCGTAGTTTATCCGCATTGTATAATGCTTTTCGTCGAGGCGTTCGGCCTGTTTTTCAAAGTGCGCGAAATGAAGCATTGCGCGTTCGAGAGCGTTTCTTTCGTCCCGTACGCGAAGTGTGAGAGTTCTTTTCTCACGGGGTACCGGCTCGCAGGAAAGGCGGATTTCTTCATCGGGTATGCGGCAGGAGATTATGCGCGACAGATTGATCGTGTCTGCGTGGCGGCATCCCGTGAAAATGAGTCGGAACTTGTCGTCCTTTTCTGAATACTCAAGCCGTGACGGAAGGACGTTGAGAACCATAACATTTCCGCGGCGGTTGTAAGCGCATATTTTCAAAGGGTGTTTTTGACGGACGGCTTCAAGCACCGTGCGAAATATCTTTATATATTCGTCGCTGTCGTACGGGTCACCGTCGCAGTACCTGTCGTATATGACATAGTCGTCGGGGGTGAACAGAGGTTCAACGTCGTCGAGTCCCTCAAAAGGAAGGTCAAAAAGCCTTATGCGTTCATCGAGAGACAGCGATTTGAGCCAGCGTTTTTCGAGCGTTGTGAGCGGCATGGTGGGCTCGTGCCTGAGAGGAGTGGTCATATCGCTTTTGAGAAGCTGCCATTTTTCCTCTCTGAGCGAGGGGAGAATGGTGAGCATACTTTCCGAGAAGGCGTACTGCGAGATAATATGATGCAAAGCTTTTTCGTCAGCCTCGCCCTTTACGGCAAGGGAGAGTATCTTTGCGACGGCGTTGTAATAGACCGAGTAGAGTTCGCTGAAGATCAAGCCGTATCACCTCCGTCAATACCGTACATTTTATACATCTCGCCGATGTCCCGCCTGAGACGGTTTTCGGTTGTGCGGTCGGAGAAGTCAAGCTTTGTGATGCGGCATATAAAGGTGCGTATCCAGGGAATAAGTTCGCTCGTATCATAAACATCGGCTAAAAATCTGTAATGCTTATCGTCGATCTTTTCAACCGTGCCGATGCGTTTTTCGCGCTCGAGACGGTGGACGATGTGCTCCTCGCCGTCCTCGACCCGAATGGTGAATTCCACGTGTTCGAGGCGGGATTCGTTATTGCGGCAGTTGACTCCCCACATATACTGCATACAGTGGTCGAGCTGTGAGCGCAGATGGTCAAACTCGGCACAGCACTGACCGATTTTTACATCGGAGAGATAATCGAGGCGGAACGATCCGAAATTTTTGCTGTGCGGTTGATAGGCGAGAAGGTGCTGGCGTCCGCTCTGCACACTTATGAAAATGCGAAGGGGAACGAGATTGAGAGTTTTTGTTCCCGACGTGTGACGCGCTGTGTTGACCGCGGCAATCTCGCACTTTCGATGCATTGCGTCAAAGAGCGAGGCGAGGACATCGCTGTCAAGCGCGGAGGTTATATAGTGGTGCTTGAAAAAGATATTGTCGCTGTGGAGGGGAAGCTTGTCGAGCAGAAACGACCCGACAACTCCGCAGGGCGCAGTTTCGGAGAAAAAGTGGACAGCGTCGGTGTCGCAGGAGATGTCGACCGTCTCGCTGCGGCTGTAAAGCATGGTGCGTCCCTGCTTTGTGCCGACGATTATACCCTCGCGGATGTATTCGCCGAGCTTCTTTCGCACAGTCGATTCATCGAACATCATGGGGCTTTCAAAACAGCCGAGATAGTCGTCCATACGGCACAGTATCTCGCTCAGAGTGAGCGAGATGTCGGGGGAGGAGAGAATGTCAAAGAGTATAAAATGCAGCGTGATATCCTTGTCGGTAAAGCTTCTTGCTTTGAGAGACCTGTACAGGGGATTGTGAGCACAGATACGGCTGTCGATGGAGATGAACATATTCTTGCCGTCGGTCGTTCTTGTATATCCCATATGCTCGCCAAGCCAGCTCTCAATGCGTCTGCGCTCGTCGTCGTATGAGCGTGCGCTCTTTTTGTCGTATTCGCTGCGGCTTTTCAGTCCGTAGACATAAAAGTCGCGCATATAGGTGCGAACCTTCTCAAAATTCTTGACAAGTTCACTGTATGATGACATATGTCCGCCTCCTTCCGATGCATTTTTGAAAATTATATCACATACCGAAGAAAACTGAAAGCATGAAATAAAAATATCCCACGGCGTTTGCCGTGGGATATTTTTGTCATATTTTAGCCCATGCTTTTCGGTTGAACATAATGAGTACGGGGAGTATCTCGAGTCTGCCGAGAAGCATTATGAAGGACAACAGGATCTTTGAAAAGTCACTGTATCCGAGATAGCACGAATAGGGACCGACAGCCTCGAATGCAGGTCCGACGTTTGAGATGCAGGCGAGGGTTGCGGAGAAGTTGCTGAAAAAGCCGTGCTCCACGCTGTATGTTCCGGCATCGGAAGCTATCGTTACCATCTGACCGTTTATCGGGTCGAAGGCGAGCAGGAACATGGATCCGATCAGAATAAAGAAATAAAGCGTTATAAAGGCAAAGATGTCGTTTATTATTTTCGGTTCGAGCGTCTTGCCCTCGAACTTTACCTTCGGGACGTAGCGGGGGTTTATCATCTTGCGGACATTGATATATGCGCCCTTCATTGCGATGACTATTCTCGAAAGCTTTATACCGCCCGCGGTGGAGCCGGCCATCGCACCCATGAACATCACAACGACCAAAGAAGTCGTAGCGAGCATGGGCCAGGTGTGATAATCGGTCGTGGTGAAGCCTGCGGTGGTTATCAGCGAGACCACCTGGAAGAGGGAATGTCTGAAGGATTCCTCGGTCGTGTACACCTGAGGGAAGTCCTCGACTCTCCACACGAGACTGAAAAATACGATTCCGACGGCGGCGGCAAGGATGATAAGATAAGTGCGCAGCTCCTCGCTGCGGAAGAAATCCCTGATCTTGCCGATCAGCAGCAGATAGTAAAGGCTGAAGTTGCAGCCGAAAAGTATGAGGAATATTGAAATTACATATTGTGAAAACGGGTGAAGCATCTCCATGCTGCCCTGAAGAAAACCAAATCCGCCCGTTCCTGCGCATCCGAAGGCTGTTAGCAGGCTGAAAAAGAATTGCTCGCTTTCATAACCGGGGACGGGCTTGTCAAGCATGAGCACGATTACCTCGAGGACGGTCAGTCCGAGATAAATGAGATAGAGGATTCTTGTGGTCATCTTCATTTTCGAGACGAGCTTGCCGACCTGCGGACCGGGGCTTTCCGCACGCAGGAGATGCATCGAAGAGCCCTCGTTGCTTTCGGGAATGAATATCAGAACGAAAACGAGGATTCCCATGCCGCCGATCCAGTGGGAAAAGCTGCGCCAGAAAAGAGACGAGTGGGAAAGTGCCGTGACATCCGTGAGGATGCTTGCTCCCGTTGTCGTAAACCCTGACATTATCTCAAAAAAGGCGTTGACGTAATTTGGAATATCTCCGTTTATGACAAAAGGAATAGCACCGAAAAGGGTCATAACAAGCCATACCATAGCCGTCAGAGCAAAGCCTTCCTTTTGATAGAGAATATTCCTTTTCGGCTTCGGAAGCTGAAGAAGAAAACCTATCGAAACGAGAAGTGCGATCGGAACGAGAAAAGCAAACACGTTTTTCGGCGGCTCTCTGTATATAAGGCTGACCATGAGGGGAGCTATCATCAGGATTCCTTCAAGAATCATGATCTTGCCGAGAATTTTGCCAAGTTTTTTATAATTCATAGCGCCACCTTATTCAAACACATCGTTGAGGTCGTCGAAGTTCTTGTGTGTCGTGACGACAACGACATTGTCGCCGAGCTGTATCTGAGAATTACCGTCGGGGATGATGACCTGACTCTCTCTGATGATGCAGGCGATAAGGCAGTTTTTCTTGATGTTGAGCTCCTTGAGAGGCTTGTCATAGAAATATTCGTATTTCTTTGCGGCAAATTCAAGAGCCTCGACCTGATTGTTGACCAGCTGATAAAGGGTCAGGACGTTACTGCCTATCGAGTTTGCAAGAGCACGGATATAGCTTATGACACGGCTTGCAACAATGTGCTTTGTGGAGACGGTGTTGTTGATTCCGAGCTCTCCGAGCATACCGAAAAGATCGTCGCTCTTTATTTTTGTGATGGATTTTTTGACCTTCATCTTGTTGGCGAACATCGATACGATCATATTCTCCTCGTCGATATCGGTAAGAGCGATGAATACGTCCATCGCCTCGATTCCTTCCTCAAGGAGAAGATCGTGCTGTGTTCCGTTTCCGCAGATGACCGTCGCACGCGGCAGAAGTTCTGCAAGCTCCTCAGCTCTGGAATAGTCGTTTTCAATGAGCTTGACATTGTATTTCTTTTTTGAAAGGGTGCTTGCAAGGTAGTAGGCGATCCTGCTGCCGCCGACTATCATGATATTCTTGAAGGGCGATTTTACGAGATTGACCTCCGACAGGAAATCACCGAGCGTCTTTGCGTCGGAGGTGAAATGTATTCTGTCGCCCTCTTTGATCTTGAAATTACCTGAAGGTATTATGACCTGCGAGCCTCGCTGCACGGCGCAGATGAGCACCTTTGTGTTGAGCTTCTTGCCGAGGGATATGAGGGTTTCGCCGATGAGAAGACAGCCCTTCTCCGCAACGATCTCGACGAGAGTGACCTTGCCCTTTGCGAAATGCTCTATCTGAGCGACGGAAGGAAGGTTTATTATGCTGAATATTTCGGCGGCGGTCTCCCTTTCGGGGTTGATTATCATTGATATGCCGAGCGAATCCTTCATCTCGATTATCTGACGTCTGTAATCGGGATTTCTGACTCTTACCGCTGTGTTCTGCGCGCCTAATCTTTTGGCGACAAGGCAGGCGAGAATGTTGAGTTCGTCGCTTCCCGTGACGGCTATGACAAGATCGGCGTCCTTTACGTCGGCCTCGTTCTGAATCTCCATGCAGGCACCGTTTCCGACGATGCCGAAAACGTCGTACTGCTCGATCAGAGTTTCCACCTTGTTCTTGTCCTCGTCGATTATGGTTACGGTGTGGTTTTCGCCCGAAAGACTTTTGAGTATGGTTTTTCCTATCGTTCCAAGTCCGATAATGACTATTTTCATAGCAGCATATCTCCAATGTGTTTTTGTCTGTTTGGATTATAGCATAATATCAGGCGATGTTCCATTATATTTTTTGCTAAATAAAAATTAAAATATCGCACATTGTCACTAAAATAATAACCGTGGCGCAGCCGACCTATTGAAGTGGCAGCTGCAAAAGGGTATAATCGGGTTGAAGACTTTGGTCGGGAGGCTGACAAAATGAGCGAAAACAGCAAAAAAGTAGCGGTAATAACAGGTGCGGCGCAGGGTATAGGAAAATGTATAGCGCAGGAGTTTGAAAAGCTCGGCGTCGAGGTCTGTATTATCGATATTCAGGACAACCCGTATTTCAAAGGGGATATTTCCGACAAGGAAACTCTGCACAGATTTGCCGATAAGGTCATCGCCGACCACGGTCACGTCGACTATCTTATAAACAACGCAGCTCCCCTCTTCAAGGGCATTTCGTCCTGCTCCTATGAAGAGTTTTCGAACGCGCTTGCCGTGGGGGTTACAGCACCGTTTTATCTTGCGAAGCTCTTTGTGCCGTATTTTGCCCCGGGAGCGTGCATAGTAAACATCTCCTCGAGCCGTGACAGAATGAGTCAGGCTCAGTCTGAAAGCTATACTGCGGCAAAGGGCGCGATACATGCTCTGACCCACGCGCTCGCGGTGAGCCTTGCGGGAAAGGTCAGAGTAAACTCGATATCCCCGGGATGGATCGATAATGAGCGCAATGATTACGGCGGAGCCGACGCGTCCCAGCATCCTGCGGGAAGGGTCGGAGACCCGCTCGATATAGCCAATATGGTGCTCTATCTCTGTTCCGACAAGGCGGGATTCATAACGGGAGAAAATATCTGCATCGACGGCGGTATGACGAGACTCATGATATACCACGGCGATGAAGGGTGGAAGCTTGAAGGGTAAAACGGCTCGGGTATTGCGGAAACGTCAATCGTCTGATATAATGTTTTTGTCGAAAACTGTAAATAAAGTGAGGGAATATTTATGGGACTCTGGACACCCGAACACGCAATCACGCTTATACCTGCGATAGCTGTTATGCTTGCGATCGGAATAATTCTTCGCATAACAATAGGGGACAAGCCTCTCAGAATCCGCATGATTCCGTTTCAGATACTTGCGGTCATTGCCTTTCTGCTTGAGATAGGCAAACAGGTCGTTTCCCTGTCGAGAGGATATGACCTCTATCATCTCCCGTTCCATTTTTGTTCGCTCTTCATTTTTATGCTGCCCGTTATGGCTTTCTACAAAGGAAAGCATAGGGGTGCGGTGACGGCGATTACGGCATCGATAAGCGCGTCGCTCTTTCTGCTGATGCTCATATATCCGAATCTTATCTATTCCGCGTGGAATATCCGCAATTTCTTTGGCGACTATCTCGATTTCCACACGGTTGCGTTCCACAATGTGGCGATGCTTGAGTTCGTTCTCATCATATTCCTTAATCTGTATACTCCCGATAAAAAACGGGACATAAAAGCTATTCTTGTTTTCATATCCTGCTTCTGCGTTGTGTCGGCAACCATGGCTCAGGTGCTGAAAACAAACTATGCAAACTACTATTCCTGCAACATTCCGCCGCTTGAAGAGGTCAGAGTATCTCTGCAGGGCGTCATAGGCGCGGTACCGACCCAGATACTCTATGTACTTATCGTATCGGCTCTCAATGTGCTGTTTGTTCTTATGTGTTACGGTATTTGCAGTCTGCTTTCCCGCCTGTTCAAAAGAAAGACGGAAGAATAAAGAGATAAAAAAGAGTTCAAAGCATTTGTTGCTTTGAACTCTTTTTGTTATGCACGGCGGGCGGACTCGACGTCCTGTGCGCTGCAGCTTTTGGTGTAGCGCGCCTTTTTGTAGAGTGCGGTCAGCGCGGAAATATCCTCGTTTTTCTCGCGGCATTTGTCGGCGATTTCGTCGGGGGTGAGAGCGGCGATATTGCCGACCGAATCCCCGAGTATTGAAGCTATGCGCTTTTTGTAAATACGGCGGACCTTCTGAGCGTTGCTCTGGGGAGAGAAGGGTTTCGGACGTTCCCTTCGTTCTCGCTCGAGCTTTTCGACGGTATCGTATCCCGAGGTGCGGGTCTTTGAAAGTCTGTCGTGCGGGGATAGAAATTCGCTTATGATATTTCTTATGAAACGAACGACGCATTTGACCGACCAGACGACGAATACGATAAAGAGAACAGCAGCACCCAGATAGAGAATGTATATTTCCCAGCCCGCACCGTAATCGGCAGCGGGAGGCGCGGAATCGGAATAGCCTCCTGAAGGGACGCTCATGGACGTGCTGCAGGTGGGAAGCCTGCTGAGCACAGACCACACAAGCCACACGATGATAGCTGTGGCTGCCTTGAAAATCACGGTAAAAATACTGCTGCCGTTTGACTGCGGAAGCAGGAGCGATACAAGCAGCACGAGCATGAAAACGGTGAATATCGTGCCGCGCATACGGCTGCGTATGCGTCCGACAGGCTGGTCGGTGCGGCGGCTGAAGAGGCTGAGCGATTTCGACAGACGTCCGATATACCATACGGCAACGCATAAAGGAAGGAATACTGCCGAAATGACATTGACCCAGCGGTTGACGAAGGTATCGCCCGTGCGCCACGATACGACCGAGAAGAGGGCGAGAAGCGCTGTGAATACAAACATATCGCTGTACTGCATCTCCTCGCGGCGGGTGCGCAGATGAATGACAAATCCGCACACACAGGCGATGATTCCCATGCCGCAGAAGACGATGCGCTCGGCGGTCGTCTGTCCCATAAGCGTACAGCCTGCGACAGCGGCGAGTGGGATAATTATGCGTATGGGTATAATGTCGGTCAGCCGCACGGTCAGAGCGACAACGGCGTATGCGGCAGAGGTCGTGATAAGCCGTGAACAAAGCGAAAACGGGTCGCTGCTTATTCTTTCGGAAAATGTGACGCATACTGCGAGGGCGACGAGAAACCACTGCAGACTGTAAAGAACGTCCGCGATTATGGGAGAGCGATTATCTTTCACATACAACCCTCCAGACACGGTGATTTTTGATGTATTCAAGTCCGACGGGCTCCTGCTCATCGTCCGAACGAAGCGGTGCTATCCAGAAAAGCTCGCGGTCGGACGAGAGATTTTTTATATGACGGCACAGCTTTTCGCCCGTCTGGGAGGATATCAGAATGATAAGCTCGTTGTCGCCCGAAAGCTTCGGTACGCGATCGGCAAACTCAAAGGGAGACATAGCCTCCTTCTGAGTATCGAGTCTTGCGAGTGCGGTGAGGCAGCTGTCCTTGTGTTCGGGAGAGCAGCCGTGACCGATGAGGGTCGAGCTGTCGGCGCCGCTGTCTCCCGCGTTGCAGCACAGAGCGACGGGAATACCGTCGTCTATCAGTGTACCGAGCATGGTAGCTGCGATTCGGATACATTCTTCGGTGAGGGTCAGATCGCGCATATCGAGACGCTCTTCGATGAACAGCCATATGCTGACGCTCAGCTCGGAAGTGTATTCGTACTGGTTTACCGAGAGATGATCGGTTCTGGCGGTGGCACGCCAGTTTATGTGCGAAAGCTGATCTCCCTCGATGTAGTCTCTTACACCGCGGAATATGAACGGGTCCTCCACTCTCGATCGGCGCACGATATGCTCGCCGATCATCTGACGTGCGGCGTCAATAAGCTGGGGTATCTCAGTTCGGCGCGGATATACCGTGATTCCCGAGTTTCCGCCGAAGCTTGCAATAAGCTTGCGCGTCATAAAGAGGTCGCTGCTGACGGTGTCGACGTCGAATACGCGGTGCTGACCTCTTCTGAAACAGCTCACGGGAATGCGGCGGGTGACCTTTTCCATTCGTCCGATGGAAAAGACCTCTTCGCAGTTATAATAGTCGGTTATGATGGAGTTGGGAGTGTCGGGCATACCGATATCGCGCGAGATGCGGAATTTCATGCGAACCCACGGCAGCGGCAGCAGACCTGTATACTCGAGGGTCTGACAAAGCTCGACGGTGTCGCCTTCGACCGCGCGGTCCTGACCGAATCGGATATGAGCCTTTATTCCTCTCGGCCAGTATTTTTTATATATGATGCCTTCTATCGCAAGAATAGCGATGAGGGCAAGAAGTATGTATATGATATTCATGCCGTCAGTTCCACTTCTCGGTCGGCACGGGAACGCCTGCGGTTATGCGCTCGATTGCGGCGGAGGCTGAAAGAGCCTCGCGGCGCTCGCCTGCGCGAAGGATGATGCGGTGTGAGAGAACGGGAACGGCAAGCTCCTTTATATCCTCGGGAGAGACATAGTTTCTTCCGTCGAGAGCGGCTTTGCTCTGAGCGGCGCGAAGGAGAACGATGCCCGCACGAGTGCTTGCGCCAAGTGCGATTCCGTCGCTTTCGCGTGTTGCTTCAAGTATCCTGCGAACATAATCGAGTATGCAGTCGTGGACAAATACCGAGCGGCATACCTTCTGAGCCTCGGCGATATCGGAGATGCTGCATACGGGTGAAACATCGTCCAGTCTGTCGCTTGCAAGATGAGCCGACAGTATGCGTTTTGTCTCCTGCGCGGTGGGATAGCCGAGAGTGAGCTCCATCATGAAACGGTCGAGCTGAGCCTCGGGCAGGGGGAAGGTTCCGTAGGTTTCGACGGGGTTCTGGGTTGCGATTACGAAGAAGAATCCGTCAAGTTTACGGGTCTCGCCGTCGGCGGTTATCTGTTTTTCCTCCATAGCTTCGAGAAGAGCCGACTGTGTTCTCGGTGTGGCTCGGTTGATCTCGTCGGCGAGAAGAATATTTGTGAAGAGGGGTCCTTTATGGAAAGAGAATGAGCCCGTGTTTCTGTCATATACGCTCACGCCTGTTATGTCGCCGGGAAGCAGGTCGGGGGTGAACTGAACGCGGGAAAAATCAGCGTCGACCGATTTTGCGATAGCCTTTGCGAGCATGGTTTTGCCCGTGCCCGGTACGTCCTCGAGAAGCACGTGTCCTCCCGCGAGCATGGCGGTGACGGTCAGAGTGACGACATCGTTCTTGCCCATGATTACACTGCCGATGCTGTCGATAAGCTTTTTGCCGAGCTGTCTTACCTGTTCTGTATTCATTGTATAAAACCTCCTCGTTGATTATTATCAGCATACAACATTTGACACTTACCGTCAATGAGAACAAAAAGAAAAAGGTGCGAAAGCCGAGCTTTCGCACCTTCTGATATTTATTCCGATTCAAACATGACCGATATGTAAGGATTTTCCTCGCCCGACATTCTGAGCACGTCGGCCATAATCTCAGCATACTGACCGAGAGATTCGTACATCTCGTGCGGACGGTAGACCACGATGCAGACCTCCTCGCTGATATCACCGAGACAGTCGTGAAGAGCGTCGAGATTGTGTCCGTAATACTCGGGGAAGGACAGCTTGCGTGCGAGATATTCGTGTGCCGCTCTGCGGTCGGTCATCTCGCGGCAGTCGATAACTACTGTTTTCATTGCAGACCCTCCTTAATAAAGCTGAGTGAAGCTCTCGTAATGGTCGTTTGTGTAGAAGATAAGACCGTCGTTAGAGAAGACTATACGTTCAGCTCCGCGGCTTCTTGCATGCAGAGTGTTGATGTCGCATTCGGTGTAGAAACGTCCGGAAGCTGTGGGAAGAATTCTCTCATAGTTTCCGAAACGGTCGCCGCCGATGCATTTGCCGTAAGCGTAATCGTCAAGTCCGCCGCCCGGCCAGCCGAGGTTTCTCGCTTCACTTTTTGTTATGAAGTTTGAGGGCAGCTTTCCGTAGGTGTGAATATACAGCGCAACATCATCCTTGGTGGTGTAGGTGCCGTTGATATCAATGGCGGGTGCTGTGGTTGTTGCCGCGGTTGTAGTGGTTGTGGTAGTAGTGGTTGTTGTGGGTGCGGCGGTAGTAGTGGTGGTTGTTGTCGTTGTCGGAGGAGCGGTCGAGGGAGGTGTTACAGCCTGACTCTCGGTCGATTCCGGAGCGATGGTCGGGAGGGTTACATTGGTTTCGGAAACTCGTTCGGACGGTACGTAGAACGATTCTTCGACCATCTCACTGCAGCCCGGTGAAAACAGGAGCGATACAATGAGAAGAAGTACGGTCAGAATGATTGTAAGCCGTTTTTTCAAAGAGGTCAGTCCTTTCTAAACCAAATAATATCAAGCAAAAGTGTCGGGTTGAATATTTTCGCCCGAGACTCGCATAATACGTTTAAGCAAAGCGAAGGGAGAGAAATAACGCGAATGGTGCCGGTTGTCCTGCTGTCACAGAATCCGGATAGATTAGCAAAAAGGTTTTACGAGACGCTTTCGCGTTATGAAAAAACCACGGTGTTTTCTCCCGGTTATGTTGCTCTGCCCGATGACAGTGCAAAATTTGCGATAATCGGAACAGGGCAGCTCGAAAGCTACAACGCACCCTTCGGCGTGCTCGTGATTCATGACCCTCCGCCGACGGCAAAGCGTCTGAAACTGTCCCGCGGGATAGTTCCTCTCATAGTATCCGACAGCCGACGCTCGCGAAGATTGCTCAGAGACTGTGAAAACCCGACCGTGTGCTGCGGAATGTCACAGCGAGACACGCTCACCCTGTCGAGCATAACGGGCGACAGAGCCCTTGTGTGTGTCAGACGGTCGATAGAGCTTCCGGGGACGGAGCTTGATGAGAGAGAGATAGGCGTGGATATAGGTCAGCCGTGTGATGCCGATACGGTCATGCTGCTGACCGCCGCGCTTCTCATAGGAGGCGTTGAGCCTCCCGACAGCGGTTTTTTGATATAATCAGACCTCAGCCTTTGCCGCAGCGACAGCCTTTGCGAGCTGGTCGGGGCAGGAAGTGTTCTTGAATCCGCACTTTATGCCAGAGCATTTGGCTATGATTTCATCTGCAGACATACCATCGACAAGCGCTGCGATACCCTTGAGGTTGCCGTTGCAGCCGCCGGAAAAACGTACATTGCTGACCCGTCCGTCCTCATAGTCGAAGCTGATTGAGGAGGAGCAGGTGCCGCTTGTTCTGTATGTGTATGTCATGATGAGAGACCTCCGAAAAATATTATTATTCTCCGAGAACGTTGCTTTTTCTGAGGATCGGGCAGATGATTGCCGCCGCGATGGCTGTCAGCACGGTTTCGGGAAGCATATATGAAAGATTATAGAAGAACGAATATGAATAGATAAGGAAATCCTCGCTTGTGAGGAAGGTGTTGTGCAGGAAGGAGGGAATGGCGGTTACATCAGCCCACTGTCCCCAGACGACCGCACCGCTGACACAGTGCATCACAAAACGAATGGCACAGCCGATGACAGCGCCCAGTGCGCCTGCGGCAGCCTTGTTTTTCATATTTCTTGTCAGACCGGAGAAGCCGACCATACCGTAGGCAACTACATAGTCAAAGACAAAGAGGACAAGCACAGCGGTCAGAGTGGTGGCATACGCAAAGTTGTCAAGTCCGAGAACGAGCTGGAGAAGTCCGTAAACGGAGCAGGCAAAGAGTCCCCATGCGGTGCCGTAGGTCTGACTGAGCACAACGAGCGGAACCATAGCGCCCATTGTGACCGAACCGCCGAAGGGAAGTCCGATCGAGAGCAGGCTCAGAACGGTGCCCAGCGCGATCATGAGTGCGGAGACGACAAGCTTTGTGGTTTTGGTGTTCTTTTTCATGTTTTGACAATCCTTTCGATTTTTGGAGAGCGGACAGAAAACCGTACCCGAAAAACCGAAAGAAACCCGGCGCACTTTATAAAAAAGCACGCCCGGAGAAACCCTGACGTGTGACAAGTAAATACAAATTCCTACGCCGGCATTATCCGGATCAGGTTCCCGGGTTTTCCATTCGGAATCTCAGCCGACTTTAAGTCAGCACCCCATTATATTTTTCGCTTGTATTATAGACCATAGAATTTCATCTGTCAAGAGCCGAGGAAAAATTATGAAACGGGGCATAAAAAGACGGCGGTTCGGTTTATCTGTAAATAAATGATTCGGAAAACGAGGCGGCTTTATGCATGGGAATGAAGAAAAGTAAAATTTACAGGGGCGCCGATTGACAATATATTTCGCATTTGATAAAATTATTGTTAAAGGCCTGAAAAAAGGGGGGATGACCTGTGGAGATAACGGAATTCAGATTCACGCCGGCGAAGATAGCGCCCGAGATTCGGGACAGATTCCTCGCACAGTATCTTGACACGCTCGAGCGATTCTTCTCCGAGCTTGCGAGAAACGGACTCATACTGGAGTCGGGTGCGCAGATAGCTTTTGAAAACGGAGTTTATGTGTGCAGAGTCATCGCCGCCGACCCTTACGCCATAACCGAAGAGAATTTTGCCTATGACACAAAGAAGGTGCTCAAAAGAATAATTGAGCAGTCGGAAGGTCTTCCGCAGTTTTCTGGTATGGGAGATGACCCGCTGCACGGACACTGCAAGTGCAAGAGCCCGAGTCATCTTGTCATGAATCCCTGCCCCGAGTGGGAGGGTACCCCGATTCAGTGCGGTGACTGTATGAAGAGCATACCGCTCTACCGTCTTGCGCGTTACGGCGGCGAGATGGAGTTTGACGATGTGCTCAGATGGCGCAGGCTTTACAGGTCGTATCTCAACCAATGCCTTATCGGAATTGATGAAATAGACGGCAGAGAGTCGTATCAGATGCTGCACGAATGTGTGTCGACGCTCTCCCTCGCGGGAAGAGCGCTCGCAGGTCAGGTGGAGCAGGCGACGGGCGTGCCCGTTTATTATCCTATATATTACAAGTTCGAGCGTGTGCCTGATATCTGCCCGCAGTGCGGAGAAAAATGGCGCAACAGTTATCCGGACGGAGTAAAGTTTTCTCACGCCTGCCTCGCGTGCAGAATAGTATCATCCGAACAGAAAGGTGCTTACGGGAGTTGAATGATGGAGAATATTATCAGAGTCGAAGGACTCAGCTTTTCATACGATGAGGGTGCTGATGCAGTCCTCAGAGGGATCGATCTTGAGATAGGCAAGGGTGAGTTTGTCGCCGTCGTCGGTCATAACGGTTCGGGAAAATCCACCCTCGCGCGTCAGATGAACGCAATTTTACTTCCTTCGGGAGGAAAGGTGCTCGTAAAGGGTATGGATACCGCCGACGAGGAGCTTCTCACAGCGATAAGAACCACCGTCGGTATAGTTTTTCAGAATCCCGACAATCAGCTTGTTGCATCGATAGTCGAGGAGGACGTGGCTTTCGGTCCCGAAAATCTCGGCGTACCCAATCCCGAGCTGAGAAACAGAGTGGACGAAGCGCTGAAGGCCGTCGGTATGTACGATTACAGAAGACACGCGCCGCACAAGCTTTCGGGCGGACAGAAGCAGCGCATAGCCATCGCGGGCATAATTGCGATGCAGCCCGAATGTATCGTGCTTGACGAGCCGACCGCAATGCTCGACCCGAAGGGCAGAAACGAGGTAATGACAACAATTCGCAGACTGTGCGACGAAAAGGGAATCACGATAGTTCTCATCACGCATTATATGGACGAGGCGGCACAGGCCGACCGTGTTGTTGTGGTTGATGACGGAAAGGTTCTCACGCAGGGAACCGCTCCTGAAATCTTCTCGCAGGTTGAGCTGCTGCGTGACCGCAGACTTGACGTGCCGCAGGCGTGCGAGCTTGCGTTCCTGCTGAAAAAAGAGGGTATGGATATCGGCGACGGTGTACTCGATGCACAGCAGTGCGCAAAGGCTATTGCCGAAAAAATACAGAAAAACGGATAAATTATAATACTGATAACAATAAACAGCGGGCGATATACGATCTGTATATCGCCCGCTGCCGTATTTCAGTGATTATACAAAGTAGCGTGAACGGTACTGCTCGTACGATTCGTTGAACTTGCGGTTGCCGTACTTGATGGTGTTGAGATACTTGTGAGTATCGAAGGTGTTGTGGGAGAGCTCGATCATCGAAGCTGCAAGGTTGGAGCAGTGGTCGGAAACACGCTCGTAGTTTGTAAGCAGATCGGAGAGTATGAAGCCCATTTCGATGGTGCAGTTGCCTGCCTGGAGACGGGCGATGTGGTTGTTGCGGATAGTGTATACGAGATTGTCGATGACCTGCTCGAGCGGTTCGATCTGAGTTGCGAGCTCAAGATCGTTATTCTCGTACGCGCTTGTTGTGATGGTGAGAATCTCTTTGAGAGCCTCGGTCAGAACCTGAATTTCATTCTGAGCCTTGTCCGAGAAGGAAATGTCCTTGTCGTAAAGCTCTTTTGCGGTTTTGAGAATATTTACGGCATGGTCGCCCAGTCTCTCGAAATCGCCGATGGCATGAAGAATCTTTGAAACCTTGTGGGAATCGGACTCGGAAAGGGTCTTTGAAGAAATCTTTACGAGATATGTGCTGAGCCTGTCCTCATAGAGGTCAAGGGTATTTTCGTTTTCATAAATGCTTTTTGCTTTATCTTCACTGTAATTGCCCACCATATCTATTGCGGCGAGCAGAGTATCCTTTGCGATGATTGCCATTTTTGCGGTGAGAGAATCGCACTCTGCGATAGCGACGGTCGGGGTGTTGAGGAGACGGTCGTCAACAAGCTCTGTGCGGTCGTCGGCAGACTTCTTGCTGTCGCGAAGGAAAAAGTTTGCGATTTTGACAAGAAGCTTGGAGAAGGGGAGAAGCATGAGCGTTGTTGCAATGTTGAAGATACTGTGTGCGGCTGCGATACCGACCGAGCCGATGGGCAGGCTTTCGAACGAGAAATCGATGAACTGTCTCAGGCCGTAATAAATTGCGAGGAAGATTCCCGTTCCGATTACGTTGAAGGAGATGTGTATGACGGCGACCTTCTTTGCATTTCTGTTGACGCCGATACTGGAAATAATAGCTGTGACACAGGTGCCGATGTTCTGACCCATAATAACGGGGATTGCCATACCGTAGGAAATCTTTCCGGTCAGAGCGAGAGCCTGGAGAATTGCGACCGATGCGGCAGAGCTCTGGATTACACCCGTGAATATTGCACCGACGAGCACGCCGAGCAGCGGGTTTTCGAATGCTGTGAGAAGACTCGAGAATTCAGGCATATCGGCGAGAGGACTTACGGCGTTGCCCATAAGCTCCATACCGAACATCAGAACTGCAAATCCAACGAAAATCGCGCCGATGTCCTTTTTCTTTGCGCTCTTGGATATCATGATGAGAAGTATGCCGATAAACGCAAACAGGAGCGAGAAGTTTTCGGGCTTGAGCATTTTTATCCAGACGTTGTCAGTCTCAAGACCGACGAGAGAAAGCAGCCATGCGGTAAGTGTGGTACCGATGTTGGAACCCATTATGACGCCGACGGTCTGGCTGATATCCATGATGCCCGAGTTTACAAGACCGACGAGCATAACGGTCATTGCGGAGGAGGACTGAATGGCGATCGTGATGCCTGCGCCGAGAAGAAGACTGGTGAACGGATTTGAGGTCATCTTCTTGAGCGAGCGCTCAAGCTTTCCGCCCGACATTCTTTCGAGTCCGCTTGACATTACGGTCATGCCGTAGAGGAAGAAGGCGAGACCGCCCATAAGGGTGATTACAGAAAAAATATCCATTTCTCTTTTCCTTTCCGTTTTACAAACAAAATTCGACACAATAAATATAATTGCGCAATGTAAAATGTTTAACCTCGGTTTTGTTAAATCTATGTAAAATCGGGGGCGTCGGCAGCCTTGAAGCCTATGCTTATGGAGGTGCCTTTGCCGAGCTCGCTGTCGACCGAAATTTCGGCGTCGTGGAGAAGAGCTCCGTGTTTTACGATTGCAAGACCGAGACCTGTGCCGTTGACCGCTCTCGAGTGACTCTTGTCGACCCGATAAAAACGCTCGAATATACGGTCGAGAGCGTCGCGCGGGATACCGATACCCGTATCGGCAACGGTAAGGATAACTCGGTCGTCATCTTTTGCGAGCCTGACGGTGATTTCGCCGTTTTCTCGGTTGTACTTGATAGCGTTGTCGCAAAGATTGTATACCATCTCGTCAATGATTTTTTCCGAGCCGCTGACACGGGCGCGGCTGCCGTCGAGGGTGAAGGTGATATTCTTTTTCTGAGCCTGTCCCGAAAGTCCCGAAATAACATCGGCGCATATGTCGTACAGGTCGACGGGCTCGGGGGAGAAGGCGACGGCGCCCTCGTCCATCTGCGAAAGCTTCATAAGGTCGCCGACAAGCACGATAAGCCTCTGCGATTCCTTATAGATATTCTCGGCAAAATGAGGAATATCCTCCTGTTTTATAAGACCGCTGCACATCATTTCGGCGGTTCCCGAAATGGAGGTAAGCGGTGTTTTCAGCTCGTGCGACACGTTGGAGGTGAACTCCCGACGCATCGAATCCTGCTGCTCGTGGGTTTCCTTCATTTCGTTTATCTGAAGCTGAATCTGCTTGTTCTGGGTGTTGATTCTGTCGACAAGCGGTTTGAGCTCATCGTATATATCCCTGCCGTCGGGGTTGTCGAGGTCTATTCGGTTGATCGGCTCGGTTATACTGCCCGAGAGTCGGGCTGCAAAGAATACCGAGAGAATTATGGCGACCGCGATTATCAGCACGCTCGGGAAAAGCATATCGGCAACGAGTGTGAGAGTGGTGTTGCGTATGGACGAAACTCTCAACACCTTGCCGTCGGCAAGTCTGACGGCGTAGTTGTCCGTCTTTTCGGAAAGGGTGGTTGAAAAACGGGAGCTCTTTCCGATACCGCTGTCGAGCGCCTGAAGAAATTCCTCGCGTCCGCTGTGCGATTCCATTTTTTCTGCCTGTGAGACGTTGTCGAAAAGTACGGTGCCGTCGGTGTCGATAAGGGTTATTCTCGAGGAGGTGCCCGAAGTCATTTCTCCGAGGACATCGGTGCCGCCGTGCTCGACCGCCGATACGAGATATGACGACTCGTTTTTCAGATCGTCCCACTGCTGATCGGAAAAATGCCGATAGAGCACTCCGACCACCAGAGTAAGACACAGCAGAAACGATGTCATGGCAGTAAAAAATATGTTTTTGAATATTTTATACCTCAATGTCGTTTCCTCCGATTTTGTAACCGATACCGCGAACGGTCTTTATAAGCTCGCCCGCAGTCCCGAGCTTCTGACGCAGAGTTCGGATATGCACGTCAACGGTGCGGCTTTCGCCGTCGAAACCGTAGCCCCATATGCGGTCGTGAATGGTGTCACGGGTGAGAACTATTCCGCAGTTTTCAAGCAGCAGACAGAGAAGCTCAAACTCCTTTAACGTAAGCGAGACAGACTGCCCGTCAACGGTGACGATGTGCTTGTCGGGGCATACGCTGAGATTCTGCAGAGTATATTCGGCGGGAGGAGAATTCTTCGCTGTGCGCCGCAGGAGAGCCTTGATGCGCGATATGAGCTCCATCATGCCGAAGGGCTTCGGAATATAGTCGTCGGCGCCGCTGTCAAGACCGAGCACCTTGTCGAATTCGCTGCCCTTTGCGGTGAGCATGATTACAGGTATGTGAGCGGTCGAGACACGTGAACGCAGCTTTTTGAGCAGGGTCAGACCGTCCTCTTCGGGAAGCATTATGTCCAGAAGAATAAGGTCGGGAAGCTCACTCTCGATCGCGGTCCAGAAGCGGGAGGGGCGGTCGAAACCTTTTGCGGGAAGCCCTGTTCCGTTGAGGGCATAAATGACAAGATCTCTTATGCTGCCGTCATCTTCTACAAGATAAATCATATATCATAACCTCGAAAATCATAGTGTACAGATTCATTATACAGAATCGGAGCGTGTGCCGCAATATTTATCTGCGTTAAATATGTGTAAAAACGGCAAGTGGCGGCTGAGATTTATTGACAGTAAAGTTGTGTGATGTTATAATACGAATAATTAAATTGGTATCAGTAAGTTGGTAAACGTTTACGATAAAACCGTGAAAGGCGGGTACAAAAATGAATAACGGTTTCAAGGACACGATCGAGAAGGTCAGAAGCAAGCAGAATCCGCTTGAGAATGCAACTGCGGGAAGAAGAGCGGCTTATATAGTGATTGCTGTTCTGCTGTGCGCGGTGGGTCTGTTTATGGCGATAATGCCCGAGCAGGTGACCGACATCATTCAGTTTGTGCTCGGAGCGCTCCTGCTCGCGGTCGGCTCGATAGTTGCATTTACGGGCTACAAGTCACGCAGCGGAAACAACGACAAGGCCGACAGGATCGCAAATCTGAAGTTTGTGTGCGGCGCAGCGGCGGCAGTTTTTGCTGTTATCGTTTTCCTGAGCGAAGGCGCGACGAGTGCGATTGTCGGAACGGTGATCGGCGGAGTAGTTCTCATAAAGAGCTTTTTTGCGCTTACCGCAGCCCTCAAGGTCATAAAATTCGGAGGCAGCAGAGGCGGAGTCCTGCTGGCGATCTCCATCGCAACCGCAATAATCGGAGTTTTCCTTATGGTGAGTATGGGCGGCGGTGCCGCTGTCGAGAAATTCCGCACGGGCGGAATCGTTCTGACGGTCGAAGGCGTGCTCGATTTTGTTTATGCTCTGCTTATGCCCTATACCCACAAGATAAAGGACGTAAAGAATAACTGATGACGGACTTTGGCGGTGTGCGGCTTGCACCGCTGACATAAAGCAACGAAAGGAAGATATCTCAAATGAAGAAATTTATCGCACTTATCCTTGCTGTGATGATGGTTATGTCAGTCATGGCAGGCTGTACCGAAAGTGCAGCAAACACTCCCGATACGAATGTGTCGGAGACCGACGTTGTCGAAACGGCTGAACCCAAGTACGGACAGCTTCAGGTCAAGGATGGCAAGCTTTGCGGTGAGGACGGCAAACCCGTACAGCTTCGCGGACTGAGCACCTCCAATCTTGTTTATTCCCAGTTCAGACTCAACGACGGCTGCATCGGCACTCTTGCAGACGATTGGGGTATCGATATTTTCAGACTTGCTATGTATACATATGAGGGTCATACAGGCTATCCCACCCACAAGGAAGAGGTAATGGGAATCCTTGAGCCGGCTATCAAGGTCTGTCAGGACAACAACCTCTATTATATCGTTGACTGGCACATTCTTTACGACGGCGATCCCCTTATGTACAAGGATGAGGCTGTTGAATTCTTCAGCTATATAAGCGAAACCTACGGCGACGACCCGAGACTTATCTATGAAATCTGCAACGAGCCCAACACCGAGAAGACCGGTTACGAGGTAACATGGGAGGATAATATCCGCCCGTACGCTGTGGAAGTCATCGAGGCTATCCGTGAAAATGACCCCGATAATATCATCATCATCGGTTCCAGCACATACAGCCAGGATCTCGATATCACCGCAAAGAATCCCATCGTCGGCGACAACCTCATGTACACAATGCATTTCTATTCCGGCTCTCACGGCGATGAGCTCAGAGCAAAGACCAAGGTTGCTCTCGATGCTGGAATGGCAGTTTTCGTAACAGAGTGGGGTATGACCGATTCTTCGGGTGCAGGCAAGGTTTTCCGTGAGGAGACCGAGGAATGGATCGAGTTCATGGACGAAAATTCTCTCAGCTGGTGCATGTGGCAGTACGGCTCCAACGTAAATGAGGGCACCAACGTTCTCGCTTCCTATGCAAATATGGAAGGAGACTGGCCCGAAGAGGAGTATCGTGAGTCGGGTCTCTATTTCAGAGAGATCATGGACAGATATCAGTAAAATCAAAAAAGGACGGTCGAATCGACCGTCCTTTTTCTTTATATAACTATAATCGAAATGAAAAACAGGAAAAATGTTATGCCTGCCATAATCATGGCCGATTTTGTCGCTGTTGAGAGAAGCCCGTTCTTCTTTGCGTTGAGTGCGAATATCAATCCAGGAACGGCGAGGATAAGTCCGAAAACGGATAATCCCGCGCTCAGGGTTATAAGTGAGATAAGAACGAAGAAGAGACCTGCCCCGCTCAGAGCGGCGGACAGTACGGGGAACTTTTCGAGCGGAATGTAGTTCTGGAGATTGAACTGATTTGCGGGCTGCTGACCTGTCATATTGGGATAGCCCGTTGTGTTGTACGGGTTTGTGGTGTTGCTGTAGTTTGCGCCGCCTGCGGGCGGGGTTACGGGTGCGCTGTAATTTGTGCGCACGGGCTGCTGTGTGACAACGGGTGCAGGTGCGGGTGCGGGTGAGGGTGAGGGAACAGCTCTTGTAACAGGCTGTACGGGAAGAGAGGCTGCGGACGGTGCTATCAGAACACTGTCAAGTGCGCGGGAGAATTCGGCAGCGCTTTCGAAACGGTATTTCGGATCCTTTGCCGTTGCTCTGCGCAGGAGGTTTATAAGCAGAGGAGGACAGCCCGGTATCTCGGGAAGAAGCTCACCCGAAAGTCGGCGTCTTATTGCCTGGTCGCGGTCTCCGCCTTCGGAGAAGGGCTGCTTTCCCTTGTTGAGAAGAACGTACATAGTAATTCCGAGAGAATATATGTCCGCCCTGTGGTCATAAGGCTGATATGCGGCAATCTCGGGCGGCATATAGTAGGGAGTGCCGATGGAGGTCATTGCCTGATTCTTGTCGACAACTCTCGATGAGCCGAAATCGCCCAGCTTGTATATTCCCGAATCGGCGACCATTATGTTGTCGGGCTTGATGTCGCGGTGGATTATAACGGGGTTGGAGTTGTGGCACTCGGTCAGAGCGGCGCATATCTGCTTGCCCATGCGTATGACCTCGGGGACGCTCATGGTTTCGCGCGGAAGCTTGTGGAGAAGCTCCATGCGAATGAGGAGATAGCTGCGTTTTCCGTCAGCGGTTGTAACCTCGTCAAAATCCTCGATACGGGTCAGATATCTGCTGTCAAGCGACTGGAGAATCTGAACTTCCTTTTCGAAATCGTTGTTGTTTCCGCCGTCAACGCAGATGACCTTGAGCGCAGAGGGCTTGCTTGCTGTTGCGGCAAGCTTCGATATCTCATAGACTGCGCCGAAGCTTCCCCTGCCGAGCATGGATTCAACATTCCAGCGGCACATGAAGGAGGGCATGGTGGACGAATTGTCGGCGTCGCGTATGTCCTGAATTGTAGGGTCGGTGTATTTATCACAGATTTCCAAGGGTAAATCCTCCTAAAGCCTGCACAGGCAGACCGAATATGATCGTAAAATGGCTATATACTAAAAATAATATCATACGGGGTAATAAAAATCAATAGCGCTTTTCGGACGGCAATTCGTATACTCGCAGTAATTTATATGATGAAAATTGCCAAAAATAAATCGCCAAATCCGATAAAAGAGATAATTTCATTGAATCTGTCCGTAAAAGGTTGGTGATGTCAAATTTGACTGTACTTTTCTGTAAACATATGGTATAATATATCGGAATTTTTAATATGGGATAGTCTCGAAAGGAATGTCCGATAATGGAAAAAGAAAAGAAGCCTGCAGCAGGCAGAAAACTCGTTGTAAAGAGGATAATCGCGATAGTATCGGTTGTGATATTTGTCGGTCTGATGTTTTTTGCTCATGTGTATATAGTTCAGCCGCTCATAGATCAGCTTTTCGGCGGTGCTCAGACTGTTGATCCCGATGCATCGCTGTGGGAGAGACTCACCTCGGGGATCGACCCCGACAATCTCGACCTCACATATCTGAGCGATATGTACAGAAGCTCGCCCGTAAAGACGGTTCTGATCTATATCGGAATACAGATTCTTCAGGTCTTCATCGCGCTCATTCCGGGAGAGGTCGTCGAGGTTTCGGCGGGCATACTCTTCGGCCCGTGGATGGGTCTTGTCTATTCGCTCATAGGCGTTGCGGTCGGTTCGTCGATCGTCTTCATGTTCACAAAGCTGCTCGGAATAAGATTTGTCGAGCTGTTTGTCGACAGTGAGAAGATAAACAACATGAAGATCATAAAGAACAACCGCCGTCTCAACGGACTTGTGTTTATGATATTCTTCATTCCCGGAACGCCGAAGGATCTTATGACATATCTTATAGGGCTGACAAGAATGAAGCTTGGAACATTTCTTGCGCTTTCACTTCTCGCAAGAACGCCTTCGATCCTGACGTCGACACTTGCGGGCGATGCCCTGCGCGACAAGGATTACAAGCTGACCGTCATCATCTTTGCGATTACGGGTGTGGCAGCGGTTATAGGCTACATAGTTTACAGCATCATGTCAAAAAGAAGCGAGTCGAAAAAAGCTGCACAAAGCGAAGAGCAGCAGGCATAAACAAAAAATATATCGTGGAGTGATTTCTCGTGTACGGATTTTTCAAAAGACTGCTTGATATTGTCATGTCCTTTCTGGGTATTATAATTCTGTCTCCGGTCATGATTATTGTAGCAGTGCTTATCAAACTGACATCAAAGGGTCCGGTTCTTTTCAAACAGCAGAGGGTCGGAAAAAACGGAAAGCTTTTCAAAATATGGAAGTTCCGTTCGATGAGAACGGATACACCGAAGGATATGCCGACGCATATGCTTGAAAATCCCGAGACATTCATAACCCCAGTCGGACGCTTTATCAGAAAGACAAGTATCGATGAGCTTCCCCAGCTCTTCAACATACTTGCGGGTCAGATGTCCGTTATCGGTCCGCGTCCCGCTCTTGCAAATCAGACCGAGCTTCTCAGACTGCGTGAGGAAAACGGTTCTGCAGCACTCCGTCCCGGTCTTACGGGATGGGCTCAGATCAACGGCCGCGATGAACTGCCCGATGAGATAAAGGCAGGCTACGACGGCGAATATGCACAGAAGATCAGTTTTGGCTTTGATGTAAAATGCTTCTTCGGTACTATCGGTGCTGTACTCAGGAGTGACGGTATAGTCGAGGGAGCTCAGCATAAGGAAGATAAATCGGAAGATGATAAAAATGACAATGAAGGTGAATAAGTAAAATGGGTATTAGAAGACATCAGTTTGTCTATGTTATCTGTGATGCGGTGCTGAGTATGGCTGCGATTTTCGCCGCCGTGTGGCTGCGATTCGAGGGATATATCCCCGCGTATTATCTCAATAATATGGGCATTCATTTCCTTATTGCCGCCGCTACGATAATCCTTTCGGGAATACTTATCGGCAGCTATGTGAGCATCTGGGCGTACATCTCGGTCGAAGAGATTCTGCGTCAGGGATTCTGTGCGATGTTCTCGGGTGCGGTTTTCCTCGTAATTAAATACACACATCTTCTCGACGGTATGACGAAAACCGAGTTCCACATTTCAGGCTCGATAACCATAATATACTGCATATTCGTTCTTATGCTGACGATGGGTATAAGACTTGTGCCGAGACTCAAGCGCTGGCTTGTTGTCGGATATGTAAAGAGCAAGTCTCAGTCGAGAACGGTAATCATCGGCGCGGGCAAAACGGGTGCAATGATCATCAAGCGTCTGCGCGAAACCCTCGGCGAGGACGGTATATATCCCGTTGTTGCGGTCGACAGTGACAAGCGCAAGCGCGGCATGAGAGTTGCGGGAATTCCCGTTGCGGGCAGCGTTGAGGATATCCCTCAGATAGCAAAGAAATACAGAGCAACCGAGGCAATTGTTGCTATCCCTTCCATAAACCAGTCGGCTATTCCCGATATATATGAAAACTGCAGCAAGGCAAACCTCAAGCTGAGAATTTTCCGCGATTCGGTTGACGTTGACAGCTTCCTCGTCGGCAACAGAGCTGCTCTCAAGGACGTCTCAATTGAAGACCTTCTCTTCAGAGACAGTATCCAGCCCGATATGACAAAGGTTTACGACCTGCTTGAAGGCAAAACCGTTCTTGTAACGGGCGGTGCAGGCTCGATCGGAAGTGAGATCTGCCGTCAGGTTCTTGCCCACGGCTGCGGCAAGCTCATCATATTCGATATCCACGAGAACGGACTGTTTGAAATTGATGCCGAGCTCAAGGAGAAATACGACACCCGTCATTATGAACTGGTTGTCGGTTCGGTAAGAGATGTCAAGCGTCTTGATACTGTTTTCGAAAAGTTCTCTCCCGATCTTGTTCTTCACGCGGCTGCTCACAAGCACGTTCCGATGATGGAGCTCAACCCGATCGAGGCGATAAAGAACAATGTCGTCGGTACACGCAATGTTATCGAGACCTGTATCAAGCATCATACAAAGAGATTCCTTCTCATTTCGACCGATAAGGCTGTCCGCTCCACCAACATCATGGGTGCAACCAAGCGTATGGCGGAGCTTCTCGTACAGACAATGAACGGCAACGGCTGCGAGATGGCGGCTGTAAGATTCGGCAACGTACTCGGCTCCAACGGCAGCGTTATCCCCACCTTCAAGCGCCAGATAGCCGAGGGAGGCCCCGTCACCGTAACACACAGGGACATAACCCGTTATTTCATGACCATTCCCGAGGCGGTTTCCCTTGTTCTCACTGCGGGAACGATAGCCAAGGGCGGCGAGGTCTTTATTCTCGATATGGGCAGACCCATAAAGATTTACGACCTTGCCTGCGACCTTATAAGACTTTCCGGTCTCGAGCCGGGCAAGGATATCGAGGTCAAGGTCACGGGTCTGCGTCCGGGCGAAAAGCTCTATGAGGAGCTTGTCCAGGAGAATGAGGCTGTTGATACAACCTCGCACGAAAAGATCTTTGTCGCAAAGGGAACGACCCCGCCGAGCAAGGAAGTTGTGTTCGGTCAGCTCGCAGATATAATCAATGCCGTCGAGCACGGCGATAACGATCTTCTCCTTAGAAGAATGGTGTTCACAGCGATAGCTGATATCGAAAAGACCATGGTACAGGAGTAATATCGACAAAACAAATGCCCTTCACGGCTGATCGTCGGGAAGGGCATTTGCAGTAAAATCCGAAGGTGATGACAATGTTCAGAAAGATAAGAGAAAATGACAGGGAAATATTTCTGGAGCTTGTGCGCGAGTTCTATCACTCCGATGCGGTCGTGCACCCCGTTCCCGAACAGAATCACATAAACACGTGGAATGAGCTTATGCGGTCTGAGGATTATGCACAGTGCTTTATCCTCGAATACGAAGGAAAAACTGCGGGATATGCCCTGCTGAGCAAGACCTTCTCGCAGGAATCGGGCGGTATGGTCATATGGATAGAGGAGCTTTATGTCCTGCCCGAATATCGCTCAAAAGGACTCGGAAAAGAATTCTTTGACTACATTTTCTCGCTCGAAAACATATCGCGCGTCCGCCTCGAGGTGGAACCCGATAACGAACGCGCGATAAAGCTTTACAGGAATATGGGGTTTGAACAGCTTGAGTACCTGCAGTACATCAGGGAACGGACCGATTAGAGACCCACCTTGATGTGGAGCTGTTCCTCGCTGATGACGATCTCCTCGATCTCGGGGTTGACGATTGTGCTTACAAGCTCACCGCCGATAGCGAGTTTTTCCTTGATGATATCATCGACCATCACGTTGAGTGAGGTTGCGTCATAATAAATGTTGCCGTTTCTGATGGAAAGATATTCCGGAAGAGCGGCATTTTTTACGAACAGGTCAATGAGGTTGGGGAAGATGGGAAGGCTTCCGCACTTGATCGACTGAATGTAGCATACAACATAGGGATCGCTGTACTCAACCTGAAGGACGACGTGAACGGGAAGGGTGAGATTGATGCCCTTGTAAGCAATGCTTACTCTTGCGTAGACGTTGAGGTTGTCATCGACGATATCAGTGAAAAGGTCGTCGAAGTTTATCATGTCGTTCTGTGCGTTGAAGCTTTCCTTGAACATTCCGATAATGGAATCGATATCCTTCTCGCCGAGAGAAAGTGTTGCGGCAAGCTCGAAGAGGTGAATGTCAAGCATATCCATTGAGAATTCGAACTTGTCGGGATTGCTCTTGGGAGATTCGGGGATGTTGTCACGTGTTGCTGTGTAGACAAGACCGCCTGCGAGTGCGGCGATGATGAGAACAATTACGAGAATGATTGCGATTATCTTTCCGAAAACGCGTCCGACGCTGTTCTTTTTCTTGTCCTTGTTCTTTTTCTTCTTTGAAAGCTTTGTGGGCTCGTCATCATCGGACGAGAGCATCACGAGGTTGTCGGTTTTGATCTCGAGCTCGGTGTCTTCGTTCTTTTCGGGGACTTCAGCGAGCTCTTCTGCTGTCGGTTCGGCTTCGACGATTTCTCCTCCGAGAGGGATGGCTTCTTCAGTGGTGCTGATGTTCTTTTCTTCGTTGTTCATTTGAGGTCATTCCTTTCTTTATGGTTATTTGAGTTCGATTATTGTAACGCCCGCCTCGCCTTCACCGTAAACTCCGAGACGGAAGCTTTTTATGTTGGGATGGCGTCTGAAATGCTGATGGAGTCCTGCGCGAAGAGCGCCTGTGCCCTTGCCGTGAATGATGCGCAGCTCGCCGAGATTTCGGAGGACGGCGCTGTCGATGACCTTGTCGATCTCGATTGAAGCCTCATCGACGTTGAGTCCTCGCACGTCCACCTCGGTGACGGCTTCGCTGACGATCTTTCGCTCGCTTGTCCGCTGCTGAGGCTTGGGAGCACCGCCGAAGGTTACTGTGCTTCCCTCGACGAGACGCAGATTCTTGATTTTTACACGGGTCTTTATTGCGCCCGCCTGAACCTCGACATTGCCCGAGGAGTCGGGATCCTTTGTAACAACGCCCTTCTTGCCGATGTCGGCGATGATAACGGGATCGCCCTTTCTGAGCGGACGGGGGAGGACATAGTCCTCGTCGTCGTGCCGCTCGACTATCGGGTCGGCAAGGTCTTCGAGATTCTTAAGCTTTGAACGAAGCTGGCTCTTTGCTTTGCTTGCGGCGTCGTTTGAAGCGTTGTTTTTCAGATCCTTGCGCATACGGTCGATTTCATCGGTAAGCTGCTGAGCCTGAGCTCTCGCCTGAGAAACTATCCTCATTGCGTCGCCGCGAGCCTGCTCGAGTATCTTTTCGCGGTCACGCTCGACGGTCGATTTGAGAAGGTCGGCAGCGTCCTTTGCTTTCTGGGCGTCGGACTTGAGTCTCTGAGCCTCTTCGGAACGGGATTCCATCTCCTGACGGCTCTGCTCGAGGGATTCGATGACGTCCTCGAATCTTACGCTGTCGCTTGAAACGAGCTGTTTTGCGCGTTCGACGACATCGGCGGGAATACCGAGCCGTTCGCTGATTGCAAAGGCATTCGAGCGTCCGGGGACACCGATGAGCAGCCTGTATGTCGGCTTGAGTGTGGCAACGTCAAATTCGCACGAGCCGTTTTCAACACCGGGGGTGTTGAGAGCAAAGCTCTTGAGCTCGGCGTAATGGGTGGTGGCGGCTATTCTTGCGCCCGATGAACGGAGCCGCTCGAGAATCGATGTGGCAAGAGCTGCACCTTCGACGGGGTCGGTGCCTGCACCCAGCTCATCGAGCAGTATGAGGGTGCTGCTGTCCGACTCGTCAATTATTGAAATTATATTTCTCATATGCGATGAGAATGTGGAAAGGGACTGCTCGATCGACTGCTCGTCGCCGATGTCGGCGAGGATACGGTCAAATACCGAAACACAGCTTTCGTCCGAAACGGGGAGCAGCAGACCGCAGCCAGCCATGAGCGTGAGCAGACCGATTGTCTTGAGCGTGACCGTTTTACCGCCCGTGTTGGGACCTGTTATAACGAGCGTGTCAAAGGTGCCTCCGAGACGGATATCTGTTGCCACAACGCGGTTTTTGTCAATGAGCGGGTGGCGTGCCTTGTTGAAGCGGATAACTCCGTTGTCGTTGACATCGGGAAGAGAGGCGCGCATATTGTACGCGAGACGTCCCTTTGCGAAAATCAGGTCGAGGCTGAGAAGAACCTCATAGCCTGCGCATATCGAATCGGCAAATTCGCCCGCCTGCGAGGAAAGCTCAAAGAGTATGCGCTCAATCTCGGCAGCCTCGCGGCTTTCGAGAACCTTTATCTCGTTGTTTGCCTCAACCGCGCCCATCGGCTCGACGAATACGGTAGCGCCCGATGACGATGTGTCGTGAACGAGACCGGGTACGCTCGAGCGGCATTCCGCCTTGACGGGAACGACGAAACGTCCCGAACGTATTGTTACGATGGGATCCTGCAGGAATTTCTGATATGTTGCGGAATGCACCATCTTGTCGAGAAGGTCGCGGACCTTTGTCTGAGCGCGTCCCTTGCGTTTTCTTATATCGGCAAGCTCGTGCGATGCATTGTCGCTCATCTCGTCCTCGCTTATGATGGCGGAGGTGATCTTTTCCTCGAGGAATTTGTTCGGAATGAGGGACATGAAAAGCGAATCAAAAGAGGTGACCGTTCCTTCACAGTTGCCGCGCCATTCTCTGAGCGAGCGGATTATGCGAAGAACCTCGGCTATGCGAAGCAGTTCGAGCATGGAAAGCGAACCGCCCGCCTGTGCACGGCGCAGTGAATTGGATACGTTTTTTACGCCGCCGAAATTGGGCGAGCCGTACCGTCCTATGAGCCCGTAAGCGTCCCAGCTTTCCGCGAGAAGCTGACGGACCGTACCGAGGTCGGACGAAGGCGTGAGCTCGGCGGCACGCTCTGCCGTTTCGGAGCAGGAGCATTCCTGCGCGAGCATGGCGAGGACTTTATCGAGCTCGAGTATTTTATGATGTCTGTTATGTGCCATTATTTAGCGGTTTCTCCTTAAATGTCTGTTGGCGTAACGGGCATAGGTTCGTCCGTTACGGTGTGGAAAAATGACAGAGTGGAAAATTCGCGGTCGAGCTGCGTGACGGTGTACTGTTCGCAGGCCTTTGCGAGAATTTCCAGAGTCGATTCGGGGAGAGAGAATGAAAACAGCTTGTCAAGCTGAGCATAAACCGTGTGCCTGAGAGCCATCAGGGCTCCTTTGCCGAGCGGGAATGCGATTTCGGAAAATGACGATGCACATTCACTGCACACGAGCTGTCCCGATTTTGTGAGAAAAAACATTGTGTCGCTTTCGAATGCACCGCAATCGCGGCACATCGTGAGGTCGGGAGCGTAGCCTTCCCATGCGAGAAGCCTCATTTCAACGGCCGCCTTTACAAGGAGCTCGGGACGGGTGCGGCTTGAAAGATAGTGAAGTGCACCGCGCAGCAGACGCAGCTCCTCGTGGGCGTTTTCTTCGGTGCGTGCAACCTCCGAAAAAAGCTCGCAGATATACTGAGCCAGCGCGAGGGACGAGATGTTGTCCCTGAGCGAGAAAAACGGCTGCCCGCACGCCGCCTCGTCGATAAGAAAACGGTCGTGTCCGGAATAAAGAGTGAACTGTCCGCTCGAAAACTGTGCGGTCGAGCTTGAGTTTTTGTTTTTCGGATTCTGTGCGCCCTTGGCGAAAGCACGTATGACGCCCAGTTTTTCGGTCATGATGGTGCATACCCTGTCGGTGCCGTTGAGCCGTCCGACCTTAAGGACAACACCTTCTGTTGTGATATTCATAAAATGAGTGTTATTCGGCGCTGTCGAGACCGAACATTCTCAGACTGCCCGCCTTGTTTCGCCAGTCCTCGCGAACCTTGACCCACAGCTGCAGGTTGACCTGACAGCCGAGGAAATTCTGAGCCGAGTTGCGGGCGGAGGAACCGATCTTCTTGAGCATTGCGCCCTTTTTGCCGATGATGATTCCCTTGTGTGAATCACGCTCGCAGTAAATCGTGGCGGTGATATCGATGATCTCGCCCGAGGGTCTGTCCTTCATCGATTCGATGTCGACGGCTATTCCGTGAGGAACCTCGTCGGAGAGGAAGGAAAGAGCGCTTTCTCTTATGAGCTCGGAAACGATGACCCTTTCGGGCTGATCCGTGAGAGTGTCGTCGGGGAAGAAATGAGGTCCTTCCTCAGCGGCCTCAAAAAGCTCCTTCTTGAGCTCGTCGAGACCGTCGCCCGTCAGGGCGCTTATGGGAACGATCGCCGAAAAATCGTAGAGAGCGCTGAAAGCGGCGATGCGCTCGGCGATGATCTCCTTGTTTTTCAGACGGTCGGTTTTGTTTATTACAAGTATCGCGGGCAGATGCATACGGGCAAACTGCTCGATAAGCTGCATCTCGGCGGGGGATATCTCGCCCTTTTCCTCGGTTACGAGAACGCACATATCGCCGCCCGAAATACCGTCGTCAACGGCTTTGACCATGGCCTCGCCCAGCTTTGTCCTGGGCTTGTGCAGACCGGGGGTGTCGGTAAAGACGAGCTGAACGTTATCCTCGGTGAGCACGCCCATGATGCGTGTGCGCGTGGTCTGCGGACGGGGTGAAACGATGGCAATCTTCTGCCCGAGAAGAGCGTTGAGAAGAGAAGACTTGCCGACGTTGGGACGTCCGACTATGGCAACGAATGCCGATTTTGTATTATATTCCAAATCTGAACCTCCAAAGTCAAAAACAGATAAAAATATTGCTAAATAATTATAACACATCGCGCAATATATAGTAAAGTGTTATTTACATATTTATAGTATTGAAATTGGAATTGCAAATAGTAATATTATATGGTACAATATATAGACGATTATTTGTGTCGTTTGGGAAGAATATGTGGATTCGGATAATTCGTGATATATCCGCAATCAAGGAAAGAGATGATCGTTCAGTAATGCAGAACAACGGTTCGGGCGGCAAGGCTCTGAAAGCCGGCATCGGTTATACGATAGGCAATATTTTCATACGCGGTATTTCGTTTCTGACGATACCTGTATTTTCGAGGCTGCTCTCAACGGGTGATTACGGTATTTACAACACCTTCGCCTCATATGTAAGCATCGTCACGATAATTCTCGGACTTGCGCTTCAGGCGTCGATCAAGAATGCGCGTTTCGATTTCCCCGACAAGCTTTCCGATTTCTGTTCCTCTCTTGCGCTGCTGACCATCGTCAACAGCCTTGTGATATCGGGAGTCGTTTGCTGTTTTGCTTCGCCGCTTTCGGGTGTCATGAAGATGGTCACGCCGTGGCTGGTCGTCCTGATAATGGTGGAGGCGTTTGCAAACTGTATCCTCTACTTCTACAACGCGATACTGTCGGTGCATTACAAGTTCAAGGAATATCTGGTGATTTCCTTCATCTATTCACTTTCGAGCGTGGTGCTTTCGGTGGTACTCATACTGTTCTGCTTCAGGGGAGCGGAATATATGGGAAGAGTTCTCGGAAGCGTTATCCCGCTGCTCTGCCTGTCGGTTTATATGCTGTGGAGGATATTCCGCGAGGCAAAGCCGAGAATGTCGAAGGAATACTGGAAATACGGTCTGAAAATATCTCTGCCGCTCGTTCCGCACCAGCTTTCCCAGATCATCCTTTCGCAGTTCGACAGAATAATGATAAATTCCATGGTCGGCGACTGGGCTGCAGGTCTGTACAGCTTTGCGTACAACATAGGAATGCTTCTCCATGTCGTGACAAATTCCACCGATACCGCGTGGTCGCCATGGTTTTTTGAACAGATGGAATCGAAGAATTACGATCAGATCAGGAAGAGCTCGAATCTTTATATTCTGCTCGTGACGGTTCTTTCGGCAGGACTTATGGTCATCTCACCCGAGCTTGTCCTTATAATGGGTGCCGATGAATATCAGCCGAGCAAATATGTCGTCATTCCCATCGTCATGTCGATGTTCTTCTCGTTCCTTTATACACTTCCCGTCGGCGTGGAATACTACTACAAGAAGACGGGTTATATCGCCGCGGGAACGACCGCTTCGGCTGTCGTAAATATAGTTCTCAACTATGTATTCATAAAGCTGACGGGCAGCTATGTTGCTGCGGCTTACACGACCGTGATCACACATTTCCTTTACTATCTCTTCCATATGATACTTGCAAGAAGGATAGCAAAGCGTCAGCTTTTCAATGTCGGTATAATGGTCGGAACAAGCGCTTTTGTTCTGGCGTTCGGATTTATATGTCTTGCACTTGTGGAATATATGCTCGTCAGAGCGGTTCTGCTGGTCGGAATCATAGCGGCCCTTGTCCTGTTTGTCGTAAAGCAGAAGGATGAGCTGCTCGGAATTCTGAAAAAGAAGAGCGCATAGCTTTTATTGGCGGAGGCTGAGATCGTTGGCTGGAAAACACTTTATTAAAAATATAATAAATGCGGCTGCGGACACAGTGTCGTTTTTTATACCGCGAAGCAAAAAAAGAGTTATCTGCGGCGGCTGGTCGGGCGACCGTTTCTGCGACAATTCCAAAGCGATGTTTCTCTATCTCAATGAGAATAAGGAGAGTCTCGGCATCGAAAGGGTAACGTGGCAGACGAGAAACGGCGACCTGTACAGACAGCTTAAAAGAGACGGCTTTGACGTGCAGATGGTCAACAGCCTTCCCGCCGTGCTTGCTTCCGCACGGTCGAAATATCATATCGTCGACGTCTGCGGCGGAGATATACAGAGAATATTTTCGGGCGGCGCTGTCAGAGTCAATCTCTGGCACGGCATACCGCTCAAGCGCTTCGGTCGTCTCTGCGGATATGAAGACGGCGATATTGCGGGCGCGATAATAGACAATCTGAAACAGGCTGAGCTCGGACACTGGAACTATTTCTACATTCTCACAACGTCCGGGGAGCTTGGTGCGACAAATCAGCAGGCTTTCGGAGTGGATGAGGGTCATTGCGTACCGGGACCCTATCCGCGCATGGCGTATCTCAGAGGTGATATAAAGCATTATCTGCTTGATGAGGAGACGCAGTGCGCCGAAAAGCTTTCCCGACTCAGAGCGAGCGGAAAGAGAGCGGTCTGCTACCTGCCGACATTCCGTGACAGCAGCAGTATGAACGAGGTCACGGTGGATGCGGTAAAACAGCTTACCGATTGGGCGAAGGAAAACAACGCCTTCATCATAACGAAGATGCATCATGCGTCAACGGGGAAAATCGATTCGGACAGCGAGCTGCTCGTAAATATACCGTCGCAGGGTGATGTGTACAATTTCCTCGATGGCGCGGATGTGCTTATCTCGGACTATTCCTCGGTCGTGTTTGATTTCATGTTCCTCGGAAGGCCGATCGTTTTCTACTGTTTCGACAGGGATTATTACGAAAACAGCGACCGCGGATTCAACCTCGATTATGAGAAGTTCACCCCCGGCGACAAGGCTGAGGATATTCAGGCTCTTTTCGAATCTCTCAAAAAGGCTGTCGACAGTCCCGAAGAATATGCGGAAAGCTATGCCGACAGGACGAAACAGGTGCTTGACTATATAGGTCAGGCGGGAAAATACGAGATAACGGCGAAGGATGTCGGCGATTTCTGGAGCCGCATAGAGTCGAAGAAAAAGACCGAAAAGGTAAAGAGGAATTCGTAATTGAAAGGATTGTTTACGGATTTGGAAAACAGAAAGGTAAGAGCGTCGGTTGCAATGGCGGTCTATTGCGGTGAAGAATATATCCGTCAGCAGATCGATTCGATACTGCCCATGCTCTCTGATGAGGATGAGATTGTCATATCGTACGATAGGTCGAGCGATTCGACGTGGGATATAATAAAAGAATATGAAGCCGCCGACGGGCGCGTGCGTGTGGTCGAAAACTCCGCACCCGGCGTACAGAACAACTTTACAAACGCCGTCACAAACTGCCGCGGAGAATATATTTTCCTCGCCGATCAGGACGACGTCTGGACAGGCGACAAGATAAACACCATGGTAAAGCTGATGCGTGACGAGAATGCGATTATCGCAATGCACGACGGCTATTTTACCGATAAGGAGCTCAATCCTTACGACAAGACCATCTTTGAGACCTACGGCACATATAACGGTGCGTTTCGCAATTTCGTAAAGTGCACCTACTGGGGCTGCTGTATGGCTTTCGATGCACGGCTGGTGCCGCTGCTCTGCCCGTTCCCCAACAAGCATAAGGTCGGTCACGATCTCTGGATAGGCGTGTTCGGTGCAAAGTACGGCAAGATAGTGCGCTGTGACGGCAAGTTTATCCTTCACAGAATTCACGGCGACAACGAGTCGGCCGAAAAGCGCCGTCCGATGTATCAGGTTATCGGGCACCGTCTTGCTCTGCTCGGCTATATAATCTCTCGCAGGATCAGACTTATCGGAAAGGGGCTGTGAAAATGAGTCTTAGAATAACAGCCGTTGTGGTTGTCTACAACAAGAACTGTTCCGATTCGCTTACCTGCGAAAGCCTCGAGAAGGTTTCCGAGCAGATGCCCGAGGTGCTGATTGTTGACAACAGCACTTCCGACTTCAATAATGTCGAATTTTGTAACAATATGGGCTGGAGATACTGTTCGATGAACGGCAATGCAGGCCTTTCGAAGGCATACAACCGTGCGATAGATACCTCGCCCGATACCGATATTTTTGTCTGGCTGGACGACGATACGGCGTTGCCTGCCGATTATTTCGTCCGCCTTGCAAAAACGGCGCAGGAAAATCCCGAAGCGGGACTCTGTCTTCCCGTGGTAAAGAGCGGCGACGATATCATCTCGCCGAGTACCGTGCGGGGAGCAAGGGTCATAAGAGTGAAGGATCTTTCTGAGCTTTGCGGTGAGATAACGGCTATAAATTCGGGTCTTGCAGCAAGAAGAAGCGTTTATGACGGGTACAGGTACGACGAAGACCTCTTCCTTGACCTTGTCGATCATAAGTTTATGAAGGACTGTGCCGCTCGCGGTATAGCGTGGGCGATTATCGAAGGTGAGCCGCTCGAGCAGACCTTCTTCGGCGATACCAACAAATCGAAAAAAGCAGCTCTTTCGCGTGAGAAGATATTTGCAAAGGATTTCAGAGTTTTCGGCAAAAAGACCGGCAAGAGTTTTATCGTGACCGAACTGCAGCTTCTCAGAAGAAGACTGAAGATAGAAAAAAATTGCAGATAGCCTGAAAGGAATGAAAGCAGACTTGGAAAACACGCTTTATAAAACAGGGTCGGCGTTTGAGGAAAAATGCTCGAAATATGCATTTTACGCGCTGCTGCTCTATTTTGTTGATATAATCCTTCTTGGAACGGGCGGACTCACAAAGATCGGTCCCCTTTCCACGAGAATACTTTTCTTCGGCATCGCGGGACTTCTTTCGCTGCCGATACTGTTCAGAAACATAAAGAAGCTCATAAAAACACCTGTTGTTCTGTTCTCCGCGGCTTTCTTTGTGTGGATGGTGATAGGCGGTGTGATCGGATTTGTCAAGGGCAATCGCACCGACATTATAAAGAGCGATTTCATGGGTTACATGAATCTGCTTCTTTTGCCGACGATGCTTGTTATAATCAACAGCAAAGAGCGGCTCAACACCCTCTTCAAGGCAATTGCGTATTCGTGCGGAGCGGTCAGTGTCGGAGCGATATTGCTCAGCTTCACAAACCTCATGCCCTTCAGAGATCCCCTGCGTCACTGGCTGACCGATGTCGGTCTGTGCGCTCTGAGCGGAATGACTTCGGTTGCGGTCAGAGTTTTCTTCCACACGGGAAGCCGTTATATGTTCGCAGGTCTTCTCATAGCTTTCTATTTCCTGCTCACCGAGAAGGGAGACAGAAAAAGATCCCTGCACTGGTGCGGCCTGATGTCTCTTTACATAGTCGGAATTTTCCTTTCTTATACGAGAGCCATTTATGCTGCATGCTTTGTTGTTGCGGTGGCAGCGTTTGTTTTTGCTGCTGTGAGCAAAAAGGGACTCTGGAAAAGAATCCTCAAGGCGTTTGGCTTTGCGGCAGCGTGTGCAGTCCTCTTCATCATACTTCTCGGAGGTGTGCAGAAGGGACAGAATCTCATCAAGGTCGCATTTTACCGCATACTTCTCTCCACCGATCTGCCCTCGAGCATGGTGGGTGATGACGGAGGTCTTATCGACACGAGTGACGGCGAGATGGATAAGATAAGCGAGGACGTACAGCTCGGAAGCGAAATAAGACAGGCGAAGAAGATTCTCCTCAGCGAATCGATAGTAAAAAGCCCCGTGATCGGAAACGGTCTCGGTGCGGCGATAAAATATCACCCCGAGATTCTCGACAGAATCGAGTTTGAAAAAGAGGAAGAGGATGCGAGCGGCGATGCAAGCGGCGCAGCGGCTGCTGCAAGCGCCAATGCCGCAGCGATCGAGAAGAGTCTCAGGAGCGGTTACGTCGAGTATTTCTATCACGATATAATCAACAAGCTCGGAATAATCGGTCTTGCGCTTTATCTCGCACCGTATATCTGGATGGCGGTAACGACGCTTCGCGCCGGAAAGAGCAAACACCTGATGGTTTCGATCGCGGCGTTCGGTTCGATAAGCTATTTCTTCGTTATTGCTTATTTCAATCCGTGTATGAACACAACTGTCGGTATATCGTGCTATATGCTGGCAATGACCGTTATGAATATGGTATCGGGAGATATGGAAAAGACCGATAAATAAAGACTTTATTGAAAGGAAGGAACAGACATATGAAAGGAATCATATTGGCAGGAGGCTCCGGAACAAGACTTTATCCGCTTACGATGGTGACAAGCAAACAGCTCCTTCCCGTTTACGACAAGCCGATGGTTTACTATCCGCTGTCGACACTCATGCTCGCAGGTATCCGTGATATACTCATAATCTCGACACCTGCCGACCTGCCCAATTTCAAGCGCCTTCTCGGCGACGGCAGCAGCTACGGAATTTCCCTTTCCTACGCTGAGCAGCCCTCACCCGACGGACTTGCACAGGCATTCATCATCGGTGAGGAGTTTATCGGCGACGATTGCTGTGCGATGATCCTCGGCGACAATATCTATTACGGCAACGGATTCAAGAAGATATTGCGTGAAGCTGCCGAAAATTCCGAAAAGGGCAGAGCAACGATCTTCGGTTATTACGTCAACGACCCCGAGCGTTTCGGAATCGTTGAATTTGACGAGGACGGCAAGGTTCTTTCCGTTGAGGAAAAACCGAAGAATCCCAAATCGAATTACTGCATAACGGGTCTGTATTTCTACGACAACCGTGCGGCGGCTCTTGCAAAGCAGGTCAAACCCAGCGACAGAGGGGAGCTTGAGATAACAAGTCTCAATCAGCTCTATCTCGACGAGGGCAAGCTTGACGTCAAGCTTCTCGGCAGAGGCTTTGCATGGCTTGATACAGGAACAATGGACAGCCTCATCGAAGCTTCCACATTTGTCCAGATGATCGAAAAGCGTCAGAGTATAAAGATTTCCGCTATCGAGGAAATTGCGTACAAGAACGGCTGGATAGACAAGGAGAAGCTTCTCGAATCGGCAAAGAGATACGGAAAATCCCCCTACGGTCAGCATCTCCTCGCGGTCGCTGACGGAAAAATACATTACTGAGTTTAAGGACGTGTTGATGTGAAAAAGATCGAAACTGAAATCCCCGGTGTATTTATCATTGAGCCCGATGTTTTCGGCGATCACCGCGGCTGGTTCATGGAGACGTGGTCACGTGAAAAGTATGCAAATATCGGCATAGACAACGATTTTGTTCAGGATAACAAGAGCTTTACAGCAAAAAAGGGAACCCTTCGCGGAATCCATTTCCAGAACGCTCCCATGGCTCAGGCAAAGCTTGTATCCGTTTCTGCAGGTACGGTCATCGATACCGCAGTCGACCTTCGCCGCGGCTCACCCACATATCTCAAATGGGTGTCGGTTGAGCTTTCGGCAGAGAACAAGCGTCAGCTTTATATCCCGCGCGGATTTGGTCACGGATTCCTTACCGTAACCGATAATGTCGAGTTCTGCTACAAGGTCGACAATCCATATTCGAAGGAACACGACCGTTCCATTCGCTTTGACGACGAGACCATAGGTGTCGATTGGGGCATCAGCGATCCGATCCTTTCGGATAAAGACCTCAACGCTCCCGTGCTGAACGACAGCGACTGTAATTTTGAATACTAAAAGTGATTAAGGCATAAATTATAACAATAAGGAGTAGGAATATGACTATTATTGTAACAGGCGGCGCCGGATTTATCGGCAGCAACTTCGTTTATTACGAGCTCGAGAATCACCCTGAGGACAGAATAGTATGTCTCGATGCGCTTACCTATGCGGGCAATCTCGCAACCCTTGAGGAAGCGATGAAGAATGAGAACTTCCGTTTTGTAAAGGGCGACATTGCAGACAGAGATTGTGTCAATAAGCTCTTTGAGGAAGAAAAGCCCGACATCATCGTCAATTTTGCGGCAGAGAGCCACGTTGACCGTTCAATCGAAAACCCCGAGATATTCCTTCGTACAAATATTCTCGGCACACAGGTGCTTATGGACGCCTGCCGCAAGTACGGCATAAAGAGATATCATCAGGTATCCACTGACGAAGTCTACGGCGATCTTCCGCTCGACCGTCCCGACCTCTTCTTTACAGAGGATACCCCCATCCATACCTCCAGCCCCTATTCCGCATCGAAGGCGGCTGCTGACCTTATCGTTCTCGCATACCACAGAACATACAAGCTTCCCGTCAGCATAACACGCTGCTCCAATAACTACGGTCCCTATCATTTCCCCGAGAAGCTCATTCCGCTCATGATCTCCCGTGCGCTTGCAGACCAGTCTCTTCCCGTATACGGCAAGGGCGAGAATGTCCGCGACTGGCTTTATGTTGAGGATCATTGCTCGGCTATCGACCTTGTTATCAGACAGGGTCGTGAGGGTGAGGTCTACAATATCGGCGGTCATAACGAGAGAACAAATCTCGAGGTTGTCAAGACCATTCTCCGCGAGCTCGACAAGCCCGAAGAGCTTATCAGCTATGTAACCGACCGTCCGGGACACGATATGCGTTATGCTATCGACCCGACAAAGATTCACGGCGAGCTTGGCTGGCTGCCGCAGACAAAGTTTGATGACGGTATAAAGAAGACGATCAAGTGGTATCTCGATAATGAGGACTGGTGGCAGAATATCCTTGCAGGCGATTATCAGAGCTACTACGAAAAGATGTATAAGGACAGATAATCATGAAAATTCTTGTAACCGGAGTAAAAGGTCAGCTTGGCTATGACGTCGTAAAAAGACTCGATGAGCTCGGCATTGAGAACAAAGGTGTCGACATCGAGGATTTTGACCTTACCGACAGCGAGGCTGTTTCGGCATATATAAAGAATTACGCTCCCGATGCGGTCGTTCACTGTGCTGCATATACCGCAGTTGACAAGGCGGAGGACAACGCCGAGGTGTGTGAGGCGGTCAACCGTTTCGGCACAAGAAACGTCGCCAATGCGTGCCGTGATATCGACGCAAAGATGATCTATATCAGCACCGACTATGTCTTTGAAGGCAGCGGTGAGAGATTCTATGAGCCCGACGATGCAAAGGCTCCGCAGAGTGTCTACGGACTTACGAAATCGCAGGGCGAGGATGAAGTGACAGCGCTTCTGTCGAAGTATTTCATCGTCAGAATATCGTGGGTGTTCGGTCTCAACGGAGCGAACTTTGTAAAGACGATGATGAGACTCGGCGCAGAAAGAGAGAGCCTCAATGTCGTTGCCGATCAGATCGGTTCGCCGACATATACGCTCGACCTTGCGCGTCTGCTTTGTGATATGGTCGTAACCGAGAAATACGGAATCTATCACGCAACCAACGAGGGTATCTGCTCGTGGTGCGAATTTGCGCAGGCTATAATGGAGGAGGCGGGACTTGACTGCAAGGTCAACCCCATAACCTCCGATCAGTATCCTGCAAGGGCGAAGCGTCCTCTCAACTCAAGAATGTCAAAGGATAAGCTTGAACTGAGCGGTTTTGAGAGACTTCCCGAGTGGCGCGATGCCCTCAGAAGATATATAAACAACGAGCTTAAAGCAAACTGAAAAAAGAAGCCGTGAAGATTTTTTCTTCACGGCTTTGTTTTTTTATCTCTCCAATGCGGCAAGGTCCGACCGTTCATATCGGTTATGTCCCTGCACGCTCTTTTTGTATTTCCAGCAGACGATGGCTTCTTCAAGACTCCTTCCGGGATTTGCCTCGAAGAAATCGCGAATGTATGTATTGTACTCAAACTGCTTGTCTATTGTGGCTTTCCCCTTTTTCTTTTCTTCGAGGATTCGGTAATATGCATCTACAGCGTCTTTATAGGTCTTTCCCGCGTTGCTTTTCAGCCATTTCTGAAAGAGGACATTGAAAGAAAAGCCTTTGCCTATCTTTTCGGTAAAGAATGCGCGATGCTTTTCGGAGCAGACGATATCGGGTTCTATTATCGTGTCCTCGGTGATAATGCCGACGGTTGACGCTGTTTTTCTTTTTGAGGAAGCCTTCAGGATTTTTCCTGTTTCGAGGAAAACGGCAATTCTGTCGGTGAGCTCAGCCTTTCCACCCGAAGAGGGCAATCCGTTTTCACGGCAGAAATCTACCAGCTCCTCTTTGAGATAATAGAAGCTCAGAAAGGTATTTGCGTCAAGCTCTTTGCTCAATTGCGGTCTTTCGCTCATATGTCTTTTCTCCCTGAATATTTTTCGATGCAGGTCTGCTCGACAACTCTTTTTCCGAGAAGTGTGATAGCCTGTTTCGGGCAGAGATTCACACATCGGTAACACAGCGTGCATCTGTCGAGTCCTTCGGCTCTGTTGCCATTCATCACGATGTTCTGTGTCGGGCAGGCTTTTGCGCACTTTGAACAGCCGACGCATTTTTCCGTATTGATATTTAATCGGCTGCTGTACTTCCGAGTCCTGTAACCGAACCACAGTCTCTGAGTCAGAAATCCCGCAAGACGGGACAGAAGCCCAAGACCTTCCTGCGGATATCGCCCGCTCTTTATACTTTGAGCGGCTTTTGCTGTTTTTTCGGCGGCTTTTTCCACGAGCTGAATGTTTGCGCGAAGCGAGCGTTTCAGCACCTTTTCGTCAGCGATGCTGTCGGGCATCTGCAGATGCAGACCGCCCGTTATCTCTGCGCCGTACTGCTTGAGCAGACGTCCGAGAACGCCTGCACCGTCTCCGCTGAACAACGCCATTGTGGCAATGATGAAGATTCTTTTTCCGCGCCATACGTCGCGGTTGTCGTGCACGAAATCTCTGAGAAACTTTGGAACATCGCTGTACTGCACGGGGTAACTTATTACAAGCTCGTCGTGTTCTTTGAGAAGCTGCGGAAGCTTTTTGTCTTCGATTGGAAACACGTCAGAGGAGCCGTCGTATGCTTTCATGAAAACCTCTGCCGCGTATGCGGAATTACCTGTTCCGCTGAAATATATACCTATCATAGTTTACCTCTTTATTCTCCGAGCTTTCTGAGAGTATCCCTGCGTATTTCTTCGCGCAAATCTTTGAGATATTCGGAAAAGGCGACCTTGTCGTCAGCATATGTCCTGTTGAGCTCGTATTCCTTTTCAATCCAGGTTGACAGATCGGAAATGTTGTGCTGGATAAGAGCCTCGAGCGAATCTATGGCTTTGTAGATTTTCGCTTCGGGTGTTTCGCGTTTTGCCATTTCGCCGTACAGCTGAGTCATTTCGGCTCTTAGATTTTCGGGCAGCGTGTCTACCCATGAGGAAAGGAGCTCCTCTTCGGTCTTTTCGTTTGCCGAAGTCTTTTCGAACGTGGGGATATCGCCCGTGAAAGCTTCGCCGAGATCGTGAATGATACACATTCTGATAACCTTGTCCATATCGGCTTCGGGGAACTCGTCCTTTATGAAAAATGCCATAAGTGTCATCATCCAGCTGTGCTCCGCGACGCTTTCGTGCCGACCGTCTTTTGTGTAGCAGTGACGGGTTGCGTCCTTGAGCCTTTCGGCAACGCTCAGCGCTTCGAGTAATTTTCTCGATTCCATATCTGTCCTCCAAAATAAAAATGCAAAGCAGCTTTTGGGGTGTCAAAAGCTGCTTTGAAAATTCGGTCTATGCTGCTGCGGTTGTAGTTGTGGTAGTTGTCGGAGCAGCCGTTGTGGTAGTTGTCGGTGCTGTGGTTGTAGTTGTCGGAGTCGTCAGCGATTTGATGTAATCCTGAGTGTACTCGACATCATACTGCACGCCCTGCGGGGGAGTGGAGGTATAATACATCTGATTGAGCATGCTGTACACACTGGTGTGCTCGAGCTTGCGGGATACCTCTTTTCCGTCCTGATATACAACACGGTAGGATTTTACCGTTCTTCCCGAATGTCCGCCCTGATCGGTCTTGCCTGCAGCGGGCTTCTTGTAGACAACTCCGTAAGGCTTGAAATCGCTGTTTTCGTAGACGAATCTGGCGGTGCTTCCGTCGGCTGTTCCGCGGATATTGCATATCAGCTTGCCGCCGTCGGCGTACATTTCAAGCTTTATCGGGTATTCCTTGCTGTTTGTGAATTTATAGTCGATAGTACCCCAGTTGACCGTCGCGTCGTTGCCGTATACGTTGTAGCCGCTCTTGTCGTCGCGCATATAGGTGACGGTATAGCGGTGATTCTTTCGCTCGTCTATCTGGAGATTTGAAAGAATACAGGTGTAATAAAGGGTGGAGGAGGTCTGGCAGATACCGCCGCCGTAACCCTCGTCTGTTCCTTCGCTTGTGTAGACGGTCGCCTGCTGGAACCCGTTTTCGGGAGTACGCTCACCGACTGTTTCGTTGAAGGAGAGCTGTTCGCCCGGCTCGAGCACCTTTCCGTTTATCTTCGATGCGGCGAGGGTGAGGTTGTGAGCTCTCTGCTTGTTGGAGGTTGAAAAATAGGTGTAGTATGTTGCGAGAAGATCGGGGAAGGTGTACTTTTTGAGCTCCTTGAGGTCGATCTTCGGATATGTTACTTTTACGGGAATGGTGCAGCCGTCGGCGCTTGAAGACAGGGCAGAGGCTGCGGTCGATTTATCAAAATCTATTCCGATTATCTCGGCATAATAAGTTACGGTGCCGTCGGGGTTGTTTATAGAATAGGCGTCCTTGGGCAGCTTGTGAGCCCAGAGATAAAGTTCATCTGCCGTGATGGACGAAGCTGTGACAGCGCCTATCTCGCAGTTGACCGTTCCCGAATCTGCGCCCGATGAAGCAAGAGCAATGAGTTTGTTCATGAAATCTGATGCGTTTATGCCGTAACCGTCGGTGCCTGCGTGGACGGTCATTGTGGAAGCCTTGTAATCTATCGTGTAGTAGGAATCGACAACGGGTATGCAGTTCTCTCCCGCGAGCAGATCGAGGAACTGGCGAAGCTTTGTGTGATTGTATCTGAGCGAGCCGTGGGTGCAGTAAAGATAGGACTCGCCTCCTGCGTCGGTTGAGGAGACGGCGACAAGCTCGCGCTGTCCGTTGGCACCGTGATTGTATTCGAAATCAAAATCAGAAAGCTTACACTGTTTTGTCTGTCCGCCTGCCGTGACGGTGACGGTCATGCCGTCGAGCCGCTCGTCGATATACGGTTTGAGAACAGAATCGTACATGATATCGTCGGTCATCGCCATAGCCGTCGGAAGCTGCAGAACCTCACCCGAGGAGGTCGGATTTGAAAAAAGTATCAGGCATATTATATTCAGAGAAATCAGAGCTATGAGACCTGCCGAAAAGACTACGGTCATCATTTTCTGTTTCTTATTGTATTCATATCCGCGGTCATCGGGCCTCGGTGCGTTCATCATATGATTTGACGGACGGCGGCGCGGACGATTGTTCCTGCGCACAGGATAATCGGTATCATAAAAGTCCATGTCCAGCGTCCCTCCCTTTTCTTGTAAATAATTGATTCAATTTACAATTATAACGGGAGGATATGAACATTTCAAGAATATTTGCCGCTTTTGTCGTGTAATTGAATAATTTTACAATTTATAAAAAATCAGAGATCTTCGGGCTCGGGCGGAGTGTCGCTCGCGCTTGGGATCGAAGCCGGTACAGAGCGGTCAATAAAGCTCGCGGAGGCCTGCGCCTGAGATGTGACCTCGGCGGAGGCTGAAGGCTCAAAACCGTGCATGAATCCGCCGAATTCGGCAGAGCTTATGTCGCCGCCGACAACCTTGCCGTCCTTGATGAGCAGGTTTGCGACAACCGCGCCCGAGACGTTGGGATAGTTGGTGATTACATAGGTCCATTTTTTGACACGCTCTCCGCGGAGTTTTTCGAGATCAAAACCCTGCTTTTTCTGGAGCTCGTTGTACTCGTTATAAACGTCGCCGAACTGTGCGGGAATGACTATCTCTCTGACCTCGGTCGGATCGCTCTCGGTCTCCCAGCCGAACTGTGAGAGAAACCGTGCCCGTGAATCTGCGCTGTCGGCGGTCAGTGTATATCCCGAATCTTCGAGTGATGTGGCCGATGCCCCGCCCGGTGTGAGCAGAAGGAACACAAGAAGGATAAATGCCGCTATTCCGACAGCGAAAATGATGATTTCTCTCTTTGATAGTTTAAGTGACCATACAAACATTTTACCTACCGCCTTTCGCCAAATGGTATGCCGCTCTGAGCATCTTTATGACAGACGGCATATTATGTTGTGAGAGAAATGCAGTGAGCGTTTTTCACAAAGTTGAAAGGAAATGATATTGCAATGCTGCTTTTGAAAATAGGCTCGCAGACGCGCACGAGACGTGCTGCGGAGCTGCTTTTGAAGAATTCTATAAAGACATCGATAAGAAAGGTCACGGATGATGACGGCTGTGCCGAAGGAGTGGTCGTTTCGGGCAGCGATATGGCGAGGGCAAAATCGGTGCTTGCCGATGCGGGAATAAATATAAAGAGTGTTTCGGAGGTGCGGCTTGGAAAATAGATCGTGCTCGCGCAGAGCAAAAAATGCGCGCCGAATAATTTATCTCGACAATGCCGCAACCACTCTTCCGAAACCGACAGGTGTGGCAAATGCCGTGAAAAGAGCGGTGGAGTGTTTTGCGGCAAATCCCGGCAGAGGAGCGCACGCGCTTTCGCAGTCAAGTGCCCGCGAGCTGTACGAAGCGAGAAAGACGGCAGCGTGCTTTTTCGGCGCCGATGAGCCCGAGAAGGTGATTTTTACGCCCGGGTGCACATACAGCATCAATTTCGTGCTCAAGGGGATACTGCGCACGGGAGACCACGTTGTCATATCCGATCTGGAACACAACGCCGTAGTCAGACCTCTGCATACACTTGAGAAATACGGAGTGACAGTGACACGAGCGCACGTGTGCGAAAATGATCCCGAACAGACGGTGAGAAATTTCTGCCGCGCGGTCAGGCGCAATACGAGACTCGTGTTCTGTACGCACGCATCGAACGTGAGCGGTATAAGGCTTCCGATAGAAGATATCGGAGATATGTGCGCACGGCTCGGGATACCGTTCGGAGTCGATGCGGCTCAGTCGGCGGGAGTTCTTCCGCTGTCGCTTGCAGGGCAGAAGGTCGATTATATCTGCGTTCCCGCGCACAAGGGTCTTTACGGTGCGGCGGGGACGGGTGCGCTGATAATGAGGGAAGAGAAAATCATCGGCACGGTCATCGAGGGAGGAACGGGAAGCGCGTCGTCGCTCAGCACACAGCCCGAGGAGTATCCAGACAGGCTGGAGAGCGGCACGCTCAATATTCCCGGAATAACCGCGATGCGTGCGGGAATAGAATTTGTAAACCGCTGCGGTGCGGAGAATATAGCCCGACATGAATACGCGCTTATATGCCGTGCATATGACGGGCTGAGATCGATAAACGGTGTGAAGCTTTATACGATGCGCCCCGAAAGGGAGAGTCACGTCCCGCTCTTGCCGTTCAATATAGGCGATCTTGCCTCGGAAGAATGCTCGCAGATGCTGTCCGATGAGGGCATAGCGGTGCGCGCCGGATATCACTGTGCCTATGACGCGCACCTCTCTCTGGGAACAGCGGGGAGAGGCGCAGTGAGAATATGTCCGTCGGTATTCACGAGCGGCGAGGATATAGACTCGTTTATCGCAGCGGTCAAAAAAATCACGCAAAAATCATGATAAAAGGTTTTGAAAACCATTGAAATTATGAGCAGGAGTGTTATAATTAAAGATAATGTAAAAATCTTTGATTATTCGCGGAAGGAGGAGTTGAGAAGTGCGGGCTTTTTTTGATACGGTAAAGCTTGTTCTGCAGCAGATAGGTCCAAACGATATACTTGATATTGCGATAGTTGCGTTCCTGATTTACAAGGTCGTTGCATTTGTGCGCGATTCCCGCGTTCAGCTGCTTGTAAAGGGCATCATTGTCATTGCCGTATCGTACGCATTCTCGCTTCTTCTGCATCTCCAGATGATGACCTCCATCGTCGAACTGGTTATCCAGAATGCCGCGATAGTCCTGCTCATAGTTTTCCACCCGGAGATAAGAGGCGCTCTCGAGCGTATGGGAAGAAGCAAGCTTTCCGTTGCGTCCATTTTTACAAAGGACGACAAATCGGTCGAACGCGGAGAGACCATTGCGACCATCTCGAGCGTGGTGGAATCCTTCCGAATCCTTCAGAAGGATAAAATGGGAGCTCTCGTTGTTTTCGAGCGCGAGGTGCTGCTCAGCGATATCATCAAAACGGGTACCGTTATCGACGCAAGACCAAGCGCCCCGATACTTTCAAACATATTCTTCAACAAGGCTGCTCTGCACGACGGTGCCGTTGTCATCAGAGGCAACAAGGTCTATTCAGCGGGCTGCATACTTCCCCTCACTCAGAATACCGAGCTTGGTGTCAGCTTTGGAACAAGACACAGAGCAGGCATCGGAATAAGCGAAAATTCCGACGCGGTCGCGGTCATACTTTCCGAAGAGACGGGAATGTTTTCCGTTGCGATCGAAGGTGCGCTCAAGCGTTTTGCGACACCTGCGGAGCTTTCCGAGGAGCTTATGCGTGTGCTTCTTCCCGAGGACAAGCAGATTGAACAGCGAATGGGCTGGCTTGCGCGCATAATCAAGAAGGAAACAAAAGCGGACGATGAGCCGTCTTCGGCAGGGGAGGAGGCGAAGTCGGGTGAATAATGCAGAAAAGAACAAGAATGGAAATACCCCCGCAAAAAAGAAATTCACACTGTTTGGAGACTGGCTTTACAACCGTAACGTTCTCATAGCTTTCTCGATAATTCTCTCGGCGACGCTGTGGGTCATACTTACCCTCAATGTCACGAAGGAGACGGAGAAGGTATTTGTCGATATACCGATTGAGATATATGATGCGAGTCTGTATGACCAGTACGGACTCAAGGCGATAGAGATCGTCGGTCCGGATTCGATGATGGACTGCAAGGTGGACATAACCGCAACGGGTGGTCTGTATGCGCTGAGCAAGGTGTCGGCTGAGGATATTTCCGTAAAGGCTGTGCAGACGGGAACGATAAGCGAACCCGCATCTTACAGGCTGACACTTTCGGTCACCTGCAACAACAGCGATGTTGATGTATCGTTTGCCGACGGAACGAGCTATATTCTCGTAAGATACGACAGATATACCGAAAAGAGCTCGCCGATAGATGTAACGGTCATAACGAACGGCGCCGCTGCGGCAGATGGACTGGTCGTCGGTGAAGCATTCTCCAATGTAAAATCCATCAGCGTCAAGGGTCCCGAGACCGAGGTCAACAGAATCGCGAGTGTGGTTCTGTCTGCCGATGTAAACAAGACTCTTACGGCAACGGAGACCTTCCCAGGAACGCTGACCTTCAAGGACGAAAACGGAGTTGAACTCACTGAGGCGGAACGCAGCAAGATAACCGTTGTAGCTTATTCCGACGGTACTCAGGAGTTTGAAGGAGCGCCCACTCAGGAGGAGCTGCAGGTTCAGGTTCCGATTGAAAAGGTGGCAAATCTTCCGCTCGAGGTAACCTTCAAGAATGTTCCGACAGGATTTGATACAAGCACGCTGTCATACACGCTCACGCCGTCCACGATAAGACTGGAGGGCAAGGCGGACGTGATCGACAAGCTGGCAGAGAGCGGAAAATACACGCTTGAAAGTCAGGTTGACCTCGCGGCTCTCGAACCGCTCAGCCCGTCGCAGAAGCTCAAACTTAGCGTCAATTCGGGCGTTTCGATAGGCGACGATATCAGCGAGGTAACGGTAATGTTCAACCTTGGTGGATATGCGACGAAGACCTTGACTCTCAACAACGGCACGGCTCATTTCCGTATCATAAACGGAGAGGGAATGTCGGCGTCCATCATCAGTCAGAAGATAGAAAATGTAAGGATAGTCGGACCGGTGTCGTCTCTGTCAAAACTGAGCGAATCGGACTGCGTCGTTGATGTGGATCTTTCTTCGGTCGACAGTGCTTCGGGTCAGAAGGCTGTCAAGGCAACGGTATTCTTCAGGAATTGCAACAACTGCTGGACTGTCGGTACATATACAGTCACCGTTCAGCTCGGATAAACCATAAAAATTCAATAGGCGACAAGAAAAGGGAAACGGGTGAAAATCCCGTACGGAGCCGCCACTGTGATGCGGAGCCGATCTTTGTTTGAGTTTTCTCAAGTCACTGAAAGAGCAATCTTTCGGGAAGGCAGAAGATCGGCTGTGATGCTCAGTCAGGAGACCTCCTTGTCGTGTCTGATGGCATTTCCACGGAACTTGGACAGGCCATATCTTGACTGTGCATATTTTATGTACGGTCCTGATATAGGCGTCCGTAAATGCGGGCGTCAATTTTTTTGCGCGGGAACGGAAGTTGCTTGCCCGAACCTGCGGGACATGAAAGGAATGTTGAAAAATGAGCAAAAAGACAGAGAAAAAGGGTATCAGCAAGGTTTTATGGATCGTTGTCGCTGTGGTTCTCGTGATCGCGGCTGCTGCCATAATTATCCTGCCCAAGCTCGGCGACGCAAATGAGCCTGCAGCTCCGACGGTATCGGACAGCAATGCAGCAGACACCGTGACATATTCGATCGAGGTAACTCTTTCGAAGGAAGAGGTTGTCTATTCGGGTGAAGTCACAGCCGAAGAGGGCGAGAGCCTTTTTGATGTTATGGTAGAGAATATCACACAGGACGGCGGCGTTGAATACAGCGACGGCGCTTACGGTGCATACATAACCTCCATCTGCGGCAACAGCGAGAATGCGGCAGAAAGCATGTACTGGACATTCACAATCAACGGAGAGTCATCCATGGTCGGCGCATCCGAATGTTATCCTGCTGACGGCGACGAGGTAGTATTTGATCTCAGCGTCCTGACATGGTAACAGCTTCTCTGATGCCGCGTGACAGAATACGTCGTATAGCGATCGACGGTATGCTCTGCGCGGTTGCGGTTGTGGGACGTATTGCGCTCGGTGCGCTTCCGAACATCCAGCCCGTTACAGCTATCATAATCCTTATGGCTATATATATAGGTATATGGGACTCTGTGGTGTCATCTGTTGTGGTGGTCATCGTCACAAATGCCTATCTCGGGTTCGGTATATGGACGGTCTATCAGATAATAGCCTGGGCGGCGATAGGCGTTGTATCGGGTCTGCTTTTCAGAAAGCATCACCATCCGCTTGTTATGCTCGGGTGGGCGGCGCTGTGCGGCTTTCTTTACGGTGCGGTGATATCAATATTTTCGTGGAACGCCATCAGTACAGGCGCCGCAGCGGGATACGTTGCCTACTGGCTGTCGGGACTTCTCTTTGACGGATATCACGCAGCTGGAAACGCCGTGTTCATATGGTTTCTGCAGCCGCTGTTTGAAAAGCTTGTGAAAAAGGAATAATAATCGTTGGGCGAAATCCTTGAAGGCAAGGATTTCGCCCTTTTTACGCAATAAATGAAAATATCTCTTTTATTTGCACGCGTGCTGTGATATAATACTTTAATAATAATGAAAAGGACTGACTTATTATGCAGATGGATCTTAAGAATATTCCGGTCAGAATAAAAGAGCTTCGTGAAATTTTGGAGATAGAGCCTCAGGATATGGCAAACCAGCTTGGAGTATCGCTTATAAATTACCTTTCTTTTGAATCGGGAGAGCAGGATATTCCGATCAGCACACTTTATGAAATAGCTTCGATACTCAACGTCGAGTTCACCACACTTCTCACGGGACGTTCTCCGAAAATGGAGACCTATACCGTAACAAGAAAAGGCGCGGGAGCAAAGGTTGAGAGATATCCCGGCTATGATTACGCAAGTCTCTGCTTCAATTTCAAGGGACGCGATATGGAGCCGATGCTGGTAAACCTCAAGCCCGAGGACGAGCGTCCGTCTCTTGTTGCCCATTCGGGTCAGGAATTCAACTATGTGCTTTCGGGCAAGGTGTGCGTTACTATCGGACGCAAGGATATAGTGCTTGAAGAGGGCGACTGCATCTATTTCGATCCGCAGATACCTCACGGTCAGCAGGCTGTTGACGGTCCCGCAAGCTTTATAACCGTTATCGAGGAATAGTAAATTCAGATTGGGAGTATTAACAGAAGATGGATTATATCATAAATAAATATTGTCCTCAGACGGAGTTTTCCTCCTACGAGGATTTCTGCGAAAATTTCAAAATCAACACACCCGACAATTTCAATTTCGGCTATGACGTAATTGATGAGTGGGCTGAGAAGGAGCCGGGCAAGCTTGCTCTCGTCTGGACAAATGACGAGGGTGATATGAAGGAATACACCTTTGACGATGTCCGCGACCACAGCAACCGCGCCGCGAACTTCTTCAAATCCAAAGGTATCGGCAAAGGCGATGTCGTTATGATAATCCTTCGTCAGCGTCCCGAGGTGTGGTTTACAATGGTCGGTCTCTGCAAGCTGGGCGCAGTATGTATTCCCGCATCCTTCCAGCTGACCGCAAAGGATATAAAATACCGCTGCAACAGCGCAGAGGTCAAGATGCTCATAGTTGTTTCCGAGGACGGACTTATTGATTACGTCAATGAGGCGCTGCCCTATTGCGAGACGATAAAGAATGTCTGCGCTCTCGGTGAGCCCCGTGAAGGATTCATAGATTTCGGCAAAGAGCTTTATGCTCAGAGCGCCGAGTTCGAGCGTCCGACAGGTGACGATGCGGTTACCAATGACGATACAATGCTGCTTTATTTTTCCAGCGGAACGAGCGGCAACCCGAAGATGGTAAGACACGATTTTGCGTTCCCTCTCGGTCACATCACAACAGCGAGATACTGGCACTGTGTCAGAGAAAATACGATACATATGACTCAGACCGATTCGGGCTGGGCCAAGTTTGCATGGGGCAAGATATACGGTCAGTGGATCTGCGGTGCGGCTATCGGCGCATATGATACGATGAAGTTCAAATCGAAGGATATGCTCGATGCCATATGCCGTATAAGACCGACAACCTTCTGTGCTCCCGCAACCATATACAGAATTCTCATAAAGGACGACCTTTCGGGTTACGATCTCAGCTTCATAAAGCACGCTACCGTTGCAGGTGAGCCGCTCAACCCCGAGGTTTACAGAAAGATCATTGAGCTTACAGGTCTTGAGATCAGAGAGGGATTCGGTCAGACCGAAACTCCCGTTCTGCTCGCAAACTTCAATTTCTTCGACGTAAAACCCGGTTCGATGGGTAAGCCCAACCCGATTTTTGACATCGATCTTATCGATGAGGACGGCAACTCCTGCGAAGACGGTATGGAGGGCGTAATAAGCCTGAGAAATGTTGGAGATCACGGTCCCAGCGGACTTTTCAGGGAATACTATAAAAACGAGGCTGACACAAAATCTGCATGGCATGACGGTATTTACAGTACGGGCGACATGGCGTGGAGAGACAGTGACGGTTACTACTGGTTTGTCGGCAGAAATGATGACGTTATCAAGTGTTCGGGTTACCGTATAGGACCGTTCGAGGTCGAGAGTGCTCTGATGGAGCATCCTGCAGTTCTCGAATGTGCCGTTACCGCTGCACCCGATCCCGACAGAGGTCAGGTCGTCAAGGCTACGATCGTTCTGGCAAGAGGATTTTCGGCATCTCCCGAGCTTGTCAAGGAGCTTCAGAATCACGTAAAGCATACGACCGCACCCTATAAGTATCCGCGTATCGTGGAATTTGTCGACGATCTGCCGAAGACGAGCAGTGGAAAGATCATGCGTAATGTGCTTCGCAAAATGAGCCATAACGCGTGATAAAAAGCTGAAAGGATTGATTCGTTATTCGTGTTATAACAGGAACTGCGCGCGGAAGGAAGCTTAAAACCCTTTCCGGAGATGATGTGCGCCCGACCTCCGATATGGTCAAGGAGGCGGTTTTCAGCATAATTCAGTTCTCGATTGAGGGAAGAAAATTCCTCGATCTGTTCGCGGGCAGCGGACAGATGGCGATAGAAGCGCTGAGCAGAGGTGCGGCATCGGCTGTGCTTGTTGACGCATCGAAGCAGGCGGGAAACGTCATCAGAGACAACCTTAAAACCACAGGCTTTTCTCAGGTTGCACAGCTTGTTCAGAGTGACGCTGTCACCTATATTTCGGGCTGCAGAGAGAAATTCGACATTGCTTATATCGATCCGCCCTACGGAACAAATCTGATCGAACGGGTATTGCCTGCGGCTGCCGATCATATGAATAAAGGCGGTACGATTCTTTGCGAATCGGACAGCACAGACAAGTTCCCGGAGTCTGCAAATGACTTCGTGCTGCGGAAAACCTACCGTTACGGACGTATATTCATAGGTCTTTACAGACATAAAGATATGGATTGATCCGTGTAATTGCAAAAAATCAGTTGACATAAAAAGAAGATGGTATTAAAATGATAACAGCTGTATGCCCGGGAAGCTTTGATCCCGTTACGCTCGGACACGTGGATATTATTACAAGAGCGGCTTCGATATTCGATAAAGTTTATGTTGCTGTGCTTGTAAATCCGAAGAAATCTCCGCTCTTTGATGAGCAGGAGCGTGTTGAGCTGCTCAAAAGGTCCACAGCGCATCTCGATAATGTTGAGATTGAAAGCTTCAACGGTCTGCTTGCGGATTTTGTCGAGATGAAAAAATCAAGAATCATAGTAAAAGGTCTGCGCGCTGTTTCCGACTTTGAATATGAGTTTCAGATGGCACTTGCCAACAGAAAGCTCAGTCCCAATATCGAAACGGTGTTCCTGACGACGAGCGCCGACAATATGTTCCTCTCGTCCAGCGTTGTAAAGCAGATTGCCGGATTCGGCGGGGATATTTCGGGATTTGTTCCGCCCGAGGTCTGCGAGAGGATATACGAGCGTCTCGGACCGAAAGATTGATTTTCAGCGATATGATTATCATTAAGTTTTTCTGTGAAGGAAGGTAAGTGTTAAAAATGTTGAGCGTTGATGAATTATTGGACGAAATGGATGCCCTTCTCGAGAAGGCTACGGTCATTCCCCTCAGCGGCGGAAAGGCTATGGTAAATGTCGAGCGTTTCGGCGAGCTTATCGAGGATATCAGATGCAATCTTCCCAAGGAGATAAGACAGGCCAGAGCTATTGCGGCCGACCGTAATGATATTATCGCCGATGCACGCAAAGAGGCTGAAGGTATTACCAGAAAAGCCGAAGAGCGCGCACGTCAGATGGTAAGTCAGGAAGAAATCGTGAGACGTGCTACCATTCAGGCGAATGAAACCATTGCACAGGCTCAGACCAAGTCCCGCGAGGTCAAGAAGGTTGCGACAGAATATGCCGAGAGCATCATGCGCAAGACTGAGGATCTGATGAGCCAGAAGCTGACCGAGCTCAGACAGGCAAGAACCAGCCTCAGAAATGCTGCCCGTTCGGAGTCCTCCATTGTCACCACAGGTGCTGCGGAAATGACCGATAAGAAGGACAGCAGCCCTGCTGAAGCAGACGACTGAGAATGGTAAGTTCCCAATTTTGGGGCTGCTCGATTGAGAGAAATTTTTATCTCTAAAATGTGAAAAATAGACAAAAACTTTTTTGCTTTCGCTAAGGCGATCACAAGATATTGTGGTCGCCTTTTTGTTTTTGCACAAAATATAAAAATGCAGGAATTTTTTTGAAAATCCGAGGTGAGAAAAGCGGGGTTCCGAGGCACTGAAAACCTTTATAAATCGCGAAAAAATCATTGCTTTTTCCTGCGCGCACGTGTATAATGATGGTGACTTGTGGTGGAGGAATTGAATTATTCGAACGTGATTGTGGTGCGTGTGGGGATAGTTGGTGGAACATTTTGAATGAATTTTGAGTGAAAGGGGGGCTGAGTTATGCCGATCGGAAAGTTTAATCACAACATCGACGCTAAGGGAAGAGTGTTTGTTCCCGCAAGATTCCGACCGGAGCTTGGCAACCGTTTTACGATTTTCAAAAGCCCGACCGAAAACTGCATTAGAGCTTATAACGAAGAGAACTGGATCAAGTACAAGAAAAAGCTTGCAAAGATCAAGGACTTGAAAAATAACCTGAGAAGAATGATCTTCTCCTCGTCTTACGAGGTTGAGACCGACTCTCAGGGACGAATCCTTATCCCGTCCGAGCTCCTTGAGATGACGGACATTTCCGATAAGGCGGTCATCGTCGGTATGGACAGATGGGTTGAAATCTGGGAGCCGAAGGAATACGACAAGGTGTACGGTGCGGGAGATGCCGAATCGCTCTATGAGATGGCGGCATACCTTGACAGCGACGATGATTGCGACGACGATTTTTAAATTTTGAATTCGTGACACTTTCCAATGAACCTTTCCGTAAAGAGGCGGTTCTCCCAACCGCCCTCGGTGGCTCAGAGAAAGTGGTTGATATAAACCTATACACATAATATTTTACTTGAGGAGGCACGAGCGTATGGGTGGCTATCATACGCCCGTGTTATTTTTTGAGACGATAGATTCGCTCAATATAAAACCCGAGGGCGTGTACATAGACTGCACAGCCGGCGGCGGCGGTCACAGCTCAGCGATTGCGCAGAGGCTTGAGGGAAGCGGACGGCTCATTTCGATCGACCGTGACCCCGATGCCATCAAACAGATTCAAGGCAGGCTGGGCGACAACAAACACGTTACGATAGTTAAAAGCAGTTTCAGCGACATCTCTCGCATCGCAAGAGAGAACGGGGTGACAGCGGCTGACGGTATCCTTATGGATCTCGGCGTCTCGTCGCATCAGCTCGACTGCCGTGAGAGAGGGTTCTCGTATCACGGCGATGCTCCTCTCGATATGCGAATGACGGGTGAGGGTACAAGCGCGGCAGACCTCGTCGCAACCCTCGACCAGAAGGCGCTTGCAGATATCTTCTTCAAATACGGCGAGGAACGCTATTCGAATAAAATTGCGGCGTCCATATGCCGCGAGAGGGAAAAGGCTCCGATCGAGACTACGGCGCAGCTCGCCGATATTATAAGAGACGCGTATCCTGCGGCAGCAAGGCGTGACGCCCATCCCGCAAGAAAGGTGTTCCAGGCGCTCAGGATTGCGGTCAATGACGAGCTGGGTGAGCTTGAACGGGTGCTTCCCGCAGCGTTTGAGCTTCTCGGAAGCGGTGGAAGGCTTGCTGTTATAACCTTTCACTCGCTCGAGGACAGAATGGCGAAAAGGACGATGGCATCGTGGTGCGAAGGCTGCACCTGCCCGCCTCAGTTCCCCGTATGCGTGTGCGGAAAGAAACCGCAGGCAAAGCTTGTCACAAGAAAGCCTGTTATCGCTTCTCAGCAGGAGCTTGAGGAAAACCCGAGAAGCAGAAGCGCAAAACTTAGGGTCTGCGAGAAGATATAAGCGGACAACATACAATATATAGATGTATATTACAACATCTGCACTAATGTGAAAAAATCGCACATTGTTTTACATAACTTTTTGTTGACGAACCGATTGAACGATGATATTATTTACATAAACAGTTTGACATAATCTTTGGAAGGAGGGTGAGAAGATGGCGTATTCAGGTGCAGCATATGATTACGATTTCGCATTGTTTGAACCGAGAAGATCATATGTCGGAGAGAGTGACAGGGATGTAAGCGGCAGAAAAAAGGGGAGCGGCAGCAGAACGGGAACGAGCAAGAGCAGGACCGGAAGTAAGACATCAAAGGCCAAGACTGTGAGCGAGCAGGAAAGAAAACGACTTGCCAGAGCAGCAAAGAAGGCTCATGAAAAGAGAGTAAAGACCGGACTTTATGCGCTTGCCGGCGTGGCAGCGGCTCTTCTCATAACCTTCATGGTAGCCGGCGGGGTTCAGCAGCACGAGTATACCCAGCGTATCGATGATGCAAATGCTGTACTTAATGAACTGAATAACGATTATGAAGCGCTGCGTGTCGAATATGAGACAAGACTCGGAGCCTCGGCTGTTGAGGAGTATGCAGTGAACAACATCGGAATGCAGAAGGTACAGAACAGTCAGATAACCTGGGTAACTGTTGAGAAGGGCGACGTTTTTGAGGTTGCAAAGCCGACAAGAGGAATATTCTCAACTTCGTCACTGAATGATCTGCTGTCATACCTTGCGTGATCCGGCAGTACAATTAGAGGAAACACTGCATCTGATTGCGGTGGAGTACGAGACAACAAATTAACGGGACGATTAAATGAGAGTTGAGATATTGCGTCTTAACTCTCTTTTCTGTCAGAGAGTGAAAGGGTGAATGAGAGAATTGGCAGACAAGAAAACTGCATCAAAGCAGAGTAAGGATAAGAATAAGAAAAAAAGTGTGGGAACGAGCGTTATGATGAGACGCAGAATGCTTATTCTCGCTTTTGGAATGTTTGCGCTGTACCTTGTCGTTGTAGGTGTCATGGCATGGTATCAGCTTGTAGTAAGCGAAAAGTATCAGAAGATGGCGGTCGAGCAGCAGCTCAGCGATACGGAGCTTCCCGCCGACAGGGGAACGATTTACGACAGAAACATGGAGACACTCGTGCAGAGTGCTCCCGCATGGGTAGTAACGGTCAGACCCAATGACATTCTTCCTCAGCAGGAGGATGCCATTGCGATAAAGCTTTCGCAGACACTCGGACTTTCCGAGGAATATGTAAGAGGGCGAATGAACCTCCAGTACGAGAAGGACGGAAAGCTTTACAAGTACAACGAGGTAAAGCTCAAGGTCAAGGCTGACAAGGAACAGAAGGACGAGATACTCGCCTTTCTGACCGATCCGAAGACCAACAAGATCGTGGTTGAGGGTGTCAAGCTGAGTGCCGATACAAAGAGGTACTATTTCAGAGGAACACTTGCTTCGACCATTCTCGGATTTACGGGAACGGATAACCAGGGTCTTGCGGGACTCGAGCTGTATTACGATACGACGCTCAGCGGCGTACCCGGCAGAATCGTATCCTCGCAGAACGCCGTCAACGGCGAAATGCCGTTCGATTACAAGCTTCTTGTCGATGCACAGCAGGGAAACAGCCTTGTGCTGACACTGGACGCAAACATACAGACGATTCTTGAAAAATATCTCGTTCAGGCGGTAAGGGACAACAACGTCAAGGAACGCGCCTGCGGCATTATTATGAATGTCAATACGGGTGCAATATACGCGATGGCGACCATTCCCGATTATGATCCCGCAAACCCGAACGAGCTTGATGAAAGCACGATGGCTGCGCTTGAAACGCTTATCGGAGACGAGAGGACTCAGGCGCTGACCGATGCGCGTCTGTCGCAGTGGCGAAACAAAGCCATAAGCGACACCTACGAGCCGGGCTCGGTTTTCAAGCCTGTAACCATGGCTGCCGCTCTTGAGGAGGGACTTACCTCGGTCAACGACAGCTTCTACTGCTCGGGCGGTCTCAATTTTGGCAAGAGAAGGATTTCGTGCCACAAGTCGGCAGGTCACGGCGCAGAATCGCTGACAAAGGGTATGATGAACAGCTGCAACCCCGTATTCATGACGCTCGCTTCGAGACTGGGCGGAACGCTGTTCTCGAAATACTATACGGCTTTCGGATTTACCGAGAAGACGGGTATCGATCTTCCCGCTGAGGGTGTCGGTGTTTATCACAGCGCCGAAAGCCTCAACGCACATCCCGCCGATCTCGCGGTCAGCTCCTTCGGTCAGACCAATACCGTAACGCCGATCCAGATGGCGACTGCGATTGCGGCTGTGTCGAACGGCGGCTATCTCGTAACACCGCACGTTGTCGGTCAGGTGCTTGATGAGGACGGAAACATCGTCGAAACCACAGAGACCAGCATAAAGCGTCAGGTCATCTCGAACGAGACTTCCGACATAATAAATTCCATGCTCGAGCAGACTGTATCGGGTGGAACGGCGAAAAACGGATACATTTCGGGTTACCGACTCGGAGGAAAAACGGGTACATCGGAGAAGATATCCCAGAACGCACAGACGGGTACAAGGACATATGTCGCGTCCTTCTGCGCGATAGCACCCGCCGACGATCCCGAGATAGTAATGCTTGTAATGCTTGACAATCCGCAGGGTCCGAGCCACATGGGCGGAACGATCGCAGCTCCCGTTGCGAGAAATGTTCTCAAGGAAGTCCTGCCTTATCTCGGCGTTGAGACAATATACTCGGCAGACGATGTCAAGCTGATAGATACTCTCACACCCAATGTCGTCCAGAGAACAAGGGACGAGGCGAAGGCTGAGCTTTCGGCAAAGGGTCTTAAGATGAGAATCATAGGAAACGGCGACACGGTCGTAAGTCAGGTTCCTGCTGCGGGTTCAAGTATCCCGAAGGAGGGCACGGTCGTTGTAATGACCGAGGAGACCGATATGCTGATGACGACTGTGCCGAATGTCATGAACATGACTCCGACACAGGCAAACTCCGCGATAAAGAACGCAGGACTCAATATCCGATACAGCGGTACGGGCTACGATTCATCTATGGGAATCGTTGTGGCGCAGGATATTCCGCGCGGACAGAGGGTCGCACAGGGTACCGTTATAACGGTCGAGTTCATAATGGGCGGAGCAACCGACTAAAAATACTCAGTTTACTGTTGTTAAAATGCTTATAATATAGTATAATAACAATTTAGCGGACACAGTCTGCGAATAAGTAAAAAGAGTAATACCAGAAGGGATTGGTCAATAAATGAGACTTTCCGAGCTTTTTTCGGGTGTTGAATATGTAACCGCGCTGTCGGGCGATACCGAGATTGTTTCGCTCACAGCCGATTCCCGTCAGGCGGGAGAGAATGTGCTGTTTTGCTGCATCAAGGGTCTGACAAGAGACGGTCACGATTTTGCGCCCGACTGTGCATCAAAAGGTGCCTATGTTCTGTGTGAACGCGATCTCGGTCTTGAATCACAGATACTCGTTGGGTCTGTCAGAGAAGCCTTTTCGGCAGTGTGTGAGAATTTCTGCTCAAACCCGCTCAGAAAACTCAAGCTGATAGGCGTTACGGGAACAAACGGAAAAACCTCCACCACCTTTATCGCAAAAAGCATACTTGACAGACTCGGATATAAAACGGGACTTATCGGCACCATTCAGAATATGATCGGTGACGAGGTCTTTGAAACTCATTTTACGACCCCCGATACGCTTGAGCTTCATATGCTTTTCAAGAAGATGGCCGATGCCGGTTGTCAGTACTGCATTATGGAGGTATCCTCTCACGCCATCGAGCAGGGCAGAACGGCGGGACTTCATTTCGACACCGCCTGTTTTACGAATCTTACTCAGGATCATCTCGATTTCCACGGCACGATGGAAAATTATTTCGAATCAAAGAAAAAGCTCTTCTCAATGTGCGACAGAGCTGTTATCAATACCGATGACAAGTGGGGCGCAAAGCTTGCCGAATCGGTCGGCTGTGAGCTTTTCACGCTCGGACTCGGCGGTCAGGATTTCTCGGCTGAGAATGAGAATTATCATGCCAGAGGCGTTGACTTCACACTGTCGATAAAGGGCGAGAAGGTTCAGGCGAGCGTTCCCATTCCGGGAAAATTCTCAGTCTACAATGCGCTTACGGCTGTTGCCTGTGCTTTCCTTGCCGATTCCGATAACGGCAAGGCGGACAATGAAAACATCGTCAGAGCGCTCGGCGAAGTCACGGGTGTCAAGGGCAGAGCTGAACTGTGGCCGACGGGAAAGGACTTTACGGTCATTCTCGATTACGCGCACACTCCCGACGGCGTTGAGAATATTCTCTCGTCGATGAGAGAGGTGTCGACGGGCAGACTTGTATGCCTTGTCGGCTGCGGAGGAGACAGAGATCCCGTAAAGCGTCCGATCATGGGCGAAACGGCGGCAAGACTTGCCGATTTCGTGATTGTGACGTCGGATAACCCCAGAAGCGAAAACCCTGCATCGATTATCGAGCAGATATTACCGGGTGTATTGAAGCATGACACCGAATATGTTGTTATCGAGAACCGCAGAGATGCGATAAAGTACGCGATTGAGAATGCACGCAAGGACGACGTCATCGTTCTTGCAGGCAAAGGACACGAGACATATCAGATACTCAATACCGGCACAATACATTTTGACGAGCGTGAGGTTCTTGCCGAGGTCTTTGAGGAGATATACAAGGATCAGTAAGAGCGGTTTGCTTTTGCAGGAAAGAAGTGATTAGACAATGAATATCATGACAGCCGCTGAAGCGGCAAAAGCGATGGGCGGTACGTGCAGCGGTGAAGCTTCCTTTTCCGAGGTTTGTATCGACACTCGCAGCATAACCCCCGGATGTCTGTACATTGCCATCAAGGGTGACAGATTCGACGGACATGATTTTGTTGCGAAGGCATTTGAAGCGGGCGCTGCCGCAGCGGTTTGCTCTCGTGATGTCGAAGCTGACGGAACGATCATAAGAGTCGAGGATACTCGCAAGGCCCTGATCGACCTTGCTGCTTACAACAGAAGCAAGTATCAGATACCCGTTGTCGGTCTTACCGGATCGGTAGGAAAGACAACGACCAAGGATATGGTCGCATATGTTCTCGGGCAGCGTTACAGGACTCTTGCGACGGAGGGCAATTTCAACAACGAGATAGGTCTTCCGCGTATGTGCCTGAGACTCGATGATTCAATCGAGGCCGCTGTTTTTGAGATGGGCATGAGCAATTTCGGAGAGATAAGCCGTCTGACAACAACGGCAAAACCGACCATAGGACTTATCACAAACATCGGTGTCAGCCATATTGAAATGCTCGGCTCGCGCGAGGGCATACTTAAAGCCAAGATGGAAATACTTGATGGTATGGATAAGGATGCAAAGCTCGTTCTCAACGGCGACGACGATATGCTCAGAACGGTTATCGCAAAGAATCCGTGGAGAGTAGTCAGCTACGGTATAGAGCGTGAGGATGTCGATTTCAGAGCAACCGATATTAAGCAGGGAGAGGATTCGATCTCATTCACTCTCTCGGGCAGAAAAAAGAGCTGGGAGATAAAAATTCCCGTAATCGGCATACACAACGTCTACAACGCCTGTGCGGCATTTATCTGCGGAGCGATTGCGGGTGTTCCTGCAAGCGATGCAATTGAAGGTCTTGCAAACTATGTTCCCGATGCACGCCGTCAGAAGATCGAGGATCGCTCGGGAGTAAAGCTTATCAGCGATTGCTATAACGCAAGTCCCGATTCGATAAGAGCGTCTCTTTCGGTGCTCTGTCAGGTTCCGTGCAGCGGCAGAAAGATCGCGGTGCTCGGCGATATGTTCGAGCTGGGCGATTATGCCGAGACGGCTCACCGTCAGTGCGGCGAGGCGGTTGCCGAAAAGGACGTGGATATGCTTTTTGCGGTCGGAAAGAACGCGGCATATTACATAGAAGGCGCAAACGGCAAGGTCACATCGAAATATTTCGAGGATAAGGAATCTCTTGCCGATGCGCTGAAGAATGAGCTTCGTGAGGGTGATGCCGTGCTCTTCAAGGCGAGCAGAGGAATGAAGCTCGAAGAGGTCATCGACAAGGTGTTCTCACAGCAGGACTGATAAAATTTACGGATACCGCGCCGAGCGGTCAAAGATACGGGACGTTGAAAAATGAGCAGCGTTCTGTCTGAAAGGAATGGTCACAGACATGGAAAATTACGTAAGCATTATTGCGGCTATCGCAGCCTTTGCAATATCAGCAGGTATGGGCAAGGTGCTCATCCCCTGGCTTCATAAGCTCAAGTACGGTCAGCCGATCAAGGAGATCGGACCGACATGGCATTCGAGCAAGCAGGGAACCCCCACTATGGGCGGACTGATGTTCATTGCTGGTACAGTTATCGCAGTATGCGTGTGTCTGCCTCTTTTCTGGGGAGTTTCCTCAAAGGAAGTTACCACCGAGACCAGCGTCAGGATCTGGGCAGGCTTCATCATGGGCGTGCTTTACGGTCTTGTAGGATTTGCAGACGACTACATCAAGATCGTAAGACACCATAATGACGGACTTTCCTTCTGGCAGAAGATCATTTCTCAGACAGGTATCGCAGCTGCATATCTTGCAGCTCTCTGGATATCGGGTGACAAGGGCGCAGGTGCTACCCGTATTCCCTTTGTTGAGGAACCCGTAAATCTCGGCATATGGTTCTATATCATCGGCCTCATAATGATCGTAGGCTTTGTCAATGCGGTCAACCTTACCGACGGCGTTGACGGACTGTGCTCTTCGGTCACATTCTTTGCTGCCATCAGCTTTATGCTCACTGCAGCACTCTCGAGCATGCTCGAGATCAGCATTCTTGCGGCTGCGGTTGCGGGCGGCTGCCTCGGATTCCTTGTATGGAACTTCCACCCCGCAAAGGTCTTTATGGGCGACACAGGCTCGCTCTTCCTCGGAGGAATGTTCTGTGCTCTGGCATTCGGAATGAAGATGCCGATACTTATCCCGCTTGTGGGAATAATCTATCTCTGTGAGGCAGGCTCCGTCATTATCCAGAGATACTATTTCAAGCTTACACACGGAAAACGTATATTCAAAATGAGCCCCATCCACCATCATTTCGAGATGTGCGGATGGAGCGAGGTCAAGATAGTTGTAGTATTCAGCTGCGTGACATTTGCAGCGGGAATCATAGCTGCTCTTCTTGTAGGCTTCGGGTTCCCCAGATAATGTCCTCGGCTGTTACAGAGGAAGGGAGAAACGATTATAATGGCTAATGCCACAGCAAAAAAGAGACCGTCCTCCGGCAGAGCAAGTGCCGCGGAGGAGAAAAAGTCGATCGGAAGAAGAATAGGGGATGTATTCGACGAAAGCGTAGCGGTGTTCAGGGATAAGAAGATGGGGTTTGACCTTCCGCTTCTCGTCATAGTAATCGCGCTTGTCGTCACGGGACTTGTCATGATGTATTCGGCGAGCTATGCTTACGCCTACCACAACGACGGTGACAGCAATTTCTATATCAGCCGTCAGCTCGTGTTTGCACTTATCGGATTGGCTCTCATGATAGGCGTATCGTTCGTGCCCGCGGAAAGGCTTCGCGGTGCGACGGGAGTGATAGTCGGATTTTCTTATCTGCTTCTTGTGATAGTTCTGTTCATGCCGGCGGTCAAGGGTGTTCACAGATGGATAAATCTCGGTTTTACAACCTTCCAGCCGACGGAGGTCGCTAAATTTGCGGTCATAATTTTCGGAGCAAAATGGGGCGATTATTACTGCGAGTTCAGACGCAGACGCCGCAAGTTCCACAAAAACAAAGTTCTCAACTCGCTGCTTCGTTTTGCGTTCGGTCTCGGTATTTACGGACTGATGGTAATTACAACAGCGGTGCTCGTAGTTATCGAGCCTCACATTTCGTGTACCGTTCTTATATTCCTGCTTGCCGCAACGATGATGTGGATGGCAGGAGTCGACGGAAGACTGTTCCTTGTTATGGCGGGTGTTGCCGTTGCGGCGGTCATATTCGTCATCTTCTCGGGAAGTATCGGATACAGTATGACGCGTATCGAGGTGTGGAAGGATCCGTTCTCCGATATTCGCGGCGACGGATGGCAGAATGTTCAGGCGCTCTACGCAATAAGCTCGGGCGGACTTCTCGGTCAGGGTATAGGAAACTCGAAACAGAAGTTCCTATATATCTCCGAGCCGCAGAACGACTTCGTTTTCGCTGTTATATGCGAGGAGCTCGGATTTGTAGGAGCGACGCTGATAGTTCTTCTCTTTGTGATCTTTGTCTGGAGAGGATTCACGATAAGCATCTCGAATCCCGACAGATTTTCAAAGCTTATGGGTATAGGCATAACGGCGCAGATCGGCTGGCAGGCGCTTCTCAATATCGCGGTTGTCACGAAGACGATACCGAACACAGGTATCAGTCTGCCGTTCTTCAGTTACGGCGGTACGTCGCTCGTCATGCTGCTGCTTGAAATCGGAGTTCTGCTATCCATTTCAAGAAAATCCACCTTCAAGCAGAGTCTGTAATTTTCAAAAGAATCAATTATAAAGGATGATCGGTATGAAAGTTCTTATCGCAGGCGGAGGTACCGCAGGACACATCAATCCCGCTCTGGCAATTGCCGAGGGAATAATGAAACGCTGGCCGGATGCCGAAATTACATTTGTAGGCACACCGACAGGCATGGAGGCGGACCTTGTAAAAAGGGCCGGATATGACTTTGAACCGATGAAGGTCGCAGGCTTTCAGAGAAAGCTCAGCCTTGAGAATATAAAGAGAAACATACAGGCTGTATGGTATCTTGTGCGCTCGGGCTCTGCGGCAAAGAAGATTGTAAAAAAGGTAAATCCCGATCTCGCTATCGGTACGGGCGGCTACGTCAGCGGTCCGATAATGAGAAAGGCGGCTCAGATGGGCGTTCCTCTTATGATACATGAGCAGAATGCTTTCCCCGGAGTTACAACAAAGATGCTCTCAAAGCACGCTAAGGTCATAATGCTCGCGGTTGAGGATGCCCGTCCGAGACTTGACAGCGGACTGGATATCAGACTGACGGGCAACCCCGTCAGAGCGGACGTCCTCAGCTACGACAAATCAAAGGCCCGCGAGGAGCTCGGTGTTGACGACCGCCCGCTGGTGCTCTCTTTCGGCGGCTCGCTCGGTGCAAGACGCATAAACGAGGGTATGTCGAACCTGCTCGTGCGCAGCTCTAAGGACGGAAAATACAATCACATTCACGGATACGGACGCTACGGCTCTTTCCTGCCGCCCCTTCTCAAGGATATGGGCGGTGATCTCGATGCCGGGAATCTTGATATCCGCGAATATATCAACGATATGCCGAGAGTTATGGCTGCTGCCGATCTTGTTGTCAGCAGAGCAGGCGCCATTACTCTTTCCGAGCTTCAGGCTCAGGGCAAGGCGTGCATACTGATCCCGTCTCCCAATGTTGCGGAAAATCATCAGTATCACAATGCAATGGCTATGGTCAACAAGGGTGCAGCCGACGTTATAGTCGAGGCTGATCTCACGGGCGAGCTTCTCATGCAGAAGGTCGACGCCATACTTCAGGATCCCGAAAAGGTACAGAAGATGGCTCTCGCTTCGAGAAATATGGCTATAACCGATGCTGTTGAAAGAATAACCGACATAGCCGCCGAGATACTCGGCAAATAATACTTTGCGACAATTTTCCTTCGTTATTCTGTCATCTGACACGTTTTTGCATATTATGGCGTGTAAGCCATAATGAGATCAGGAGTGTGTTATGATGTCAGTTCTTAAGATAAACGGAGGAAAGAGATTGTCGGGAGAGGTTTCGGTTCACGGAGCCAAAAACAGCGCTCTTCCCGTTCTGGCGGCGACGCTGGCGGCGGGAGGCAAGTGTGAGATACATAATTGTCCGAGACTGTCCGATGTGGAGGCGGCGGGAGCGATACTGAGTTATCTCGGCTGCCGCACAGGGTGGTCCGACGGCGTCTTTTCGGTTGATTCGTCAGATGTCAGCCGATGCGAGATTCCGGATGAGCTGATGAGGGAGATGCGGTCTTCGATAGCATTTCTCGGTGCCATGCTCACACGATGCGAGTGTGTGAAGCTCTCGATGCCGGGAGGGTGCGAGCTCGGTCCCCGTCCGATCGATCTTCATATCGACGCGCTTGGAAGAATGGGCGCAAGGGTGGAGGAAAGGGACGGCTGCATAATCTTCAGAAGAGGCGGCAGGCTCAGAGGCTGCCGTGTGCCGCTCTCCTTTCCGAGCGTCGGCGCGACCGAAAATATCATGACAGCGGCCTCGACCGCAAAAGGCACGACCGTTATAACAAATGCTGCGCGTGAGCCCGAAATATCCGATCTCGCCGATTTTCTCAATTCGTGCGGAGCGAGGATTGGCGGAGCGGGCGGCTCGACGGTGGTAATCGAAGGTGTTGAGCGTCTGCACGGCTGCATACACAGCGTCATTCCCGACCGCATAGAGGCGGCGACCTATATGGCTGCGGCAGCTATCACGGGCGGAAGTGTTCTTCTGAAAAACGTTATCGCGGAGCACGTTATGCCCGTTGTTCCGTCGTTTGAGGAAATGGGCTGTGTGATAAGCTTCTGCGGCAGTGATATAAAGATCGAAGCACCGCAGAGACTGCATGCGGTAAGATATATAAGAACGATGCCCTATCCAGGGTTTCCGACCGATGCACAGGCGATAGTTATGGCGTGTACCTGCAGAGCTGACGGTTCGAGCGTGTTTGCCGAGACCATTTTCGACAGCAGGTTCAGACACACGGCGGAGCTTGCGAGAATGGGCGCGAGGATAAAGACCGACGGGAGGATAGCCGTTGTCGAGGGCGTCAGCCGACTTTGCGGTGCACCCGTTGCGGCGACCGACCTGAGAGGAGCGGCGGCTCTTGTGACAGCAGGGCTTGCGGCAGAGGGAACGACCACGGTGTCGCAGCTGCGGCATCTCGACAGAGGATATCAGGATATTGAAACTGCGCTGGCAGGACTCGGCGCGGATATTAAAAGAACGGATGGATAAGGAATATGGCAGGCAACAGCTCCAATAAAAGAAAAAGACCGCCGTCGTCGCAGACGGGTCAGAAAAAGGGTTCGTCTGCAAGACCGTCGAATCAGAACCGAAACGGAAGATCGGGTTCGGGCACAAGAACATCGGCAAAGACTCAGGCGGAAAAGGTGCGCGAGGCCGAAAGACGCGCAGACGCTGAAAGACGTGCGAGAGCACGCGAGCGCGAAAAGAAGGAAGAGGCTGCCGCAAAACGCCGCAGATATTATATGAAGCATCACAAGCTTTTCAATGCGGTGATGTATGGGGCGATATTTCTCGTCATAATCGGCGTGGTGATTCTTCTTTCGGTGACGGTTTTCTTCAAGGTGGGAGTCATAAGCATTTCCATCGACGATGACGTCGTTTACAGCCGCGAGGAGATAATGGCGCATCTCGATATCCGCGTTGATGAAAGTCTTTTCCTTGCCGATACGGAAAGTGCGGCGAAAAAGATCGAGGAGGAGCTGCCTTATGTCGGCAGGTGCGTTATCCGCCGAAGCCTTCCTTCGACCATAACGGTAGAGATCAGTGCGGCAGTTCCGATAGGTGTTATCGAGACTGCGGCACAGGGCAACATCATAATAAGCTCTGAAGGCAAGGCACTCGGATACGTCATAGAAGAGACCGACGGAGCAGGTCTTGTGAAGATATACGGACTTGATATCGTCGGAAGTGCCGAACCGGGAAAGATGATAGAATTTGCCGAGCCCGACAAGCTCGAGATAGCGGCGCAGATCGTGACACTGCTCGAGAAAAAACAGCTTCATGCCGATACTATGGAGTTTTCCGAAGCGTCGGTAAGCTTTATGTACGACGGCAGGATAAGAGTTAAGCTCGGAGCTCTGACGGGTATGGAAGAAAAACTTCTGCTCGCGAGCGAGATACTTACGGGCGGAACGATTCAGGAATATGAGAAGGGCGACCTTGATATGACCATCGAAGGCGAGGGTCATTTTATAGCCGATTATGTCATGCAGACATACGGTCTTGGTGAATATGCCGATACAACAGCCGCTCAAAACGGTCAATCGGCCGCATAAATCGTCGTAAAGTACGTTATATTGTATAATTTTGAAGGCAATATTTGATAATATAACAAAATATTGAGATTTCACAAAAAATACATTGCATTTCAACCAAGAACGTGATAAATTATAATTATTAGATTTTGACAGTGCGTCAGTGCGCCTGTCGGATCAGGAACAATAAATGCCATTTAGGGGGAGTTCAAATGCCTTTTGCCTTTGATCAGGAATTCGAGAATGTAGTTCAGATAAAGGTTATCGGAGCCGGCGGCGGCGGCGGAAACGCAGTCAACCGAATGATCTCAATGGGTATCAACAGTGTTGAGTTCATCTCTGTCAATACCGACGTTCAGGCTCTTTACAGATCACAGGCCACTCATAAGATTCAGATAGGCGATAAAATAACCAGAGGTAAGGGTGCAGGCAGCGACCCGACAAGAGGTCAGAGAGCTGCTGAGGAAAGCCGCGAGGATATCGAGGCTGCACTTAAGGGCACCGACATGGTGTTTATCACCGCAGGTATGGGCGGCGGTACCGGTACAGGTGCTGCTCCCGTTATAGCTGAGATCGCAAAGGAACTCGGCATACTTACCGTAGGTATCGTTACAAAACCCTTCGCTTTCGAAGGCAAGAAGAGAATGGAACAGGCTGAGCAGGGTATCGCAGCTCTGCGCGAGCATGTTGACTCTCTCGTCGTTATCCCCAACGAAAGACTCAAGCTGGTCTCCGATCAGAAGATCACACTTGTCAACGCTTTCTCCATCGCTGACGATGTTCTCCGTCAGGGTGTTCAGTCCATCTCCGACCTTATCAACAGCCCGGGTCTCGTCAACCTCGACTTTGCTGACGTTACCGCTGTCATGAAGGATGCAGGCTACGCTCACATGGGTGTCGGTCATGCCGCAGGTAAGGAGAAGGCTTCCCTCGCAGCTCATGCCGCTATCTCCAGCCCGCTGCTCGAGACCTCCATCAACGGCGCAAGAGGCGTTATCATCAACATCACATCTTCCAACGACATCAACCTCGAAGAGGTCGATCTCGCTGCAAATATGATCACAAAGGCTGCTCATCCCGATGCAACCATCATCTGGGGTGCTGCATTTGATGACAAGATGGACGACGAGATGACAGTTACCGTTATCGCAACAGGTTTCTCTGTCGATAATCTCAATTCCACACCCGCTGCTGCTGCCTCCGGCGAGCAGACAGAGGACAATACCTCTGTTGCAGCTCCTGCAACACCTGACATCGCACAGGTTGCAGATGCAGAGGACGACAACGGTTACTTCGATATCATGTCGATATTCAACAGAAAGTAATCTTTTTCGAGTACATACGACAGACCCGTGATTGTGTTCATGGGTCTGTTTTATTATGTAAAATATTCCAAAAGAGATATTTTGATGCTCCGGTGACTGAATTTTATTTAATTTAGCTCAAAATATCCGAAAAAATTGTTGCTTTATAAAAAAGTATATGTTATTATATATAACAAGTAATAATGTCAAGTTGGAGTAGTATATATAAAAGTACCGATTCCACGAGGATACGATAAGTCAGGAGGCAGGCTCATGGCAGTTCAGGAGGGAAGACAATTCAAACGCAGTTTCTTTGGATATAACAGGACTGCGGTTGATGCAGAGTTTTCCAGATTGATCTCTCAGACCAATATGTTGACATCTGAGAAAGAAAATCTGTCAAGTCAGGTCAATGTGCTCAGCAGTGAGAGAGACAGTCTCAGCCGTGAGCGCAACAGTCTTTCCAATTCTGTTGCGGCAATGACCGGTCAGGTTATGGAGCTTGAGAGCAATCTTCTTCATGCAAGATCTGAAAATGATTCTCTTGCAAGAAGCGTTGAGGCTCACAAGGCTGAAAATAACGCGCTGCAGCTCAGATTCGACCAGCTCAGAATAAGAGACAGGGATTTTGCTCTGCGTGAGCGTGAGTTCACCGAGCTTCAGAATTCTGTTTCTTCCATTATGTCGGTCACAAAGAGAGCTACCGACAGACTCTTCCAGAAGGCTGTTGACAATCAGGAGAGAATTACTCAGATTGCCGGCGACGCTGCAAGAGAGGTAGCCGGAATCAGAGCAGATATGGCCGATGTAAGAGAAATGCTCAATAAGACTCTTGACGAGCTTCAGGACAGAATCGACCGTGTCGATGCATCGCTCACGGGCGCAGTTCATAAGCTTGTTGCAATCAAGCATGACGACGGGCTTCAGATCGGTGAAAACAGACCGGACGTCCTGTCTGAGGTTGAGAGACTTCTTTCCATGCGTGCGGGCGAGGTTGACTTCGCAGGCGGCAAGGGCTACACCGTTCCCGTTCTCGGACCGTACGGTGCAAAGTTCATGTCCGATACGGCACAGCGTGTAACAGACGGAAGAATATCTGCTCCCGATGATCGCGGAGAGACCGCTGTTCATCAGGGTAATATAGATGTAAAGAAGGCAAATCCCACACCCTTTGATTCCACAGAGGAGTCCATTCTCGAGGCAAACAATCTCCTCGAGAGAGGCGGAATGACAAGCGAAGAGTATTATCAGAGCTATCAGCCCCAGCCCGAACCTCCTCAGGTTATCGAGATGCCCGCACCGATACAGATCGGTTTTGCACCGCAGGTTGAAGACGCAGGTTCCGTTCAGGCAGGCGGTTCAGCTATGTATATCGGTGACAATGCTCAGCAGGGCGGTGCTCAGACCTACGGTCAGAGCTACTTCTTCCAGTCGGTTGAAGAGCCCGAGCAGACAGCTCCTGCAGAGGCCGAGCCTGAAATCGAGCAGCCCGAGGTTATTATGCCTACAAGGGTTACTGCCGTAAAATACGGTACACCAAAGAAGGTAAGCGTAAGAGCAAGGAAAAGATAAAACGAGGTGAGCTTTTGAAAAGCTACTCTTTTAACACAGACGAAATGAAAAATTATGCCCTGTCACTCCAAGCGGGTGACAGGGTGCTTCTTTCAGGAACGGTATATACCGCCCGTGATGCCGCGCACAAGCGTATCATGTCGATCATCGAAGAGGGTGGAGAACTGCCGTTTGATATCGAAGGAGCGGTAATATATTACGCAGGACCGACTCCTGCGCCCGAGGGCAAGGCTATCGGTTCATGCGGTCCGACGACTTCGTGCAGAATGGACCCGTATACACCGCATCTGCTCGATATGGGTCTTGCCGCAACGGTCGGCAAAGGTGACCGCTCGCAGGACGTGATCGATGCTGTTGTGCGCAACGGTTCGGTTTATCTCTGTGCGATAGGCGGAGCGGGTGCTTTGGCGGCTGAAAGCGTCGTTTCCTGCGATGTTATAGCATTCGATGATCTCGGGTGCGAATCGGTAAAAAAGCTTGAAATAAAGGATTTTCCGCTCGTTGTGGCGATCGACAGCAATGGCTGCTGTCTCAAAGGCGGAAAGAAATAAAAAATATAAGCGGAAGGAATTTTCCTTCCGCTTTATTTTTTATATGACTATCGCAAGCGCCGTGAGAAGAGCAAGACCGATGAGATTTACGACGGTGAAAACCGCGAGATACTTTATCGGTTTTGCGTTGTCGCTCTTCATATAATATTTGAAAGAGATGAGGCTTGCGAGGGAGGCGATGATCGTTCCGAGACCTCCTATATTTGTGCCGACAAGCATTCCGCGCCAGTCGTCGGTAAAGCCTGCGAGAAGGACAGCGGCGGGAACGTTGCTCACGATCTGACTTGCGAGTGCGGAAGTCATAAGACTGCTTCTGTCGAGCAGCTGTACAAGAAGCGAGCGAACCGCAGGAATGTTTCCGAGGTTTCCCGAAAAAATAAAGAAGCAGATAAATGTGAGCAGAAGACCGTAATCGATGAGTTTGAAAACGGGACGGTCGAATATCAGAAGTGCGATAATGAGCGCCGCGAGCACTATTCGATAATCGAGCAGGTGCAGAACACACAGCATACAGAGCACGAACAGCACAGAATAAACCGATATTCGCAAAGGTGATTCGAGCTTTGACCGTGTTTCAAACGAGACCTGAGCGCGGTCGTTCTTTTTGAAAAGGGACGCTGCAGTGAGCAGTAAAACGCTTACAATCACAAAAGGAGCGATGGTATAAAAATACTGCGCCGTCGGTATGTTATAATGATTATAGAGATATAGGCTCTGCGGATTGCCGACAGGGGTTGCCATACTTCCGAGATTTGCGGCAACCGTCTGAAGAACGATTATCCATATGAGCTCGCTCTCGCGCCCGACAGCACACAGCACAGTTATCGCAAACGGGACGAATGTGATAAGAGCAACGTCGTTGGTTATCAGCATCGATGTAAAAAACGGCAGCATGACAAGGATAAATCTAAGCAGCCTCATACCCGAGCATTTCGTCAGAAGGCTCTGTCCCATGACGTCAAACAGCCCGCATTTTCCAAAACCTGCAACGACTGCCATCAGACAGAAGAGCAGTGCCAGCACCTTCCAGTCGATATACGCAAGGTATTCGGCGGAAGGTGTGACGAAAAACATCGATGCAATCGCACAGAGAGCCGATATGAAAAATACCGGCTCTTTTTTGATAATTTCTGTTATGCTTTTATTTGATTTCGTTTTCAAAACAGGAGATTACCTCCAATGTGTCTTTTTACGATGTGTAATAATTGAGGTCGACGACCATTTTGTTGCACCGCTCGCAGTAATAGGTCGAAAGGGTTGCGCCTGAGGTAAGACCGCCGGCGTCTCCGAGCGTTATCGTGTTGGGAGACCACATACCGAGAATCGGCTCTTCGCCGTAAGGGACCCACCTCATTTTCTTCACACCGCTTATTATTCGTCCGCGAATCATCTTATTCTGGCAATAGGGGCATTTGGCATAAAGACAGTCGCGGTCGGTATTATTCAGGCTATAGCTCTCGTTATCCATGCAAACTTCCCCCTTCTTCAGTATCGGAATAAATCAGTCGCCGATAAAACGGGACATGATGGTGTGACCTTCCTCGATGAACACACCCGTAGCTTTGGAGTTGGCTTCCGTGAAGCAGAAAACGCCGCTGTCCTTTTTGACTGCACTGTCATAGATGAGATACGGTACAGGTTCGGCTGTATGTGTCATAAGAGTGAGCGGAGTCGGGTGATCGGGAAGGATCATTATTTTGTATCGATCGTATTTGCGCAGTCCGTCAATCAATGTTCCAAGAACAAGCGAATCGATAAGCTCTATCGATTTTACTTTGTTTTCGGACTCTGCACGGTGACCGCACTCATCGGGAGCCTCGAAGTGCAGATATGCAAGGTCACAGCCGTCTTCGAGAGCGTTAAGAGCTGCTGCGGTTTTCTTCTCCCAGCAGGTGTCTATGTATCCCGTTGCTCCTTCAACCTCGCAGACGGTCATGTCGGCGCATTTGCCGATACCGCGGATAAGATCAACTGCGGAAACAACAGCGCCCTTGAGACCGTATTTCGACTCGAAGGAATCGAGCTGCGGTTTGCGGCCCTGACCCCAGAGCCAGATGGATGTGGCAGGACGTTTTCCTTCTGCGATTCTCTTGAGGTTGACGGGGTGATTTTTGAGAACGTCGACGCTCTTCTTCATGAGCTCGATAAGACCAGCGGCCGAAGGATCGGTGTTGAGATATTCGCCGACAACCTTACCCGAAATGTCGTGCGGAGGTGTGAGGAAGCCCATCTCGGTCGTGCCGCCGTGCCATACAAGACAGTGACGGTAGCTGACACCGGGAGTGAAGCTGTATATGTCGCTTCCGAGAGCTTCGTTGACCGAGCGGATAAGCTCGGCGGCCTCGGCGGTTGAGATGTCGCCTGCGCAGTAATCGACCATTGTTTTGTCCTCGTAGTTTTCCTCGTCGGACAAAGTTACAAGGTTGCATCGGATAGCGACGTCATCGGGAGAAAGCTCGATTCCCATGTTGACCGCCTCGAGCGGGGAGCGGCCGGTGTAATAAACCGCAGGGTCATAACCCATTACGGAAAGGTTTGCAACATCAGAGCCGGGTTTGAGACCGGGGGCAACGGTGCGCACAAGTCCGACCTCGGAAAAAGAAGCAAGATCGTCCATGTTGGGCTTGTTTGCAAGCTCCATCGGGGTGTGCCCGGAGAGTGCGGGGCAGGGAAGATCTGCCATACCGTCACAGAGAACAACAACGTATTTTGTCATATCAAAAACCTTCTTTCTTGCGGTGAAGAGAGACTCTTCGGATATATTTCGCGTTCGGGAACGGGAAATTCAAAAAAATATTACGGATTGCGGTTTGTTTTCTTGACAAAACCCGTAATCTAATATATTATATCACAGATGCAGTCGATTCGTAAAGAATTTTGACTTCAAAAGTACGCTGTATCAAAAAAAATCGCTGCATTAAAAAAAACACTTGCATTTTATTTGTCATAGTGGTATTATAACTGTATACGACAAGACAAAGAAGGAGGTGGAACCATGCCCAATATCAAGTCGGCCAAAAAGCGCGTAAAGGTTAATGCGACAAAGAATCTTCGCAACAAGGCAATAAAAACCAATCTGAAGACCACTCTTAAGAAGGTTGCTACTGCTGTTGAGACCGGTGCCAACGCAGAGGAGGCCGCCCGCCTCGCTTATAAGAAGATCGATCAGGCTGCCGCCAAAGGAGTGCTTCACAAGAACACTGCTGCAAGAAGAAAGGCTGCAATCGCCAAGAAGGTCAATCAGGCATAATGTTCTGACAGCATCAGGATAAAGATTAAGGCAGAGCGGTAGCCCTGCTTTTTCTTTTATATTATATTTTAAATAAATGTAAAATGGGCAGTCTTTATATTGACACGATGCATTAAAAAGAGTAAAATATTTATGATGCAAGGAACGCCTTAAGATATATTCCTTTAATTTACGGAGGTGTTTTTAATGGAAAAAAAGAATAATTCGTGGCTTGTACTCGGAGTGATAGTTGCACTGGCTGCTGTTATTGCGTCGATTACCACAACTTTGCTCATGCTCGAGAAGAAGCGCAAGGATGACGAGGAGCTTGAGCGCTATCTCGACTGCTCAATCCAGTAGTAGATTTACAGTCAGGGGCGGCAGTTTTGCCGCCTTTATTTTTTTAGATCACACTTGAGAAAATTGGTGACGTGAATGAGATGCAGAAGATGCCATACAAAGCTCGATCCTGCAAAAAAGATGTGTCCTAACTGCGGAACACTGGTAAGAAAAAAGCGCGGAAACGTAAAGATCGCAAGCACTGCCGGTGTGGGTCCGATGTGGCTTACGGAGATAGTTGACAGGATCAACAGAATACCGCCGAAAATACTTATCGGAGCGGTCGCAACGATATTTCTGGTGCTGATTCTTATTCTGTTCGGCAACTGCAGCGCCTGCTCGGGCTGCAGCTCATGTTCGAGCTGCTCCTCCTGCAATTCCTGCGGCAGCTGTTCGTCGTGCGGCGAATCGGCGAGCGGAAATGCTAAGCCTGCTGACGAGAATATCGCCGTAAAGAAGCTCAATACGGGCGGTATAATCTGTGCCGACAATGAGAATCTGTATTACGTCAAGGGTTCGTCGATAATGAAGTCGGGCAAGAATGGCGAGACTGTGCTTATGCAGAGTGATGCGGGCGCGATCAAGCTTATCGACACTGACGGTATCAATCTCTATTATATGCAGAACGGCAGCCTGTGGAGAATGCCGTTCGGAAACACAACGGTTCAGGGTTCTGCACCTGTTGCACGATGCGTTGTAAGAGCGATAAACGAGACCGATGTCATTTCGGGTTACGTTTCGGTAAGCGGTTACGGAGTGGTCGACAGCGAGAAGCTTTGCTGCTGGGGTACCGCAACCGACGGAACGATAAAAATATGTACGGTCGATGCGTCGGGCGCATCGCTGACCGAGGTGATCAGGGGCGATTTCAGCCACCTCGAGTATTACAACGGTCGTGTTTACTACTACAACAATCCTACGGGAAAGCTTGCCTGCGTTGATCTCGGCAGCGGAAAGACCAAGGAGTTTGCAATAAACTATGACAGTGCGGGATACGCACTCGGCGGCGGATATATCTATTTCTGCGAAACGGCAACCGACGGCGCAAAAACGCTTTGCAGAATGAAGATATCGAGCGAGAAGAAGACCGAGTGGTTTACCGATGACCCGTACATTGTCGGCATAACGGCAAACGATCTTTCGGTCTGCTTCTGGACAAAGCTCCCCGAGGGCAGCGACCTCTACAGATACGGGCATGACGGCAAGGGTGAGAGATTTGTCTCAAGCGCACGTCCGATAAGCCTTGACTGTATGGCGGGCGAGTATCTGCTTCTGCACGATGATACCCAGCTCAAGCTTTACAGAGGAAGCGGAGAATATATACAGACCATCGGCTGATCATCTCAGCATGAGGGAGAATTTCTCGGCTCTCTCGATTGACAGAAATCGGCAGGCTATGCCGTGTTTCTGTCCGCACGGACGAATATAAAGATCGCAAAGTCCTCTCTGTATCTGGAGAGGGCTTTGTTTTATTTTTATCTCGGCGATCTGCGAGCGGTATATTCTGACGGTGTGAACGGTAAAGAATCTTGAGCCTGTTATTTCGACCGAATCGCCCGAAAGCACGACCTTTGCACGCATGGACGCCGCAGCACCGATAAGCGTGTACCATACAAGGAGAACGGTGACGGGGATAAATGCGGGAGCAAACAGTCTCTCGGTCGAGCTGCCGTAGGAAAGCCGTATCAGAAGGCAGGCGCTGACCAGCGTGAAAACGAGTCGAATAAGATAGTATTTCGGACGGCAGCCGCGATCGGGCTCAAGCTCGACGGGCATTCCGTGAGGACGGGGAATGATGAAGCTCAGACGGTTTTTCAGTTCGCTCTCACGCGCTGCGGGGATAATGTGAAAGGGGGCGCAGCCGTTGCTGAGCACTGCGGCGGAAGCTCTTTTGAAAAACAGGAGCAGAAGAGTTCGGCGTGTGTCGACAGCGCTGATATGCTCGGTCGGAAGGTAAGAGGTGCGGCGGGAAATTGCACCGCGGCGGATTATTATACAGTTTCCCGAACGTATGCTTTCAAACCGAGCGTTATGAATACAGTTGTAAAAGAAATGCAGAAGCCACCCGACTGCAGGTATGAAGGTTGCGATGGCGGCAGCTTTCGGAAGCCGGGGCAGAAGGGTGTAGGCTCCCTCTTCGAGACGCTCTGCGGCGGCTATACCAAGTTTTGAAAGCTTCGAGATGACAGGTATCAGTATGAGAAGTCCCGATGCCATGTTAGAGCCCGATGCGGCGAGAATGGCTGTTTCACGCGCACTTGAACGGTCTGACACTCCGTCTTTCGAAAGACCGAGAGGGAGGGTGGAGAGGATAAGGTCTGCGGCGTTTTTGCGTCCGAGGGTGAGTGACAGCTTTCTGTCGTTCGGCTGGGACGGGGTTCTGAAAGTGACGCGGGAAGCACCGATAAGCGACAGGAAAGGCGAGCGGCAAAGCTCGATGCAGGCAATGGAGCTTTGCGGTATTATTCGGCTGTGTTTAAGGAGCACGCCGCTGCTCAGAGATACCGAGCCTCCGTTTCTCCACAGGCATTTCTTCCATCGCAGAATCCCCCACAGAATCACAACTGCGGCGAGCGGTAACTGAACAAACAGCCAATAGCCGACAGGCGCACCCGACAACACAACGGGCACGAGCGGAGCGAGCAGCGCAAAAAGAAATCCTCCCGAATATCGAAAAAGTACGGCAGGGTGCTGACGTGTATCGGTCATTTTGTACCACCTCTTATTGCTGTGAAAGCAGCTTTATGAGCCTCTTAGCATCGTCCGGTTCGAGCCCGGGAAGGGTTATTTTACCTCCGGGCGTAAAGAATACGATCGTGCTTGTTCCCGTGATTCGTTCGATGGGACTGCGGCGAAGGTCTGCGTACTGTATTTTGCTGTTTGGAATGAGAATGTGTTTGTGCCAGAAAACACCGCGTTCGATCTGAAAGAAGGACCGCGCGCGGGTGTAGCTTAGATTTCTGTAATAAATCGGAGCGTAGCGTACACCGAGCCATATAAAGAAAAGAGACGCTGCAAGCGGAAGAGAAGCCGCTGCGGTATCGATGAATATTGCGGTCGCAACGCACAGACCTATGCATAATAATGCGCAGGAAACCGAGATTATACGAATCAGTCCGATAAGCTTTTTTGAGCACTTTTGCTGCACACAGCACGCCATTCTTACATCACCTCGTTTCCATTATTTGCAGGAAGAGGGAAAATATTATCGGCAAATAAAAAAGCAGTATCACGCAATGTGATACTGCTTTTGTGATGCATTATTTTTCTTCGGAATCGTCGGAGGATACGTCCTCTTCTGTCTCCTGCGGCGGTGTTTCGCTGCTGTCGGGAGAGGTTTCGGGCTCATCCTCGACAGGCTCGGAAACGACCTCCTCTTCGGTTTCGGAAACATCTTCAGTTACCTCTTCGAGCCCGGCTGCAGGAGCCTCGTCCTCACCGAAAATGGTGATATCCTGCGAGATTTCGGAGTTTTCCTTCTCGTCGGCTTCCGCCTGAGCTGCGGCGTGCTTTTCGAGGAAACGTCTGCGAAGCTCCTCTTCGTGACGGTCACGCTCTTCGTTTCTGAGACGGCGCTCTTCATCGCGCAGAGCCTTGCGCTCGGCGGCGATCTTTTCGCGCTCCTTCTCGGCATCGAGTTCGACCTGATCGGCAAGCTCCTCGAAGTAGGAGCGAACTTCGCCTTCGTCGCTCAGACCGAGCTTTTCATAAGGTGCCCGCAGAAGAACCTTTACTGTGTTTTTGGAGAAGAGCATTCTCTGGGAGAGGTCTTCGATATCGCACTTTTCGAGGACGATGTTTTCGATCATCGTTCCCTCGCGTTCAGACATTTCGAGCTGAGCGCATCTTTGTCTTATCTGATCGCGCAGAATACGGCGGTGTTCGAGTTTTTTGTCGGTGAATCCCGCCTTTTTCATGGAACGGTGTATGAGCCAGCCGCCGATGGGCGAAAGGATAAGAAGAATGACTGGGTAAGCTGTGCTGTCGATATTTATTCTTGAACTCAGCGCCGAGCCGACAAGCTCTGCAAGGGTTGTGACGGCATAGCCGAAGGTTGCATAGAACAGCGGGTGCGGGCGGTCGAGTGAAAAGACGATTATATAAAGGAGTATCGCTGTCTTGAAGCAGGCAAGTCCCATAAAGAACAGCAGAGCAAAAACCGTGGTTTCCGACGCTGTGATGTTCGGAAGACCGATGAGACATGATGCCGCGGCGGTAAGCGCTGTGCCGTATGCGAAAATGAGCGGCATATGCTGGAATTTGAAGAGCACCGAGATTGCGGCGGCTGCGATTATAAAACCTGCAAACGAGACGTATTCGTATATCTCATAGGTGTGAGGCAGGCGTGTGGATATGGCTGCTTCGACGTGTGTGTGCGAAAAATAGAAAGCAGCGACACAGAAGAATATTGAGATGTAGCCTGCGGGAATGTTTTTTGCGAGGGTAGAAAAGTTTGCTTCGGCGAGACTGACAAGTGTCGCACTCTGACGCGAGTAACCGTCCGAATGAACGGTGACGGCGGCGATGAGACCGACTATGACTGCCACGACGATGGTGAGAACATGACCTGCGGAAGAGAGGAGAAGCGAGGCGATTATCCGTATGACTCCGCCGATTGCAAGACCGAGCGCTACGGAAAAAAGACGCTGACCGACCTTTACCTTCAGAAGACAGGATATTATAGCCACCGCACCGAAAGCAAACGCAACACCTGCGATAGAGGAAAAGACCGTCATGGTTGCGAAGGTTGCGAGCGACAGAGCGATGCCGCTCTCGGCCATGAATATTCCCGGCAGCCACCGCAGGAGCTTGTTGCTCAGAATACCTTCGATGTCAAAGGCTGAAAGCAGGGCGACAAGCACCGCAAGCGTTATGATGCATGACGTGAGGAAGGTCTGATTGACCGACAGCAGGAGGCTGTGATCCTGATAGTAGTGCAGACTGTGCTCACATATGTACATTACGGTAAAATACCAGCCGATGAAGCCGCCGACGCGCAGGGCTCCCTCGAATGTTGAAAGCTTTAGTTTTTTTATCATGATATCGGATGCCGATCGGTGTCGGACGACTCCTTTCATATCGTTGCTGCGTTCATTTTATCACATTTTTATCGATGTTTCAACTGCTGTGCGGCATGAGGGCGGGTATGAGGCTTCCCGGGAGGCTTTGTATCCCCTTTTTTATCGGGAAAAACAGGAAAAATCAGCTTAAAATATTAAAAATTCGTAAATATAATGTATTATATATACTTATTTCGAGCGGCTTGTGTTATTATGTATGTTAGCAGTTTGCGCTTTTTTGCAAGAGAGAAAGGTATGGTCGTATATATGAGTGCTGTTAACAAGCTTATAGTCAGAGCGGCAGCCGAGTCACAGGTAGGTAATGCACGCGGTTACAATGAGGATAACGTCTATTTTAACGGCGATTTCATTACACCGAAAACAATAAGGCAGGATTTTGCGATCAAGACGGGCGAGAGTGCCGACGTCAACTGCTTTGCTGTTCTCGACGGTATGGGAAGGAACAATACAGGTTCCTTTGCGTCTCTGCTTGCGGCGAAGATGCTCGACGATGTTACAGACAGAGTATCCTTCGACACGGGACGCGATACCGATGAAATAGTTCTTGATTACATACAGAATGCAAACGATGCGATCAGAGAGCAGATAAGAGAGACGGGCGGAGTCAGAACGGCTTCCACACTCGCGCTGCTCGTTATAGAAAACGGTGTGGCTCATGCCTACAACGCGGGCGACAGCCGTATATATCTTTACAGGGACAAGCAGCTCATAAGACTTTCGAGAGACCATGTCCAGGCAAACGGTGAAAGAGCCATCGTTCTGACCGAGGAAGGTACAAGAAACGGCGGTCTCACAAAATATCTCGGAATGTCGGACGACGAGGGAAGTCTTGAGCCTTACAGAGCAAAACCCTTCAAGGTCAAGAAGGGTGACAAGTTCCTTGTCTGTTCGGACGGACTTACCGATTATGTCGATGAAGAGGATATAGCCGATTGTCTCTCGAAGAGAAAGGATCCCTTCGGTCATACAAACGAGCTTATGAATATGGCGCTCAAGGAAGACAGCGCCGATAATATAAGCTGTGTGGTTGTTGACGTTGTTGAGCCGGGATTCCATCTCACACAGAATATGATACTTGTTGCTCTCGGTTGTCTGATATTTATTGCAGGCTCGCTCGTCGGCGGACTGTTCGGTTACATAATGGGCGGCGGAATGAGCAAGGACGATACGGGCTTCGTCGGTTACAATGCGTCCGATTTCGGAGCGACGCAGGCGTCGACGGTGCCGACCACAGTACCGACACAGCAGCTTGTCAGCGGCTCTGACGTATCGGGGTCTGATGTATCGGGTTCCGACGTCGAGCTTCCCGACGATGACTCCTCAGGAAGCACCACCACGACCCTTTATCCGACCACAACATATCCGACGGCGACCACCGAGCCGATAGTTGTCGAATCGATGTCGCTGAGTGTATCGGACTTCACCATGAAGGTCGGAAAGACATATACGATATCTGTTGAACTTTACCCGTCAGATATCCCGTCCACCGCGATAATCTGGAAATCGAGCGATCCCGAGAAGGTGTCGGTCGATGCTTACGGAGTGGTAAAGGCTCTTAAAAAGACCGACGGAGTAAAGATAACCGCATCGGTCGGCGATCCGGCTAACGGCGGATGGGAAGAATCGTGCACCGTTAGAGTCAGAGGCTAAAATCAGACAGGCTTTGATAAGACTTTGAGGAGAGAATGAACTGACATGGCGATATTTAAACGCAACAGGAATCAGCGCAAAAAGCAGGTAATGCCGAAGGACGACATTCCTTCCGCTCTGCAGGAAACGGGCGATATCAAACCGGTATTGTCCTATACTCCCGATTCCGCGAACACAAATCAGCTTCAGCAAAAGAACGATACAACGGACGTTGCGGGTGAAGTGGATAATATTGCGGGCATATTCGGTGCCGCCGATGAAGCACCGTCTGCCGCAGCAAACCTGCCGCAGCAGCCCTCCGAGGTAAGAAACAGATGGTGGAAACGCCGTCAGCAGGCCATAGCTTCGGTCGATGCCGAAAAGACGGAGGAGAAGGCTGAGGAGAAAGCGCAGGAGGACGAGACCCAGAAGGGTGCTCCCGTTATCAGACCGATGCAGTCTGTTCCCGAGGAGGCAAAGGTTCCGAAGGAGCGGCTGAGGAGAAGATCGGATGTTCCCGTATCGCTGGCTTTTGCCGATCTCAGCGACAGGGACGATCTCGATCCCTATGAGATAATGGAAGCTACCGATATTTACGGTATCAAATATCCCGCAGGCTTCGACACCTCGTTCGTCGATTATGAGGGAAGAGCCATCGATTTCTCGGATTTCTCCCGTGTCGAGGGTCTGCGCTGGAGCCATATCGAAAAGGCTTCCGATATCTCGGGTGTGGTATTCCCCGCAAGCTTTGATATAGACGATGCGGTCTTCTTCGGACGCGGTCTGAGAAGCTGTGATTTCTCCGCAGTCTATGCTCTCAAATGGAAGCATATCGAGGGTGCAGAGGATATCGTTGCTGTAAAATATCCCGCAACCTTTGACATAGAGAACGCAAATTTCACAAACAGAAATATCTCGGGAAGTGATTTCTCACTCGTTCAGTCGATGTCGTTTGAGAATATCGCCGATGCCGCAGACATCTCGGGAATCAGATATCCCGCTTCGTTTGACTGCGAGAAGGCGGATTTTGCCGACAAAGACATTTCGGGCAGTGATTTCTCGCTATGCACATCGCTCAGATGGGAGCATATCAAGGACGCAGCCTCGATCAAAGGAATCATCTATCCGTCGACCTTTGATTTTTCCGCAGCCGATTATTCCGGAAGGGATATTTCGGGCAGTGATTTTTCGAGAGCGGAGAGCTTTGACGCAAAGGTCATCGCAGGAGCTCTCGATATAAGAAAGATAAAGTATCCCGATTGCTTTGATTCGTCCGAGGCGGACTATGCCGACAAGAATATCTCGGGCAGCAACTTCTCGAGAGTCCCGACCCTCAGATGGAGCCAGATCAAACCTGCAAGCGATATAACAAAGGTGATATATCCGCCGCAGTTCGATATTGAAAATGCCGATTATACGGGAAGAGAGATCGATTATTCCGACTTCTCGCTTCTGCCCTCCTTTGTGTGGGACAGCGTCCGTTTTGCGGAGAGCCGCGAGGGCGTGCTTTATCCGCTCAGCTTTGACGAGCCGCGTGCTTCGGCTGAGGATATCGAGGGCGCGATGCTTATTCATCTGCTCAAGATATACACAAGGGAGTTCAAGGGCAAGCTCGAAATATCGAAGTTCTATGAAGATATTTCGGCTCTTTATCCCGGAGTTGACGATGTCAAGGCCGCCGAGCTTATCGATGCCGCAACGGCAAAGTGGGAAGAGGAAAACGGTAAAAAGGCCATCGAGCTCACCGCAAGAGAGGCACATCTCGGCGACAAGCTCTTTATGGTAAAGCTGGGCTTCAAGCTGCTTTACAAGAAGCACGGAGCACAGACCACAGAAAGACTTCTGCGCAATCAGCTTTCGGGAATATTCAGAAAGAATGAGCAGGATCGCTTCACTCAGAGAATTGCCGATCTTTGCGCGGGCAAATTCCTCTCCGATGAAGAGCTCGAGCAGCTCGGAATTGAGCCGCAGGTAGTCTTTGTCGAGTCGCATACGCAGGCTCAGGAAGAAACAGCGGTCGAAGAGGTCCGCGAGCAGGCAGTACAGGACGAGCCCGTCCGTGAAGAGAACGCCGAGCCGCAGCAGACCGAGGCTCAGACTGAGAACACAAACAAGGTCTATTCCTTCGGTCAGGTAGATATGTCGTCCCTTCAGATCGACGAGACGCCGCTCGATATCACGGCGATAGATCAGCCGCAGGTACAGGAGATTCCCGCACAGCCCGAGACGACCTTCGAACAGCCGCCGGAGCCCGTGCAGCCTGCCGCACCTGAGATGCCTGCACCGCAGAAACCCATCGAGGACTTCATTCCGAAGCCCGTCGACCTCGGCAAGCTCAGACAGCAGAGAACCGCAAAGAAGCCCGTACAGCGCCAGAGAAGCGAGAAGCTTTCCGACGAGGAGAAGGCAATTCGCACGGGCGTTATGGGAACTCTGCTCTATATCCATCAGAATACCTCCGAGGAGGAGCTTTCAAATTCCGAGCTCTTCTCCGAATTCATGAAGATATACCCCGGCGCAGCACCGAAGGAAGCTGCTGCCATGGCACAGTTTGCGAACAACACCCTTTCGGGTACAGATGCCTCAATGAAGGCAAAGCTGTTCATGTTTGCATCAAAGGCAAGCCCCGCAGTCAAGAGAAAGCTGCTTGATTTTGCTCACAATGAGTATGTTTACAGACTTTCCGAGACAGCCGACGAGGAGATATTCAGAGATTTCCTTTCGGCACTTTGCGCAACGCTTTACGATGATTCTCCCGAGTATGAATTCTCGTCATACCTGAGAAGCAAGGATATCCTCAAGGATCCGCCTCTCAGACGTGAGCCGAGCTATCGCCGTATTCCGTTCGAGAGCAATCTCGGCAAGGCAAACCTTTACGCAAACGAGCATTATCCCTTCTACCGCACACTCGAGCAGGTAGGATTCACCCATCACAACTTTGAGGCTGTCAGAGGAAACCTCCTTATCGAGGTCAGTGACAACCGCTATTACGAGGGCATCGAGAAGATGGTCTGCCGTGAGGGTGAGCCGGGACTTCTCCAGTTTGTCATAATCGAGACTCAGATGGGTTATCTCTATCTCGAGAAGAGATGCGTCGAGGAAGAATGGTGCGTCAGATATGACGACGTCTGGGACGCTGCGGAGAAGAATATGAAGAACGTCGGTATGAGACCGAAGTATTCCTTCGCATCGAGCGAGTGCACATCCTTCCGTTATATCCAGCACAATCTCGCATCGTATATGCTCTGTATGCCGGAGCTTATAGAGGAGCTTTCGCTCGGACGCGATCTCATTATCTCCGTCCCGTGCAGAGAGATCGTCTATATCGATTTCTATGATTTTGCAGCGGTCAAGAAGCTGCTCGAATTCTCCTCGAGATACAACTGCACACTGGTCATCAACGGTGATGAGTTCGAGCATCCCTTTGCACCCGATGTGTTCATCTATCACGCACAGGACAGAACCTTCGAAAGGGTCAATGATGAGAACTATATCCTGCTCGGAGATTCTGTTTCACGCCGTCAGGTGCTCAGATCGGTGCTTCCGCTCAATATCGACACAATGCCCGACGAGCTCGTCAAGGCAAAGACGACCGATGAGGTTGCCTGCATAAACGAGGAAGAGTATACGATTCAGGAGGCTGTGTACACAATACTCAGACTCTATTCCGAGACAAACGGCGACACCGATTACACAGTTCCTCAGAACGCGTTCATGGCGGTTGCCGATGAAACCTATGTCTCGTTTGACGCTGTTTTCCCGCCCGTGCGCGGAAGAGAACAGCCAAACCCGATGGAGCATATCGCTGAGGCGGCTCAGATGGCGGTCAAGGGCGGAAAGACCCTTTGCTGGCTTACCATTCAGGCTATTCAGCATATCTGCGGTGACATCAAGTATGAGACGCCGACAGCGGCTCACATCAGAGAAACCGTCCTTGAACAGATATACGGCGAGAATGCGAATGCCGTATGGCTCAACTGTGCAACGGCAACCGATTTTGCAAAGCGTCTTGAGGCGATAAAGAGATTCTCCGAGGAGATGCTCGCAAACCATCACCTGACAATACTCGATTCAAAGGTCGAGGTTGCGATGCACGTTCTGACGATGATATTCCATCAGTTCGGCAGAAGATACGCTCTCGGTCAGGTAAGACGCCATCTTGTTAAGGCTCTGCCCGATGTCACATTCAATTATGAGATAAACCAGAGCGCATGGCTTCCCTCTCCGGGCGAGGACGTCGACGTCGACGCACAGTCACTCGGTATGATGTTCAGAAGCTTCGACCGTGCAACCCAGGAGAGAATGCTCGCCGCGTTTGCAGACGCTATCGGCGATGTCGACCTTGCGGAGGGCAACTGGCCGCTGCTTTATTTCATCAAGTTTGTCAAGTATTCGTATCTTGATCCCGTTGAGATGGTCGAGCGCTACTTCGTCCGCCGCTCGCGCCTCATTCCGTCACAGTCTGTGCTCAAACAGCTTTATTACAAGGATCTCAACAACGAGTTTGTAAAGCATTCGAGAAAGGCTGCAAAGAGTTACGAGGGTAAATATGAGGACGCATTTGAGGAGAAGAAGAGTGCTTCTTCCGCGAATGTTGCCGACGAGTTCAGAAGCGTTATGGAGTTTGGCGATGCTGTCGATTTTGCGGCTCCCGTAAAGACTGCCGTTGCCGACAAGCCGCTGGCCACATTCCAGCGCCCCGACATTCAGCTCCAGCCCGTTGAGCGCGGATATCTTGAAAAGAAGCTTTCCTTCGTCATGGAGGAGATCAACCCGCAGGTAAGCAGCTCCCTTCGCGAAGCGGCTCACTATGTAACAAAGGTGTTCCACGTTCCCGAAATGATGTTCAAGGCAAACGATGATGTCGAGTGCGAGCTTCATTACGGAATTATCCGCTCGCGTGAGCAGATAACCACCCTGCGCTCATTTGCGTGGACGCTGTGTGATCTCATCGCTCAGAGCAGCAGAACCATGCGTGACGTTACCGAAAAGGACGTTGCAAGAACGGTTGAGATCGTTGAGGATCACAACAGGATCCACTACAAGTCAAATACACATTTCCCCGTCCTGTGCTCAATGCCGCTCGACGAGGGTATGTACATACCTGCATATCAGGAATACATCTTCTTTGCACAGGAGCTTCTCCCCGAAGCAAAGCTTGCAAGTCTCTTCTCGCTTCAGGACGAGCTTACGGCTCTTGCACCTGCGATGAAGATTGCATACGACCTGCTCAGACAGCAGCAGAGAGGCGAGATCGAACCGCCCAAGGGCGTGCTTTATGACACCCTTGCAGCGTGGAGCGCTTACAGCTTCAGCAGCTCCGATGCGTTTGAGGTCGTCCCCGGTCCGCAGATGTACAATTACAACCAGATACCCAGATAAAATGAAAGAGACCGCACACAGCGGTCTCTTTTTGTCAGGGTCTTGAAAACTGATTTTCAGACTGGTATAATATGCATTTATAACAGTATAAAGGAAATGAGGTTATGAACGGTAAATCGGGAAGTGTTTCGATGACTTCGGGAAGTATATCGAAATCTATTATAAACTTTGCCATACCGATATTTTTCGGCAATCTGTTCCAGCAGCTCTACAACACCGTCGATTCACTCGTTGTCGGAAGATTTCTGGACGAAAACGCACTTGCGGCGGTCAGCTCTTCGGGTCCGCTCATCTTTCTGCTCGTAGGCTTTTTCAACGGTGTTGCAACAGGTGCGGGCGTGCTGATATCGAAGTATTACGGAGCAAAAGACAACGATTCGGTCGAAGCGGCGGTGCATACCGATATAGCATTCGGTCTTATAATGGGAATCGTACTGACGGTGGTGGGCGTTGCTCTCACGCCTCAGATTCTTATATGGATGGGTACGCCGCAGTCGGTGCTTCCAAATTCAATAGTGTATTTCAGAATTTATTTTCTCGGCTCGCTGGCGCTTGTAATGTATAACACAAACGTCGGAATCCTTCAGGCTGTCGGCGACAGCAGACACCCGCTTTATTATCTGATTTTTTCGTCGATACTCAATGTCATTCTTGATATTCTGTTTATCGGCGTTATGGGATTTGGCGTCGGCTCGGCGGCGTTTGCAACGGTGCTTTCCCAGTTTGTGAGCGCTGTGCTCAGCACCGTGCGTCTTGTCAGGAGCGATACGGTGTGCAGGGTGAACCTGCGCAGCATAAGGATAGACAGACGTATGCTGTCGAGGATAATAAAGCTCGGACTGCCGTCAGGCGTACAGAATTCAATGATATCCATTGCGAATATATTTGTACAGAGCAACATAAACGCTTTTGATGTAAATGCTGTTGCGGGCTGCGGCTCATATTCGAAGCTCGAAGGCTTTGCTTTCCTGCCGATAACGAGCCTTGCGGTGTCGATGACGACATTTATCGGTCAGAATCTCGGCGCGCGTCAGTTCGAAAGAGCGAAAAAGGGTGCCCGATTCGGTATATTTGCATCAATGCTTCTTGCTGAGACGGTGGGTGTTATAATATACGTATTCTCGCCTCAGCTCATCGCACTCTTCAAATCCGATCCCGAGATCGTCAGGTTCGGAGTACTTCAGGCGAGAACGGAAGGACTGTTCTATCTCTTCCTGGCCTTCTCGCACTGTATCGCAGGCATAATGAGAGGAGCGGGCAAAGCCGTTGTCCCGATGCTTACGATGATGGCGTGCTGGTGCGTGATAAGAGTAACGTACATAACGCTCATGATAAGAATTATACCGAATATTCAGGTCGTGTTCTGGGCGTATCCGCTCACGTGGACGCTCAGCTCTATCGTGTTCCTCATATATTTCCTCAAAGCCGATTGGGTGCACGGATTTGAAAAGAAATCGGCGGCGGAAAATTAAAACGGTCATATTTTCGAAAACCCCTTGACTATATCGGTTCTACATGCTAAAATACAACAAAATCGGATATTGTCTAAAAGCTGTGACGAAGAGTGGTCAGGATAACGTTTCATTGAAGAGAGCTGATGGTTGGTGCGAATCAGTATGGAAGATCCTGCCCTGTCCCTTCCGAGCCGGAACCCTGAAGCGAAAGTGTGTAGGGATTCCCGTGTATGCTGCGTCAGTGCATAGAAGTTATTTGACTTCGAAGAGGTGGCGAGTTTTATATTCGCAATTTGAGTGGTACCGCGAGTGCAGATAGAATCTATTTACACCCGTCTCAAAGCATTTAAGCCTTTGAGACGGGTGTTTTGTTTAAGATAAGGGAGTGAGAAAATGCTTCTTTCAGGTGCAGATATATTGGTCAGGACATTGATAGAGCAGGGCTGTGATACCGTATTCGGTTATCCCGGCGGACAGATACTCAATGTGTACGAAAGTCTCTATAAATATCAGGACGAGATAAACCATATACTTACAGCCCACGAGCAGGGTGCGGCTCATGCCGCAGACGGATATGCTCGCACAACGGGCAAGGTCGGTGTTGTTATCTCGACGTCCGGTCCGGGCGCAACAAACCTCGTTACAGGTATCGCGACCGCACACCTCGACTCCATACCTATGGTTGCAATCTGCGGAAACGTACCCACAAACCAGATCGGTACCGACAGCTTTCAGGAGATCGATATTACGGGTATCACGCTGCCGATAACCAAGCACAACTATTTTGTCGGCTCGGTCGAGCAGCTTGCCGATACGGTGCGTGAGGCGTTCACTCTCGCAAAATCGGGCAGACCCGGTCCAGTTCTTATCGATATACCGAAAGATGTTCAGATGGCGCAGTGCGAATATACGCCCGCTCCTCCCGCTGAAGCGGAAGAACCCAGAGCGGCAAAGGAAGTGCGTATAAAAGAAGCTGCGGAATGCATAAACGAGGCAAAAAGACCGTTCATCTATTTCGGCGGAGGAATTGTTGCCGCAAATGCTCAGAGCGAGATGCTCGAGCTTGCCGAAAAGATAGATGCACCTGTCGGATGTTCGATGATGGGACTTTCGGCGGTTGCCACCGACCACCCGAGATTCCTCGGTATGCAGGGAATGCACGGTCATTATGCCTCTTCGATGGCGATGCACAAAGCCGATGTCATTATAGCTCTCGGTGTCAGATTCAATGACCGTGTTACGGGCAACCGTTCAAAGTTTGCTGTCGGCACGAAGATAGTCCATATTGATGTTGACGGTTCCGAGCTTTCAAAGACCGTCAGCGCAGTTTGCGGACTTCGCGGCGATGTTAAAGTTACGCTGCAGAATCTTCTGCCTCTGATTGAAAAGAGCGAAAAGCCCGACTGGTGCGAAAGGGTAAATCAGCTCAGAAAGAAAGAGAACGACAATCTCGATGACCGTGAGGGTATGACGCCGAGGCGTGCCATTCTTACGCTCAACAGATATCTCGGCGAGAATACCGCAGTCTGTACCGATGTCGGTCAGCATCAGATGTGGTCGGCGCAGAATCTTGTTTTCAGAACCCCGAGACGCTTTGTTTCAAGCGGCGGACTCGGAACGATGGGATTCGGTCTCGGTGCTGCGATAGGTGCGGCCTTCGGCACGGGTGAGCGAAGTGTTCTTGTCACGGGTGACGGCAGCTTCGGAATGTGTCTCAACGAGCTTGCGACGGCGGCAACGTATAATATTCCCGTCGTTATTCTTATCATGAACAACGGCGTTCTCGGCATGGTTCGTCAGTGGCAGACGCTCTTCTTTGATAAGCATTATTCAAACAGCATACTCGACCGCAAGACGGATTTTGTATCGCTTGCGCGTGCATTCGGAGCTGACGGAGAGGCGGTATCGACCCCCGAACAGCTCGACGAGGCTCTCAAAAAAGCTTTTGCACAGAGCGGACCGTATGTTATCGACTGTGCTATCGATAAGGATGAATTTGTGTTTCCGATGCTGCCCCCCGGCGGCTCCATGGACGATATTATCATAAAGGCAGGTGGCTGATATGAACAGATATACAGTAGCGGTACTGGTAAGAAACCAGTTCGGTGTGCTCAACAGAGTAACAAGTATGTTCCGACGCAGACAGTTCAATATCAGTGCGCTGACCGTCAGCGAAACCGAATCCAGCGAATTTTCGCGTATAACGGTTGTCTTCGACGGCGAGGAGACATACAAACAGCAGCTTATAAATCAGCTGTACAAGCTGCCTGACGTCTGCTCCATAAAAGAGTTCACGGCAGACAATTCGATAAGCTGTGAGCTGCTTCTGATAAAGCTGCAGAACGATCCCGCAACGCGCGATGATATACGCACGGCGGCGGAAGCATTTGGCGCTGTGACGGTGGATTACTCAAAGGATTCAATTATGCTTCGTCTGACCGATGATTCAAGAAAAATTGATGATTTCATAAATCTTATGAGAGATTATCAGATACTTGAAATTTGCCGTACGGGCAGCGTGTCGCTCGAAAAGGGAAGCACAACCATCAGACATATAATAAATTTCTAAGCGGTTTTTCTGAGGTGAAAATATGTATTTCGATGAAATAGAACTTGATATGACAATAGATATTGCACCTGCTGTCATTGAAAAGGAAAAGATGCTCGACTTTGCGAGACTCTATGATAACATACCGCTTCACACAGACGAGGAGTACGCAAGAAAGACACCGTTCGGAAAACTCATCGCACCGGGTGTCATGTCCTTTATGTCGGTATGGGCAAAATATCTTGAGGTCGATCTGTTCGGTGAGGAGCTGCTCGCGGGAAAGTCCACAAAGATCGAATGGCTCAGACCTGTGTTTGCCGAAGATGTACTGACGGGCAGGGCGAAGGTCACAAATCTTGTGAAGCGCAGCGAGCGGAACGGACTTGTTGAGATTACCATAGAAGCGTACAATCAGAACGGCGAGCTTGTGCTGACCGATGTTACCGAAGCCATCGTCAAATGCAGACCGTAATGAATAAACAGGGTGAGATCGTGTCAAAAAGAGAAACAGCAAAAAGATATATATTGTTTATAATAAGCCTGTTCTTCATGGGACTGGGTGTTGCTCTAACAAAGCACGGTGAGCTCGGAGTTTCGCCGATATCATCGGTTGCAAATGTTGTGAGCATAAAGTTCACATTCCTCTCGTTCGGTACGTGGATTATCGTATCCAATTTTGTCCTTATCATAGGACAGATGATATTGCTCAGACGGGATTTCAAACCGATTCAGTTTTTGCAGATACCGCTGTCGTTCCTTTTCGGATATTTTACCGATTTCGGCCTTTGGCTTGTGCGTGAGATACCGAATGATATATACATAGCTCGGATCATGCTCGTTCTGGCGGGTGTCATAGTTCTCGGTTTTGGAATAACGCTCGGAGTTATTGCCGACGTCATTCTCAATTCGGGCGAAGCGATTATCAAAGCGATTGCCGATGTAACAGGAAAGAATTTCGGAAGCGTAAAGATCGTCTTTGACGTTCTGTGGGTTATGCTTTCTGTCGTGCTTTCGCTCCTGTTCTTTGAAGGAAGACTTGTCGGCACACGTGAAGGAACGATTATTTCGGCGCTGCTCGGAGGCGTTGTGATAAAACTGTTCCGTCCGCTCCTGCAAAAGCCGCTGACAAAGATACTTGAAAAATAAAAAAACAGGAGAACCGATTTCGGTTCTCCTGTTTTTTGTGATTACTGGTTCTTTTTGGTTTTGCAGATGATGCATATTCCGTCGTTGTCAAAGCGGTGAGCCACCTTTTCAAGACCGCATACGGAACAGACAGCCTCGCATTTTCCGGGAGTCATTCGGAAACGGTGACCTGTTGTGCGCTGCTTTGAGCAGGAGGAGCATTTACACCCGTTCCATGTGTGCTCGTGGTTCTCCGTTGCAGGGCAGGCGGATTCGGTCGTAGAATCAAGCCACACGCCAAGCATCGCCATTGCCTGCTGTTTTCCGCTTGTCTGAGGAGCGCTTGCCCTTCTGAGCATTTCGGCTTTGTCGATTGCGATGATGCTGCGGGTGGGCGATATTTTCACAATATGCTTTTTGGGTGAATAGAGAACGTCCTCGGCAGGGATGGTTTTGAGACGGTCGTAAGCCTTGTGTACAAAGAGCGAGTAGTGCAGCTTTTCGCCGAATACAAACATTGCAATCACCGCAATGGCTGCAAGAGCGATCGAGGCAGCCATAATGCCCGCTGCACGCAGTCTTGTGTCGGAACACATTGAAGGAGCCATAAAGAGCGAATATGCGGCAAAGAGGAGCAGGAACGCCATTACACATACGGTGACGATAACGATACTGCGTTTCGTGCGTTTCTGACATTCTTTGCATATGGGAATGCGTACGACGGCTCTCGGCTTGAAGGTAACGTCGCTTTCTTCGGATTTTCCGCCGCGCTCGATGATTCCGAGGACGACTTTATCGTCTGTTTCGCGGTGGCACAGACGGCATTTTACGGTTGAAGTATTCATAATACCTCCATATTGCAATCGGGATTGCGCCGTGCGGCTCAATCCCGATCTGAATTTATTTTGTGCTTGATTTGATAAGCTGCTGAACCTTCTTCTCGTTGATTATGAGGAAGAGGCTGACACAGCCTGCGATGAATGCGATGACCATGATTACCATTGCAACTATGTTGTGGCTGTCGCCTGTTGCAGGAGATTTGTCCTTGTCATCGTCGCCCTTGGAATCGCCGCTTGCGTTGCCGGAAGCGCCGCCGCTGGGCTTATCTGTCTTGTCGGCATCGCCGCTTGCGTTGCCCGATGCATTGTTGTTATTATCTGTGGTATCGGTGATACCGAGGATCTCGGTCTGGGTAGAATCGGTTACGTTGCTGTTTATCTCCTCGGCAGAAGCGGTTGCGGTGTTGGGAATAATGTATTTTGTTGTGCCGTTGACGGTGCTCTTGTAAGCCTCGCAGCCTGCAGCATCGTCGGGAACAGCCAGCTTATAGGTAACCTTGAGTTCTGCGCCCGGAGCGAGTGTAAGATTCTCGGCATCAAGTGTTCCCATGGAAGAAGCGGTGGACTGTGAAGGAGTGAAGCTGAAGGTCTTTGTGCTGCTTCCTGTACCTGTTGTTGCAAGAACGGAATCGTTGACGATATGATCGCTGCAGATGAGGGTATCGGTAAGTCCTACCTTTGTAAGATCAACGTTGCCCTCGTTCTTGAGAACGATCTCGTACTCGAGGACAGAATCCTTGTTTGCGGTATCGCCTGTGTAAGATACCTTTTTATCGATGCTTACGATGGGTATCTCTGTCTCAATAACGGTGGCGGGAAGGGTGATAAGATCGTAATCGGACGACGGGTCGTTGATTGCGAAAGCTTCGGTTGCGGTGAATTCGGGATCGGAACAATCTACGGGAGATTCAAGTTCATCGACGTCGATTGCATATTCGAATGTGCCGTCGAAAATACCGATGGGAGGTACGGTGTAGGATGCCTTGAGAAGACCGCTGCCGACCTCTGTAACGGGGACAGTTGTTTTGTGTGTATCGGAGCCATCGGAGGAACGCTCGGAAATGCTTGCCTGAGAGGTGCCGACGATAACATAAGGTGCGTTGACCTGATCGAGGATATCGAACTCGGTCATATGATCGGAAAGGTTGAGGTCGAGAAGCTTGTTGATGCCGATATCGACGAGAACAGCCTCATCGGGAGGAAGTTCGCCGGAGACCTCGGGATCGGGGTCTATCTCGACGGTGAAGATATCTGCAGCAGTCTGTCCGACAGAGAGACCGTCAGCATTTTCTGCGATAACGATAATGTTGTTATCGTATGTGCCGTCGGTGATGCCTGCGTCACAATCGTCAACGAGTGCCTCGAGCTCTGCCTTTGTGGGGGTGTCAGTATCGGCGAGATCGGTCTCGACGCCGCGCAGATAGTTGGCAGCCTGAATGCCCGGTGTGTTGACATCGTCAGTGCCGGGAAGATCAATCTCAACGGAGTCATCGCTTCCGATAGCCTGAACTATGACTTTTGCGCCCTCGGTATACTTGTTGAGGTAGTCGATGTAGCCCTGAACAGCATCGATCACGCCTTCTCTGACATACATATCATCGTTGGAAAGATCGACAAAGATGTAGTTGTCGGAGGATTCGAGAAGATAGTTGAGGCTGAAATTGTAGTTGATAAGGTAATCGTCGTTTGTGTTCTGCGAGATGTTCTTGGTCGCTGCGATGAGAGGATTGGAGGAATCGCCGAGCCAATCGGAATAGTAGTAGGAAACTTCTCCTGTCTCATCGTCGATGTATTCGTCATAGTCTCCCTGAACTATGTCGCCCGCAACAACGTCGCCGAATGCGTAGGAGGGGAGATCGGAAACAGTCTCCGTTGCGGTAGGTTCGTCCTCAGTAAGTGCGGAAACGGGCGAAACTGTAGAGATATATACAGCGCAGCCGACAAAAACCGCTATAGAGAGGATAAGACTGAACCATTTGATGTTATGCTTGTTCATCTTGCAGCCGTCCCTTCTGAAATGAGATAGAGAAATACTCAACAATAAAAAAACACATAATAATGTAAAATATATTATAACAAACATATTATGGAATTTCAATGGTAAATATCAAAAAAAGACTGTTTCACAAAATGAAACAGTCTTTTTTGTGCTTTTATCAGTCGAGGACGTAAACAACAACGTCACGTCTGCCGAAAGCTCTGCACTGTGATTCGGTCTCATAGAAGACGTCGACGAGAGCAGCGCCGGACTTGAGAGCTCCGCCTGTATCAGCGGCAAGAGCGTAGCCGTATACGTAACGGCCGTCTGCCGATACGATGTAGAGACGGGTGCCGTAGGGGATGACATCGGGGTCAACTGCTACGATACCGACCTCAACGGTACGACCTGTGGAAGTCTTGGAACCGGGAGCAGCGGTATAAGCGGTGCCCTTACCGGTAAGCTTCTTGGAATAAGAAACTGCGCGTCCGTTTGCGTCGACAAACTCCTTGCCGTTGCCGGACTCAGTCTTGATAGCGGGTGCAGTAGTGCGTGTTGCGGGAGCAGCGGTGGTTGTTGTTGTGGGTGCTGCCGTTGTGGGCTCAGAGGTACCTACCTCGATGATCTCGTTGATAGCCTCTTTTGTTACAGTCTCGCTGACGACCTCGGTAGTCTGCTCAACACCGTTGATGTACATTGTGCGGCTGACAACGATCTTTTCACCGTATTCGCCCTTGACGGTAACTCTTGTCGAGCCTCTTACGAGCTCTGCAGTCTCGACCTTGACGGTCTTGAAACGGATTGTTTCGGTAGCAGTGTTCTCTCTGTAGGAAACTCTGTCAATGTTTATCTGGATATAAGGATAAATGCTTTCTTCGAGGGAATGGCTGACGATATCGTCTGCGTCAGGCATTGCAACGCCTGCGAGAGCGATGGCCTCGGCGACGTTTCCGTCTGCCATGTCAATGCTGTAAGAAACTCCTGCATCAACAACTATAACTTCAAATGCACGGAGAATCTCGATCTCTTTCTCGGAACCGTCCTCGGATACCGATACAACGAGTTCATCTTCGTTCTCAAGAGCGAAGCCGGCCTGTGCGACTATATCCTGAGGATCACTGCGCAGGGTTATGATTGTCTGCTCTTCTCCGTCAACAACTATGTTTACAGGTACAAGGTAAGGGGAAAAGACCAGAGCACAGACTGTGCAGCCGAGGATGAATAACAGCAGAGATCCAAGCCGTGAGCGCATGAACTTAGCGCATCTTTCGGCATAACTTGCTATTATACTCATTTCGATTTATGTCTCCCAACTTTCCAATTATTTTTCGGGGCAATATCCCCGCGGGGTCTGACGCATACAGCGAAGCCCCTTTTTCACTTTCCGTGGCACATTATAGTCCTTTTTATCGTCGATGTCAAATAAATCGGAATCCAAAAATTGTGTATGTTGCACAAACAAGTGAAAAAATCGGGCGAAGAGGGAGGGGGAGCGGGGGCTGAAAAAACCGCGAAATCAAAGGATTTTCAAAAGAAGAGTTATTTAACGCAGTTAAATAACCTCCATAATAACTGTGCAAAATAACAGAATCGGCAGGTTACATGTTTGTAACTTTGACAATCGTTTCGTGAAACACCGTTTTAATTTGCTGTAATTACGCAATATAGCCAAATGCCGCCCGCTGAGAAGCGAACGGCAAAACATATTACATACAGAAAAGTTTCGATTTAATTATTTTGACTGAGCGGAGGTTATTCTGCGATATCGGCATCGGCAGCCATGTCCGCATCAGCGGTATCATCGACAGATGCATCCGCACTGTCTGCGTCGATGTAGTCGGATTCGTTGTAGTCTTCGGGGATGACAACGTCGACCTCGTCGCCGCCGGTTTCCTCAACAAAGTCGTCTGCGTAATAGTCATTCTGAACAGCAGAGCCGCTGGAGGAGGGTGCAGGAGCCTGATCTTCGCCGCCTATGCCGAGAGCGATGACGACAACAATTATTATGCTGATAACTGCCAGTACTGCGATTATAATTCTCGCTGTTTTATTGTTGTTTTCCATAGTAAAACGTTCCTTTCAGTAAATGTACAAATAATTATAATATAGAATCGTCGGCAAATCAAGAGTTTGCTTTGACTGCATATAAAAATCATGTTATAATAGCTGCAGAAAGTCCCGCTTTGCGCGGGACTTTAAAAAGGGCTGCGCCCTTTTTCCGTGCAAAAGCACGGCTGCGCTATTGAACCTCCTCGCAAAATGCCCTTGCAAGCAAGCATGTTTGCATCGTCGGTTAAGTAGCCGCAGGAGGCTCGTCTGCTCTATACCTATTATATATATACGGAGCGGACGTCGAAATTTGATGAAAGTGGTAGGCATATCATGAATACAGGATTTTACGCAATGGTTTCCCGAATGAAATACATATCGCGATGGGCTCTCATGAGAAACACCGAGCAGGAGAGCATAAGTGAACATTCGCTTGAGACGGCTGTTATCGCACACGCTCTGGCGCTGCTGCGAAACAAGAGACTTGGAGGAAATGTCGACGCAGACAGAGTGGCGCTGCTTGCGGTGTTTCACGATGTCCCCGAGATTCTGACGGGCGATCTGCCGACACCGGTCAAATATTATAATCCGGAGATACGCGATGCATACAAAAAGGTGGAGGCAGAGGCGCAGGAGAGACTTCTGTCGATGCTGCCGAGCGACCTTCGCGATGAATACAGACCGCTTATCTGTCAGGAGGAAAGCGGCGAAGAATATATGCTTGTCAAAGCGGCCGACAAGATCAGCGCACTTATCAAGTGCATAGAAGAAGAGAAGGCGGGAAATACAGAGTTTATTGTCGCAAAAGAGGCTGCACTCAAATCGATCAGGAAGATGAATATGCCTGAGGCCGATATGTTTATCGAAGAGTTCCTGCCGGCATTTTCTCTCACGATCGATGAGCAGGGAGACAGCTGACAAACTGCTATATATAATAGGTATAGAGGAAAGATGGAAAAATGAACAGGTCAAAAAGGAAAAATGACAGCTCACAGCTGCCTTTGCTGCTGCTTTCGGTAATATGCACAGGGCTTGGACTGATAATGTGCGTGCTGTTTTTTATCGGATACGGTGACTGCGGCAACAGCAGCTCGAGCGGCAATGCGTCGGGAAACACTCAGGCGGAGTATGTTTCACCGACAGAGCCCGAGCCGGAACCCGATCCCGTACTCGTCAAGGCGGAGGAGATACTGTCCCAAATGACGACTGAACAGAAGGTTGCACAGCTCATTCTCGTCAGAGGCGATAAGACGGCAGAGCAGGATCTTATAAATTTTCTTCAGCAGTACGGTGCGGGCGGTGTAGTTCTTTTTGCCGACAATTTCAGAGGCAAGAATGAACAGCAGGTAATATCGATGATATCCTCGCTCCAGTCCGCTGCGGGAGGGAACCTTCTTATCTGTGTCGATGAAGAGGGCGGAACCGTTGTCAGAGTAAGCTCCAATGAACTGCTCAGAAGCAGACGCTTCAAGTCTCCGCAGGCTGTTTTCTCGTCGGGCGGTATGGACGCGATAGCTGCCGATACGAGAGAAAAATGCGAGTTTCTCAAGCGTTACGGAATAAATGTCAATTTCGCACCCGTTGCCGATGTTGTCACATCACCTTCGGGATTTCTCTATAAGCGTTCGTTCGGAAAAGACGCTCAGCAGACAGCACAGTATGTCGGCACGGTTGTGAGCATTATGGACGAATGCACGATGGGAAGCTCGATCAAGCACTTCCCCGGATACGGCAATTCATCGGGCGATACCCATAACGGACTTGTCACATCGGACATAACGGAGCAGACACTCTGGACGAGCGATCTTGTTCCGTTTATAAAAGGAATCGAATCGGGAGCCGATTCGGTAATGGTCAGTCATACAATAGTAAATGCGATCGATCCGAACAACCCCGCCTCTCTTTCTCCGGCAGCGATGAATCTGCTGAGAACTCAGCTCGGGTTTGACGGGGTAATTATAACCGACGGTCTTGATATGGGTGCGATAACGCAGTTTTGCGGCGGTGCCGACCCCTGCGTCAGAGCCTTGACGGCGGGTGCCGACCTTATGTGCACTCCTCAGAATGCGGAGCAGTCGTACAATGCACTGCTTGCTGCGGTCAATGACGGTACGGTTTCGATGGAGCGTCTCGACCAATCGGTGTTCCGAATAATCATCTGGAAGATCAGGCTGGGTCTGTATATATAATAGGTATAGAGAACCGAGCAAAGAAAGGCGGATATAATCATGAGAAAAATGAGGGTAAGAATACTGTCGCTCCTTTTAATTATAATCGTTATATCCGCAAGCTTTCCGGTGAGCGTATCCGCTCAGGAGATAGAAAAGGTCAATGCGGGTGCGGCTCTTCTTGTTGATGTTGATACGGGCAAGGTGCTCTACGAGCAGAACTCGAAGCAGGTAAAAGCCCCTGCAAGCACAACAAAGATTATGACAGCTCTTCTTGTGCTCGAAGCCGTTGACAGGGGAGAGCTCAGCCTCGATATGAAGATAAAAGCAAAACGCAAGCTTGCGGAAGGTGTAAAATACGACGCAAGCCATGTCAGCCCGCGAGTGAAATGGAACGAGATTCTTACTCTTGAAGAGTATCTCTATTGCATACTTGTGGAGTCGGATTGTGCTTGCTGTGACATAGTTGCAGATCAGGTCTCGGGCTCGGTCGACGGATTTGTTGAGCTGATGAATACAAGAGCGAAGGAACTCGGGTGCACCGATACCGTTTTCGTCAACACCCACGGATATCCTGCCGAGGGTCATGTTTCCACAGCGTGGGATCTTTACCTCATAACTGCCGAGGCGATGAAGAACGAGAAGTTCAGAGAAATCGTTTCAACTCAGTACTGCACGATACCAAAGACAAATCTGGTGAGAGAACGCAAGCTCTACAATTCGAACTGGCTTCTCGGAATGCCTCCGAAATCTGAACTGAGCATAAAATATGACCGTGACTACAAATATGATTACTGTATAGGAGTAAAAACGGGTTATTCGAGCGAGGCGGGAAGCTGTCTGGTATCGTATGCATATAAGGATGGTAGGACCCTGTGCTGTGTCATTCTCGGTGCGTGGGGAGTCAAACTCGAAGACGGCTCAACAAAAAGACAGAGCTTTACCGAGACGGTAAGGCTCTTTGAGTGGGGCTTTGATGAATTTGAATACAGAAGTTTCACAACGGCAGGCGAAATAGTCGGATACGAAGGCCTCAGGAACGCTGAAGGCACTGTGCCGTTGGTTGCTGTATCCGACAGCACGGCTCTTGTCAGAACCGACAGCCGTATTGAAAGAAAAATTGTTGTAAGGTCGGATGCTCAGGCTCCCGTTTCGGCAGGAGATGTTGTCGGCGACCTTTATATAAAGGAAAACGGCACGACGATCACAAAAATAGAGCTTGCAGCGGCAAATGATGTTGAAGCGATTGTGCGGCAAGGTGACGATGCTCTGAAAACGAATATCATGATTCTTGCCGTGAACGGTGCGGTGCTGCTCGTTGTGATGTTCAAGGTGCTGCTCGGCAAAAAGGCAAAAAGAAAAAAGAGACGCAACGACGATTGGTTTATATAGTTGTTCGCTCAAACTGAGCAAAGCGGTACTCTATACTATTATATATATAAGTGTCCGAGATATCGGTCAGAGTCCATTGCGGTCCGAGAGTAAAATGTCTGTCTGCCTCGGATGATCCCGATATGAGGGTTACATATGCCTTTGTGCAGTACGGCTCAAGCTGCCGAAATACAATCTCACCGCCGATTACAAAGATTTCGGTGTCTATGCTTTTGCAAAGCTCGAGCAGCTCGTCTGTCGAGCGGCATACAATGACATTGTCGGGAGAAAAGTCGGGATCGGTCGACAGAACTATGTTCGTCCTGTTCGCGAGCGGCTTTGCACCCGGTAGGGAAAGAAAGGTTGCACGTCCCATTACAACGGTGTTTCCGATTGTAAGCTCTTTGAAGCGGGCAAGGTCGGAAGGTATGCTGTATAACAGCCTGTTTCCGATTCCTATGCCGCCCGCGCGGTCACATGAGAATATCATATTCATATTATATCGCCTCCGAATATCCTAATTATAACATATGACAATTTTTTGGAGAAGATATTGTCAAAAAAATAAAAAATTCTTTTTTGTGAATATTTGTGTTGATTATTATGAACAAGTAGTATATAATTGGACATACCGCTTTTGGTGCATATGACTGCGATATACTGTGGATCGAAAGCTATTCTTAGACAATCAGATAAAAATACTCCTAAAATTTGAAAATTCCTATTGCAATTTTCAAATAAACGTGGTAAACTCTGTATTGTCAGATGAATTTGAATAATTTGTTAACTGATTGTGTCTGCTTTATGCATTTATACACCAAATTGTGTATAGAATATGAACGGACACACATAGCTACTTTGAAAATCGAATAGACGATTTTGATCTCACGATTTACTTCAGGTTGCAACACACAAACGTGTGTTCAATATATTTCAGGGTAAAATGTTCCCACGAAACAAAGCTTGTTCCTGTTTCGGCGTGGTGAACCGAGACTAGAAGGAGTTTAGTTCATAATCGGGAACGTTGACCAAAATAACGTTATTTTTATCGAGGAGGAAAAATCAATGAAGAAATTCAGAAGCGTAGTCGCAATGCTGCTCGCAGTCCTTATGGTTGCTGCTCTCTTCGCAGCTTGCGGAAACGAGCCTGCTGCTCCTGCTACTGAGGACACTGGCATGGTTAACACTGGCGACACATTTACCGTTTACGTATGGAACGAAGAGTTCAAGGGCTTCTTCGAGAACTACTACTGGACTGAGGACAAGGCTGCTGAGTTCGACAACATCGCAGTTGAGTTCGTAGTTAACACCGACCAGGGCGGCGTTTATCAGACTAAGCTTGATAACGCTCTTGCTAACGGCGAGGCTGTTGACCTTTTCCTTGCTGAGGCTGACTATATCACCAAGTATGTTCAGTCCGCTTACACCATGGACGTTGCTGATCTCGGCATCACTGCTGATGATCTTGCTGGCTGCTATGCTTACACTCTCGAGATCGGTACCGATGCTAAGGGTGCTGTTAAGGCTGTTTCCTGGCAGGCTTGCCCGGGCGCAATGACCTACAGAACTGACTGGACCGAGGAGTACTTCGGCATCGCTGAGACCAGAGACGCTGCTCAGGACGAGGCTGTTCAGGCTCTCGTTTCCGATTGGGATAAGTACATCGAGACTGCTTCTGCTTTCGCTGCTAAGGATAAGGAACTCGGCAATGGTTACTACTTCGTAGCTGGCCTTGGCGACGTTTGGTATGCTTACAAGGCAGGCAGAACTGCTGCTTGGGTTGACGCTGAGTACAACCTCGGCCTCAACGACTACATCACTGGTTACTTCGATATCGCTAAGGCTATCCAGGAGTCCGGCGCTATCCCCGCTAACGGCGGTTACGGCCAGTGGGGCACTGAGTGGGCTGCTGGTTACGAGACCACCGGTGACGTCTTCTCTTACCTCTCCTGCACATGGCACATTCCGTTCTGCATGAACACTGGTCTCAGCACTGAGACCTTCTGGCGTGCAATCACTGGTCCTGTTGGCTTCTTCTGGGGCGGCACTTGGATGCTCGCATCCGTATACTGCGACAACATGGATCTTGCTAAGGACGTTATGTACACTTGGTCCTGCGACGCTGACTTCCTTACTGATTGGGCTGTTGATTCCGGCAACTTTGCTAACCAGCAGGCTAAGATGGAAGAGCTTGCAGCTGACGATTCCATCACCATGGACTTCCTCTGCGGCCAGAACTTCTATGCTGTTTTCGCAGAGCCCGCTGCAAAGGTTGAGATGAAGTATCTCTCCAAGTTCGACAGAGACGTTGAGGATCTCTACAAGGCTGTTGCTCAGGACTATGCTACTGGCAAGTACGAGAGCAAGGACGCTGCAGTTGAGGCATTCAAGACTGAGCTCTCCGCAACTCTTCCTGTTGTTAACGTCGGCTAATTATTAGTGACAATACACACTGTATAATTTGACGAATAACCTAGTTTAATAGTGGGGTGAGGTTTTGCCCTCACCCCACTATTTCTCATTTAGTCATTCTCTGTGTAAAAAAGGAGTGTGGTTTGATATGAAAGGGAACGCCCCTCAGATCAAACGCGGACGCGGCAGAGTTAATTACAGCCGTTACGGCTATTTCTTTGTTGCACCGTTTTTTATTGCTTATTTCGTTTTCTCTTTGTATCCCCTTCTTACAACGTTCTATTATTCTGCAACCAGATATTTCAAGATAGGCGTTGGCGAATATCTCGGACCGGACTTCTATCTTAAGGACGGTTCCACAGTCAAGTCTGCTGATTTCTTCGCAAATTTCGGCAACATTGACCTTTTCCATAACTTTAAAGACATTTTTGATCCTGCTTCCGCTAACAGCCAGGCTGTTCTCGGATCTTTCAGAAACACCACTATTATGTGGCTTATCAACTTCTTCCCCCAGATGCTTCTTGCACTTCTCCTTGCTGCATGGTTTACCAACGCGCGTCTTCGTGTTCGCGGCCAGGGTGCATACAAGTTCTTCATCTATCTGCCGAACATTATCACAGCAGCTTCTATCGCTATGCTGTTCAAGACCCTCTTTGGTCATTCGGGTCCTGTCAACCTCATCCGTGAGTGGTGGAATAATGTTCAGTTCGATGCAGGTTGGATCACTAAAGCAGAATATGATGCGTTCGAGAAGATTAACTTCATTCGTGAAGGTTGGCCTTCCCGACTCATAATTGCGTTCATAAACTTCTGGATGTGGTATGGTCATACCATGATCGTTCTTATCGCTGGTATTCTTGGTATCAGCCCGTCTCTCTATGAGGCTGCACAGATCGACGGTGCGAACAACACGCAGATCTTCTACAAGATCACTCTGCCGCTGCTCAAGCCGATGCTGACCTATACTCTCATCACTTCGCTCATAGGCGGTCTGCAGATGTTCGATATCCCGAAGCTCATCTCTATGAGAGCTGAGGCTGGTCTCGAGGCATTCAACATGAACCAGACTGTTGTTTATCTTATTTCTGAGCGTGTAAGCACTATCATGCCTGACTATGGTATGGCTTCTGCAATCGCTATCCTTCTCTTTGCTGTAACAGCTGTCTTCGGCGCTATGATCTTCTTCATGATGCGCGATAAGGACGAAATTGAGCAGAGAAAGAAGGAGAAGGCTGCAATTAAGGCTTACAAAAAATCTCTTCGTGGAGGTGTGAACTAATGGCTGCTACTACTCTTAATGCAAAAGGCGAAAAGGTAGGCAACTATTCCGCCGGTATAGCTGTGCAGAAGACCTTTATTCACATCCTTTGCGTATTTCTTTCTATTCTGAGTATCCTGCCTTTCTGGATCATGATTGTCAACGCAACCAGATCCTCGGCTGAGATTCAGAACAGTCTTACACTTATCCCGAGCGACCAGTTTGCTCACAACCTCGAGATTCTTCTCAAGAACTCTCAGGGTTCCTTCGATATCTTCAAGTCCATGCTCAACAGCTTGATCATATCGACTTCTTCTACAGTTCTCGGACTGTATTCTTCCTGCCTTGCAGCATATGCACTCGTTGTATATCGCTTCAAGCTCCGCAGCGCTATGTATACTTTCATCGTTGCTATCATGATGATCCCGACTCAGGTTTCTACCGTTGGTTTCATCAACCTCATGTATTCTTTCAACATGATCGATACATTCTGGCCGCTTATTCTTCCGGCTATCGCTGCTCCTGCTACTGTTTTCTTCATGAGACAGTACATCCAGGGTGCACTTCCCCTTGAGATCGTTGAGGCTTCCCGTATCGATGGCTGCACTGAGTTCGGCACATTCAATAAGATTGCTCTGCCGATCATGCTTCCCGCTGTTGCTACACAGGGCATCTTCGCATTTGTTACCTCTTGGAACAACATGTACATGCCTTCCCTCATCATCAACTCAATCGATAAGAAGACACTTCCGATCGTCGTTCAGAACCTTTCGTCTAACCGCTATCAGACCGAGTACGGTGTTGTTTACTGCGGACTGACTCTTACAGTTCTCCCGATGCTTATCGTTTACATCTTCCTTTCGAAGTACATCATCGAGGGTGTTGCACTCGGTTCCGTTAAGGAGTAATCTGTTTTGATTCATTAAATCCCCGGAAATTTTCCGGGGATTTTTTGTGTCTGAAATTATTTTTACTTGATGCCCAATGATGCGATAGGGTCGACATAGACGCCGTCTTTGACAAGGGCGAGATGAAGATGTGTTCCGTCAGCCGATTCGCATGGAACAACACCGACAGTTCCGAGAATGTCGCCGGCTTTTACACTCTGTCCCTTCTTTACCGTTACTGATGAGCTTTCAAGACCGCAGTAATAGAGTGTTTTCCCGCCCGAAAGATCCATTATTACAGTAGTACCGAACATTGGGTCGTCGATTACGTCAAAAACCGTACCGTTACCGCAGGAAGTGATTGATGTACCGACCGCACATTCGATATCAATTCCCTGATGAACCCGCCAGTCGCACATGGTCTTGCTGAAAACAAGATCATTGCCTGAAAAATCACAGATAATTCCGCCCGAAATCGGCAGCTGATAAGATACTTCTGCAAGCTCAATTTCAGTGTCGGCAGTTGATACCGTTGCCGAAACAGATACTGCTGCAGGATCGGTGTATTCGGTCTGTATGGAAACCGGTTGAGTTATTTCGGGCAAATTTTCCTCAACGGAAACGCTCTGACTTGGAGGAACGGGTTCTTCTTCATGATAGACAGATTCCGATTCGTCATCGTACCACTCAATATTACTGTCTGTATAATCCTGAACGGGGAAATCTTCAACCTTATAGTCCGTTGCGGACTGTGAACTGTTGTTGAGAGCAGATGACCATGCAACAAGAGCGACCGCAGCACAGCACAAAGCTATTGCAGTAAGGAAAGCTCTGTTTTTGCCCGATGTCTTTTTGCCTTTTTTTGAGAAACTGATACTCATTTGTTGATAATCTCCTTTCTTAGAATTCAATAACAGTATTGTCTGATTCAGGAAAAAATATGCGACCAATAAAAAAAACACTGCAAAGAATTTCTTTGCAGTGTTTTTTTACATGTTGTTTTTTATCCTTTAGCTTCAAGCCAGGTTTTACCGATGTGTGCGTCGACGAGGAGAGGGACGTCGAGAGATGCGGCGTTTGTCATCTCTTCAATGAGTATTGAGAGAGCCTTTTCGGCATCTGCTTCGGTAGCCTCTACGATAAGCTCGTCGTGCACCTGCATTATGAGTCTTGCGTCGATATTTTCGCGGCGGAGCCTGTCAAAAACTCGTACCATAGCCAGCTTGATTATATCTGCGGCAGTTCCCTGAATGGGCATATTTCTTGCAACACGCTCTCCGAAAGAACGCATATTGAAGTTTGAAGATGCGAGCTCGGGGAGGGGTCTTTTGCGTCCGTAAAGAGTCTGAGCGCAGCCGTTGAGCTTTGCCTCTTCTACGACTCGTTTCATATAATCGGAAACAGCCTTGTATCGGTTCATGTATCCTTTTATATAAGCATCAGCATCGGCACGCGAAACGCCGATATCCTTTGCGAGAGAGAAGGCTGAAATTCCGTAAACAATACCGAAGTTTACGGCTTTTGCGTTTGATCTCATCTGAGGAGTGACGGCATCGGGCTCAACTCCGAAAACCTGAGCAGCTGTGATTGTGTGGATATCGGCGTTGTTTCGGAAAGCGTCGATCATGGTTTTGTCGCCCGCGATGTGAGCAAGGACTCTGAGCTCGATCTGACTGTAGTCGGCGTCGATGAGGACCTTACCCGGAGCGGCAACAAAGAAACCTCGCATTTCGCGACCAAGCTCGGTTCGCACGGGAATATTCTGCAAATTCGGCTCGGTGGAGCTGATTCTTCCCGTACGTGTTTCGGCCTGTTTGAAGCTTGTGTGGATTCTTCCGTCAGGCTTTATTTCCTTCAGAAGTCCGACACAATACGTCGAATGGAGCTTTGAAAGTGAGCGGTATTCAAGAATGTTGTCGATGACTTCGTGCTGTCCGCGCAGACCTTCGAGAACTTCGGCGCTTGTCGAGTATCCCGTCTTTGTCTTCTTGCCGCCGGGAAGCATAAGCTTTTCAAAGAGGGCCTGTCCCATCTGTTTTGGACTGTTGAGATTGAATTCATAACCGACGGTTTCGTAAATATCCCCGACAAGCAGCTCGATACGGTCGGAGAGTCTGACGGCAAAATCCTCGATGCCCTTTGCATCCGTGGCAAATCCCGCCTCTTCCATATCGGAAAGAACGATCGCGAGGGGAATCTCCATATCGCGAAGGAGAGAACTGACGCCGTTCTTTTCAACAGCCTTTTCGAGAGCGTCGGCCACAGAGGGGAATCTTACGGCGCAGGCGGCGTCAGCGAGAAACGGGGGAAGATCGTCGCAGGGCTCGGAATACTGAGCAGCAAGGCGCTCGAGAGAGTAATCATTTGCGGTGGGATTGACAAGATACGCAGCAAGCATTGTGTCCATCGTGAAACCTGCGGGCGGCTGAGTACAGCCGAAACTGCGCATAAGCTTGTCGAGAGCCTTTATATCGTGTGTACGTTTTTTGATACTTTCGTCCGACCAGATTTTTTTGAGGAATACCGAAGCTTCATCAGACTGAACGACCGAGACCGATTCGCCGATACACAGCGCAGCGGCACCTGACGGACACATGACTATGTCGGCGCATTTTGCGTCGCAGGCGGATTTTATTGCTTCGTCAGCGCTGCAGAAACCGACGGAGAAAGCTTTCTTTTCGGAAGGTTCTTCGCTTTTTGGCTCGGCAGACTGGGAAGCAGCGGGGATCTTCATGCGCTCCATCAGGGAGAAGAGCTCGAGCGAGATCATCATTCGGCGAACCTCTGCGTAGTCGGGTTCCTTCGGAATATATTCGCTCGGTTCGAGGGGGACGGGCGCGTCGGTCTGAACCGTTCCGAGCCAATAGCTGAGATATGCGCTGTCCTTGCCGCTTTCAAGCTTTGTGCGCATACCTGCTTTTATTGTGGGATCATCGATGTTTTCGTAGACGCTGTCGAGACTTCCGAATTTCTTTATAAGCTCGCCTGCGCCCTTTTCACCGATGCCGGGGACACCGGGGATATTATCGCTCGAATCACCCTGAATGGCTTTGATATCTATGAGCTGACGGGGAGTGACGCCGTATTTTTCCATTATGGCGTCCTCGTCGTAAATAACGGCCTCTGCGCGTCCGTTGTGACTTGAAAGAAGTCTCACCGTAACACCCGAGCCGATGAGCTGAAGGGTGTCGCGGTCACCCGTTGCTATAACGCATTCGTCGCCCGACCGACGGCAGGACTCGGCAAGCGTTCCGAGAATGTCGTCAGCCTCCCAGCCCTCCGCCGTTATTATGCGAAGTCCGAGTGCGGTGAGAAGGTCCTTGAGCGGCTGCATCTGAGCGGCGAGCTCTTCGGGCATTCCTTTGCGTTTGGCTTTGTATCCGGAGTATTTTATGTGTCTGAATGTGGGAGCACGCATATCGAATGCGACAGCTATCGCATCGGGACGCGTGTCGGCGCGCATTTTCTCAAGCATTGTGAGAAATCCGTAAACGGCATTTGTCGGCTGACCGTCCTTTGTGGTGAGGGGGCGGACACCGTAGAATGCGCGGTTGATTATACTGTTTCCGTCGAGAACAAGAAGTTTCATATTTTACTCCATTTTGCCGTCGGGCGGCGTTTATTTTGAAAATCGTAAAAGGTTGAAAAAGTGCGAGGTTTCTTATATAATGATTACGTATGTGAAAAGTCGGCGAGGGGGTGAGCTTTGTTGAGAGAGACGACCGGCAGAAGCGCAATAATCATATTGCTTATTATGACGCTTGTTGCGATGAATATAATGATTACCATTCAGCTCGGATATGGTTCCTGCGATTATGACGAGAACAGGGAAACGAGTATACTGATGATGGATGCGACGCATGCACAGCAGATGAACTTTTCCGCCGATACGCTTACCGTTGCGGCGGGCGGTCAGGTCGTTCCGATGCTCACCGTTGAGCCGCAGAGCTCCACCGAGACCATTGTCTGGACGAGCTCCGACGAGTCGGTCGCAGGCGTCACGCAGAGCGGCACGATAACCGCATATCGAAGCGGCGAAGCGGTCATAACAGCAAGCGGAAAAAACTGCAGTGCGACGGTAAATATCGTTGTTACGAGCGATATCTTTGCAAAGACCTCCGAGATGATAAAGGAGCTATCCGTACACGCTGCGGATATAACCGTGTTCAACAGGGCAACAGAGCTCAAGGATCAGCTTGGTCGATGCACCGAAGAGGGTGCGGTTCAGCTGTTCGAGCTGATGGATCGCATACTGGCGTTCAGTACGGGAAACGGCGATTCCGCGCTGCTTCTTTCATCGATATCGGCAATGCCGAATATCGGTCTGAGCCGTGAGGAATGTCTGCTTGCGGCAACGGCGTGCAGTGCGAGAAGAGAGACTGTCGAAAATATGGCGGTCATATCGTTTGTCGGCGACTGCACCTTCGGCAGGTTCAATGAACAGGATCAGGCGAACCAGTTCCCGGCGGTTTACCGTCTTTCGGGTAGCGAGACCTATCCGTTTGATAAGGTCAAAGGCGTGTTCTATGCCGATTCGCTGACCGTGGCGAACCTTGAATGCGTCCTGACTCAGCGCACCGAACACCGCGACAAGAGCTTCTTTTTCAGAGGCGATGCGGCGTACACGAAAATCCTGACAGGTTCATCGGTCGAAGCGGTAAATCTCTCAAACAATCATTCGGGAGATTATTATGATACGGGAAGAAACGACACAATGTCGGCACTTTCGCAGGCGGGTGTTAAGTATTGCTACAACAACACCCCGTGTGTGTATGAGCTGCCGATTGCGGGAGGAATAAAAATCGTTCTGATATCATATTCCTTTGTAGGTGTTGAGTACAGCGGTGATGTGCGCGACAGTCTCCTGAATCTTATAAGAACGTATAAAAGCGATAACGCTGTTGTTGTCGTAAATGTCCACTGGGGAGTGGAGAGGGCTGTCGTTCCCGAAAGATGGCAGCAGACCGCGGGAAGAGAGATGATCGACAGCGGTGCGGATCTTGTTGTCGGACATCATCCCCACGTGCTGCAGGGTATAGAGCGATACTCGAGCGGCTACATAGCATACAGCCTCGGCAATTTCAGCTTCGGCGGAAATGCTTCGGTAACAAGCCCCGAAACGATGATTCTAAGAGCAAAGATAACCAGCGTCAACGGAATGGCGTCGGTCTCCGGAATATCGGCAGTACCGTGCAAAACCACGTCGACAAAAACGGCGAGCAACAACTATCAGCCGATACCGCAGTTCGGTGCCGACGGACAGGCCGTCATAAACCGTATACTTTCGCTCAGTTCGCAGATAGACGGCGGTATAACCGAGCTTTCGTGGAGCGGTATATAGGTTTATTATGCACTTAATTTTTAGGGGTGTCAACCGATTTGTTTCACCCGCCGTGACGGTTTTTAACATTAAATAAATTTTGACTGGCATTAAATATAAAAAATGCGGTGAATTTTTCAATTATATGCAACATTTTCGACTTTACAATAGAGTCGAAAAATGCTATCATATACGGTAGGGCGGCGAAGATTGCATCTTTTTGCCGCGATAAGCACCAATATCCATTTATATATCAAAGGGAGGACAAAAAAGACATGGCAAGAAACAAAAAGACCATGGACGGCAACAACGCTGCCGCACACGTTTCGTATGCGTTTACCGAAGTTGCCGGCATCTATCCGATCACCCCGTCAAGCCCGATGGCCGACTATGTCGACCAGTGGTCTGCACAGGGACTCAAGAACATCTTCGGCACAAAAGTAGATGTTGTTGAGATGCAGTCCGAAGCAGGCGCTTCGGGTACAGTTCACGGCTCTCTCGCAGCCGGTGCGCTCACCACAACCTACACAGCATCTCAGGGTCTTCTTCTGATGATCCCGAATATGTATAAGATCGCAGGCGAGCTGCTCCCGACAGTTTTCCACGTTTCCGCACGTACTGTCGCTGCTCATGCGCTCAACATCTTTGGCGACCATTCTGACGTTTATGCTTGCCGTCAGACCGGTTTCGCAATGCTCGCAGAGACCAACCCGCAGGAGGTCATGGACCTCGGTGCAGTTGCTCACCTTGCAGCAATCAAGGGCAGAGTTCCCTTCATCAACTTCTTCGACGGTTTCCGTACATCCCACGAGATCCAGAAGATCGAGTACTGGGATTACGAGGATCTTAAGGAAATGTGCGATATGGATGCTGTTGCAGCATTCAGAAAGCGCGCTCTCAATCCTGAGAGACCTGTTATGCGCGGTTCCCACGAGAACGGCGATATCTTCTTCCAGCACAGAGAGGCCTGCAACAAGTACTACGATGCAGTTCCTGCAATCGTTGAGGAGTACATGGACAAGGTCAACGCTAAGCTCGGAACAGATTACAAGCTCTTCAACTACTACGGCGCACCCGATGCAGAGCGCGTTATCGTAGCTATGGGCTCCATCTGCGACGTTGCAGAAGAAGTCATCGATTACCTCACCGCTCTCGGCGAGAAGGTCGGTCTTGTCAAGGTAAGACTCTATCGTCCGTTCTGCGCAGAGAAGCTCTGCGAGGCTATCCCCGCAACAGCTAAGACCATCGCAGTTCTTGACAGAACCAAGGAGCCCGGCGCACTCGGCGAGCCTCTCTATCTCGACGTTGTCGCAGCTCTTGCAGATCAGGGCAAGACCG
>SVPG01000024.1 GCA_015065975.1 Oscillospiraceae bacterium | reverse complement strand
CTTATTTCTTTTAGTCGATATTTATTTTCTCGCCGTTGAGAGAGGCGAAAACAAGCGTGTCCCCCTCATAGCACAGCTTGAGCGAAAAGAAGGGCTCATCGCTGTCGAGCAGTCCGAGAAAAATCAGGTCACCCTTCCATAACGTCAGGCTTTTTAGCTTTTCCTTTTCAATCCATTCGAGCTCGCCCTCGTCACATTCGGCAAGCTCACCTTCAAATCGGTCGGCGGTGAAAAGGTGCATATACTCGCCCTCATATCTGTCCGAAACGAAGGTGACGATACCTCTGTATTTCCACGACGTCAGACGCAGACCCGTCTCCTCATAAGCCTCACGGAGAACACATTCCTCGGGGCTTTCATTCTCCTCAAACTTGCCGCCGATACCTATCCACTTGTCACGGTTTATATCGTTTTCCTTCTTCGTGCGGTGCAGCATGAGGTATTTATTATCCTTTTCAATATAACAAAGAGTTGTATTTATCATAGATATAACACCTTTAACCCTTTATAACCGTGTTTTTGAAGAATTCCTCGATGGTCTTTCGGTCGGCCTTTGCGCTGCCCTGAATCATTGTGCCCCGACCGCCGCCGCGTCCGCAGACAGCTTCGTTTATACTTTTCGCCACTCCAGAAAGCTCGGAATCCTTGCTCGCTATGACATAGTTGTAGCCGTTTTCGTCATTTCCCGAAAAGACCGCACACACTCCGCCGCAAATCTGTGCGCCGATGTTTGCTATCTCGCGCAGACCGTCGGCGGGCATATCGCTCTCGAAAACGCAGATGTTTGCTTCGCTCGGCTCGAGCTGAGACGCTTTCATGACGGCTATCTGACGCTTTGCCTGTGCAAGCTCGTATTTTTTGTCGGAAAGCTCCGCGACCAGTCTTTCGACCGCATCGGCAGTCAGATGCTGTTTTGCCGAAAGGGTGCAGGAGATTCGGGAGATGTTGTCGTATTTTCTGTTATAATCGTCGAGCGCGTCCAGTCCGCACTGAAGATGTATTCTGACTCCGCCCTTGTAGCGGAGGAAATCGAGCAGCTTTATCATGCCGATCTGACCCGTGCGCTTTACGTGAGGCGCACAGCAGGCGCATTTGTCGTACCCCTCGATGGTGACTATTCTGACATCGCTTTCGAGGTCGAGCTTGCTGCGGTATTTCATTCTTTTGAGCGCCGAGGGGGACGGATATCTCGCGGTTATTCTTACATTTTCGGCGACGACCCTGTTCGCCATAAGCTCGATCTCGCGAAGCTGTTCGAGGTTGAGCTCGCCGTCAAAATCCATCGTCACGTCGTCCTTGCCCATATGGAATCCGACGTTGTTGTAGCCGTACAGACGGTTGACAAGTCCCGACACCACGTGCTCGCCCGAATGATTCTGCATTCTGCGCAGTCTCTGCTCCCAGTCGAGCTTTCCCACGACCGCCGAGCCGACAGCAAGAGGAGCATCGGTCATGTGATAAATGATACCCTCGCGAATCTGCACATCGAGAACATTTGCATCGTCTATCCTTCCCGTATCGGCAGGCTGACCGCCGCCCTCGGGGAAAAACGCAGTCTCAGCGAGCACCGTTTCGTAAAACTCGCCCTTTGCAACGCAGGAAACGACCTGCGAGCCGAATTCCTTTATATGACTGTCCTTGTCATAAAGTCTGACGGTAGACATGGATATATCCTTCCTTTCGGTTTTGCGTATCTGTAATTTTATCACATCATCTTTTTGCGCACAAGACAGCAGTATAAAAAATCACTTTACGTATGGACTTTTTGATATATTTGGTATATAATTAGTTAAGATAAAAAACTATATCTTGCACAAATCACACAGATTTGGAGCTGAAATTCATTATGAAGAAAAACAAAAACCGTTCAAAGGCCAAGAAACCGCGAAGTTTTCTAAGCTTCATCATAACATCGTATGTTCTCATTGCGATCGGTTTTGTCGCTCTGGCGTTTTTTGTCGGGTATGAAAACTCCAGCAAGACGGTGCTCAGCATCGACCGAAACCACAACGATTTTCTCAAAACCAATTATTCCGTCGATATCTCGGTGTCCAAGCAATGGATATCCGAGGGTATGGTCGGCGCTCAGTATGACGGTGTCATCTACAACTATTCGGGTCACGACATAAGCGACTGGACCATCGAGCTGACCACGCCTTACGGCAGCCGTCTTGACAGCGACTGGAACGGTGTGTACGATATGAGCGGGGACGGACACACGCTCATCATCGAGCCGCTCGACTACAACAATATCGTCGTTCCCGGCGGAAGCCAGACCTTCGGTATGATAATGTACACCGACACCGAGTTCACACCGTGGAAGATGACCGTTTCATTCTCCACCGCAAAGACCATCACCGAGTACGTTTTTTTCTATGTCCTCATCGGTCTTAGCGTTATCGCAGTGATCGTGACCGCCGCTTTCGTAATAAGTAACATACGCATAGCGGCATACCGCAAGCGTCAGCTTCAGTACAAGAAGATCATCGACGAAACACTCGACGCATTCGCAAATGTTATCGACGCGAAGGACGAATACACAAACGGTCATTCGGCACGTGTCGCATATTACGCCCGCGAGCTTGCAAGGCGCATGGGAATGAGCGAGCAGGAACAGGAAAACATCCGCATAATCGCGCTTCTTCACGATATCGGAAAGGTCGGTATTCCCGACGCGATACTCAACAAACCAGGAGTCCTCTCGGACGAAGAGAGGGAAATCATCCGCACTCACACGACCGTCGGCAACAAGATCCTTTCAAACTTCACATCGGTCGAAAACATCGCCGAGGGTTCCCATTATCATCACGAGCGAATCGACGGCAAGGGCTATCCCGACGGGCTGAGCGGCGAGGAGATTCCCCTGTGTGCGAGAATCATCTGTGTCGCCGATTCCTACGACGCTATGTCGAGCTCGAGATGCTACCGCAAGATGCTCTCAAACGAGGAGATAATCGAGGAGCTCAGAAACTGCTCCGGCACTCAGTTTGACAGCAGCATAGTCCCCTATATGATATCCATGATCGAGGATAAAACCGCGCCGATAGTATTCGAAGGCGACAACTGAAAACAAACAAACGCTGATGCATAAATCTGCATCAGCGTTTTTCCTTTTATTTCATTTTTCCGAGCAGCTCGAGGTTTCGGTCGATCAGCTCACAGCGCTGTTTCACGCAGTCGACCGAGCGAAGGGGATCGGTCGGAGTCGAGAAAATATAATCGCACAGGCGGTCGATCGTTGTTGCTGCGACGTGAAGACGTGTGTCGGACGACGCATAATAGATATAGACCTCGCCACTCGCACGGGCGATCGCTCCGTTTGTGAAGACCACGTTCGATACATCGCCGACACGCTCGATGCCGTGCGGTGCGATAAGCAGTCCCGACGGCTCGGCTATGACCCTTGAAGGGTCATCGAGCGCCGTAGCGAAGGCATAGATGACATATCTCAGACCCGCAGCGGTATTTCGCACACCGTGTGCAATGTGCAGCCAGCCGCGGTCGGTCTTTATGGGGACGGCGCCTGCGCCGTTCTTTGCCTCGGTTATCGTGTGATACTTTCGGCTGCTGGTTATTCTTTCCTCGTCGATGACTGCGTTTGTTATATCGTCACACAGTCCGAAGCCTATTCCTCCGCCCGAACCCGTTTCGATAAAATCGTCCATCGGGCGGGTCCAGAACGCATATTTACCGTCTACAAACTCGGGGTGAAGCACAACGTTTCTCTGCTGGGGTGAGCGTTTTGTGACAAGATTGGGAAGTCTCTCCCACGTTCTGAGGTCCTTTGTTCGCACGATTCCCGCCGCCGCGACCGCGGAGGAGAGGTCGTTTGCCGAGGTGTCCTTGCTCTCGGAACAGAAAACACCGTAGATCCAGCCGTCCTCGTGCTTTGTCAGACGCATATCATATACGTTTGTTTCCTCACTGCAGGTATCGGGCAGCAGGACGGGATAGTCCCAAAATCTGAATCCCTCAACGGGGCTGTCGCTTTCGGCAACGGCAAAGAAGGATTTTCTGTCGCTGCCCTCAACACGCGCAACAAGATAGTACTTTCCGTCAAGCTCTATCGCGCCGCTGTTGAAAACCGCGTTTATTCCGAGCCTTTCCATAAAATAGGGGTTGCTCTCTTTATCGAGATCATATCTCCAGAAGAGCGGTGTATGCTCCGCCGTCAGCACGGGATATCTGAAACGGTCGTATATCCCGTTGCCGTCGGGAACGATCTCATTCTTTCTCGAAAGCAGCTCTTCCTGCTTCGATCTGAGCTCAAAATATTTTTCGTGAATCATCTCAGCCCGCCTCTTCTCATTATTTCGATGCACATTCTTCCGTTGTGATAGGGGCATTTCCATTCGCCCGCAACGTCCTTGCCCATATCGGGTGTGCCGCTGACATCGACCTGATAATGCCACTCGCCGCCGTCGCGGTCATCGGATATGTATTTCTTCGTAAAGTTCCATATCGACTGAGCAGCGCCGAGGAAATCATCTCTGTCGGGGCGTTTCTGCCACGCGTTGAAGAAGCCTATTATCGCCTCGCACTGCACCCACCACACGCGCCATTTATCGACCTCGCCGCAGCAGCACTCATTGTTGAGGCTCTCGTTTTCGTACGCTGCGGAGATTATCTCGTCCTCGAGCACAGCGGTTATCGGACGCATTTTTTGTGTCACTTCAGCGTTGTCGAGCACGTCGCAGGCTCTGTCGACAAGCCATGCCGCCTCGATATCGTGACCGTAGGAATGAAGGTCGATGAGGGAATTCATCGAAAGGTCGAAGAATACCTCAAGCCGACGTCTTTCGGGGCAGTACACGCGGTCCGCGATCTCGCCCAGTATCCATTCAAGGCGGCGTGAAACACGGCTGTCGCCGCTCACGCGGTAAAGCTCGGTGTACGCCTCCATAACGTGGAGAAGGGTGTTCATCGTACGCGACGCCATAACGCCGTTTTCCGAAAGCTTGTCGTTGACAAAGGGCTTCCACTCAATATCGAAGGCTTCGAGATATCCGCCCTCGTCGGTGCAGTTTTTCTCCACGATCTCAAACAGCTCAAAGGCTTTGTCGAGAGCCGCTTTATCCTCGCTCACACCGTAATATGAAGAGAGGGCATATATCGCAAAGGCCTGATTGTAGGTGTGCTTCTGGGTATCATTCGGCGTGCCGTCGGCATTGACCGACCAGTAAACTCCGCCCCTCTCGCCGTCATAACATTTCGTTATCAGAAATTCGTATGCGTGGCGGGCGTTGTCGAGAAGAATTTCGTCGCCAAGCAGGTCGTATGCGTTCGAATAGAACCAGAGTATGCGGCTGTTGAGCAGACAGCCCTTTTCCGCCATTTTATCGATATTAAGCGCCGAATCGACATTGCCGTAAAATCCGCCGAGCTCATCGTCGCGAAGGGCGTTCCAGAAGGGGATTATCTCCTCTTGAAGTTCGCGCTTTATCTCATCAAGGGGAAAGATCATATTTCTCGCCTCCGTTATCTTATACCGGGTTCCGTGTCGCTCTCGTCGGTTTCGCTGTTTTCGATAATGTACTTCACGATATCGTCGAGCTGTGTGAAAGCTACCGCAACATAGCTGTCTGCTGCGCCGTAATATATCGCGATCCTGCCCGTCTCACTGTCCTGAAGCGTTGCGCAGGGGAAGCAGACATTGGGAACGAATCCTCTCTCCTCGTACTCCTCCTCGGGGGTTATGAGGAAGTTTTTACAGCGGTATTTTACCCTTGACGGCTCGTCGATATCGAGTATCGCGCCGCCGATGGAATAGACGTATCCGTTGCAGGTGCTGCTGACACCGTGATAGAACATCAGCCAGCCCTCGCTCGTCTCGATGGGAGCGGCGCCGCCGCCTATCTTGAGCGACTGCCACCACTGATTGCCCTTGCTCATGACGTGACGGTGTTTTCCCCAATAGACCATATCGGGGCTTTCGCTCAGGAATATGTCGCCGAAGCCTGTGTGACCGCCGTCGCTCGGACGGGAGAGCATAACGAAATTGCCGTTTATCTTTCTCGGGAAAAGTACCGCGTTGCGGTTGTAGGGAATGAACGGATTTTCAAGTCTCTCGAAGGTTTTGAAATCCTTTGTCCTTGCCATTCCGATCGCTGCTCCGTAAAAATCGGTGCACCAGATTATATAATAGGTATCCTCGACCTTTACAAGTCTCGGGTCGTAGGCATATCTCGGCATGAAGGGGTTGCCGTCGGCATCGGTGAAGGGTACCTTCTCCTCGTCAAATTTCCAGGAAAGTCCGTCGTCGCTTCGTCCGAGATAGACATGGGGGATTCCGTCGAGCTGCTCGCCGCGGAAAACGCCGATGAATCCGTCCTCGTATGGCATTACAGCACTGTTGAAGATTCTTGCGACGTTCTTTACGGGGTTGCGTCCGATTATCGGATTTTCCGTATATTTCCAGACGGGTGCGCCGAACAGGTTTTCGGGACGCTCCTGCCACGGAATGTTGGGAAGACGGTCAACATTTACAAACTTTACCTTGTTCATTTCAATCTGCCTCCAAAATTCATCTGCGATCGGCAACCGAGCCGCGTTCGATTATATTTCCTGCTATGACGGTGTTTCCGCCGATATATTTCTTGCCGCTCATCTTTCTTCTGAGCAGTCCTATCGCCGTTTCGGCCATCTTTTCGATATTGACTCTGTAGGTTGTGAGCTGCGGGAAACAAAGCTTTGCAAACGAGGAATCGTCAAAGCCGACCACCGACACATCTTTCGGCACGTCATAGCCCCTCTCCCTCAGCCTGCCGACAAGCGCGAGCGCCGTCTCGTCGCAGTTGCACACAAACGCATCGGGCAAGGTATCGGGAATATCGAGCTCGACAAACCTTCCCCTGTCGTCTCTGTCCTTTATTATCACGCTGTCACCGACAGACATCGAGTGCTTTATCAGAGCCTTGCAGTAGCCGAGATATCGGTCGAGAATACTGCTCGTCGCGTTCACCGAGCCGACGAAGGCGATGTTTCTGTGACCGCGCTCGATGAGATGCTCGGTCAGAAGATAGGTGCCGTGCATTCCGTCGCTCGCGACCGAATCGACGGGATAGGTCTCATCGTAAAAGTCGAGCAGTACAAAGGGTATCTGCGTCTTTGCGATGTTCTCGATATAGGCTCTCTCCATCTGACCAAGAATTATCACGCCGTCAGCCCTGCCGCCCGTTATGACCTGCGGAAGAGCGCACGAACTCTCGTCCTCCTGCGCAACTATCTCCATCATGCAGGTGCATCCCTTCGCTCCCGCTTTCAGCACAAGCTCGCGGTAGAGATTGCTGTAGAACGTATTGTCGGAAAATCCGAATTTTCCCGACACGACAACACCTATGCAAAAATCACGGGTCTCGCTTTTCTTATAGCTGTATCCCATATTTCGGGCAGCTTCCTCAATCTGAGCGCGCACCTTGTCGCTCACGCCGTCCTTGCCTGACAGGGCTTTTGACACCGTCACGGTACTGACACCGAGCGAGCGCGCTATATCCTGCATCGTTACCTTTTCGCTCAAGCTCTCCCCTCCCTTTAGCTTAATTATATTGATTTTTAAGTTAATGTCAAGCTAAAATTTAAGTAAAATTAAAGCACTGCGATAAATTCATCGCAGTGCTTTTTTATCAATATTCTATGTCCACGTATTCCTCGAGGCAGATGCCGTGCGTATACATATATGTAGCATGCTCGACTCCGACATAGCGGAAATGCCACGGCTCATAATCGATTCCCGTGACGGAAACCTTGTTTGCGGGATATCTGAGCACGAAGCCGTAACGGTGGGCATTCTCGGCAAGCCATTTACCCTGGGCAAGACCGCCGAAATCGTGCTGGGTCGTGCCGTCGGTGCTGAAATCTATCGACAGACCGAGCTGATGCTCCGAACAGCCGGGGGGATTGACCGTAGTCATCGCCGCCGCTCTCGCCGCGCCCTCGTCATAGCCCTGATCGCGGAAAAGCTGCATCTGAGCCTCAAACAGCTCGTTCTGTTTCTTGTAGCTTCTGTACGCGCTTATTATCATTACATCGCCGACATTCGCCTTTCTCATCGAGGCATACATCATTGTATAGGCTTCGAGGGCTTCGGGTGTAAGGTAACAGACCTTGTTGGTCGGATAACCCTCGGGCACCTCGACCACCCTCGGCGCGTATGATGCGTCAAGCCGTCTGAGCGTGTTTACTATGAGGAGATCCCTGTTGCCTGCAGGCGGTCGGTCGGCGATGACCTGTCCTCCCGCTGTGGTGTTCGCCACACCGGCAACCGACACAAAGCATTTTGACTGAGGCAGATTATACTGCGGATTTTCCGTATCCGTGCTTATGCATACCACCATGAGATTCGCCGTCCCTTCCGAAATACCCGTCGCCACTCCGTCGGTCGTGATGCTGACGACCGAATCGTTGTCGCTGTACCAGCACACCTTCACCTTCGGCTGAGAGGGAATAAGCACCGCCGAATAGATGGTCTGCTCACCCACCGCGAGGCTCGATTTGCTCGAGAATACCGATATCTCAAATGGCGGCACCGATTCATCAATGACGGCCTGAGTGGTCGTTGTCGTGGTCGGCGCTGCCGTCACATTGTCCGACTCGGGCTTGTCCCCGCCCGTCGCTATGTTTATGACCGCCGCGATTATGCAGACAACCAGCACAACGGCTGCCAGCAGATACAGTCCGGCTTTTTTCATTGTATCCATATTGTAATTCCTTTCGCCGCAAAAAAAGATCATACCTATGACCGATACCATTATACTCGAATATTGTCTGCGTTTGGTTGCGGATTTGTAAATTCTAATTTTTAATTATGTTACATAAAATAAATAATTCATTTTTAACTTGACTAAATTATTTTGTTGATTCATACTAAAAGAAAAACCATCGAAAGGAAGATTATATTGGCGAAATTTCCCTTTCGGGACGAATCTCTTCCCGTAAATGAAAGAATCGACGATCTCATAGGCCGCCTGACACTTGAGGAGAAGGCTCAGTTCTTCCACATAAATCAGGAGGCTGTCGAGCGCCTTGATATACCGGAATTCTGCATCTGCGCCGAGGGTGCGCACGGTTTCATGCACCGCACGAGACCGTCGACCACGTTCCCGCAGACGATAGGTCTCGCAGCGAGCTGGGACAAACGTCTCCTTGCCGAGATCGGTGAGGTCATCGGACGCGAGGCACGCGCATTCCATATGGATTCGGGACGCACCAACTACGCCTCACTGTGGTTCCCCACCATCGACCTCGAGCGCAACCCGTTATGGGGACGCAACGAGGAGGGTTACGGCGAGGACCCCGTTCTCACGGGCAAGCTCTGCTATGAAGCAGTAACCGCAGCTCAGGGCAGCGACGATTTCTATGTCCAGGTCAGCTGCGCTCCCAAGCATTTTATGGGAAACAACAACGAGAAGGACAGGCATTGCTGTTCCTGCTCGATCGATGCGAGAAATATGCACGAATATTATCTGCGCCCCTTCAAAGCGATAATGGGCGACGCGAAGGCCTGCTCGATAATGACCTCCTACAACGAGGTCAACGGCATTCCGATGGTCATTCATCCGCTCGTGCGCGATTTCATCAAGGGCGAGTGCAAGCTCTCCGAGCGCGGTCACTGTGTCACGGACAGCACCGATTTCTTTGAGATTTCAAGTATTCACCGCAGCTTCGACACCCACGAGGAAAGCTTTGCCGAAATGCTGAGAATGGGCGGCGACGTCATAAACGAGCCTCAGCACGAGCCGTCGGTCGAGACGGTCGTTTCGGCTGTCAGAAAGGGCATCGTTTCCGAGGAGACTCTCGACGAGCATCTTCGTCAGATACTTCTTCTGCGCTTCAAGTACGGCATCTATGACGAGCCCGAAAGCTGCCCCTACAACCGCTACACCATGGACGATGTTCTCACCGATGACGCCATAGCTCTGACAAGACGCGCGGTTGCTCAGTCGGCAGTCCTGCTCAAAAACGATAACGGTGCTCTTCCCATAATCCCCGAAAAGACAAAGAAAATCGCCGTTTTCGGTCAGCTCGCACGCGACGTGCTTGCCGACTGGTACACAAGCGTAATGAAATACACCGTCTCGCCGCTCGAGGGACTCGGGGCAAGATACGGCGAGGATAAGATCGAGTTTGTCGAGTGCCGCGACACGGTCACTCTCGAGACTCTCGACGGCCGCCCGCTCGTAATAAAGGGCGATTACTGCGGTCTTGCAGCAGCTCAGTGCGGTGAGACCGCCGCACGATTCCTTCGCGACGACTGGGGTTACGGCGTAAACACCCTCACCTTCGAGGAAAACGGTCTTATGCTCGACACGGGATTTGACCTTATCCCCGACCTTCGCCCGACCGAGGAGGAAAAGGCCGCTCAGGAACGCGTAAAGGAGCTCTATCCCGTCCACGCGCTCGGCAAAACCTCCCTTCGCTGGATACCCTCCACACAGTTCAACATCATCGACTGCGGCGACGGCACCGTCTGCATCAGGACATGGGACGACCAGTATCTCGCACTTTCCGCCGACAGCGAATACATAATGATCGAGCGCACCTCCACCCCCTGTGACGCTCACAAATTCAGAATAACCACCGACGACTCATGGAAGGAAAACGCCGTCAGAGCTGCAAAGGAGAGCGATGCTGCCATCGTTTTCGGCGGCAGCAACCCGATGTTCTCCGCCCGTGAGGAGACCGACCGCTCCTCCATCGCTCTTGCCGACTGTCTCGACGAGCTTGTCGGACTTATCGGCGGTGCAAACGACCGCACTCTCTTCTGTCTCGTGACAAGCTATCCCTATGCGATAGGCAGGACGGCCGAAAAGTGCGCCGCAGTGCTCACCCTGCCGCACGGTATGCAGGAGATGGGCAACGGTCTTGCCGATATCATCTCGGGCGATGTCTCCCCTTCCGCAAAGCTCCCTCAGACATGGTACAGCGACGATTCCCAGCTTTTCGACATCATGGATTACGATGTCATCGGCTCGGGACAGACCTACCGCTATTTCGAGGGCAAGCCCCTCTATCCCTTCGGCTACGGTCTGAGCTATTCGTCCTTTGAATACAGCAACATCTCCCTCTCGGCACAGTCCATCGGCGACGGCGAAAAGATCGAGGTCTCCTTCGATCTCAAAAACACGGGAGATTACCGTGCCGCCGAGGTTGCACAGCTCTATACACGATTCGACGGCTCGAGGGTAAAGAGACCGCTCAAGGCTCTCTGCGACTTTGACCGCGTCGAGCTCGACCCCGGTCAGAGCGTGCGCGTCACACTCACCCTTGACGCCGACGAGCTCAGAATCTGGGACGTCACAAGCGACAGCTTCGTCCTCGAAAAGGGCACCTGCCGCATCATGGTCGGCTCCTCGAGCGAGGATACGAGACTTGTCTCGGAAATCGCCGTCGACGGCACCGTCATCGGACCGCGCAGCTTCGCACGCGAGGTTCTCGTTTCGAATTACGACAGCACCTCGGGCACATATCTCGGACGCAAGCAGGGCTGCGACGATCCTGCAGTATTCGCCCTCGAGGGCGCCTGCGTCACCTTCGAGAAGGTCGACTGCTCCACTCTGCCGTCCGTGATGAGAGCTTCGGTATACGCTCCGCGCGCGGGCTGCCGTCTCACCCTCTCCTGCGACGGTGAAGTTATCGCCGAAAAGATCCTTCCCAACACGGGCTCGATCGCATTCCACGGTCGTTACATCAAGCCCTGCGCAGCTTCTCTCCAGCTCGCTTCTTGGGTCGACGTTGTATTCCCCGTAACAAAAACAAGCGGTGTTCACGACATCACCCTCTCCATATCGAAGGAGTGCGGCATAATGTCCCTCTCACCCGAAAAATAAATCTTTTGCCGAAGCGTACCGACCGAAAGGTTCGCTTCGGCATTTTTCATACTTGCCCCATTCTTTGCATATAGTTTACAAATCCAGTGGAAATCAAAGAGGAGGCATGAAAATGAACAGATATCTGCCCGAGGGCAGGCTGTACGACTGCGCAGAGAATCGCGCCGCACTCAGCTGCGCCGATTCTCTCGAAAAAGCTATGTATGAAGGAAGGATCCTTGAGGCGAAGGCTGTTTTATGCGACAGCTCGCACAATCTGATCGTCGATCTCGGCTGCATGAAGGGTGTCATAGCGCGCGAGGAGGGCGCGAAGGGCATCGCCGAGGGAACGGTTCGCGATATCGCCATAATCTCGCGCGTGGGAAAACCCGTGTGCTTTGTCGTTCAGCGCATAATCTCCGACAGCAGAGGTATGCCCTGCGCCATACTCTCAAGGCGTGCCGTTCAGGAGAAATGCGCTGCGGAATATCTCTCGGGGCTTACCTGCGGCGATGTCATCGACGCGAGAGTGACCCATCTCGAGCCGTTCGGCGCGTTTGTCGATATCGGCTGCGGTCTGCCCTCGCTTATAAGCATAGACGCGATATCGGTATCGAGAATCTCGCACCCGCGTGACCGCCTGACCGTCGGAATGGATATCAGGGCCGTTGTCCGCTCGACCGAGCCCGAAGGACGCATATCCCTCTCCCACCGCGAGCTTCTCGGCACGTGGCAGCAGAATGCCGCCCGATACCGCACGGGCGAAACGGTCACTGGCACGGTTCGCTCGGTCGAGGAATACGGCATTTTTGTCGAGCTGACGCCCAACCTCGCGGGACTTGCCGAATACCGCGACGGCATCGCAATCGGGAGCGGCGCCAGCGTTTATATCAAATCCATAGTCCCCGAGCGAATGAAAATAAAGCTCGTTCTGGTCGACACCTTCCGTATACTTACCCCGCCTCCCCAACCCGAATATTTCTTTACGGGAAGCCATATGGAGCACTTTGTCTATTCCCCCGAGGGCTGCGAAAAAACGGTCGAAACCATCTTCAAGTAAAATTTTATGTCTACCTGCGTAAATTACTATTGCAATTTTGAACTTTTTGTGATACTATATGAATAAATTGTTAATAGTATAATTGAGCTAAGTATCAGTTGAGTTTTACGGGGCTGTCCCGTCGGTGCCGACTTTTGTCGGGGATGGAGAATAAAACTATGATAAACGCAGCAAAAGTAAAATGCACGGCGCACGTCAAGCGTGTGACGGCTCACAAAAAGCCTGTCGTGCGACTCGAAGCAACAAGAAAAAAGGTGACATATTCGCGCCGTGATCTCGATGACGGCTGTTTCCTCATGAACTATTATTTCAGAATGGGACCCATGGGCGATTTCATTGCGGAGGACATCGAGCTTGCCACACACTGTGAGCGCGCGGTATACGACCGTCACGGAAATCTTCTCGGAAGCACGATAAGTCTTCTCGGCGGCGAGGTATTCTGGTAAAAACGAATAAGCAGACCACACTCTTCCCTTTTGGTACAAAATCCGTATCAAAAGGGATTTTTTTATTCTTTCGGGGAAAATAAAGAACGGATGCGTGATTTTTTCATGCACGATATTTTCAGAAAGAAGGAACTGTTTTGATAGAGACATTGATTGCCGAAATAAGCGCGCGTCAGATATTCGATTCGCGCGCAAACCCCACCGTTGCGGCAACGGTCGAGCTTGCCTGCGGGGCTGTCGGTCACGCCGCTGTGCCTTCGGGTGCTTCGACGGGAAGCCACGAGGCACACGAGCTGCGCGACGGCGGCGACAGCTTCGGCGGCAAGGGCGTCATGCGTGCCGTCGAAAACATCAACACCGAGATCGCCGAGCATCTGCGCGGAAAACGTGCCGAGCGTCAGCGCGAGATAGACTCGCTGATGATATCGCTCGACGGCTCGGAAAACAAATCGCGGCTCGGAGCAAACGCCATGCTCGCAGTATCTCTCGCCTGCGCAAGGGCCGCCGCAAACGCCTGCTGTGTTCCCCTTTTCCGCTATCTCGGCGGCATAAACGCCTGTGTCATGCCCGTACCGATGATGAACATTCTCAACGGCGGCGCTCACGCATCAAACAACCTCGACATTCAGGAGTTCATGATAGCTCCCCGCGGCGCAAGAAGCTTCTTTGAGGCGATGAAGATGGGCACCGAGGTTTACCACTCACTCGCAAAGCTCCTTCGTTCAAAAGGGCTTACCACCGCTGTCGGCGACGAGGGCGGATTTGCGCCCGACCTTGCCTCCGACCGCGAGGCGCTCGAGCTTCTGTGTGACGCGATAACCGCCGCCGGCTACCGTCCCGGCACGGATATTTCCATCGCACTCGATGCAGCTGCGAGCGAGTGGGCTTGCGACGGCGGATACAGACTCCCAAAGAGCGGCAAAACGATGACCACCGCCGAGCTCATCGCACATTTTTCCGAACTTGTTTCCTCCTACCCCATCTTTTCCATCGAGGACCCGCTCGGTGAAGAGGATTTTGAAGGGTTTGCCTCCATCACAAAACAGCTTTCGGGCGTGCAGATAGTGGGCGACGATCTCTTTGTGACAAATTCACATCGCCTTCTTCGCGGAATAGAATCAAAGAGCGCAAACGCAATCCTCATCAAGCCCAATCAGGCGGGCACTCTGACCGAGACGCTCGATGCTATCCGCCTCGCGCAGAGAAAGGGTTACGGCGTGATCGTATCGCACAGAAGCGGCGAGACCGAGGATTCGACCATCGCCGACCTCGCAGTCGCCGTCAACTGCGGTCAGATCAAAACGGGCGCTCCCGCAAGAAGCGAACGCACTGCCAAATACAACCGCCTTCTTGAGATAGAACAGCTTGTGCAAAAGACGGGAAAGGACTGTTGAAATGGGTGCTTTTCTCGATTATCTCAAGGCCTTTCTCGTCGGCGGAACGATATGCCTCATCGGGCAGATCCTCATCGATAAAACAAAAATGACCCCCGGACGTATCCTCGTCACCTTCGTTGTGGCGGGTGCGGCACTTTCCGCAATCGGGATATATGAGCCGCTCGTCGATTTCGCGGGCGCGGGAGCTTCCGTCCCGATAACGGGGTTCGGTCATCTGCTCGCTCAGGGTGCCAAAAAGGGAGTCGGCGAGGACGGGCTTCTCGGCGCTTTCACGGGACCGCTGACCGCCGCTTCCGCAGGTGTGACGTCGGCTGTCGTTTTCGGTTATATCTGCTCGCTCGTTTCAAAGCCGAAGGACAAGACCTGATATATCATAAGCCGCCTGTTTTTTGGGGCGGCTTTTCTCTTTTATTGACATTTTCGGCGTTTGATGATATACGTTAGATAAGCCCTTCATCTTGTGACACAAAAAGTCGGGCGCACTCATTGGTCCCGTGTTAGAATATGATCGCCGCACGGGAGAAAGGACGACCACACATGAACAGCTGGACACAGGACCTGCAGAACGCCATACAGTACATCGAGGACCATCTGACCGACGAGCTTGACATAGCCGACATTGCCGCGAAGGCTTATGTCTCGCCCTTCTATTTTCAGAAGATATTCGGCGTGCTGTGCGGGTTTACCGTGGGCGAATATATCAGAAACAGAAGGCTCGCCCTCGCGGCGGAGGAGCTTTCGCTGTCCGATATAAAGGTCATCGATGCCGCTCTGAAATACGGCTACGATTCGCCCGACAGCTTCACTCGCGCGTTCACAAGATTCCACGGAATTTCTCCTTCTGCGGCAAAGGAAAAGGGTGCGAAAATAAAAAGCTTTGCACCGCTGAGAATAAAACTGACATTGGAGGGCGGTACTGTTATGGAGTACAAAATCGTCGAGAAAGCAGCATTCACCATCATGGGCAAGTGCAGAAAATTCAACGCTGACACTTCCTACACCGAGATCCCGAAGTTCTGGCAGGAGCATTACAGCAGCGGCGGCGGTGAGATCATCAAGGGTATGTTCGGCGCCTGCGTAGACGGTAACGGCAAGGAGTTCGATTATTACATCTCCGATCTCTATTTCCCGTGGAACGATATCCCCGAGGGCTGCAGCACAAGAACCTTCGAAGCGGAAACATGGGCTGTGTTCCCATATCGCGGAGAGTGCCCGAATGCGCTTCAGGAGGTCAACACAAGGATATGGAGCGAGTGGCTTCCCAACTGCCGCGAGTACGAGCTCGGCGGCAATTACAACCTCGAATTTTATATCGCAAAGGATATGGGCGAGATATGGGTGCCCGTCAGAAAGAAATAAGCAAAAGAAAAAAGGAGGCGTCCGCCTCCTTTTTTGTCTAAATGAAATTCTCGTCACAGCTCAGCGCGTGATGAAGCTTGAGAATGAGCGTCTGCGTCTTTGCGTCGCGCAGCTCACCCCTCATGACCATTTCAAGCGCCTTTTCGAGCGGGATATACTGCGCCTCAAGGAACTCGTCCTCATCGGGGGTCTGTTCCCCGACCGAGGATATCCTGCAGGCGTAAAGATGGATTATCTCGTCGCAGTATCCGGGCGACGGATAGAGCCACCCCATATCCTTCCACGAGTCGGACTGCGCACCCGTCTCCTCTTTCAGTTCACGCTTGACCGCCTCGAACGGGTCCTCGCCGCGTTCAAGCTTGCCCGCGGGCAGCTCGCTCACGATCTCGGCATAGGGATAGCGGTACTGTCTGACAAACGCAAGCTCGTTTTTGTCGTTGAGGGCTGCAACGCACACTCCGCCCGGATGCCTTACAACCTCGCGGTTGGCCGTTGTTCCGTCGGGAAGGAGCGCACTGTCGAGCTCGGCTCGGATTATAACGCCGTCGTAAAGAACTTTGCTTGTCAGCGTTTTCTCTGCAAGATCCATTTTTATCATCCTTTTTTGAGAATTTTGATTTGCTATTATATTTCGACCTGTTGTGTCATATTCATTGAAGGAAATCCACAACGGAAGGAACGGTCGCTTCATGAACAGAATCATCGGCTGTGTGCCGCCCGATTACGAAACCGCAAGTCTTGGCATCAACAGGCTGTGTCAAAGATATCCCTTCGTTTCAAATTTCGATGTCGGAAAAAGCGTCCTCGGACGCAGGATCATCGGACTGAAGATCGGCTGCTGTGAGGACTGCGTGCTTTTTGCAGGCGCATTCCACGCGCAGGAATGGCTGACCTCGCTGCTTCTGCTCAGATTTGTCGAACTGCTCTGCGAGGCGCTCGACTGCGGCGGATATATAGCCGACGTCGATTGCCGCAAGGCGTTTCTCGGGCGAGGGCTGGTGATCGTGCCGACGGTCAATCCCGACGGCGTGGAGATAGCCCTACGCGGCAGCGGCGCCGCACTCGATCTTTCGGGTGAGGTGGAACGCATCTCGGGCGGCGATCTTTCCTCGTGGAACGCAAACGCGCGCGGAGTCGACCTCAACCACAATTTCAACGCAGGCTGGCATATTCTGCGTCAGCTCGAGATATCCTCGGGCATAGACGGTCCGTCGCCCCGACGTTACGGCGGCAGCGCTCCCGAAAGCGAGCCCGAAACGCAGGCGATGGCTGCACTGTGCGAAAAATACCGTTTCAGGCACGTTCTCGCGTTCCATTCGCAGGGTGAGGAGATATACTGGAAATACGGTCCGCATACTCCGTCACGCTCGGCACTCATGGCAAACGTGCTTGCCGCCTCGAGCGGTTATTCCCTGTCCTCGCCCGAGGACATAGCCTCGCATGGCGGATTCAAGGACTGGTTCATCGAGCGTTTCGCAAGACCGGGATTTACCGTCGAGATCGGCAAGGGGCAGAACCCTCTGCCCATCGAAACCCTCGACGAGACCCTCCTGCGGCTGAGCGAGATGATGATGCTCGCAATCGTTATGTGATATATTTTCAGTATACCACCGATTCTCGATTTGAGCAATAACCGCCTGCAAAAAAGGCTTTGTACCGTGCCGCCGTGCTTAATTACAAAAAAGATAAATTTTTTTGTCAAACCGCTTGACAATATCGAATTTTTGTTGTATATTATATAAGCGCTGTGCAGCAGTACACGCAAACAGTGGGTAATGCTGGTGTAGCTCAGTTGGTAGAGCAGCTGATTTGTAATCAGCAGGTCGGGGGTTCAAGTCCGTCCACCAGCTCCACCCCTTGTAAACTTAATATGGGAGAGTTCCCGAGCGGCCAAAGGGAGCAGACTGTAAATCTGCCGTCAACGACTTCGGTGGTTCGAATCCACCCTCTCCCACCAGAAAAAGACCTTGTCGAAAGACAAGGTCTTTTTCAACTAAATCCACCCTTACGTGTGGGTGAAATATTGCTTCGCAATGTGAAATTCTCGCTCCGCTCGAGTGAAATCGCTGCGGCGATGGGTGGATTTAATTTCATCTGCGAAGCAGATTTCATCCGAGCGTAGTGAGGATTTCATCGCACATCGCGCGATTTCATTGAAGTATCCGAAGCTTTATGATACAATCAGTTCAATAAATAAGAATTTGACGATGAGCTGCATATATCCTTGCAATTTCAACAATGCAACCTGAAGTTTACATTTAGAAACGGCGAATTGGTGGTATATTTCTGCGCGGTATTCTATAATTTAAACAACGCAGCGTTAGAAAACATAAGGAGAGATGATTATGACACTTGGCGAAAAGCTATCAAAATTAAGAAAAGAATACAACTACACGCAGGAACAGCTTGCTAATATACTTGGCGTTTCCCGGCAGTCGATCAGTAAATGGGAATCTAACAATGCATATCCTGAAACTGACAAATTAGTAAAAATGGGAAAGCTCTTTGAATGTTCAATGGATTATCTTCTTAACGAGGATATATCTGAAAAACAAGGCTTAAAACCTACTGAAAAAAAAGATTTTTGGGATAATCTGAAATTGCAGATTCACGAACGCAAGAGCGAAAAGATGATTTTCGGTATGCCTCTTTACCACATCGGAAGAAATGCAAACGGATTTTTTGCAATCGGATTGAAGGCTCGTGGGGTATTTTCTTTCGGTCTGATGTCACAAGGTATCTTCTCTGTTGGTCTGCTATCACTCGGAGTAATCTCCATTGGACTTTTATCTCTGGGCTTGATTTCCGCAGGTGTGTTCTCTGCCGGATTGCTTGCAGTAGGCTCGATTGCTCTCGGTTTATTTGCAGCAGGAGCAATCAGCGTAGGACTGATATCCTTTGGAGCTCTCTCAGTTGGATACTTCTCAACGGGTGCACTTGCTATCGGCAAATATGCCGCCGTCGGAGACCACGCCCACGCTATGATTGCTATTGGTCAAACTGTGGCCGACGGAAGTGTTTACAGCCATATTGGAGATGTGACGACGGCGAATATGCCAAAGGTTGTAGAATGGCTTGATGGCAACGTTCCGTCTTGGCTAGGTTGGGCTAAAGAGATTTTCAAATCTTATATTCAATAAATTCCAATTTATCGAACAGAGCAGTTACGCTGCTTTTACTTACTCTTACCCGGATTCGGCACCGTTTGTCGCTCTTTCGCAACAAAAAACGCACTTTTGTCTACCGACAAAGGTGCGTTTTTTGAATGATGTTTGCCTTCGGCAAATGATGTCGTTTCACTGATGATGCCGCTGACGCTAATGATGTCGCTGTCGCTAATGTTTTGGGGCAAACATCGCATCATTGCGACCAAAAGGAGCAACATCATTTTGAGCGAAGCGAAAACCATCATATCGACGAAGTCGATGCATCATTGAAACACATAGCATCTTGTGGTATAATCAGTTCGATAAACAAGAATTTGACGAAGGAGGATTTCTTATGAAAAAACAAATTGTAGTAGTTCTTGTTTGCGTAATATTCTTATTGTCTATTACTTCTTGTGCAGCACTAGAAAATAAAGTGATTGCATCATTAGGCGAATATGAAAAGAAGGAATTCTTCACATCAGGGGGAGTTCAGGATTATACTGATTACGCAAAATATTATTTCACCTCTGCAAATGTTGCAGAGAATAAGTACTTGAACAAAATACAGGAAACTGACTTTGCTATAATTAACACACATTTGGATGATTTTGAGGGATGGATTGAAACCATTAAGGATAGTGAGCCTTCGAGCGAAGTTGTTGTAAACTATGACTTTGACCGAGAAATCATCGATACAGAAGATTACTTCTATATCGATTCCGAGGAACATACATGGAGCGATGGATATACTACCCTTGTAAGGTACAATATTTACTTGTTTGATACTCAAACTCAAGTCCTGTATTATTTCCATAACAACATATAATACATACGAAACGTTCCTCAACTCCCAATTTATCGAACAGAGCAGTTACGCTGCTTTTACTTACTCTTACCCGGATTCGGCACCGTTTGTCGCTCTTTCGCAGGTTGTTTTGCTTTGTGCTATAAATAACTTTTGGAGAAATATTCATTATGGCTATGTGGAACCCGTGGCGAGGCTGTAAAAAATGCAGCGAAGGCTGCCTGCATTGTTACATACACAAGGGTGACGCCAAGCGAGGCGTCAACACAAACGACATTGTCAGAACAAAGGATTTTTACAAGCCCGTCGAAAAGCTTAAAAACGGAACATATAAAATGAAATCGGGGACGGTATATCTTTGTTTTTCGACCGATTTCCTCATCGAAGAAGCAGATGAGTGGCGCAGGGAATGCTGGCGTATGATAAAGGAGCGGCAGGACTGCACATTCCTTTTCCTAACCAAACGAATCGAACGCTTCAGCGATTGCATTCCCGACGACTGGGGTGACGGATACGAAAACGTCGTCGTTTGCTGTACGGTTGAAAATCAGAAGAATGCGGACAGAAAATTATCCGTATTCAGGTCGCTGCCGATAAAACACAAATGCATTACGGCTCAGCCATTACTCGAAAGAATATATATCGAACCTTATCTCGACGATATCGAGCTTGTGGTAGTCGGCGGAGAATCGGATCACAGCGCAAGACCGTTTGATTATTCGTGGGCGCTCGACATCAGAGAACAGTGCGTTCGCAAAAACGTGTCCTTCGAGTTCAGACAATGCGGAACCAATTTCATAAAAGACGGCAGAGAATACAGGCTTCAGACAAAAGACCTGTGCAGTCAGGCGAAAAAGGCGGGAATAAATTTCCGGGCCATGACACAATAAGTCAAAAAAACAAAGCTCACGGAATGTGAGCTTTGTTTTTTCTTTTATGTCAGCCTTTTGCGATCGGCAAAAGCATTCTTGTCTCTTTTTTGTACTGTGTAAAGCCTTCTTTTCGCGACTGTCTGCCGTCGGCCATCGGAATGCTGACCGCGAGGAAGAGGACGGTATTTGCCATCGCTCCCACGAGGAAAAAGCTTATCTCCTGCGCCGCGCACACGACCGCAAGACCAACACCCCACCACATAAGAATCTCGCCGAGATAGTTCGGGTGACGCGAGTGTTTCCACAGGCCGTTCCTTATAAAAGCGCCGTTTTTCTTCCTGCGGAATTTATGCATCTGAATATCGGCGATTCCCTGCATCGATGCGGCACAAATTGACATACATAAAAACAGGATACTGCCGATATTTGCCGTCAGTCCCTCTTTTATCGCATACGCTGCGGGCAGGACACAGGCATACACCACGAGCGTCGGCACCATATGGATTCCGACAAAATTTATCACGGGATAGAACACGCCCGTCTTTTCTTTGAGCATTGTGTAACGCCAGTCCTGATGGTTGAGGTTTGCAAAGGTGTACGCCCAGTTTGCCGTAAGGCGAATACCCCAGAAGCACACCACCGCAAGAAGCATTATTCCAAACGCATTGAGTCCTTTCCCCACAGCATATGCCGCAAGTATGACTATCGGCTGAACGCTCCAGTACGGGTCATAGACCGACGCGTTCGAGAAGATCACGCTGAATAAAAAAGTCACTGCGGTTGCCGCCGTATCGGCAGCGAGCAAGGCAAGCCACCAGGGCAAATCCACAATACGATACGTAATAATTCCAACAATTATTGCGATTATGTATACAACCGTAACGGCTGCAAAGCTGAAAACACGATTATTTTTAAGCTTTTTCAAAATATAATCTCCACCTGTACTAAAAAATCCAAATACGATTATACTACGCAATTCGCCCGAAAACAACAATATCTGCTCAATACCCAAATCATTGATTTAAAATTTTATTATGATATAATTTTACCTGAAAGCTCTTTTCAAGAAAGAGGGGAACAAAAAATGAACTATATTATCCGCGAGGCAGTCATACCCGACGCTGAGGCTATCAGAAAACTCAACTGCGATGAAATGGGATATGTTTTTTCGCAAGGTGAAACGGAAGAAAAAATAAAAAAGCTCCTCGAAACAGAATCCGATAAAATTTACGTCGCAGTATCCGACGGTGAGGTCATCGGATATGTTCACGCCAACAACTATGACACCCTCTATGCACCGCATATGAAGAACATTATGGGAATAGCTGTCCGCTCCGAGCACAAACGCTGCGGCATAGGCAGAGCGCTGCTTTATCAGGTGGAACTGTGGGCAGCCGAAACAGGAGCCGCAGGCGTCAGACTGGTTTCGGGCGCGGCAAGAACTGAAGCTCACGCATTCTATCACAGCTGCGGCTACGGCTCAGACCGTCAGCAGCTAAATCTCAGGAAGATACTGACGGAGGAATGAATATGAATGAGTTTATCCCGATAAAAAACAACAAGGATATAAAGAGATTCCTCGATGAAACAAACAGTCTCCACGACGGCTATATAATCAGCGTAAACTATTCCAACAACAGCATAACCCGCATTGACGGAGGTTTCAGCTTCGCACCGGAAGCAACAAAATTGAACATACGCATTCTTGTAACTTTGCCGCGAGGATTGGCAAAGACTGATCCGTTTTGTAGATTTGCACCGCACGGTCTGATCCGCCCATTTTTACGCTATGCCCATATCGCCATGACAAGCGTTCCCGCAAGCATCAGTCCCAGACCGAGCATTGCTTTCTTTGACAGCTTTTCCCCGAACACAAAATACGAAAAAGCTACCGCTATGAGAACACTCATTTTATCTATCGGCACAACAACGCTCACCACACCGTTTGCTATGGCATAGTAATAGCAAAGCCACGACGCACCTGTTGCAACTCCCGAAAGCGCAATGAACATCAGTTCCTTCATATCAAGCTTTCCAAGATACTTCTGCTTTCCCTGCGCGAAGACGACCATCCACGCCATAACAAGGACGACTCCCGTGCGAACAGCCGTTCCGAGGTTTGATTCGACCTCCGAGATTCCAACCTTTGCCAGTATCGACGTCAATGCCGCAAAGACCGCAGACAGAACGGCATAAAGTATCCATGCCTTGCTTTCTTTGTGAGCTTCCGTCTGTTTTTTCTCTATCATCAGAAAGATTCCGATCGCCAGAAGAACTGTGCCGACAAGCTTTACCGCGAGATTCTGTGTCTCTCCGAAGCAGATTATCGCCAGAAGAACGGTCAGTATGGTACTCGACTTGTCGATCGGAACGACCTTGTTGACGTCACCTGTAGCAAGCGCCTTGAAATAACATATCCACGACGCACCCGTTGCAAGTCCCGACAGTATAAGAAAGACAAGTGATTTCGGTTCGATATCGGCAAGCGAGCCCTGTGAACCGACAATAAACACCATTATCCACGAAAAAGCAAGCACCACCACCGTACGCAGTGCTGTAGCAACATCGGAATCGGTTTTTCGTATTCCGCATTTTGCAAGAATTGAGGTAAGTCCGGCAAAAAACGCAGACAGAACAGCCATTAAAAGCCATGTCATACAATCAACCCCTTTGATGTCAGATTATACCATCACATAATTATCTTCGCAACACCCATTCAGTCTTAATAAAATCTTAACCCGTTTCCGTCTTTATTCTTAAAGGTCGGTAATGGTATTATATCTTTTGAAAAGGAGACCTGTCCAATGAATACTGTGCTTGTGTGCGACGATGAACGCGACATAGTCACCGCGCTGAAAATATATCTTGCCGCTGAGGGCTATAACGTGCTCGAGGCATTCGACGGTCAGCAGGCGCTCGACATCATCGCCGAAAACGAGGTCGACCTTGTACTGATGGACGTTATGATGCCCGTCATGGACGGTATAACCGCGACGGCTCAGCTTCGCGAGCACAGCAATATTCCCGTTATAATGCTGACGGCGAAGAGTCAGGATATCGACAAGGTTCTCGGGCTCGGCATCGGTGCCGACGATTACGTCACAAAGCCCTTCAACCCCGTCGAGCTGATGGCGCGTGTCAAATCTCAGCTTCGCCGATTCACAAGGCTGGGCGGACGCGCTGCTGCCGTAAACAGCATAACCATCGGCGGTGTATGTATCAACGATGATGAAAAATCGGTCACTCTTGACGGCGAGCCCGTCTCTCTGACCCCCATCGAATACAGTATCCTGTTCATGCTCATGAGCAATGCGGGCAAGGTGTTCTCCTCGATGGAAATATACCGACAGGTATGGGACGGCGACGCTTACGGTGCCGAAAAGACCGTGGCTGTCCACATTCGTCATCTCCGTGAGAAAATCGAGATAAATCCCGCCGACCCGAGATACATCAAGGTCATCTGGGGTCAGGGCTACAAATTTGAGAAATGCTGATTATTCGCGGAGGGCTCTTAACATGAATCTGTCAAAAAAATATAAAATCGCGGCAGCCGTACTTCTCATAATCTCCCTCGCAGTCGCCGCCGTAAGCTTCCCCGCCGTTTTCCTTCTCGAGCGGGCGGGCGCATACAGGACCGACAGGCTGTCCGACACGCAGTTTGCCGACGAGCTTATCGACTTCGATCTTTGCAACCTGATGAACCCTTCACTTTATTCAGACACCTATACAAAACAATGGTTCAAGAATTGTTTTTCGTCCGAATACTGTCCTCTGGTCATAACGGTCGAAACCCCGTCGGGCACCGTCCTGCTCAACAATTACAAGACCAAAACAAGCACAACCGCCGTCGAGGAATATACTCTGACCATCGGATACTATGAACCTCAGGCACAGTGGCTGTTTGATGCAACCGAAGGGCACGACAACCCCAAACCCGAGCTCTCGATGGTATGTTTTGTAAGCCCGTCTCAGAAGCTCATCACCTTCTCCGAATGGATGGAGTCCGAAACGGGACTGAAGCTCTCGGGGCTGAGCGAGTCCGAGGTCTACGATCTTTACGCAAGATCTTATTTCGAGCATTTCACCGAGGCAAACAGCACTCACACCCTCAGCGTCATTCCGTCGGACTATTACAACGTCACGATAGCCCGTGCCGAGCGCACCATCGCGCCGCTCTCGCGCGAGCATCTTATCTGCCTTGCTTTCGAGAACAGAACGCTTCTCCTGTACGCCGCCGCAATATCGGGTATGGCAGTTGTGCTCACGGCATATCTCCTCATTCCCCGACGCAAAAATCCGAAATCAAAGCTGTCCGAAACGGTCTCGGCAATCATACGCAGCATTTTATGGACTGCGGCAAACGCGTTCCTTATCTCCCGTTTACCGCAAAACCGCGAGACGGGCGCAATTTTCCTTGTTATACTTAATTTTGCCGTTATCACGGCTTTCGTATCGGACTGCGCAAAGTGGCGAAAGGTCCGAAAAGCCGCCGCGCAGATCGCCGACGGAAACACCGATATCGACATTTCCTCAAGCGGTCTCCCCTCTTCGCTCAGAGCTCACACCGAGGATCTCAGCCGCATAAAAGACGGCGTTGTCTCGGCTGTCGACAAGCTTATGAGCAGCGAGCGCATGAAGACCGATCTTATCACAAACGTCTCGCACGATCTCAAGACGCCGCTGACCTCCATCGTCAGCTACGTCGGTCTGCTCAAGGCTCAGCCGATCGAAAACGAGACCGCAAAGGAATATATAAACACGCTCGACCGTCAGGCGGGCCGTCTCGGTCGGCTCATCGAAGACCTCGTCGAGGCTTCAAAAATAACCAGCGGCAGCATCGCCGTCTACCCGACCGAGCTCAACATTGCCGAGCTTCTCGAACAGGCTGTTTCCGAATACGAGTTCCGTTTCAGCCAATGCGGACTGACACCCGTTCTGTCGACGCAGAGCGGCGACATGACAGCATTTGCCGACGGCAGACTGCTCTGGAGAGTTTTTGACAATCTCCTCTCCAACGCCTGCAAATATTCGCCTTCGGGGTCGAGGCTCTATATCGACGCCGACTGTGATTCAGATTCCGTAAACATAACCTTCCGCAACATCTCCGCTCAGCCGCTCAACATTCCTCCCGAGGAGCTCATGGAACGGTTTGTCCGCGGCGATTCCTCACGAAGCACACCCGGCAGCGGTCTCGGTCTTACCATCGCAAAGAGCCTTGTTGAGCTTCAGGGCGGAACCTTCACCATCGAAATAGACGGCGATCTTTTCAAGGCTGTCATACGATTCCCCGCCGTTTCACAGTAAAATCAAGTCCAATCCACCGCGGGCGGTACCCCCTGTCCGTCCGCGGTGATATGAAACCTGTATGCGCAGCAGGTATCAAAACAATATTTTCACGGAGGCAATTATGAGAAAACAGTTCACAAAAATCACTGCTGTGATCTGCCTGCTCGCGCTGGTGCTGTCGCTTTTCGCGGGCTGCACCGCTCCCGAAGCTCAGACAGAACCACAGACCGCTCCCGTCAGCGACTACACAGGCGGCTATATAACCGACAAACGCACCGAGATTGAGACCGAACACGTCATTCTCAAAGTAGACAGCAATGTTTACGTTCCCGTATACGTTCCCGAATATATCGAGGAGATATACGCCGCAGTCGAAGAGGCCAGCGGACTTACCTTCGAGGGCGGCAAATTCGGAAAGAAGGTCACGATCCTTGTCGAAAAGGACACCACGCACGCGACCGAATCGGAGGTTTCGACAGCCTACGCCTATACCGACGGAAGCTGCACCATCTGCATATCCTCGGGCGATCTTCTGCTCGGTAATTCCTACGCTATGGTGCACGAGCTTTCCCACGCGCTCAACTACGCTCATACAAGAAGATATTCCTGCGATACGCTCAGCGAAGGCTTTGCCGAATACGTATGTTTCCGCGCCATCGAGCTGCTCGAAAAGGAATCGCCTGAGGTTGCTTTTTCGATCGATACCTCGCTTTCCTGTATTCTCAATATGGATATATCAGAGCCCGAGGCTGTCTATACTCAGAGCATGGAATACTGGCTCGAGAACAACTTCCCCTTTGAATATGCCGGCAACGGTCATTATACTCTCGGATTCCGTTTTATGGCGTATCTTGACGACGTGTACGGAAACTGCAGTGCGTGGATCCCTCTCTGCAACGAGACTGCCGACGGCACTCATCTCAAGACAGATACCGTAATCTCCATTCTCAAAGAGGCATACGACGACGAAGTTCTCGACGGGTTCTATCCGTGGCTTTACAAAAACGAGTCGAAGTTCAGCCCGACTGCCGTTCTTTTCGATACGATGACCGATCTCAGCTTGGTCGACGAGATCGCAATCTATCCCTTCTTTATGGCACACGACTGCAACACCGCTCTGTCGGATCATAACATACCCGTTATCTACAAGGATCTGTGCATAAACGTCGAGGAGACAAAGCAGTATCTGCGCGATTACAAGGACAGAGACATCAGCGCTCTTTCAATGCACATCGATTGGTACAACGGCGACAAGGAAGTCGACCTTCTCGACGCTGACAAGAAGGTAATCAAAACCGTTTCGGGCAAGGAGGATATCCCTCTCGACGGTGTCAGCTATGTCGTCATCAAGGGCGACGGCGTAATAGGCAGCCTTCGCGTGGTCGGATATCTCGATTACGAGGGAAATATGAAGCAGTAAACAGCAAACCGCCGATGAGTTTCATCGGCGGTTCTTTTATTCGCGCACAAAGCTGTGCCACACATCAATCTCGTCCTTTTGGGGCACTTCAAAGAGGTTGCGGAATTTTTCAAGCAGCCCATCGTCGACGTAATAATCGGGTGATTTTCCCTCAAGCACCTTTTTGTTTCTTTCCTCGATATTGCGTCTGTGGTCATCGTCGGCAATGTCGATATAATGCCACTCGCAGACGATGTCGCGCTCTTTGAAAAACTGCGCTGTCGAGCGTCTTTCGCTCTCTTTCCAGAATCCCCAGTCGAGAATCACGTCACAGCCCGCCGCCGTTATTTCAAGCGCTTTTGCGAGGAGATAGCGCTTTATATCGAGCACTGTTTCGTCGTGTCGGTCGCCGAGGTCCTTGTGAAATACCGTCTCGAGAATTTCGTCGCAGGACAGAAGGACTGCATCGCCCTTTTCTCTGAGCCGATTGCTGTAATACGTTTTTCCGCCGCACAGCTTTCCGCACACGGCGATTATCTTCCCCATATTTAGCTCTCCCTTCGACCGATTTTCGTAATTATATCATTTTTTGTCCGACATGGCAACTTTGAAAAAATGATAGAATTATCCAATTTTATAATATTTTTATTATAGCCTGAATCATTGCCCGAGGATATATTTTCGCAAATTTATCCGACTTGTTGACAACCCGTCTTTTCGATGATATTATAGCTTTGAAATTTATTGATATCAAGGGGGAAATCAGCTATGAGCAACACCCGCGCACGTCTCGGTTTCGGACTTATGAGACTTCCCGAAATCGACGGAAATATAGATATGGATACCGTCCGCAAAATGGTCGACCGTTTTATGGAGAGCGGTTTTACCTATTTTGATACAGCCTATGTATATCACGGAGGCAATTCCGAATCGGTCGTAAAGGAAGCTCTTGTCGGAAGATATCCGAGAGATTCCTATACCGTCGCAACAAAGCTGCCTGCATGGGCGATGAACTGCGCCGATGACCGCGACCGTATCCTCAACGAACAGCTCGAGCGCGCAGGCGTCGAATATTTCGATTACTATCTGCTCCACAGCCTCGAGGACGGCGGCAACTACGACGCCTATGAAAAGTACGATTGTTTCAGCTGGGGTCTCGAAAAGAAAGCTGAGGGCAAGATAAAGAAGTTCGGTTTTTCCTACCACGGCACTCCCGAGCTTCTCGTCAGGGTTCTCGACAAGCACCCCGAGGTCGAATTCGTTCAGATTCAGCTCAACTATGCCGACTGGGACAACGCCATCGTCCATTCGGGTAAGCTCTACGAGATCCTTCGCGAGCGCAATATTCCCATCATAGTTATGGAGCCCGTCAAGGGCGGCACACTCGCTCAGGTCGACGACGATATCGCCGAAATGTTCTCCTGCGCCCGTCCCGGCAAGTCTGCCGCTTCATGGGCTATGCGTTTCGTCGGCAGCCTCGACGGCATCGACGTTATCCTCAGCGGTATGTCCAATATGGAACAGCTCGAGGACAACCTTGCAACCTTCACAAATTTCGAGCCGCTCACCGACAGCGACCGCGAAATCATCGAAAAGGTCAAGGAGAAGATGCTCGCCGTTCCTCTCGTTCAGTGCACCTCCTGCCGCTACTGCTGTGACGGCTGTCCCTCGGGAATCAAGATTCCCGACATTTTCCGCGCACTCAACACCCTGCGCAAATTCCCCGAGGATAACCGTCCGCACTTCTTCTACGGCGGACTGACCTCCGACAGCGGCAAGGCGTCCGACTGCATCGGCTGCGCTCAGTGCGAGGCTGTCTGTCCCCAGCACCTCCCCATCGTCGAGCTGCTCAAGGAAGCCGCCGAGAAATTCGACAACAGAAACTAACCCCAATAATCAATAACAGACCGCTCATTTTCTCATTTGAGCGGTCTGTTTTAATTTCCTTCTTATTTTTTTATGATTCTCGAAATTTTTCATTGACATTTGCATCATAAAGTGTTATTATATTTGGGCAATATGTATCCGGGTGTAGCGCAGTTTGGTAGCGCGCTTGAATGGGGTTCAAGAGGCCGCAGGTTCGACTCCTGTCACTCGGACCAAACAGTACAAATCCGAATCTAACTCCTGTGGGAGATGGGTTCGGATTTGTTGTTTTGTTTGATTATCCATTTTAGTATTAATAAAGAAAAATGCCTCCAGACTGGTTTTAAATCCGCCCAGAGGCATTTTTTACTAAAAAGAGCAGAATGGTTTTCAGATTATAATTAACTTATTCCATTAAGTGCTTCCGAAACCTCACATGATTTCTCCGGTAACTGCATTGACCGTCAGCACATCGCAGATGTCATATTCATTGCCGTAGTAACGGTCGGTAAGTGTGTGCCATTTAACTGTCAGTTCCCAAGCCGGAACCAGCAAAACCTCGTCGCGATTTTCGCTGTACGCTGTGGGAGCATAGACGAATTCCATTTTAATAACAACATACTTACCACCATTTAGCCATTCATCAATGCTATCGCCGAAGTCATTTATTATTCTATTATAATGCCCGAAAGCTGCATCTGCTGCTTCCTCCGCCGTAAGTATGTCCTCGTGACTTTCTACGCTTCTTTGTGATGTATAGATTCCGGAAAGATAAAGATTCACAATGCCCTGTTTTGAGTAGTATACCGTAATTTCCGACCCACTGATGTAGCGATCGTTCATTTGGTTTCCGATACTGCTGACCGGGATGCCTCCGCATTCGGCAGTAAAACAGAGAATGTAGAATTCGTCGTCCTCAGTGAATTGATCCTTTATATTGTAAAAGCCGATAATGCTAGGGTCTTTTTCCATCATTACTGCTTGGTGTGCCTGCATACCGGCGCGATCAATGGCAAACACATCAACATCTTCCAGCGTCACAATTTCTAACTGCGTGAGTATACCGCGAACTTCATTAACAGCATTCTGTGCCGACATGAAACGAAGATTTTCCTGCTTGTATACGGTAGGATATGGCGGATTTCCATTGTTTGAAAATGCGTAATCCTTCTGTGTTACGAAATTTTCGGTAGGGAATTTAACGCCTTTGGTAAAGCCTATATTGCGGTAGATGATAGAACCGCCATTCACGCCGATGCTCATGTGTTCGATGTGTTCTTCTCCGTCATAAACATTGTAGTAGACCTCGATGCCATCAGATGTTTCCGGAGTGGGGTTCTCTGCCTGCATGAACATTTCTATAACCGCTGCAGTGTCGAACTTTACAGGGGCAGCATATAACGAATCTACTGGTTCTGAAATCAAATCAGCATCTGCATCCAGCAGAAAGTATTCGCTGTACTCCTTATATAAATGTTTCGTTGCTTCAGCAGCAGAGGGGCTTTCGCCAGTGAAACCATCAAAATCGATGTAACCATCAGTTACGGAGGATTGCTCCACATCCAACGATGTTTTCTGACCGCATCCGGTCACCGCCGAGATCAATATCAGCGCGAGCACAATAACGGCCACTGCGAGCCGTTGTGTTCTTCGATAGGTCATACTTATCTCCTTTGCATAGTTCAGTAGTCGGCACAAAGAAATGTGCCGACTACCGTAAATGTCTCTGATGAATCTATTTTGTGATTTATTCTTTTTCGAACACCATCTCGCCAATGGGATTGCACATTACATCCTCAAACAGGACAGTCAGAGTATCGCCGACCTCACCCTGTCCCATGTTCATTTCGGCGTACCATACGCCATCATGCCCCTTGGTAAAGCCCGTTGAGAGGAAGTCGGTTACTGTATCGCAGTCAGCTACTACAATATCATGTTTCTCGTTGCTGAAGGTCACGGGAAAGTTGATATATATTCCAAGTTCAGTCTCAGTAACTGTTGCGGTACCCACAGTCATACCGGGTATTGCTGTAGGGTCAACAGGCACAAATGTACCGATTTCCTTCATGTAGCCTGTTTTCAGAGAGAATGGCAGTTCGATCTTTTGGCCGTTTGCA
>SVPG01000023.1 GCA_015065975.1 Oscillospiraceae bacterium | reverse complement strand
AAGTCAGAACGTTATGTTCATTCTCGGTATCCTTGCCGCAGCCGCACATACATATCAATATTACGCATATCAGAAAAATATATCTTTTCATAATCACCTATCCTCCGTCCCTTCGGCGCCCGCTTCTCTGCATTTTCTGCAGATCACGCCGCCGTCATCGGTTTCGTTGTACACGGTACAGTCCTCGCACACCATATCGCCGCACCTTTCGCATCGGTTGAGCTCGTGCAGGACCTCGTTGTTTGCCCGCTCGTAAGCCTTGCTGTGATGGTCGGCATAGATGATGGCCCTCGCCTCGCGCTCTTCGGCAGTCAGAAAAAGCTTGCGTCTGAACCCCGAATGAAAATCAAGCGCGGTGGAGGGGATAGCCCTGCCGCAGCAGTCGCAGAAGAATACAAACTCAAACCGTTTCATATCAGATGCGTCTTCGTACCGTTTCGTGATCGGGTCAAGCATCGAAGCACCTCCTCATGTGACCGTTTACATCACCCATTCTAACGGGTCAACTTAATAATGTATATTATCCGCAGGGCTACTTTTTGTCTCCGAATGGTAGAAAAATGTCGTATTTCGGGGGTATCCGCAGGGGTACCTTTTCCCGAAAAACCGCGCCGCTGCAACAAAAAACGCCGTCCCCGAAGGGGACAGCGTTTTTTTCGTATCATATCTGATTTTTCAGCTTTGCAAACAGCTCGATGCGGCTGCTGACCGAAAGCTTTCTGTATATCTGCGAGGTGTATTTTTTGACCGTGCTCTCGGTAACGCATAGCTCGTCGGCGATGTCCTTGCGTTTTCGGTTTCCGAGTATAAGGCGCATTACCTCCTGCTCACGCTTTGTGAGCTGAGCCGTTTCGCTGCATCTGTTTACCATCTGCTCTATCTGCTCGGGGGAGAAGAGGTCGGTTTCCGCGGCGGGCGGTATGTACGCCGCCTGTGCGCGTTCGGTCTGCGCGTGGGAGTCGAGCTCCTGCATTATGCCGTACATGAGCAGAATGAGAACCTCGGTAAATATATATGAAACGGAAAGGAACTCAAAATTGCGGGGGATAAACCGCTCGACAAGCCATATCACGATATTTCCGAACACCGAAAAGACCATGAATATCGCCTGCATCGGGTTTGTTATCTTCTTTTTTGCCATCGCATAAAAGACAACGCCGATCATCGCGGCAAAATAAAGCGCGAGATATATTGAAAAGACACAGTGGAGCGGTCCGTATTCGCGCACAAGCCTCGAGGCGCTGCCCGTTGTGTCAAGACTGACCGATTTGTAGTAAAGCTGAGATATACCCGGGCTTGCCGTCAGAATGAACATCACGGCGCCGAGAGCCATCAGCGCTTTTGTCAGCCATTTGGGATACTCGATTTTGCACAGGTTGAGTATCATGACCAGCATAAAGAAGGGCAGGAACACGCTTCCGAGATAGGAAATGCCGTTGGCAATGAGGGCAAAGGTCAGACTGCTTGCCGCCGCAACAAGGAAATATCCCATATTGCACATAAAGACGGAAACAAACAGCATCAGCAGCCATATGTTCCTCTTTTTGTCCACCTCACGGCAGACACCTATCAGCAGCAGCGATACAAAACATATCACGCCGTATGTAATTGTCACATTCTCACCTTCTTACTCTTTAGCCTCAAAGATTATTATACATAACAATCAAAACAAATTCAACACACAATTCTGCCGAAATTTCTCTTTCAGAATATACAAAATGACCTGCTCCCGTCGGGGAGCAGGTCGGGATGTGATTTTTATTTTTGTAAGAGGGCAATCGATAATCCGTCCTATCACAGACTTCTGACGAGGAAAGAAGCCAGCACCAGCGTAATAACAATACCGACAACTCCCCACGGGCTTTCCAGATTAAATAAAACAGCAGAAACAATCATAAAAACAACCAGCAGACAAAACAGTATTTTCTGTGTCCTGTTCTCCATCTCAAACACTTTCTTTATAAGCTCAAACATATTTTCATCAGACCTTTCCATGTATTTGTCTTCGGTTATTTTTTCACCGCACAGCAGTTCATTTATTGTTATGCCGAGCTCCTGCGTCAGGGGCTGCAGGGAAGAAATATCGGGCATACATCTGCCGTTTTCCCATTTGCTTACCGCCTTGTCGGTCACGCCCAGTTTTTCTGCAAGCTGATTCTGTGTCAGACCTTTTTCTTTTCTGCACTCCGCAATAAATTTTCCGATTTTCTCCTGATCCATAAGAATGTACCTCCTGCGTTTTCTGACGATATTATAGCACGCAGAGAATAAAACTCCTATATACCGGAGGTTGAGTTCGGAAAATTTACGCGAAAGCCGCGAAGAAGCGCTCTCTACTTACAGTAGATTTTCCGCCGCTGCGCCATCTGCCTGCCGAAGGGATAAAAAACGGCTGTGCCGCAGGGCACAGCCGTTCTCTTGTCATTCAGTATTTTCTCGCTCTTGCGCAGTCGCAGCCGGGATTGATGGCGTAGAAGTTCTTCTCGTCCATACGGTCGGTCGCAATGCGCAGACCTTCGCCGAAGCGCTGATAATGCACGACCTCTCTTGCGCGCAGGAATTTTATTACATCGCGCACATCGGGGTCGTCGCACATTCGGAGAATATTGTCGTAGGTGGTTCGTGCCTTCTGCTCTGCCGCGAGGTTCTCGTGCAGATCGGTGATGACATCGCCCTTGGACTGGATATATGCCGCCGTCCAGGGGACTCCCGCCGCGGAGGAGGGGTGGACGGCGTTGGTGTGGTCGACGAAATATGCGTCGAAGCCGCCCTTTCTGATCTGCTCGTCGGTGAGACATCTTGTGAGCTGATGGACGATCGCGCCCACCATCTCGAGATGTGCGAGCTCCTCGGTGCCGATATCCGTGAGGAGCGCCTTGAGCTCGGGGTAGGGCATGGAGTAGCGCTGGCTGAGATATCTCATGGAAGCGCCCAGCTCGCCGTCGGGACCGCCGTACTGGCTCATAATCATCTTTGCCATGGCGGGGTTGGTGTTTTTGATCTTAACGGGATATTGGAGTGCTTTTTTATAAACCCACATAACTTGATTCCTTTCTGCGAAAAATGCTCAGCCGCGATAATCCCACGGCCACGGATCGCTCACCCACGGGTCGATGCCGCAGCAGGAGGCGTATTCCTTCTCCGCCTCGAGCACACGGGCATTTCTCTCGCAGTATTCCTGCTGTGCCTTCTCGTCGTCGGGGTGCGTGTCGAGATAGAGTCTCAGCTCAACGAGGGCAAACCGCGCGGCTCTTATCTGCTCGCGCAGGCAATAGCATTTATTTTCCACTGCAGCACCCTCCTGTTCCGTAAAACGGCTTGTCGAGGACGGCAAAGAGCGTGCCGCGCATGAGCGCCTGAGCGTCGCAGTAGAGCTTGCCGTCGGTCTGCCACGGTATAAACGCCATGACGGGCGTGTTCTGCGTCTCGGTCAGAACCGCTTTCTGCTCGCAGGGGCAGACACGTCTGCGGGCGCAGAATTCACATTTCTGTGTCATCATAATCAAATTCCTTTCCGGGAGATAACCTCCGTTACATACTATGTGCCGCCCGATATGTCCGTTCCGACAAATTTTTTTACCCAAATGACGGATTTTCAGGAAAATTCTGATTTTGACAAAAAAATATCAATTTCGTATAGCTTTTTTCTAATATATCTGTTATAATGACTCCGTACGGTCATTATGCGACCTTTCACATCCCGATAAATTCGGATCATTCTGCAAGGAGGAAACACAATGCGCAAAATCATCAGCTCTCTGCCTTTCAAAGGCACTGAGGAGCAGAAGCAGAAGCTGCAGGCTGTCATCGAAGAGCATAAGGACATGGCCGGCGCTCTGATGCCTGTTCTTCAGGAGGCTCAGGAGATCTACGGTTATCTGCCCTACGAGGTGCAGCTCATGGTCGCCGAAGGTCTTAACGTGCCTCTCGAGGAGGTTTACGGTGTAGTAACCTTCTATTCTCAGTTCTCTCTTTCGCCCAAGGGTAAGTATCACATCTCCGTATGTCTCGGTACTGCCTGCTACGTCAAGGGCTCGGGCGATATTCTCAACAAGCTCAGCGAGATCCTCGGAATCAAGTCTGAGGAATGCACCCCCGACGGCAAGTTCTCTCTTACTGCCTGCCGCTGCATCGGTGCCTGCGGTCTTGCTCCTGTCATCACAATCAACGACGATGTTTACGGTCGTCTGACTGTTGATCAGGTCAAGGATGTTCTTGCAAAGTACGAATAAGAAATGCGAGAGCTTTCTCTGAGCGTGCTTGACATAGCGCAGAACTCCATCTCAGCCGGTGCCGCGCTCACGCGCATCTCGGTTCTGACCGACACCGCCGCTGACAGGCTTACAATCCGCATAACCGACAACGGCTGCGGAATGACGCCCGAACAGGTCGCGAGTGTTACCGACCCGTTCTTCACCACGCGCACAACAAGGCGCGTCGGTATGGGAGTTCCTCTTTTCAAGCTCGCTGCGGAGCAGACGGGCGGCTCACTTACCATAGCTTCTGAAGTTGGAAAGGGTACCGATCTTACAGCCCTGTTTGTTCCGTCACACGTCGATATGACCCCGGTGGGGGACATGAATTCGACCATTGCAATACTTATCCGTCTCAACCCCGACATCGACTTTGTCTATGAATACGGGATAGACGGCCGCACATTCACGCTCGACACGCGCGAGCTGCGCGAGCAGCTTGGCGGAGAGGTCCCCCTCGACAACGAGGACGTTCTTGCGTGGATCGCGGAATATTTAAAAGAAAACACCGATGATATCAAAAACGGAGGTAATATCTGATGAAATCTTTAGCAGAGCTTCAGGCAATCAGGGATAAGGCCCGCACACAGCTCAACCTTCGCGAGGAAAATCCCGATGCTACCCGCATCATGGTCGGTATGGCCACCTGCGGTATCGCTGCAGGCGCAAGACCGGTTCTCAACGCTCTCGTTGAGGAGTCCGCAAAGCGCAATCTTTCCAACGTAACCATTTCCCAGACCGGCTGCATCGGCATGTGCCAGTACGAGCCCATCGTTGAGGTTCTCGTTCCCGGCAAGGAGAAGGTCACATATGTCAAAGTGACCGCCGAGAAGGCTGTCAGAATCATCAATGACCACATCGTCAACGGCCAGGTAGTCACCGAGTTCACTGTCGGTTCCGTTGCTAAATAAGGAGGTAAATTATGTATCGTTCTAATGTGCTTGTTTGCGGCGGTACAGGCTGTACCTCTTCAAACAGCCCGGCTGTCATCGAGGCCATGAAGGCCGAGATCGCAAAGCAGGGTCTTGAAAAAGAAGTTTGCGTCGTCCAGACCGGTTGTTTCGGTCTTTGCGCAAACGGTCCTGTTGTCGTTGTCTATCCTGAGGGAAGCTTCTACGCAGGCGTTACCGTTGATGACGTTCCCGAGATCGTTGAGGAGCATCTCCTCAAGGGCCGTATCGTCAAGAGACTTCTCCATGTCGACGAAGAGGCTGACCGCGACGTTCTCAAGAGCCTCAACGAGACCAATTTCTACAAGTATCAGCATAGAGTCGCTCTGAGAAACTGCGGCGTTATCAACCCCGAGAATATCGATGAGTACATCGCTATGGACGGTTACGCAGCACTCGGTAAGGTTCTCACCGAGATGACTCAGGACGAGGTTATCCAGGTCGTTCTCGATTCCGGCATCCGCGGACGCGGCGGCGCAGGTTTCCCGACCGGTCTCAAGTGGAAGTTCGCAAAGCCCAACCAGGCTGACCAGAAGTACGTTGCATGTAATGCTGACGAGGGCGACCCCGGCGCATTCATGGACAGAAGTATCCTCGAAGGCGATCCTCATGCTGTTATCGAAGCTATGGCTATCGCAGGTTACGCTATCGGCGCAACCAAGGGTTACATCTACGTCCGTGCAGAGTACCCCATCGCTATCCACAGACTTCAGGTTGCTCTGAAGCAGGCTCGTGAATACGGACTGCTCGGCGACAACATCTTCGGCACCGATTTCTGCTTCGACCTCGACCTCCGCTTCGGCGCAGGTGCATTCGTCTGCGGTGAGGAGACCTCACTCATGACCTCCATCGAGGGTAAGCGCGGTGAGCCGAGACCCCGTCCTCCGTTCCCGGCAGTCAAGGGTCTGTTCGGCAAGCCGACCGTTCTCAACAACGTTGAGACCTATGCAAACATTCCCCAGATCATCCTCAAGGGTGCAGACTGGTTCGCATCCATGGGTAACGAGAAGTCCAAGGGCACAAAGGTCTTCGCTCTCGGCGGCAAGATCAACAACACCGGTCTTGTTGAGATCCCGATGGGCACTCCGCTTTCCACCATCATCAACGATATCGGCGGCGGCGTAACAAACGGCAAGAAGTTCAAGGCAGCACAGACCGGCGGTCCTTCCGGCGGATGTATTCCTGCTGAGCACATCGACGTTCCGATGGACTACGACCATCTTGCAGAGATCGGCACCATGATCGGTTCCGGCGGTCTCATCGTCATGGACGAGGACAACTGCATGGTCGATATCGCTAAGTTCTTCCTCGACTTCACTGTTGACGAGAGCTGCGGTAAGTGCACACCCTGCCGTGTCGGTACCAGAAGAATGTACGAGATCCTCGAGAAGATCACATCCGGTAAGGGCGAGATGGAAGATCTTGACAAACTCGAAGAGCTCGCTGAGTACATCAAGGAGAACTCTCTCTGCGGTCTCGGTCAGACTGCTCCGAACCCCGTTCTCTCCACTCTCCGTTATTTCCGCGATGAGTACATCGCTCATATAGTTGACAAGAAGTGTCCCGCAGGCGTATGTAAGGATCTCCTTACCTTCACCATCGATCAGGACAAGTGTATCGGCTGCGGAATGTGCGCAAGAAACTGCCCGGCTGACGCTATCACAAGAACCGATTACATCGCACCGGGTCACAAGCTTGCATCCTTCACTATCGACGCTTCCAAGTGCGTCAAGTGCAGCGCTTGTATCGCAGGCTGTAAGTTCAACGCAATTAGCAAGAAGTAAGAAAGGAGTGCGCCAAAATGGAAAATATGCTGAATGTAAAGATTAACGGCAAGGATTACCAGGTCCCGCAGGGTCTTACCATCCTTGAGGCGGCTCGCTATGTTGGAATTGACATTCCCACCCTTTGCTATCTGAAGGGTATCAACGAGATCGGCGCCTGCCGTATATGTGTTTGTGAAGTCAAGGGCGCAAGATCCCTCGTCGCTGCCTGCGTTTATCCCGTAGACAGAGACGGTATGGAAATCTTCACAAATTCCCCGAAGGTTCTCAAGAGCCGCAAGATGACTCTCGAGCTTATCCTTTCCAACCACGACAAGAAGTGTCTCTCCTGCACACGCAGCGGCAACTGCGAGCTTCAGAAGCTCTGCAACGACCTCGGCGTTGAGGATGAGAACAGATTCGCAGGCAGCACTCCGAACGTTCAGTTCGACTGCAGCGCTCCCCATCTTGTACGCGACAACGCAAAGTGCATACTCTGCCGTCGCTGCATCGGCGCCTGCAAGCAGCAGTATGTATCTGTCATCGGTGCTAACAACCGCGGTTTCGATACCGAGGTCGGCTGTGCATTCGAGGCTGAGCTCAACAACGTAGCCTGCGTATCCTGCGGTCAGTGCATCGTCGCCTGCCCGACAGGCGCTCTTCGCGAGAAGGACGAGACCGATAAGGTTCTCGAGGCTCTTGCTGATCCCGATAAGTATGTTGTTGTCCAGACTGCTCCCGCAGTTCGTGCAACTCTCGGCGAGTGCTTCGGCGATGCTCCCGGCACACTCGTTACCGGCAAGATGGTTGCCGCTCTCAGACGTCTCGGCTTTGACAAGGTATTCGACACCGATTTCGGTGCTGACCTCACCATCATGGAAGAGGGCAACGAGTTCATCAGCCGCGTAAAGAACGGCGGAACTCTCCCGATGATCACATCCTGCTCCCCCGGATGGATCAACTTTGTCGAGCATTATTATCCCGAGTTCATTCCCAACCTGTCCACCTGCAAGAGCCCGCAGCAGATGCAGGGCGCTATGACCAAGACATGGTTTGCTCAGAAGAACAACATCGATCCTTCCAAGATCTACAGCGTATCCATCATGCCCTGTACCGCTAAGAAGTTCGAGCACAAGCGTGACGAGATGAAGTCCACCGGTACTCCCGATGTTGACGTAGTTCTCACCACAAGAGAGCTCGGCAAGCTCATCGAGCGCTGCGGCATCAACTGGAACCTCCTGCCCGAAGAGGATTTCGATTCCATCCTCGGCGAGTCCAGCGGCGCTGCACCCATCTTCGGTGCAACCGGCGGCGTTATGGAAGCTGCTCTTCGTACCGTTGCTGAGGTCCTCGAAGGCAAGTCCCTCGAGAACGTAGAGTTCACAGCAGTCCGCGGTATGGACGACATCAAGGAAGCTACCTACAACGTAGCAGGTATGGATGTCAACGTTGCTGTTGTTTCCGGTCTTTCCAACGTTGCTAAGCTTCTTGACGCTGTCAAGGCTGGCGAGAAGAACTATCACTTCATCGAAGTCATGTGCTGCCCGGGCGGCTGCATCAACGGCGGCGGACAGCCTGTCCAGCCGGCAGTTGTCAGAAACAACGTCGACCTCAAGGCTCTTCGTGCTTCCGCTCTCTACAAGGAGGACGCAGGCAAGGCAGTCAGAAAGTCTCATGAGAACCCCGCTATCAAGATGGCTTACGACGAGTTCCTCGGCGAGCCGGGCGGCCACAAGGCTCACGAGATCCTTCATACTACCTACACCGCAAAATCCCGCTACTAAGCTTACTTTTTGGAAAAAAAGTAAGACAAAAACTTTCGGGCTTCGTGCCGCGAAAGCTTTGTAGGAATACGGAGCTTTGCTCTGTAAACTAATCTATATAATAAAACAGGGTCATCCGAAAGGGTGATCCTGTTTTTGTTTGCTTATTTTATAAAAATCATTATAATAAAAGTAATGCAATCACAACGGGGGAGACCGCTATGAATATCACACAGACCTTTTATGACAATATGGCTTCTCAATATGACAAGCTTTTTCTTGACTGGCATTCGACAACACGCGAGCAGGCGGAAATTTTAGACAGGATTTTTCGCGATAACGGGTTTGACACAAGTGCCCGTATACTCGATTGCGCCTGCGGAATCGGGACTCAGGCGATAGGGCTCGCTTCGCTTGGCTACAATGTCACAGGCTCTGACATAAGCGACGCAGAGCTTGCCGAGGCACGTTCAAGAGCCGCAAGGGATAATCTGCAAATATCCTTTAAAAATGCGGATTTCTGCAATCTGTCGGAAAGCTTTTCCGAGCCTTTTGATATAATTATTGCGATGGATAATGCTCTGCCGCATATGCTCACCGCGAGCGACCTGCAGGCAGCAGTCAGAAGCATCACAAGGCAGCTCGCCAATGGCGGTATGTTTGTTGCCAGCATAAGAGATTACGACGAGCTTCTCAAATCAAAACCGCCCTATTCTCCGCCATATATCCACAAAACCGACAGCGGTCAGCGCGTTTCTTTCCAGACGTGGGAATGGAACGACAACCGTTACAGACTCATTCAATACATCATCGACGACTGCGGCACACCGCAGGTCAGCCGATTCGAGTGCGAATACCGCGCTACCCGCCGAGACGAGCTTACAGACCTTCTGCTCTCCTGCGGCTGCCGCTCGGTTGTATGGAAATTCCCCGAAGAAACAGGCTTCTATCAGCCGATTATAATCGCTCTTACTTTTTGAAAAAAGTAAGACAAAAACTTTCAAGCTTCGAGCCGCGAAAGCCTTGTACGGCAGATAGGCTTTGCTCTGCAAACTAATTTTTCTTGTGTTATCTTCACATGTCATAAAGCTATTCGTAATATCAAAAATAAAAATATAATAATTATTTTGTAAAATATACTTGACAAGATGCTATAATGTGTGTTATATTATGCTTGCAAAGGGGAGAGGTAAAGCTCGCACGGCCGGCAGGCTTTTCTCAAAGTCACCCGAGCGCTAATATTATGAAAGAAGGAACACATTATGGATTTCAATTCAATTTTTTTAGTTATCGGTGTCGCTGTTGTAGTTGCCTGCCTGCTCGCAGTTATCGTAAAGAGCAAGAACCCTGCCCGATACGACGAGCGTCAGAAACAGGTTCAGGCGAAGGCACACAAGGTAAGCTATTATCTTCTTATGATACTTCTTGTTATCTATGCGATTGTTGACAGCTGCGCAAAGTTCTGCGACACAATGACGGGCGTATTCATCTGCGTATGCATATCTATCGCGGTTTACGCGTCCATCTGCATCTGGGGTGACGCTTACACAGCACTTGGTCAGAACAGCACATCGCTTGCAATTTCGCTTCTTCTTGTCGGCGGAATCAGTCTTATCACAGCTATAAGCAATCTTTCCGACGGCAGTGTTATTGAAAACGGACTGCTGACTGTCGGTTCCTTAAGCTTTATCGCAGGCGGACTGTGCATCATTGTCGGTCTCATGACCCTTGTCCGTCATCTTGTTGTCAAAAACAGATACGCAGCAGAAAGCGAGGACGAATAATGAAGAATCTTGCAATGAAATCTGCACGCGCGGCAAAAGACATTTCCCAGCAGGAGCTTGCCGATGCTGTGGGAGTTTCTCGCCAGACGATAAGCGCTATCGAAAAGGGCGATTATAATCCCACAATCAACCTCTGTATCGCCATCTGCCGTGTTCTCGGCAAAACCCTCGACGACCTCTTCTGGCAGCCTACGGCTGAGTAGTTACTAACCCTTACAATCTGTAAACAACTTTCCAAAACCGAATAGAAACGCAAGCTCACTTGCGCTCAAGACCCGATTCTCCTAAGAAAATATGTCTCTTCGTATTTTCAGGAGAATCGGGTCGTTCTTGTTATTTGCTCTTTTTTCGGGATTCCAAAGGGACGGCGAGTCCCTTTGGTCGGTTGGGGGGACGGGGGGGAACGAAACCCCCCGGCGACCTTTTCCCTGCTTTTCGGTCGGTCGAAAAGCAGGCCTGCGGAGCAACACTCTCCAACACCCTTCCCTTGAATATTTCCCACGATTGTATTATAATAATTCGGTATAATATTTTTACGGAAGGCGATAGATCATATGGCTTCTAAAAAACCGACAAAACAGAGCAAAAAGACCGCTGTTCTGACCGATCCCTATCCTCTCGGGTGGATGCACGACTGGATCGCAAGGATTTATATGTGGATACTGGTTGCGCTCTTCCCGCTGATGATGGGCGCGGCGAAATACACCGCCATCACGGTGTACAAGCGCAACACCTTCTATACGATAACCTATATCGCGCTGGTTTTCCTCGCGCTGGCGTATCTTCTCTACAACTTCACAAAGGAAACCCCGCGCAAAAAGCTCGACCGCGCGACCGTTTTCAGCGCGCCGTTCTTCGCGGAATTCGCGCTTGTCGCCTACTGGCTGTTCATGGCGATATCGTGCGTGCTCGCCTACGACTCGGACGTTGCCTTCGAGGGACTGCCCGACCGTGACAACGGTTTTATAATCCAGACCCTCTACATCGCGGTTTTCTTTATTCTCTCGCGCCGACTTCTCGCACGTCAGTCCGACGCCTACGTTTTTGTATGGGGCGGAAATATCCTCTCGCTCGTCACTATGCTCCACTTTTTCGGCGTTGACCTCTACGGCGTTGCGCTCACGATTGCCAACAAATCGGGCACAAAGACCACAGTCGCCTACGACGGACCCTATTTCGGCGACCATTTCGACGCACAGCTCGCCGTCACGAAAAAGGCTGCAAACTTCATGGGACCTGTCGGCAACATCAACCTCGGCTCGTATATCCTGACCGTGTGCTGTATCGTCGCCGCCTGCCTGTTTATCAACAATATCCGCAACAAATGGGATAAATACAACCTTTTTCCCATCTGCTCATTCGCGCTCATTCTCTGGACAGAGCTCAATATGAACACCTCGGCGGGCATCGTCGCACTCGCCGCAGCGGCTGCAGCAATACCGCTCGTGCTGTGCACAAGCTTTACCCATCTGCGCCGAATCCTCACCGTCTACGGCACCGCCTGTCTCGTCCTTCTCTTTGACCACACGCTCGTCGACGTGATTCTGTGCGGCGAGCCTTTCGGCTCGGACGGCGCTCTTTATCTTATCGCGGCAGTTGTGCTCGCACTCGCCGCTCTCGCGGTATATTTCCTCGCCGAGAAGAAGAACGTCACCGTCCGTCCCGCACTTTTCCGCTCCTGCGCAGCGGCTCTCATGGTGCTCGCACTTGCCGCAGTCATCGGATATTCTCTCTATGTCTCCGCTCCGAAAACCGAGGTCGTCGCGGCATCTTCGTCGGCATCTTCCGCCGCAATCGCCGAAAAACCGACCCCGAAAACAAAGGTCACCTTCAGCAACGAGGACCTTTTCAACGAGCTCGGTCAGATACTTCGCGGCAACTTCAACGACAAGCTCGGTCACGGACGACTCTTCACCTGGAAGCTTTGCCTCTCGGTCATTCAGCTCCGCCCGCTGCTCGGTTACGGTCCCGATAATTTCAAGAACGTGACCTATCTTCAGGGCGATTACTACACAAAACAGATCAACGATTTCTTCGGCGACCGCTCGCTCGACAAGGCGCACAACGAGTTCCTCGATATCCTTCTCTGCAACGGATTTATCGGACTTATCTGCTTTGTCGGATTCCTCGGCGCTCTGCTTTACTACGCTTTCCGCCGCGCAGACAAGGGCGGCGTCGCACCCGCTCTCGGCGTCGCGGTCATCGCCTATATGGTACACGCATTCTTCGGCTACCAGCTCCCCCTGCAGTCGGGCGTCATGTGGGCGCTTCTCGGACTGTGCGCCGCATTTATCCGCTCCGAGCAGAAGGAGGAGAGCGAAAAAGCCTTTGAGGGCAGGGAAAACGAGACTCCCCTCTGGTCGAGAAACATAGTTTTCGGCGCACTCATAATCCTCACAACGGGCGTCGTCGCGGGCTGTATGCAGCTCATAATCGCCGCCGTCAAGGGCGGTATCGCTCCCCTCGCAACCCGCGAAAACTACCTCGAGCCCTACACCATCACAGCCGCATCGCTTGCTCATTATCTCGTTTCAAACTTCATCGGAATCGTCGGCATCGCCCTCATGATCGTCGGCACGGTCATCATCATACGTGAAGCCTTCAGGCGGGAGGAAGCCTGATAAAAGCACAAAAGCCTGCCCTTTTCGGGCAGGCTTTTTTTAACTTACTTTATATCCCAGATTCTGTTTGCGTAATCCGCGATCGATCTGTCGGCGGCAAAGATGCCTGCGTTTGCGATGTTTACAAGGCTCATGCGGTTCCAGCGCTCCTTGTCGTTGTAGAGTGCGGAAGCCTCGATCTGAGCTCTCTTGTAATCGGAGAAATCGGCGAGAACCATGTACGGGTCGACGTTGAGGAGGTTCTGCGAGATGTCGCCGAAGGACATACCCGAGAAGCCTGTGCCGATAGCGTCGATAGCTCTTCTGATCTCCTGGTTGTTGTTGTAGTAAACGCCCGGGTGATAGTTGCCTCTGACCTTGTCGGCCTCGTCGGAGGTCATACCGAAGATGATGATGTTGTCATCACCGACAGCTCTGTGAATCTCGACGTTTGCGCCGTCCTCGGTGCCGAGTGTGACAGCGCCGTTGAGCATGAACTTCATGTTGCTGGTGCCGCTCGCCTCGGTTCCTGCGAGGGAAATCTGCTCGCTTATCTCACTTGCGGGGATAAGCATTTCAGCGACCGTTACGCGGTAGTTCTCAAGAAATACGACCTTGAGCTTATCCTTGACGCGCGGATCGTTGTTGATCTGGTTTGCGAGGTTGACGATCATACGAATGATCTGCTTTGCCATGAAGTAGCCGGGAGCAGCCTTTGCACCGAAGATGTAGGTCTTCGGGGTGAAGGGAGCGTCGGGATTGTCGAGCAGCCACTGATACTCGGCGATGATGTGCAGAGCGTTGAGGTGCTGTCTCTTATACTCGTGAAGTCTCTTGACCTGAACGTCGAATATGGAATCGGGATCGACCTTGATGTTGTTGTTCCTGAGGATATACTTTGCAAGGTCTTCCTTGTTTGCCTTCTTGATCTCGGCAAGCTTTGCGAGAACCTGCTTGTCGTCGGTGTACTTCATAAGGTCGGTAAGCTTGGAAGCGTCCTTTACGAAGCCGTCGCCGATGAGCTCGGTAACAAACTCGGAGAGTCTCGGGTTAGCCTGGCAGATCCAGCGTCTGTGAGCGATACCGTTGGTGACGTTCTTGAACTTCTCGGGCATCATGGTATAGAAATCGTTGAAAACGTCCTTCTTGATGATCTCGCTGTGAAGCTCGGAAACGCCGTTGACGCTGTGGCAGGAAGCAACGCAGAGATTAGCCATCTTGACGAAACCGTCACGGATTATGCTCATGCGGGAAACCTTGTTGTAATCGTAGCCGCTGCGGACGGTCATCTCGTCGCAGAAGCGCTTGTTGATCTCGCATACGATCTGATAGATTCTGGGCAGACGGCTCTTGAAGAGATCCTCGCTCCAGCACTCGAGAGCCTCGGCCATAACGGTATGGTTGGTGTAAGCCATACATCTTGTTGTGGTATCCCATGCCTCGTCCCAGCCGAAACCGCACTCGTCCATGAGGACACGCATCAGCTCGGGAACTGCGAGAGCGGGGTGGGTATCGTTGATATGAATTGCAACGACATCGGCAAAATTCTCAAGCGTGCGGTAATGACGCAGGTGGCGCTTGATGATATCCTGAATGGAAGCCGATACGAGGAAATACTGCTGGGAAAGACGGAGCGACTTGCCCTCGTGGTGGTTGTCGCCGGGGTAGAGAACCTTTGTGAGCATTTCAGCCATAGCATTCTGCTCGATAGCGCGCATATAGTCGCCCTCGTTGAAGAGCTTCATGTCGACGCCGTCACTCTCAGCGACCCACAGTCTGAGGGTGCTGACCTCTTTGCCGCCGACGCCTGCGCACATCATGTCATAGGGAACAGCCTTGATGGTGGAGCAGCCGACCTGCTCAGCGCAGTGATATGTGCCGTCCCATCTCTCCTCGATGTGACCGCCGAACTTGATGTCGAGCGCGTCCTCACGGTGGGGGATCATCCATACCTCACCGCCGGGGAGCCAGAAATCGGGGAGCTCGGTCTGCCAGCCGTCGACTATCTTCTGGTTGAAGATACCGAACTGGTATCTGAGCGAATAGCCCATGCCGAGAATGCCGTTTGCGGCAAATCCGTCGAGGAAGCAGGCAGCAAGACGGCCGAGACCGCCGTTGCCGAGACCCGCATCGGGCTCCTGATCGTAGATTTTATCGAGGGTGGTGTGATACTTGGGAAGAACCGCGGAAACGACCTTCTCAAGTCCGAGATTGTAAAGATTGTTCTTGAGCGAACGGCCCATGAGGAACTCCATGCAGAGATAATAGACCCTCTTGCCGCCCTTCTGCTCGACCGATTTCGAGAACTTTGCTCTGTTCTCGAGCAGCATATCCCTGACTGCCAGAACGAGCGCTTTGTATATATGCTCCGGATCTGCGTCCTCGGGAGCAAGACCGAAATTGTGGGAAAGTTTCTGATCGATAAGTGCTTTTATTTGCTTCTGTGTCATGCTCATTTCAATCCTCCAATTTACATGTGAAACAGATATTATGTGCATTATACCACAATATTTCACAAATTTCAAGTTCAATAATATTTGACGTTGATTTTGACAACTATTCCGTTTTTCAAGCAAAATCGCCAAAACTGAAAAAATTTTTTGACCGCTTGTTACTCGCCTTATTTTTGCATTTCTTTGTGCAAACTAACTAATTGTTGAAAACACTGTTGAAAATGTGGAAATTGTAAATTTTGTGATTATTTCGCCTTTTACACGCCATCGGAGCGAAGTTTTTCTTTTTTTGGCTTGTGTGCTTTGTGCTGTGATATATACTATTATATACTTTAATGGACTGTAAATAATTTGTACTTTGTTTTTTAACCCGCTTGCCACAGGTTCATCTTTGATTTATAATTGTGATGATAATGTAAAGGGGTGCTGCAACTTGCCTCGTTTTTTCACCGATAACGTCGACAGCGACATCATATACATAAACGGCGACGACGCCCGTCACATAACCCGTTCCCTGCGAATGAGGGAGGGGGAGAGGCTGACGGTGTGCGACGGCGCGGGTCTTGAGTGCGAATGTACCATCGCCCGATTCGAGGGGGAGAGCGTCGTTCTCGAGGTCACACAGCGCAGGCAGAGCGAAAACGAAGCTTCCTGCCGTGTCACGCTCTATCAGGGCTGCCCGAAGGGCGACAAGCTCGAGCTGATCGTCGAGAAGGCGGTCGAGCTCGGTGCGGCTCGGATAGTTCCCGTCGTCACAGGTCGTTCCGTTTCCCGTCCCGACGCAAAGGCTGCCGCGAAGAAATCGGAGCGCCTTTCGCGCCACGCGCTCGAGGCGGCAAAGCAGTGCGGACGCGCCGTCATTCCGACGGTCGGCGATTTTATAACCTTCTCCGACCTGCTCAGGCTTATCCCGCAGCACGAAACCTGCGTATTTTTCTATGAGGAGGGCGGAATACCGCTTTCCGAAATTGTTGAAAAGACAGCAAAGGACGTCGCCATAATCATCGGTCCCGAGGGCGGCTTTGAGCCGTCGGAGGCGCAGGAGGCGACAGATGCCGGCGCCGTGGCTGCCACACTGGGCAAACGCATACTTCGCACCGAGACTGCGGCCGTGGCAGGCGTTGCGTCCGTGATGCTTCTCACGGGCGGTCTTGACTGATATATATATTATGAGAGGATGATGACTTATGAGAAACCGTCTGAAAACCCGTGACGGTAAAGGACTTGGAAAATGGCTGTGGAGCTTTATGCTTGCAGTCGCTATTATAATAGTATACAAATCCTTCGACCGCCTGTCCGACGTATTTTCCACGCTGGGCAACTTCATTTCCATCGCAACGCCGATAATCTGGGCGGGAATCATAAGCTATTTCCTCGTCCGTCCCGCGGCATTCTTCGAGCGCCAGCTCAAAAAGGTGAAGAAGATTCCCTTTATCCCGAATCACGCGCGCGGACTTTCCGTCCTTATCGTCTATCCGCTCTTCATCGGCGCACTCGCGCTCATCGTCGGACTGATGATACCTGCGCTTGCAGAAAGTCTCGTCACCCTTTTCGGCAACATGAAGGGATATTTCGCCACAGCGACCGAATGGATCGAGGATTTCTCCGCACAGTACCACATCGTTGACGATCTCAACATCATGCCGATGCTGCTCGAATGGTTCAAGACCATCATCGAGACCATCGACGTCTCCACCATCGTCAGCTCGGTCGGCTCCATTCTGTCGGTCGGCAGCACCATTTCGTCCATCATCGTCACCTTCATCATCGCGGTTTACGCCCTTCTCGACAGGGAGAATATCCTCGCCGCATTCAAGCGTATTTTCAGCCTTTTCCTCAACCCGCCGCGTCTCGAATCCTTCTGCAACTACCTTTCCCGCTGCAACAAGGTCGTCTACAAATACTTCGTCGGTCAGCTTTCCGACTGTCTGCTGGTCGTATTCATGAGCAGCATCGCCCTTGCCATCATCGGCGTTGAAAACTGGTTCCTGTTCGGTTTCATCTTCGGTATGTTCAACCTCATCCCGACCTTCGGACCGATCATCGCGGGCATCGCGGTCGTCTTCATCATTCTGATGGCTCACGGCTTCAAGATCGCGATCATCTCCGCTGTCGTGCTTCTCGCACTCCAGCAGATCGATGCAAACATCATCAACCCGAAGATCCTCGGCGACAGCCTCGATATGAGCCCCTTCTGGGTCATGGTCGCAATCATCGTCGGCGGCGGAGTCGGCGGTTTCGTCGGAATGCTCATCGGTGTTCCCGTCGCGGCAATTATCCGTCTTGTTTACAGAGACGTTCTCATTCTTCAGAAAAAGCGACGCGAGAAAGCAGCCCTCGCAGCCGCTTCCGACACCGCTCAGACAGCGGCGGAAACGGTCACTCAGGAAGCCGAAACGGCTGCCGTGCAGGCTGTGAAAGCTGCCATAAAGAACGAAAAGAAAAAGAAATAACGTTCACAAGACCGCACGCAGTTATCCGCGTGCGGTCTTTACTTTTTGCCCGCCTGGTGATATACTGACGGCGGGGTGATACCATGAAATCAAACGGCAGGCAGCTTCCCGTGCTGCTCATACCTATTATAATAATGATTATTGCGGCGATAGCTTCCGCCGTTATCCACACCGCAAGAACCGAGCAGTACAGCACATGGCAGCCGACCGAGGGCATTTTCCTCGAGGCAAAGAAGCTTCGCAAGGGTCACAATTACAAATACACCTTTTCCTACACCGTCGACGGGCAGAGCTACACGGGCTCGAACACATACGGTCGCTCGTCGGGGGAGACACGCCCCAACACGGGCGATGTCATCACGGTGTGGTACGACCCTCAGAACCCTTCCTCGTCCTCATACCACAAGCCTAACGCCGACCTCGACAGCGCCGCCCCCTTCTTTTTCGCAATACCTCTGAGCATCGCGATTCTGATCGGAACACACAACCGCAGGAAGGACGACGGACTCAACCGAAACTATACTTACAGGGAGATAAAAAAAACGGCAGGATAAAATCCTGCCTTTTTCTCTATATCCGTTCCGTAATGTTCGTCATTATAACTATATTTCCCCTTTATCAAAGGAGATACTTGACAATATTTATAAATACAACTATACTATTGTTACGATACTTTTCGGAAGGAGAGAAATCATGAAAAAAGAAAAGACGGTCTCCGAACAGACAACAAGCGAAAAACCAAAGAAGAAAAAGGGCAAAGCGGCGGTCATCATAATCATTATCCTGCTCATTCTCTGCGCCGCAGGTGCAGGCGCTTTCGTCGTCTCACAGTATCACATTTCCGACGGTAAGCTTTACAGCAAGAGCGAATATTTCAAAACAGCCGACGGCACGCTTTATGAAGCAGAAAAGTACTTTGAGTTCGAGGGAGAAGCATACGACCGCAAGGATTACTTCGTTGCGGAAGGTGAAGTCTACAGATCAGACCTCTTTTTTGAGCATGACGGCAAAGCTTACGGCAAAAAAACATATTTCGTTTTTGAAGACGAGGTTTATAATAATGATGATTATTATATCTTAAACGACAGAGTTGTAAAAATCATAGATGTGACAATAGGCGAGCACACCTACCGCTCAGATATAACCGAGTTAAAGATAGACGGACAATTTGATTTGAACAACGGATATTATTATGATATGCCAAACAAAGATTTTTCCGATATATCAATGTTTAAAAGACTGGAAAAATTTGAACTATCACTTGCTGAAGGAATTACCCACGTAAATTTTCTCTCTGATCTTAAATATCTCAAAGAGGTTACTATATTCTTTGCAGAAAATCTTACAAATATAAACGGACTAAAAAATCTTACAAATTTAACGCATCTTGATCTTATGTGCAAGATATCCGATATCGACGCGCTTTCAAATCTTACAAGTTTAACATATCTTGATCTTTGGGGTTGCAAGAGTTTAACCGATATCAGCGGACTTTCAAACCTTACAAATCTGGAAGAACTCAATCTTGGATACACTAATGTATCAGACATCAGCGCACTCTCAAATCTGACAAATCTAAAAACCCTTCATCTTTACAACACAAAAGTAACTGATCTTTCTCCGCTTTACGAACTTGAAAATCTTGAAACAGTTTGGATTTCAAAAGACACATGTTCCCAAAAAGAAATAAAGAAGCTTCAGAAAGAGCTTCCCAACTGTGAAATAGGAGTTTATTAACTGTAAAAGGACAGCCCCCTGATTTTTCAGGGGGCTGTCCTTTTTGACATCTTTCAGACAAAAAAAGAACAGTCATTCCAACGGAATGACTGTCTTTTGTGTCGGCGTCTACCTATCTTCCCAGGCCGCTTCCAGCCAAGTATTTTCGGCGCAAGTGAGCTTAACTTCCGTGTTCGGAATGGGAACGGGTGGACCCTCACCGCCATCAACACCGACTCGTGTTGTGTCCCTCTCTGTAAGGAACGATATGTATTATAATACAGGAAATATCAAAAGTCAAGCACTTTTTCAAATTTTTTCAAAAATAATTTTCGTCGTCGCCAAAGTGCCTTATAACCGAGCGAATGGTGTAGGGGGAATAGCCGTAACGCTCGAGGGTTGCGCACGTTCTGCGCCTGCCCGCGTCGGTGTCGAGGTCGCGCCCCAGCCTGCCCTCGAGGAGTTCTTTTATCGCTTCCTCCTCGTCGGGTGCCAGCTCCTCGCACACCTCCTGCGCGATGTCGCGCGGCACGCCCTTGCGAGTCAATTCGAAGATAACTCTTCTTTTGTAAAAATGTCTGTCCTCAAAATAGACGGTCGCCTGCATCTCGGCAAAACGGCGGTCGTTGACAAAACCGAGCTTCTCAAGCTCATCGGCAGCTGACTGCGCCGCTTCAATACCGTAATTCGGCTCGAGCTTCTTTATGACCTGATCGCGGCATACCTCGCGCCGTCCGACGAGATAAAGCCCCGCCGTCAGAGCGCGGCGGCAATCCGATTCGAACTGCAGCTCTTCAACAACACTCTCGGGCACGTCACAGCCGACGCCGAAATCGTGCTCCTCTATCGTTTTATCGTCGAGAAGGGCGACCTGCTCCTCGCCGCACATAACGGCAAGCAGACCACCCTTTACTCTCTTTATTGCGGTTATCAGCATCAGTCAACATCGATGTCGATGCCTGCGGGCTTTTTGGGCGCTGCGGGCTTCTCATCGGGGAAGGTGAGATCGTCGAGCGATACGACATCGTCGTCGATTATGATGATGTCGTCGTCGGACATCTCCTTCTCCGCGCGTTTCTTTGCCGCAGCCTCCTTTGCCGCCTTCGGGCTCATGAGTATGGCTGCGTTTTCCTTGATCTGCTTTTCGATCTCGGCAACAAGCTCGGGATGCTCCTCGAGATACTCCTTCGCCTTGTCGCGACCCTGACCGAGTCTCGTTCCCTTATAGGAGAACCATGCGCCGCTCTTCTGAATGATATCGAGCTTTGCGCCGTAATCGACCAGCTCGCCGATGCGGTTGATGCCCTCGCCGTAAACTATATCAAACACAGCCTCCTTGAAGGGAGGTGCGACCTTGTTCTTGACGACCTTTGCGCGTGTTCTTGCGCCGATGGGCTCGGTGCCGTTCTTGAGCGTCTCGACCTTTCTGACATCGATTCTGACCGAGCTGTAGAACTTGAGCGCCTTACCGCCGGGTGTGACCTCGGGGTTGCCGTACATAACGCCCACCTTCTCACGAAGCTGGTTGATGAAAATTGCAATACAGTTGGATTTGCTGACGACACCTGCAAGCTTTCTCAGAGCAGAGCTCATAAGTCTTGCCTGACCGCCGACAACAGCCTCGCCCATAGCCTTATCGACCTCGGCCTTCGGAACAAGAGCTGCGACCGAGTCGACAACGATAACGTCGATGGCACCCGAACGAACAAGCGTCTCGGCTATCTCGAGAGCGTCCTCACCCGTGTCGGGCTGAGAAACGAGCAGAGACTCGATATCAACGCCGAGATTTGCCGCATAGACGGGGTCGAGCGCGTGCTCAACGTCAATGAAAGCGACCTCGCCGTCGAGCTTCTGCGCCTCGGCGATGCAGTGAAGAGCCAGAGTTGTCTTACCGGAGGATTCCGGTCCGAATATCTCGATAATTCTTCCGCGGGGAAGACCGTTGATGCCGAGCGCCATATCAAGACCGAGCGAGCCTGTTGAGATCGCCTCAACGTTGAGAGCCGCCGTCTGACCCAGTCTCATTACCATGCCTTTTCCGAAGAGCTTGTCGATATTCGCAATCGCCGTATCAAGAGCTTTTTTCTTATCTGCTGCCATTGATATTTTCCTCCGTGACAAATGAATTTTTCGATGGTTTCATTCTAAATCATCGACATTCATATTTCAATACTTTTTTCTAAATTCAAACGCGCTCAATGGGCAAAAGTCCCATTGATGACTCTAATCTTACCGTTTATATCCCTGTTTTGCCCGATTTCGGACATATTTTCACGAACAAATATTCTTATTACGTCTTCCACCTGATCAAATCCGATCTCGACCGCGAGCCCTCCGCCGTCCTTTAAGAGCTCTTTCCACCTGCCGCATATCACGCGGTAAAAATCGAGCCCGTCGGCGCCGCCGTCGAGCGCCATCGACGGCTCGCGTTTTACATCGTCTGACAGTGTTTCGATGTCGGCTGTCGGGATATAAGGCGGGTTTGAAACGATGATGTCGAACTTTTCGCCGAGAAGCTCGCCGCAAGGTCCTGCAAGAACATCGGCGTGAAGGGCTCTGACCCGTCCGTCGCCGTACTTTTCGATATTCTTTTCAAGATAGGGGAAAACCTCGTCGGACAGCTCGACGCACACGATATCGGCGTCCTTTATCCTCTGTGCAAGGGCGAGCGACACCGCTCCCGTACCTGCACAAAGGTCGAGAATACGCGGATTTTTTATGTTTTCGGCAAGCCGCTCGGCCGTCTCGACCAGCGCGACGGTATCCTCGCGCGGGATAAGCACGCCTTCACCGACACAAAGCTCCATCGAATCAAATTCCCACACGCCTAAAATATACTGGAGAGGTCGGTTTTTCCGCTCGGACACGGCATTTTGAAAGCTCTTCGCAGCGTCCTCGGACGGGGTATCGCTGCCGTGCACGGTGAGCCCTATCCTGCCCGAAATTCCAAAATAATGCTCGCAAAGCCGCAGCGCTTCGCTTTCGGGGAATTCTATCCCGTCGGCGGCGAGCTGCGACTTTGCAAAGATGTAGAGTTCTTTTATATTTTTCATTATAACTGTGCGTCCTCAGCCTTTTCGGGAATGACCTCCCTGAGCGCCGCGATGGCACATTCGAGCTGACCGTCGTCCGGCTCGATGGTGGTCAGGTGCTGCATCCACATACCGGGTGCGGAGATTATACGTGTGAGGAAATTGTCGTGTCTGCCGCACATCTTGAGCAGCTCATATCCGACACCCATAATAAGGGGGATAAGGGCAAGCTTGATAAGCGGACGAAGGAACATATCGCCCGGAATAAATATTCCGACAAAGATTCCGAGCACCATCATTATGATGAGGAAGCTTGTACCGCAGCGCGGGTGGAAACGCTTATACTTTCTTGCGTTTTCGGGAGTGAGCTCCTCGCCCGCCTCATAGCAGAAGATGCACTTATGCTCCGCTCCGTGATAGGAGAAGAGACGCTGAATCTCGGGCAGACGGCTGCTCAGCTTTACATATATAATGAAAATGAGTATCTTGAGTATTCCCTCAAATACCGATTTCCAGATCGGTGTCGAGCCGAGGAAAGCCACAACAGCGTCGGCGCCCGCCCTTTCGAGCAGGTATATGATGCCCGTGTAAATCCATGTCGGCAGGAAGAAGAAGAGCAATATCGCAAGTCCGAAACCGAGCACCGTCGCAAATCCCATAAGAATCTGCATAAAGAGGCGGTCGTCCTCTTTTTCGCCCCTGGCTATCGCGATCTCGTTGTCGCGTTTGCCGCAAAGGGTGCTCTTTGCGCTCTCGAACTCGTCGGTCTTCTTGCCGATAACAGCCTCAAGCTTTGCCTTTTTCTTATCGTTTGCAGAGATAAGCTTTGCGTCGAGCCTGCTTTTCTCCGACTGGAAAGCCTCGGTCAGGCTCTCGATTCTGCCGTCGTATTTTTCGGTTATCCTTGCGACCTTTTTGTCGATCTTAGCCTGCTTTCTGGCCTTGGCTTTTTCTTCCTTTGCTCTCTTTTTGATTTCTTTCCCCGAAAGATTCTCTTCGGGCACAGCCTTCTCGGCATCTTCCTCCTCGAGCAGCTTCTTCTCCTCGTCCTCCATGACGAACTCAGCCGAGCGCATGAGCGTCTTTGTTCCCGTTGTCATCGAATCGATGAAGGAGAAGATTCCGCGCACAACGGGGATCTTGTTCCACACGGTCGGTTTCTTCTGAGGAACCTCCTCGGTCTGAATGGTTCCGTCGGCGCGTCTGACCGCCATGACGGTCTTCTGCGGACCGCGCATCATTATTCCTTCCATGAGCGCCTGACCGCCGATGGAGGTGTATTTGCACTTTTTCTTTGCCATAAACTTCACTCCTTTATTCGGACTGCATCGGCTCGTACGCAAGAAGCACCCAGTAACCGATGCCCTCTGCGTCCTTGCCGCAGACTATACTTACATAGGTGAACTTTTCGTCAAACAGGATCGCCTTGTGACTCTCCGAATGGAGCCAGTCGTAAACGACGTGCTCCGCGGTGTACTGACCGCTGGCGAGATTCTCGCCGCAGCTTGCATATTTTATTTCGTTTTCCTCAAAGACCGTCTTGTTGTCTCTGCCGTCGGGTCGGGTATGGGAAAAATCGGAGGCAATCTCCTTGAGTCTTGTGACGGCGGCGTCCTCAAGCTTTTCATCGCCGATGACAAAGGGCGGCAGACCCTCGCGGTCGCGCACCTCATTTATCAGCCACAGCGCAGCCGCCGAATCGTAAAGACCCTCGCCGTACTCCTCGGGCAGCACGATGCCGTCGATATGTACGTCGGGGATATAGAGCACATCGGTGGGCGTGACGTCGGTCTCAGATGCTTCTTCGCTCTCCTCCTTCGGGTTTTCAGCCGAGCAGCCGAATGTGAAAAAAACGCACATCAAAGCCAAAATTGCCATACAAAGCGTAATATATCTCTTCATAATAACTCTCCGTCATTAAAATCAGGGGTTATCGAGCGAGAATCTCGATTCGAAATCGGAAATAAAATTCTCGTCCTGCTCGAGATCGTTTATGAGCATAGCGGTCAGCATGAACTCCTCCATACTGTCGCTCAGCTCGAACTGCAGAGCGAGGCGCACCTCGCCGTCGTCGGAGCGTATCGTGCCGTAGGCATTTACATAACACACGGCATCTGGCGACTGAAAAGCCACCCAATCGGGCTCCTCACCGCAGAAAAGATCGGTCAGCCTCTCCTCGATTGACAAACCGCTTTCGTCGTCGATAAAGCTGCTGTCCCTTACCAGATCGATAACTGTGTAAAGCTCCTCTTCGCTGAAGGCGTTGTCGTCGTCCTCGGGAAGTCTGTCCTCGGGTCGGAAAAATCTTGTTGACATAATATTTCACCTGATTCTTGTCGAATATTTACAGTATATGCACTTTATTTTCTGTTATCTTTATGTGTGTACAAGGTAAATAAAGTCTTTTAATCCTGCTTCAATAATGTTATAATAATTAACACTTATTAAATGATTATAACATTACATTGTATAAATGCAAATGAATTTTTCGCAAATTTAATCTTGGTTTATTTTTTGAAAGGGACGGTATAAAAATGGCGGAAAAGAGAACGACGGGCGCATCGACGGGACACATCGCCCACAAAAAAGGAAACACACGCAAAAACGGTTCGAAAAAGAAGGTCGACCCCGCGCTTGAGAGCCGCCGCAAGATCGTATCGGTCACGGTGAAGATAGCTCTCGTGCTGCTTGCCGTGCTGCTGCTCATAGCGTGGTGGAGCAACCGTGTCGACTGGAGCTGCACGAACATCGTTCAGTGCTCGAAGGACACACCGCTGATGATAGGCGGGGGCAAGGGTTTCCCGATAAGTGTAAGCGGCAGCCGCGCGCTCGACATCAAGCCGCTCGCAAACGGCTTCGGCGTGCTCACCGACACTTCCTATTCCATTCACAACACCGAGTCAAAGACGGTCGATATCCGCGCCCATTACATGAGCTCGCCCGCACTCACCTCGTCGGGACGCTACGCGCTCATATACGATATCGGCGGCAAATCGTACCGACTTGAGACGGTTGCCGAAACGCTCGATTCGGGCAAGACCGATTACGTCATAACGGGCGGCTGTGTCTCGAGGACGGGACGCTACGCGCTCACCTCGTACAACTCCTCAAAGCTTTCGATGATGGAGGTAAGGGAGTCGAGCGGCGAGATTATCCACAAGTGGCACAGCGACTATTTCTACATAACCTCCGTCGCCCTCTCCGCCGACGGTCAGTACATCGCCGTCTGCGGACTCAACGCTCAGGACGGCAAACCCGTTTCCACCGTCATAATCCAGAAGGTGGGCGAGAAGGCTGACGTTTCGCGACTGACCTTCACCGACGTCGAGTTCATCACGATCGAGTTCACAAAACCCGGCACGCTCATCGCCGTCGGCAGCACAAAGACCCTCATAATCGACTCAAACGGCACCTCCCATTCTGAGATAAGCTACGGCGGCTCGCAGCTCATCTCGTACGATATCAGCTACGATTCGGGCATACTTCTCTATATCTCCGAGAGCGCCGACCTCTCGCTCGGCACCCTCGTTTCGTGCGATACGATGGGATATGAGCGGTTCAAGATAAACGTCACGGGCTATGTGCTCGCCATATCGGCAGGTCAGCAGCACTGCAGCGTCCTCACGCGTGAGAAGGCGTATATCTATTCCGACATCGGAAAGCTCATCTCGGAAAACGAGGTGGGGGAGAGCTACTTTGATATCATCACCCTCGGCAACGGCGCCTTTGTCGCATCGACCTATCAGATAGACAAAATCGACTGATTTACGGCATAAGGGGGATTTTGCAGCAATGTATAAAGACGACCGAATCGCCATAACATTCCGTCACGAATACGAAGATTATCTTCGCTCTCTTGAGATATATTCCACTCGCGACGGGGAGAGAAATCCGTGGCTCCGACTCATTCCCCGGATTTGCGAGGTGCTTGCCTCCGCCGCAGGTGCGGTATGCTGCTTTTTTGCAAAGGAATGGCGGCTTTTTATCGCTCTTGTGCTGTTTTTTATGATATTCGCTCCTTACCTGCTGGTATCAATTTCCGATATTTACCGCACGCGCAGGCAAAAGCGTGAATATTACGAAAATGCTGCGAAAGGCAGCAAGGCGGCATACACTCCTGTTGTCAGAAGCTGTTATTTCGGCAGAAACGCAGTCTTCCTCCGAGGCACTGCGTGGGACGAGCCCGTAACCTACCGCTCGCTCGACAGATGCGTTGAATACAGCGACGGACTTTATCTCGAAAACAGAAATTACGAAAGCCGATCGGTGGTCTTTATACCGTCGCGCTTTCTTTCACAGAAATCCGCTCAGGAGATCATATCGCGAATCAAATCGGGCGGCGGACATTTCACCTGCATCGAAAAGCTCCGTGCTGCCGAAACGGCACAGAGCGAGCCCGAACCCGAAGAGCTCTTTGATCCCGGCAGCCGCAATCTGCTTTTCAGCGCGCAATACACGCTGACCGAACAGGAGGAAAAAGCGGCATCGGGCGGAAAACTGTGTTATCTCTCAGCAAAAAAGACCGTCATCACAGGCTTGCTGTGCGGCGGTATAACAGCTGCTCTCTGCTTTTTTATTGCGGTGATGGTGGCAACGATCGGCGACACCGAGAGTTATATATACGCCGCGGCCATGACCGCAGTTACGGCTCTGATAGTATGGGCGGCATATTACGGTTCTGTCAGCTCGATATCACATCTGCAGAAAAAATATGTCAGAGCCGAAGCTCAATACGGTTCACACATCGCACTTTATGACGATCTTGCCTGTGTGCGCGTGATGGGTGACGATACGCTTGTTATGTACAACTGGCTGACGGAGGTTATTCGTACCGACGGGTTTGTGGTAATCAAGCATAACCTCTGGGGCAAACCGGGCAGCGTACCGCGTGCATTTTTCGCCGTTCCCGTAAGAGCGCTTGACGACGCCGATGAATTTGTCCGTCTGCTCGAGGACCGTATCAGTGCGGCACGCGAAGGTCTCGTGGACCCGTTTTCCGATCTGGAAGAATCCGCACAGGATATTCCCGAAACTCAGCCTCTGCGCAGAGACGATCTGACGGGAAAAAATATCCTCACCGCCCGTTACAGAAACACCGATATCTGCATACGCCGCAAATTCAACGCCACTGAGCTTATAATCGACGGCACTGTTTTTGCCCGTCAAAAGGAGCTTATAGAAGGCCCTTACGAGCTGACCGCCGTGGTCGATTCGGTCGTTTACATTGCACGCCAGCATCCGAGCGGCGAGCTTCAGCTCTTCGCTCAGGGTATGGAGATAGCTTCCACAATACACAGAATATAATAAAACGGAGACGCCTTGAAATAAAGCGTCTCCGTTTTTGTTTGTTTATGAATTTTACTGGACCTTGCCGCACCAGACCTTCTTCATGATGACGTCCTCAACGGGGCGGTCGCCTGCGCCTGTTCTTACAGCGGCGATAGCGTCGACAACGTCCATTCCCTTATAGACCTGACCGAATACGGTGTGTCCGAGATAGTTTGTGACGTGGGAGAAGCCGCCGTCGAGTGTGGGGGTGCCGCCGATACGGCTGTAAGTCTCAGCCGCCCATTTCGGCCAACCCTTTGCCTCGAGTGCCGCAGCGTTGCTGTTGCAGTCGTTGCACTGTACGATGAAGAACTGCGAGCCGTTTGTTGCGGGACGGCCTGTGTTTGCCATGGAGAGTGCGCCGCGGAAATTGAAGAGGTTTCTCGAGAACTCGTCCTCGATGTTGCCGCCCCAGAGGCTGTGACCGCCTGTGCCGTCGCCCTCGGGGTCGCCGCCCTGGATCATGAATCCGTCGATGACTCTGTGGAAATTGAGACCGTTGTAATAATGCTTCTGTGCAAGACCTATGAAGCTCTCGCAGGTGACGGGACACTGCTCGGGGAAAAGGCGGACCTTGATGTCGCCCATGGTGGTCTCGAAAACTGCGATGATATCGCCCGACTTGGGCTTGTGAATCTGTTCATAATCGGGTAAAAGTTTGAATTCTGCCATAACCTTGTCTTCCTTTCTTTACTGTGCGGCATTGCCTGATGCCGAAGCGTATGTTGTGAGATATATTCTCTCGATCATAACGTCCTGAAGCGGCTTTGCATTCTGATCGGTCGCAACTGCTGCGATGGCGTCGACAACGTCCATTCCCTCAAAGACCTGACCGAATACGGTGTGTCCGAGATAGCCGGGATATATCTGAGCGTTGTATTCGCCGTCGAGATGGGGTGTGCCGCCGTACTGTGTGTAAGCCTCGACCGCCCACTCGGGATAGCCTGCCGAGCTGAGCGTGCCTGCGGTGTACTGGCAGGTGTTGGCCTGAACGATGAAGAACTGGCTGCCGCCGGAATTTGCCTCGCCCGTGTTTGCCATTGCGAGAGCGCCGCGGATATTGAAGAGGTTTCTCGAGAACTCGTCGATGATGGTTCCGCCGCCGTGAGCCTCGCCTCCGAAGCCTGTTCCCTCAGGATCACCGCCCTGAATCATGAAATCATTCATAACTCTGTGGAATGTTATACCGTTATAATACCCTTCGTATATGAGGTTCTTGAAATTCTGACAGGTTGCGGGAGCTGCATCGGGGAAGAGGCGGAGCTTGATAGTTCCCATCGATGTCTGAATGACAACGATCTCCTCGCCCTCGGCGGGCATTGCGAGCTGCTCGCCGTCAGCCGCGGCGGGCATGGTGCTGTCCTTTGCGGGAGTGCATCCGTCGGTAACGGAATCGCAGGCTGCCGTGCAGCTGTCATAACGGCTGTTGCAGGCATCGCCGCAGGTGGTCGCGCTGAAAACTATCAGACCGACGATTATCGCGCTGATCACGATGGTTATGATCCATATATATTCGTTGAGAAATTCCCTTACCTTTTCCTGACGGGTCTTTTCCCTCACGGGCTTTTCCTTGCCCGACTTTTTGCGCTTTTTATATTTGTTGTTTCCCATTTTGCACAAAATCCTTTCTCATTGACTTAAAAGAAAACCGCTCTGTAAAAGGGCAGATTTCTTATAACGAAAAATGCCAGCAAAACACAGCAGATTATAATGATGCGTCTGTCGCTCATTTTTAGACAGGGTCTGTATTCCCGTCTGAGGCAGTTTACGAGCACCCAAATATAGAGCGCCGCAAAGAGCACTGCACCGATTATTGCGAGCGGGTTATAATAGAACGCCTTTGCGATATCGCCCGAAAGGAGCGAGAAGAAACAGCGCGTACCGCCGCACAGGGGACAGTTTATCCCGACCACATCGGCGAGAAAACAGGAGAAGGGCAGACGCCGCATCACCCCTGCATATATCGGAAACAGAACCATTCCACCCGCCGCAGCGATAGGAACGGCTGCCAGAAACAGCACTGCGCCAAGACGGGTGGAAAGGAAATATTCGTTTTTCTGTTTGTTATTCAATATTACTTATCAAGATAACTCAGTTATCGAGCTGGCTTGTGCAATGCGGGCAGCGGGTAGCCTCGATAGCGATCTCGCTCTTGCAGAAGGGGCACTCCTTTGTTGTGGGAGCGGGCTCCTCGACGACCTCTTCCTTCTTGCGGATAGAACCGAGCTTGTTGATGCCCTTGACGAGAAGGAAAATAACGAGAGCCATGAGAACGAAGTTGATGACTGCTGTGATGAAGGAGCCGTACTTGAAAACGCCGATGCCGTTTGCCTCGAGGTCAGCAAGTGTGGTGAGGTCGCCGACTGTGACAGCGGGAACAGCCTCTGCGATAACGTCGGTGCCGCTGAGAACCTCGGGGACAGCCTCGGTGACGACCTTGGACTTGTCGGCAAGAACTATGTAGCGGTTGGAGAAATCAATACCGCCGAAGATCCAGTTGATGACCGGCATGATGAGATCCTTGACGACCGAGTTGATGATGTTCTGGAAAGCGCCGCCGATGATAACAGCGACAGCAAGATCGAGCACGTTGCCCTTGAGTGCGAACTCTTTGAATTCCTGGAAAAACTTTTTCATTTGTTTATCTCCTCCGTATAATTGATTCAAGCTGATTATATCACGATTGTCCGCAATGTAAAACACAAAATTTTAAAATAATCCACAATTTTTCTTTTATAATATTATATAATGGAAACACTACTCAGTTTTATCTGACGAAGGATGATCCGCTTGAAAAAATTCCTGATAATTATTTTTGTCCTGCTGCTCATCTTTGCGGGGCTTTATTTCGCCTTTCCGCAGCAGATAGGCAATGTCCTCTCGCAGGCCTCATCTTCGATAACGAATATGTTCGCGCCGCCCTCATACAGCGTCGATTCCTCGTGGAATGACGACGGGGTGATAGTGGTCGTGCTCGACCCGGGTCACGGCGGTGCCGAATGCGGCGCCGTTTCGCTCGACGGCGAGCTTGTCGAATGTGACATCAACCTCACCCTCGCAAAGCGTCTTGCTCAGCTTCTTGAGCGAAGCGGCATAAAGGTCGTTCTGACCCATGACGTGCTCGCGGAAAACGACACGATGTCGCTCGAGGAGCGCGTGAGATACGCGAGGAGCTGCAACGCCGACCTGTTCATATCGATGCATCACAACGCAAACTATCCCGGTTACAGCGGCGCTGAGATATACGTCAGCGGACGCGGCACGACCAGCGCAAAATCGGCACGTAAGCTTGCCGAGATGATCCTCTCCGAGCTTGGAAGCGTCGGAATGAGACGGCGCGGAGTCTTTTACCGTATGTCGCAGGCGGGCTTTGTCGACGAGGAGGGCAGCCCCTACGATTATTACGGCGTGCTCAGAATGTCGGACGACCTCGGAATCCCGTCGATGCTGCTCGAGCACGGTTTTCTCAACGACATCGACCGCGAATTTATCGACACCGACGAGAAAATCTATGCAACGGCAAAGGCTGAGGCGCGCGCCATCTGCGCCTTTTTCGGCGTCAGCTACGGCGAAGGTCTGACTCAGCGACCTGCCGCCTGCGGAGATGTAAACCTCGACGGAGTCATAAGCTCGACCGACATCGATGCGGCTGTATCGGCTGTGCTCTGCTCACGCGATGCACCCGTCCTCACGGGGTACGACAACGCCGATATGGACGGCGACGGTCTCATCGGCGCGGGCGACCTGCTCTCCCTTGCAAACCTCGTACGAAAACAGATGGCACCCCCCGTCAAGCCCTCGGGCGAAAAGACGGCAAACCAGCCGCGCACCGACGCTCTGAAATTTTCGGCGGGCGACACCATGATGCTCTGGGTGCAGATAGGCGACTGGCAGAATCTCTCCTCCTTTGTCGGCACGGTCGATTATAACCCCGCTCTTTTCGATTTCGTCTCCTGTCCCGACCTTCCGCACGGACTGACCGTCGTCGAGGACGCAAACTTCGGTGTGCTGCGATTCTGCTATATCGCGCCCGACGGTGTGACCGCTCCGACCGAGCTCACCTTCACCTTCGCAATGAGGGGCACTCCCGACGAGGTTGATGTTGCAAAGACCTCAAAAAACCTTGGTGTTTTATAACCTCAAAATGGACTACGGAACTCTTATTTTAGCACATGTCTAATAGAAGAATAACTGTTTAGAGCTACTGGTAACAGTGGCTCTTTTTTGTTGCCTTGTTTTGGAAAAGCTAAAACAACTATTGAAACTACTTAATTTACATATTCAGCAAAAAATAAAAGAAATGGAGGTGAATTGAAATGTCCAAAGTAATCGCAATTTCAAATCAAAAAGGCGGTGTCGGCAAAACCACAACAGCAGTAAGTCTCGGTGTAGCACTGGCTAAAGAAGGAAAGAAGGTTCTTCTTATAGACTGCGATTCTCAGGGCAGCATGAGTATCGCCCTTGGAATCGAACAGCCTGATAGTCTTGATGTTTCTCTTTCTGAAATCATGGGCAATGTCATAACAGAACAACCTATGCACGATGAATACGGTATCCATAGTCATGAGGAAGGTGTGGACTTTATTCCTGCAAATATCGAATTGTCAGGAATGGAACTTCAACTAACAAGCCTCATGAGCCGTGAGCGTGTTCTGAAGGAGTATGTTGATCGAGTTAAGGATAAGTACGATTATGTGCTCCTTGATTGTACTCCGTCACTTGGCATGATGACAGTAAACGCTTTGTCTGCTGCTGACAGTGTTATCATTCCTGCACAGCCACAGTATCTTTCCGCAAAGGGTTTTGATCTTCTGTTGGGGACGGTCGCTAAAGTGAGAAGACAGGTGAATCCGAGTCTGAATATTGACGGTATACTCTTCACGATGGTCGATAGGCGAACCAACCTTGCTAAGGATATTATAAACA
>SVPG01000042.1 GCA_015065975.1 Oscillospiraceae bacterium | reverse complement strand
ACAAAAGCCTTTGCGAAATCGCTGTTGTGGGTCATGGTCCAAAGAGAGGTTCCGTCACCGTGAATGATAACGGGTTTGCCCTCCATGATACGTTTGACGACCTGCCAGCTTCCATTGCTGCCGTGAACACCGAGGGGAACTGAACGCTCGTCGTAGGTGTGGCTGGGTCTGATGATGGTAACGGGGAATCCGTTTTCGCGGTACATACGCATAAGGAATTCCTCACACGCGATCTTGTTGCGCGAATACTCCCAGTAGGGATTTGCAAGCGGTGTACCCTCGTTGATTCGGTAATCGCTCAGCGGCTTCTGATATGCCGAAGCAGAGCTGATGAAGAGATACTGCTTGGTCTTTCCCGCAAAGAGACGGTAGTCGCGCTCGACCTGAGACGGGACAAATGCGATAAAATCGCAGACCGCGTCAAAAGTCATACCCTCGAGCTTGTTGCCGAGCGATGCTTCGTCGTTGATATCGGCCTGTATTACCTTTACGTTTTCACCGAGCTCGGTGTTGCGGTTTCCGCGGTTGAGCAGATAGAGTTCATTTGACGGATCCTGAAGAAGCAGGCGGGATATCGCCGTGCTGATGGTTCCTGTTCCGCCGATAAAAAGTATTTTCATCCGGTTACGTCTCCTTTTCAAAGAGTGGCTTCGGCTGCAAGCTTGTAAATTGCAGCGATATCATTCCTGTCGAGATTTACAAATCCGCCTGTCTTTCCGTCGCCTATGCCGAATTTCTCAACAAGTGCGGGGATATCCTCGACCTTTGCTCCGAGCTCCTCGAAGTTGATGGGCATTCCGATACCGCGCAGGAAGGTTCTGAACGCTTTTATTCCCGCAAGTGCTGTTGCCTCGGGGTTTGCATAGTCCATGTCACAGCCCCATACTCTGACGGCGACCTGAGCAAATCTCATAACATCGTGCTTCATGACATAGGTCATCCAGGCGGGCATGATGACCGCGAGACCTGCACCGTGAGCACAGTCGTAAAGTCCCGAAAGCTCGTGCTCGATACCGTGGCTGTTCCAGTCCTGATCGCGTCCGACGCCGACGATGTTGTTGTGTGCAACCATTCCCGCCCACATAATGTTAGCGCGTGCTTCGTAATCGTTGGGGTCTGCGATAACCTTCGGAGCCTCGTTCTTCATCGCTGTGAGAACAGCCTCGCAAAGACGGTCGGTGGTCTCGACATTCTTTGTATTCGTGAAATATCTTTCAAAAACGTGCGCCATGATATCAGTTACACCGCAGGCTGTCTGATATGCGGGCAGTGTCTGTGTCAGCGCAGGATTGAGAACGGAGAACTTGGGACGGATACACTCGCCGCCCGTTCCGCGCTTCTCCATTGTGGATTTCTTGGTTATGACGGAATCGCCCGAGCCTTCGCTTCCTGCTGCAGCAATGGTCAGAACCGTTCCGACGGGCAGAGCCTTTGAAGGAGCTGCAGCACCGCTGTAGAAATCCCAGAAGTCGCCGTCGTAAAGCGTACCGAGGGCGATAGCCTTTGCGGAATCGATGGTCGAACCGCCGCCGACAGCAACGATAAAATCGACATTTTCTGCTCTGCAGAGGTCTATTCCTGTATATACCATTTCATCGAGCGGATTGGGGTGAACGCCGCCGAGCTCAACGTAGCTGACGCCTGCATCATCAAGAGATTTCTTTACTCTGTCGATGAGACCCGAGCGTACGGCAGAGCCTCCGCCGTAATGAATAAGCACACGGCTTCCGCCGAATTCTTTAACCAGTTCGCCGCAGCGCGTCTCAGCATCGCGTCCGAACGCAAACTTTGTAGGGCTGTAAAATGTAAAATCCTGCATAAAGATTACACCTCGCACATAATATTTTCGCTAAAATTATAGCGCACAGCGTTTATGTATGCTATAATAAAAAATGAAAAAAATTGTACAAATCTATCACGAGGTTTTTTATATGGAAAAGATGTTCGAAAAAAGCGACGTCCTCAATTCCCCGATAGAAGCTATGGTTTTCGACTCCTCTGCCGAGACCTTCCCCATTCGCAGGCACTGGCATTATTTTATGGAAATAATCTATATGACGAAGGGGAGCATATCCTTTCTGTGCGGTGAGAATTCCGCACGACTGAGCGAAGGCGAGCTTGCGATATTCCACCCGAAAGCCATTCATTCCATCGAAAGCGCCGACGGAAGCACGCCCGTTTACGCGCTTTTGAAGTTCGATATAAACCGTCTGCGTCTTTCGTCCGACTATTCTCCGCGGCTGGGCGAGGTTTTTCGCCGCGCCGAGGGCAACGCAAAAGCGCCGACGATCCTTACACAAAAACAGTGCGAATCAATCGGCGCCAAAGACATCATATTTCAATGTATCGAGGAGATAAAATCGAGCGAATACGGCTACGGCAGCGTTCTCGACGCCAACGTCTATATTCTTCTGACACGCATTGTCAGGCTGTGGATGGAGCTCGGTTACTGTGTTGAACATTCGGACAAGCACGCCGCGTCAGACTCCATCTATACCATAACACAGTATATCGATGCCCATTCGGGCGAAAACATAAATGTGTGCGACCTCGCACGGCAGTGCGGTATGAGCTATTCCCATTTTGCAAGAAGCTTCAAGGCGATATACCGTCAGAGCTGCAAGCAGTTCATAAATTATCTTCGCGTCAACAAAGCCTGCGAATACCTGATGTTCACCGACCACGGGCTCAACTACATAAGCCAGGAAACGGGATTTTCAGACTGCAGTCATTTTATACGCGTTTTCAAGGAGATAAAGGGTACAACTCCGAAGAAATACCGCGACGCACACAGAAAGTAACGCGATGCGTTTACTTTTTGAAATATGCCGCTGCAACAACACCGGGACCTGCGTGTGTACCGATAACACTGCCGACGATCGTTGTTCTGAGTGAGTCAATATGCTCGTCCCACAGAAATGCACTATCTTCAATATACTTCTGAAGAAGCACATCGCTCAGACCCGTATAGCCGAGCAGCAGGGGCTTTGAAAAGTCAACGCCGCCCGACGCCTGTATCTCCTTTACAAGCAGGTTGTTGCCCTGACGTGAGCCGCGGGCTTTTCCGAGAATGACGATTTCGCCCTTTTCAAGGGTGATGACCGGTTTTATCGACAGGATACCGCCCGCAATGGCCGCTGCCTTCGATATTCTTCCGCCCTGCTTGAGATACTCGAGTGTATCAAGCATAGCAATAACTCGGACATTTTCGCGTTCCTTTGTGACACGCTCTGCGATGGAGGCTGCGTCCATTCCGCTGTCAACAAGTGTCAGCGCAAACTCCGCAAGAATTCCCGTTCCAATCGCGACGCTCTCACTGTCAACAACATAAATCTCCATATCGGAGAATTCTTCCGCGGCGATCATCGCGCTCTGATATGTGCCCGACAGCTTCGACGACAGGGTTATGATGACCGCACTGTCGCCCGCCTCGCGTGCCTTTCTGAGCTCCTTTGCAAAGCTCTCGGGGGTTGCCTGGCTTGTGACGGGAAGGCTGTCGCTCTCTATCAGCTTTTCATAAAAGCCCTTATGAGAAATGGTTATTCCGTCAACATATTCGTCATCACCGAAACGAATGGTAAGCGGCACTACATTCAGACGACGGCGTACCTCGGGTGTGACATCGGAAGTCGAATCAACAATAATTCTTACGCTCATAAGAACACTCCTTTTATCTGTACTGTTATCAAACGTTGAAACTTCAACAACTTTCAGATAACATTATACACTAAGAAGTTGATTTGTCAACATCTTTTTGATAAAAACAAGCGGCAGAGATTTTCTGCCGCTTAATCTTTTATCCGTCGAGTCCGAATTTCTTTGCCGCTTCTTCTCTCATCTTATACTTGAGGATCTTTCCTGCAGCATTCATCGGGAAACCGTCGACAAAGTCGACATATTTGGGCACCTTGTGTCTTGCCATACTGCCCATAACATAGTTCTTGATCTCCTCTTCGCTCGAGGTCTCGCCCTTCTGGAGGACTATGCAGGCGCATATCTCCTCGCCGTAGCGCTTATCGGGCACGCCGATGACCTGAACGTCCTTGACCTTCGGGAAGGTGTAGAGGAATTCCTCGATCTCCTTGGGATAGATGTTCTCGCCGCCGCGGATAATCATATCCTTCAGACGTCCCGTGATTCGGTAATTGCCGTCTGCATCGCGGCAGGCAAGGTCGCCCGAATGGAGCCAGCCGTCGGCATCAACCGTCTGAGCCGTTGCTGTGGGCATCTTGTAATAGCCCTTCATCTGGTTGTAGCCTCTCGAGAGGAACTCACCGTTGACACCGTCGGGAACATCGAGACCTGTTTCGGGATCGACGACTCTGCACTCGACGTGCGGGAACGCGTAACCGACCGTCTCTGTTCTGACCTCGAGGCTGTCGTCGCAGGCGCTCATCGTGCTTCCGGGCGCACTTTCGGTCTGACCGTAAACGCTGACG
>SVPG01000022.1 GCA_015065975.1 Oscillospiraceae bacterium | reverse complement strand
GATATATCATTTTACACGCCGATAAAAGTTTTTCGGTAAGTGAGTTTGCCTTTCTCAAAGTATGTAACCCACTATGACACTTTCAAGTCGAAAGTGTCGTTTTCTTTTTGTATAGAAAAACGGAGACACTTCTTTACGAAGTGTCTCCGTTCGGGTCTCTTTTTAATTTCTCTTATACTCTTTCGCTGCGTCTTACCTCGGCAGCGATTCCGAATATTTTGATGTTCTTCTCGAGGAGCTGAGCTGTGGTGTAATAATTCTCCTCAAGGATAGGATCGAGGGGAGCGATGGTCTTGCCCTCGCGCTTGTTGGTAACTCTTGCGAGGAACGCCTCCGTGCCGTCCATCGAGACGATGCAGGTCTGATCCTTCTTCGGCTTCGACTTTCTCTCGAAAATGATGATATCGCCCGTGAAATATCTGGGTGCAAGTCTGCCGTTGGGTACGCGGTATCCGAAATACTCTCTGCCACCGACCATCCAGCTTGTGGGGATTATCTCGGTCACGGACTCGTCCTGCTCGCCGACATCGGGTGCCGTAAGGCTCTTGTAAACCTTGATGGAGAAGCCCGTTGTCTCAACTCCCTGAAGCGGAGCGGGAGCGCACATTACATCGGTCTTGCCGAGGATATAGTCGCTCGATACGCCGAGAATCTTGCTCAGGCAGTATATGGTACTTGCGGACGGCTCGTGTATGCCGTTTTCATATTTTGAGATCATACCCTTGTTGGTGTTTGCTCCGAAATCTCTGTTGAGGCGCTCTGCGATATCGCTGAGAGACAGACCGGCATTCTTTCTGACAGCGTTAAGACGCTTGCCGACCTCAATCATGCTCGCCTTCTTTTCTTCTGTCGTTGGTTTTCTCATAAGTATGCACTCCTGTATATATAATGCTTAAAGCATTTCTGAATTAGAAATTTTTGCATAAAAATTCAATTATGTGACTAATCTATCTTTTCAAGTTTAATTATATCACGAAATTTCCGAAAAAGAAACACTATTTTGCATTTTTTTCATAAATTACAAATCTTTTTTGAGTCGCAATGCACGTTTTATCCTTCAAAAACACCATTGTAATCAATATGTAATCGATTCACGTTCTTTTCCTTTTTTTCACCGACATAAGCTTTATCATAGCGTCGATCGGCTCACGCGCAGCATCGGCAAGATCGAAGGGTACGAGTATCTGTTCGCCCGCTTCCTGTTTGAGTGCGCGCTCGACAATTTCGAGGGTTGTGAGCCTCATGCTGTTACAGATGAGCTTGCTCGGAGCGAGCTGTTTGAAGAACTTTTCGGGGTACTTTTCGTTCATACGCGCGTGTATCGCCATCTCGTCGCAAATGATGACCTCATGCGCCGAATCCTCGCAGAAGCTTATTATCTCGTTGGTGCTTCCTATCATATCGGCAAGCTCGGTGACCTCGCTTCGGCATCGGCTGCTTACCGCAACGGGAACATTCGGCCATTTGCGCCGTGCAAGCTCGATGTCGCTTCGCTCGACGCTCCGAAGGACGGGACAGCCGCCCGGCCAGACCTCTATCTGCTTTTCGGGCACCATTTTAGCGATGTATTCGCCGAGGCTGCCGTCGGGCAGAAAAAGTATCTTATCCCGGCTGAGCGCTCTGATTACCGACACGGCATTGGTCGGTGTGACGCAGATATCGGCGTTTGCCTTTATCTGCAGGCTGCTGTTTATGCTGACGACTATGCAGACGTCGGGATTCTGCTCTCTGAACATCTCGACACGTGCAGCACTGACCCTTCCTGTCATCGGGCAGCCCGCCTGAGAATGGGAAAGGCGGATATTCTTATCGGGCGCCATAACAGCCGCCGTCTCAGCGATATACCGCACGCCGCAGATGAGAATATTCTTCTGCGGTGCGTTTGCCGCAGCCATTGCCAGATCGAATCCATCACCGCACACATCGGCTATCTCCACAATATCGGGATCCATATAATTATGCGCAAAAACAGCCGTATCGGTCTCCCTTTTGAGCTGTTTTATATCCTCTTTCAGAACGATCGGTTCACGTATCGGCATCTGCCTGCTCCTTTTTCAAAATATCTTACACCTTAATTCTATATCATAAAATCGACCGTTACAATATCTATAATATGAAGAATTCGTAATTTTTCCGCTCGCATTGTGTCGAAAGAATTTTTGCTAAAAATATTCACATTTTTACTGTTGAACAGTGGGTATGTTTAGTGTTATATTATATAGGTATAGTAATTCGTTTTCCGAAGGAATGATTTTATGCTCAATCAGGTCATACCGCCGTATGAGGGTACACAGCCATTCCTCTATGCGTGCTACTGCGCGGAGGATGAGGCGCTGGCCTTTCCGATACTTGCAAGGATGTACAACGAGGGTTTCCGTCTCTTCTCGGCACTCGCCTGCCGTCAGGACAGGAACAGCACCCGCGGCGATTCCGATTTCCGCTCGGTGCAGAGGCTCAACGCCAGCTCCAGTGTAATCCTTTTCATGTCACATAATATGCTCGAGCGCATCAGAAGAAGCGACCCCGAGGTCATAACCGCAGTAAAGAGCCCCTGTCTGAGGACCATTATCCGTCTCGACGACAGCGAGCCTTCGGGCGATATCTACGCTCTTTCCGTCCCCGACCACGTGGAGTATTCTCACGGAAACGACGCTCCCTTCTGGCTCTATATCTACAGCAACGACAGCCTCGAGAAATGCCGCGGTCCGTGGCCCGAGGAGAGCCGCCGTCTGCGTCTGACCGAATCGAGCTATGACGATGTCACAGACGAGGTCATCTCGGAGGAATATCAGAATCTCGAGAACATACTCAGCGGCAAGCCTGTCCAAAAACAGCAGCCCGACGAGCAGCCGAGATACAGGGACAACAGCGGCTACATAATGCCCACTCCCGACGAATATGTATATATCCCGCTCGACAAAACAGGTGACGAGCGGTTTGACGAGTTGCTGGACATGCTCAACGCAGGTGAGAAGCACGCAAACGACGTCATCACCTCACAGCAGAACCGTCTGCTCGCGCCGCCTCCCCCGCCGTCCGCTGCGGAGCCGTATCCCGAGCCCGACTGGAACGCTGTCATACCTGCAGAGCCGCCCGAGCCCGAAGCGGAAAAAGAGGTCGAGCCGATAATCGAGCCGCTCCCCGAGGTGCAGCCCGTCGAGCCCGTTCAGACTGTGACTGAGCCGAAGGTCGAGCCCGCCGTTCAGACCGAACCGGAGGTTGAACCTGTTCAGGCTGTGCCGGAGGCTACGCCTGTCAAGGTCGCTGAACCCGAGCCTGCACCGCCCGTTGTCGAGGAAAAACCCGCCGAGCCCGAACCCGTAAAACAGCCGGAGGTACCGTCATCGGTTCCCGTAATGGTCAAGAGCTCGTCGAAGAACATAAAGAAAAAGCGCACAAAGGTCACTGCGGTCAAAAGATCGGGCACTGCTCATCATCTGACCGCTTCACCCGACGCTTCAGCACTCATCGAAAACAATATGCGTGAGCGCGCATATCTTCAGAATTACGCCCGCCGACTCGTCATGGAGGCAATGGCAGAGACCGTTCCGCTCATGACAGCAGAAGCGCTCGCCGCGGCAAGCGCCACTGCCGCCGAAGAAGCTGTTCCCGAATCGCCGAGAAAGCACAGCCGCAAGCCGGCTGCGCCAGTTCCCGAGACTGCGCCGACACCCGTTCCCGCAGCCGAGGCAGCTCCCGAGCCCGCCGTGACCGAGACCTCGTCGGAGGAGAAGCCGAGAGCAAGAAAGAACAGACACCCGCACGACCACAAGGGATTCAATATCTTCGCCGCAATCAGAGCCGCCCGCGAGGAGCGTCAGAACAGAAAGGACCATGCCGAGGAGCAGCCTGCCGACACTTCTTTGGAGAGCGACGCTGACGACGAGCTTCTGCTCGAGGAAACCTCGGGCGAGAGCAGCACCCCCGTACTCGAGGCTGCTGTATCGAAATTTGTAAGAAAAGCCGCAGGACGCAGATAATTTTCGTCCTTATGAGAGGAGCGTTATCATGCCTTCATTGATATCTCACTGGCTGCTTGGAAAGAGGGTCCTCCCCGCTCTTCGCGAGCGAGAGGATATCGAGCTCAAGGAACGCTGTTTCCTCTGGGGCTGTCAGGGACCCGACATTCTCGCATATCACAAGCTCATGCCGTGGCGAACGGGCAGCAGTCTGCGCCGTTTTGCTCAGCCTCTCCACGAGAGTGTGCCGTCGGCGCTGTTTTCGGCGCTCGCCGACCCGCCTGCAATACTCAAGGGCCAGCTTTCCGACCATCATCTCTCGTATGCGCTCGGTATGTGCTGTCACTATGCATTCGACTCGATCGCAAATCCGTACATAAACTACCGCGCACTTCAGCTCGAAAAGACCGATCCGCGCGGAGTCAATTTCAATTACCGCGCCGAGATCGAATCGGCTCTCGACACAATGCTTCTGCGCCGTGACAGAAATATGCTGCCCGACGAGATGCGCCTTATCGAATGTGTTCCTCTCGGACGCAGGACGGCTGAGGCGGTCGGCTGCGAAACGGCTCACATTATCGAGAACATTTTCGGCATATGCGTGTCCGACAGCGACACCGAAAGTCTGACGGGCGATATGAGAACCGCTCTGCGCATCATCAACGACCCCTACGGCAGACGCCGCTCGGTCACAAGCTGTGCCGAATCGGTGCTCGGTCTCAGGGGCGGAAAGCTCTCCTCCTTCATACGTCCCGTCATGGAGGAGCTCAGACTCGATTACGCAAACCTTCTCCACAAGGAGTGGTACTGTCCCGGCAACCGCAGCGAAACAAGCTGCGAGAGCTTCTTCGAGCTCGCCGACCGCGCACAGGTATATTTCGTCACCCTTTCCGATTTCTTCATCGACGCTCTCAGAAGCGAGGAAAAACCCTCCTTCTCCGAGATAACGGGTGAACGTCCCTTCGGCGGCGGTGCGGGATTCAAAATGTGATATAAAAAAAGGAGATGCCAAAAGGCATCTCCTTTAATTTTTTTAATACTCGTCGATCTCCTTGTTTCTCTTCTTTCTGCGGACCTTCTTTGTGCGGGCAACGATCTTGCCGACAACGACGAAGGCGATGAGGAGAGCTATAAATCCTGCGACAAGCCAGCCGAGAGTCTGGAGGTTTGTCGTGTTTGCTGTTTTATAGAGATCGGAAAGCGTCTGAGCGCCGTATTCCTGAGTGGCGGAACCGCCGTAGGTCTGCATGAAGAGCTGAAGCTCCTGGAAAAGCGCTATCAGACATACTACAAGCCCGATGCAGATTCCAAAGAAAAAGATGGACAGAAAGAGGTTCACCGTGCTTGCATTTTCAGACGACTCGATCTGATATGCAACTCTTGTGATGGGACGCATATTGCTGATGTCCACTCTCTTTGCTTCACGGATGGCCAGAGCGGCATTGGACTCGATGGAGAGTCCGAGATCATCCTTATCTTTCGGGCCGTTGTTTTCCGATCCGTTTACGGGATATCCGTCAGGATCGTACGTTCCCGACTGCGATCTTGTGCCTGCATCGGAAAGAGGCGCTCCGCAACGGTAGCAGAAACGATCGCTTGTGTCGTTTACTGCCGAGCATTTATTGCATATCATCATTCATTCCTCGATTCAGGGTAAAATTAGTGCTTGATTCTGTTGTAGAATCTCTTTATAAGCCAGATGAAGCCGATAACGCCGATGAGGGTTACGCCTGCGATAATTGCGATCTGGGTTGTGAAAAGTCCTGAGCCTGCCTGTGTGGCAGCGCCGCCCTCTGCAAACTCGGAAACTGTCTCGTCGATTGATGTGCCGCCCTTGTTGAACATATCGTTCCAGAGAGTCTCGACATCCTCGATAACTGTGGTGGAGCTTCCGAAAAGCTTCTTTCCTGTGAGAACGACCCAGCCTGCGACGCTTGCGCCGAGAGTTGCAAGGGGAGCTATGACGCCCTTCTTATACTTCTTATCCTTCTCAGGCTTTGCCGAAGAAGCGGTATCCTCTTCACGTGCTGCAAGAGTTCCGTTGTTTGCCTTTGCAAGAAGCTCGCCGATGGGCTCCTCCTCGGGACGTCTGCCGCAAACGGGGCAGCTCTCACTTCCGTCGGGAACAAAATTCTGGCAGAATTTGCAATTCATAATATACAACTTCCTTTCGTTATTTTACACGGCTCAGCCGCATTGGATACTTATTTGAGTCGGATAATGTCGTGCTCGTCACAGTAATCAACGATTATCTGGAGCTCGACCTCGGATTCTGCGTTGATAAGAACATCATAGAGATAATCGGCATGCTCACGGAATTTGTCCGCGTCACCTGCGACGGTGTTGCCGAGAAGCATATTGTCGCGGTAGTACTCGAGCTTTCTTGCGTTGAACTCGGTGTACGCGACCATGAAGCTGCACTGTGAGAACATTATCTCAAGGTCGGTGGGATTCTCGCCTCTTGCTTCCTTGAAAAGCTGCTCGTATGTAGACATGAACTTGTAGTTGTCAGCCAGACCCTCGTCGTTGATGAGGTCCTTGATGAGCGTGTCGATGTTGTCGTTTCGGACGTCGGCGACAAGTGCGAGACAGTCGCTGTAAACCTGATTCGAAACGTCGGTATCCTCAAACTTGCTGCCGAAGACGCCGGGGTTGTTCTGCATGAGCGCCATGACAAGAAGTATGCCGAGAATTATAACGACGATTCCCGTTATCGTACCGACGGCGATTCCTGCCTTCTTGAGATTTTTCTTTGAATAGAACTTTTCAACCGGTGCAAGAGCGATAAGCGGGACATTGCATATCTGCTGACCGTCTGAACTGCCGTAATTTGCATTTGACTTCGAAGCCGAAGGATTTGAAACGGAACTACCGCATCCTGTGCAGAAAACTGCGTCATCGCGCAGTACCTTTCCGCAATTGCTGCATGTTGCCACAAGCACCACTCCTAAATAGAATTCTACACAGTAATTATGTCACATTTACGGCAAAACGTCAATATCCAAGCAAAAACAAATTCAAATATTTCTCAGCCGATTCCCTTTATTGTGTATGTTGACTTTTTAACATATAATATGTATATTAAACATAATGTACTGTTTCGCAAAGGAAAGGTGCTTTTATGAAGCTTAGTGTAATTATCCCATGTTACAACGAAGAGGAGACCGTCTCCCCTCTTTTTGACGAGCTGTGCGAGGTATTCGGCGAGCGCAGGATAGATTTCGGCGTGGTTTTCGTCGATGATGGGTCAAAGGACTCGACCTCAAAGGAGCTCGCTGCGATTGCAAAAAGAGCCGAGTGTCCCGTAAAGGTGGTCTGCTTTTCGAGAAACTTCGGCAAGGAGGCCGCCATCTACGCGGGACTCGAGCAGTCGGAGGGCGAATACACCGCCATCATGGACGGCGATATGCAGCACCCGCCTCAGGTGGTCGCCGACATGGTCGAGTATCTCGATTCACACCCCGAAACCGACAGCGTCGCAGGAGTTCAGAACAAGCGCATCGAGGGCTGTGTTCTCTCCTTCTTCAAGCGCTCCTTCTATAAAATAATCAACAGTGCCGCTTCGGTCGAATTCGTTTCGGGCGCGAGCGATTTCAGAGTTCTGCGCCGACCGATGGTCGATGCGATCCTGAGCGTATCGGAGTATTACCGATTCTCGAAGGGCATCTTCTCATATGTCGGATTCGACACCCATTATATGGACTACGTCGCGAGAGAGCGCGGCGGCGGAAAGACCAAATGGTCATTTAGAAAGCTCTTCCGCTACGCGATGGACGGCATCATCGGCTACACCACCGCTCCCCTCAAATTCCTCACAACGACCGGCACGATCATCTCCATCGCCTCTTTCTGTTATCTTATATTCATCGTTCTAAAAAAGCTCATCATCGGCGATTCGGTCGCGGGCTTTGCAACGCTCGCCTCGCTCATTCTTCTTCTCGGCGGAATCCAGATTCTCGGTCTCGGAATTATCGGCGAATACGTCGGCAGAAACTACGTCGAGACAAAACGCCGCCCCATCTATATCGCAAAGCGTATAATCAAAAACGACGACAAAGAGGCTTGATTTTGTAATATATAGATTATATATAACGTTTTGTATTCAAAATAACGCAAAAATAACAGATGACAGCTGTGGTCAGACCGCAAATCTGTCATCTGTTATTTGTTTTTATTATTGCCCACCCGGTCGTATCGCGCTTTAGATAACCTGCCTACAAAAAAGCAGGTGGGTGCCATCCCGACGGTTTCACGCTCCCTTCTTCCATTAACCGGTCAATGCCGTAACGGGAGGTCTGCAATCTGCCGCCGGAGCCCTGGCTCCCGATTAAAAGGGTGTAGGGTTATAAAAGCACAGTCCGCGCACCGGGCAGGAAATATGCTGTTTTGCTTTACGTGATTATTATATCACAGATCGTAAAAAATTAAACAGGAAATTTTTACTTTTTATTCGTCCTCGTAAAGCTCGGTGAATCTCTCCTCGAAAATCTCGGCAAGATTGTCAAGAAGCTCGTCGTCCTCGATCTCGGTCAGCTCTTCCTCGCCGTTGTTCTCGACAACCTGGAGAATGTAATACTCGCTCTCCTCCTCGGCTTCGGGATCGTCAATATAGGGAAGCAGAGCAACATAGCGTCCGTCGTCGGTCTCGATAGCGTCGAGAAGCTCGAACTCGTGTGTCTTACCCTCGTCGTCAACAAGAGTGATAAGATTTGCGCTGTATTCCTTTTCAGCCATTATAAACATCCTTTCCGACGACCGTCTGCCGTTCCTTGATACAGACATCGCCTTGCAGGAACTCGCCTGCTTATCTTTTGAAATAATTTTAACCTTTTCCCCCGTCAAAGTCAACACTTTATTGGCTCAATGTATATTTGCACAAAAATTTTCTTCTTTTTTGCTTTTTTCTATTGACAAATACGATAGCATCTGCTATTATATAGTTGAACAAAGGAAATGAATAAACAAAGCGGAAAGAACCGCTGATCTTAATGAAAGAGGGTGTTGCCAATGTACTCTGAGGAATTACACATCATCGGCTTTCACACCTGTGTAAGCTGTTCATAAGAAATTTTGTTTTGGCGCTGAGGCTTTAACAGCAACCGGAATATTTTAACCGGCTACTGCATGGTTAAACAGGCGCAGGTAAAACACCTGAAAGTGTAAAATTGTCTGTGAACAGGATCGAATTTCACCAATCAGGCGTATGAGAAAAAGATCATAAGCAATGCAAAACGCATTCTCCGCTCCGAAACAGCCTTGCCAGTGTGCTGTGTGCGACTACCCGGATAGGCGGAAAGATCGAAAATCATCGCAGGATATATAAAACCGATCACTCGGTGTGAAGGAACTCAAAATCTTTATAAAAGGTGAGTCCAATGAAATAATAAAAGGCGAAAATGCCTTAGGTTCGATACCTGAAAATTTAAATATATAAAATAGCATATAATAAAGCCTGTTTGGGACACCGAGCAGGCTTTTTGTATGAAATACAAGCAAAGGACTGATACCCTATGAAAAAAATTATCGCGATAGCTCTCTGTCTCATTATGATGGTCGGTCTTGCAGCCTGCGGCGCAGAGTCGATCAAAAACACCGACTGGGAGCTGAGCAGTGTCAACGTCGGCGGTCAGGATTTTGACGCTGATATTTACGGCGACTGGACCATCAGCTTTGAGGACACCGAATTTACCATGGCATTCATGGGTCAGGAAGCCGAAGGCACATACGAGATCGATGACGACATCATCGAAATGACCGCAAACGGTGATACTATCGAGGCCGAACTCGAGGACGGATTCCTTGTTATCGAGATCGATGTCGAGATAGGCGAAACAGCTGTCCTCACCTTCGAAAAAGCCTAAAGTTTGGATCAAACCTTTTCAAAGGTTTGCGGTTTCCAAAGGCAGAGCCTTTGGTTGACGGCGTCCTTCGGGCGCCCTGAAAATATCGAACATTATGACCGCCTGCCGACATGATATATCGGCAGGCGGTCTTTTGTAAGGCAGTGATATATCACAGCTTTATTCTGACATAATACTTCTTTTCGTCCTCGTGATGAATGTATCCGCCGTTTTTCTGCATTATGCGCAGAGAGGCGCGGTTGTCCTTATCAACCCGCAGGTATATCTCATCCTCGGGGATAATCTTTTTCGCCTTTTCAACAGCCAGGCGCAGACCCTGCGTGCCGTAGCCCTTTCCCCTGTGCTCTTTCGCTATCGTGTATCCGATATGACCCGAGCCTTCGACAAGCGACGGGCAGAGATAATGCCTTATGCGAAACCAGCCGACTATCTCGTCGTCGTCCCACAGCATCAGGTTGGTCTCGGGCACATATCCTTCGGGCAGACCTATCCCCTCTGCGCTGTCGATCATGCTTTTAAGCCGGCAGCTCTCAAACTCTTCAAAAGAATCGGAAAGAAATTCGTTTATAAAACTGTGCTCCTCATAAGGTACCGACCTTATAAACTCGTATTCCTTTGCCGCATCTTCGCGGCAGACCTCTTTCAGATATATCATAATAGCTCCCCCAAATTTAAAAATCCGCCCGGACACAACCTGTCCGAGCGGATAATTTTTTATAATCAGTCTTCCTTTTTAGGATTTATCTCGATGGCCTTTTCAATGACGATCTCGGGCTTCTTCTCCGCATCGTCTGCGGGAGCGTCAGCCTTCTTCTCGTTCTCCTTATTATCCTTCTTCACGTCGTGTGAATGGTTCTTCTTGTTATTCTTTTTGTTGTTCTTGTTCTTTCTCTCGGTGGTGTCGATGATGGTAGCGTCCTTCATGAGGTTGAGCATGGACTGATCGAGAACCTCGCGGTTGAAGATGTATCTTGTGACATTGCTCATAACGGGACGGGTCTTGACAACCTCAACACCGTCAACTATATCATAATACTCCTCTTCGCCTGTCTGCTCAAGGGTGATGAGAGAGAGGAATGCGCCTTCGAGCATACCGTTGACTCTCATAAAATCAAGCTCGTTGAGAGATACGCCGAGATAATCGGCAGCGTCAAACTCGGTGAGGAAGTTGAGCATCGGCTGCTGAAGAGCCATGGGACCGCCCTCCTTCTTGCCGCCGTTGACGGAAAGAGCGCTGACAATAAGAAATGCCGCACCGACTACACTTATACTTAAAATAATAACTCCGATTATAAATGCTGCTGTACTCATCTGGAAACCATACCTTTCCTTATAAATATATATCTATACGGATTTCATTATAATCAAATTTTCTGTCAAGTCAAGCCGAAACGCCCGACTTTTACACAATGGTAATATAAACAGGTCGATTTTTGCCCTTTTGCGGCTCAGTCGTCCTCCTGTTTTTCGATAAGCTGCAGACCGCCGTCGTCCTCCTCGACGTCCGACTCGCTTACCTGCGTCGGATTATGCGGCGCGTCCGACTGGCTGACGCCGTCACTGTCGCCGCCCTTGCCGCAGTTTATTGCCGATATCACAATTACCAGAATCAGAACAACCGCAAAAAGTGCCGCTATCAGTATGCCTGTCTGACCGCTGAACATATTCATTCGGCTTGTCTGTCGTGCGGCAGGCGCTGCGATGATGACCCTGTCCTCGGAAGGCGGCAGACTTGTTATCGACTTTTCAACGGTAAAGAAAAACTCTCCGTTTTGAACCGAATTATTATAACCATTCGTATTATTCATATCGGTTTCGCCTCCCCCTTAATTTATCGGAAGATCGTCCTCGCTGTCGGCTGCGGCTTCGATTATTCCGCCGCCGAGAAGTTTGCTGCCGTCATAGAAAACAGCCGACTGACCGGGAGTCAGCGCTCTCTGCCTTTCGTCAAAGCAGACGACCGCTCTGTCCCCAGTTATTTTCACACGTGCATTTGCGAGCGCAGATGCGTAACGGTATTTTACCTGTGCCGAAAACTCGGTATCGCCGCCGCCCGAAATGAGGTTTATGCCGCTGCACAGAATGTATCTGTTATACTGGCTGCCCTCTTCGCCGAGCACAACGTCGTCGTTTTCGATTCTCACAACATACATCGGTCGTGAAAGACTTATACCGAGCCCTTTCCTCTGCCCCACCGTGAAATTCTCGATTCCGCCGTGGCTGCCGAGGATGTTTCCCTTCGTATCCTTGAAATACCCTTTTCTTCCAAAATCGGTGAAATTGCTGTACAAAAAGCCCTTGTAATCCTTATCGGGAATGAAACAGATGTCCTGACTGTCCTTTTTTCGCGATATCTCAAGACCTGCCGTCGCCGCAAGAGCGCGCAGGTCTTCCTTCTCGTACCCGCCTATCGGGAGAAGAATATGCCTGAGCTTTTCGCTCGTCAGCATCCAGAGCACATAGCTCTGGTCCTTGCCCGAATCGCCGCGATAAACTGAAGGTTCGCCCTTCTCATCGGTCAGGATCTTCGCGTAATGACCCGTTGCGATATAGTCAAATCCGCTTTCCATAGCGATATCGTACATCGCACCGAACTTTATCTCACGGTTGCAGACTATGCAGGGATTGGGAGTTTTTCCGCGGCGGTACTGACGCGCAAAATCTTCAATGACCGACTGTCTGAATCTTTCGCGCAGGTCAATTATGCGATGTTCAATACCAAGCCTTTTGCACACCTCGGCAGCATCGATGCAGTCGACGCTGTCCTGCGATGAATCGGGTGTGAGAAGCATGGTCGCTCCGCACACGCTGTATCCCTGCTCAATCAAAAGGAGAGCGGCAGCAGAGGAATCCACGCCGCCGCTCATTCCCAGCATTACTTTTTTGCTCACTTTATGATGTCGGTACCCATAAACTCTCTGAGTACTTCGGGAACGGTGATCGAACCGTCGTCATTCTGGAAGTTCTCGATGATGGCTGCTGTGGTTCTGCCTATGGCAACGCCCGAGCCGTTAAGGGTATGGATCATCTTAGCCTTGTCCTTGGGACCGTTCTTGAATCTGATGCGTGCTCTGCGAGCCTGATAGTCCTCAAAGTTGGAGCAGCTCGAGATCTCGACATACTTGCCGTAGGAAGGCATCCAGACTTCGATATCATATGTCTTTGCGGAGCAGAATCCGAGGTCGCCGCCCGACAGAGCTACAACTCTGTACGGCAGTCCGAGCAGCTGGAGAACTCTCTCTGCATCGTTGGTGAGAGATTCGAGCTCGTCATAGCTGGTCTCGGGATCTGCGAACTTTACAAGCTCAACCTTGTTGAACTGGTGCTGACGGATAAGTCCTCTGGTGTCGCGTCCTGCGGAACCTGCCTCAGCTCTGAAGCAGGCGGAATATGCGCAGTATTTGATGGGCAGCTTGTCGCCCTCGAGGATATCGTCTCTGTACATATTGGTTACGGGAACCTCTGCTGTCGGAATGAGGTAAAGCTCTTCGTTGGAAAGAACATATGCGCCCTCGTTCTGGACGAACTTCGGATACTGTCCTGTTCCTATCATGGAATCACGGTTGACCATGAAGGGAGGGAAAACTTCCGTGTAACCGTTCTGTGTGTGGGTGTTGAGATAGAAATTGATTATAGCTCTCTCAAGTCTTGCGCCGAGACCCTTATAGAAATGGAATCTTGCGCCCGATACCTTACCTGCAGTCTCAGGATCGAGAATGTCGAGAGATGCGCCCAGCTCCCAGTGAGGCTTGGGCTCAAAATCGAACTTGCGCGGCTCGCCCCATCTTCTTATCTCGACGTTGTCGCTGTCGTCCTTGCCTGCGGGAACGCTCTCGTGCGGGAGGTTGGGGATATTGAGAAGGAGGTCGCGCTGCTTTGCGTCAAGCTCTGCAAGCTGTGCGTCGCCTTCCTTTATAGCGTCGGAAAGCTTCTTGAGCTCTTCCATGAGAGCGGTTGTATCCTCGCCCGCCTTCTTGAGCTGGGGGATCTTCTTGCTTGCTGCGTTCTGCTCAGCCTTCTTGCTCTCGACGCTCTGAATAACCTCTCTGCGCTGACGGTCGATCTCCATTACCTCGTCGATCATCTCGTCGTAGCCGGGACCTCTCTTTGCAAGCTTTGCCTTTACCGATTCAACGTCTGTTCTGATCAAGCTTATATCAATCATTTTTTAAAACTCCTTTATATATTTTTATATTATACTGTATATTAGTTATAATTATGCACTAATTATCTTCGCCTGCAAGGCGGTTTGCCATATCAGAAAGTTCTTCGATGGAAAAGAAGGGAACTTCAAGAACGCCGTTGTTTTCCTTACCTCGAACTTTGATCTGACGGCCGAGAGCATACTCGAGCGCAATTCTTATTTCGTCGAGCATACTGTTTCTCTCTCCCGGCTTTTTATCGGTCTTTTCGCCCGATTTCTGACTCTTTACAGCCTTCTCGACGTCACGGACATTCATTGATTTTCTGACAGCGAGATTTGCGAGCTGCAGCATTTCGTCCTCTTCGCCAAGCTTGAGAAGAGCTCTTGCATGACCTGCTGTTAGATCGCCGTCACGAAGCATCTTTTTGATGCTGTCGGGAAGCTCGAGAAGTCTGACTGCGTTTGCGATCGCAGGTCTTGACTTTCCGACCCTCTCGGAGACCTGTTCCTGGGTCATTCCGTAGTCTTTTATAAGGTTTTTGTAGCCTTCAGCCTCTTCGATCGGGTCAAGATCCTCTCTCTGAAGGTTCTCGATAAGAGCAAACTCCGCAACCTCCTTGTCGGAAAGCTCCCTGATAACAACGGGAACCTCCTTGAGACCTGCGAGCTGTGCAGCTCTCCATCTTCTCTCGCCTGCTACTATCTGATATCCGCCGCCTGTCAGCGGACGGACGATCAGAGGCTGGATTATTCCGACAGCAGCGATCGAATCGGCAAGCTCGGTCAATGCGCTCTGCTCGAAGTTTCTTCTCGGCTGGTTTTTGTTGGGTTCTATCTCTGTCAGCTTCATTTTTTGAGCCGACTGACTCGAATCGGACGCATTATCAACGAAAATTGCGTCGAGACCTCGTCCGAGACCGCCTTTTTTCTGTGCCACGCTCTACCACCCTTTCATTATTTTCTGTTTTTCTTGATTATCTCCTTTGCAAGAGACCTGTAAGCATCGGCGCCCTTGCTTCTTTTATCAAAGTAATTTATCGGCTGACCGAAGCTGGGCGCTTCGGAAAGTCTTACCGCACGGGGAATAACCGTCTTGAAAACCTGTCTCGGGAAGAATTTCTTTACCTGAGCGGCGACTTCCTGAGTGAGGTTAAGGCGGCTGTCGTACATTGTCATGAGCACACCTTCGGTCTCGAGCTGCTCGTTGTACAGTCTCTTCACCTTGCTGACGGTGTTTGTGAGCTGAGAAAGTCCTTCAAGAGCGTAATATTCGCACTGAATCGGGACAATTACCGAATCGGCCGCTGTCAGAGCGTTGATTGTGATAAGTCCGAGAGACGGCGGACAGTCGATAAGAATGAAATCAAACTTTTCTCTTGCCGCTGCGAGCGCCATTTTGAGGCGTCTTTCTCTGTATTCGACATTCACAAGCTCAAGCTCGGCGCCTGCGAGCTCCATACTGGCAGGAATTATCCAAACATTCTTGAACTCAGTCTCGATAATCAGGGAGTTTGCAGCGACTTCACCGAGGATAAGCTCGTACGAAGAGGCTTCCTTTCCCCTCTTTTTCTCAATTCCCATACCGGAAGTAGCATTTCCCTGCGGGTCTATATCCACGAGAAGGCACTTTTTACCCAGTTCACCGAGTGCTGAGGTGAGGTTTACCGACGTGGTTGTCTTGCCGACTCCGCCCTTCTGATTTGCTACTGCTATAATTTTTCCCATATCGTTTCTCCTGAAATGCTTTTTGCTGTATTTTTGGCTTTATACTGCTAATTATAGCACACATACATATAAAAATAAAGGAGTTTGACAAAAAATATACGCAAAATCCGATGTTTCACGTGAAACATCGGATTGGTTTAACACTATAACGGGCGTTTTTTTATCGCAGCAGCTCTTCGCGGATACTTTTCGTCGGTTTCGGCTTCCTTTACAAAGTCAAGGATATATCTCTCAGAACCGTCGGGAAGTATTATCGAATGGGTTTTTACAAGTCTGATCGAGAGAGCGCTGATCGCGTTTGCCGCTTCTTCGAGCTCGGCATCGGCATTTTTGCCTTTCATGGCGATAAAATGACCGCCTTTCTTTATAAAAGGAACGCAAAGCTCTATCAGACAATTGAGAGACGCAACAGCTCTCGAGGTGCAAACATCGAACTGCTCTCTGTATTCTTCCATGCGGGAAAGCTCCTCGGCTCTCGCGCAGTAGACATCGGGAGCCTGAGAAAACGCGTCCGAAAGCTCCTCTATCAGCTCGGAAAGATAGTTCGTCTTCTTCTCGATACTGTCAAGGAGCGAAAAATGAAGATTATCGGCTGCTAAAGCAGCTACAATACCCGGAAAACCTGCTCCCGTACCCACATCGAGCACCTCACCCGACTCAACGACATCATTGAGCACAGGGACGAGCGTGAGAGAATCGATTATATGCTTTGTAAGTATCTCGTCAGGGTCGGTTATAGCCGTGAGATTATATAGCTTGTTTTTTTCGACCAGCTGTGAAGCAACAACATCGAAATATCGAAGTCTTTCCTGCGGAATATCGACTCCGTATTCTTTTGAAAGCTTGGAGAGTTTATTTAAATCAATCATACCTCTACCCTATTTCTTTGATTTTAGATAGATCATCAGAACGGAAATATCGGCGGGAGAGACTCCCGAAATACGTGAAGCCTGTCCGACATTTAGCGGACGGAGCTTTTTGAGCTTCTCGATAGCCTCCAGACGAAGTCCTCCGATATCATCATAGTCTATATCAGAGGGAATCGTGCGGTTTTCGAGCCTCTTCTGCTCGTCGATCTGCGCCTGCTGACGCTTTATATAGCCTTCATACTTGATTTCAGTCTCTGCCTGCTCGAGTATGCGCTTTGAGATATTCGGACGGGTCGTATCTATGCTTTCGAGCGCTGCATAGTCTATCTGAGGACGTTTCAGCAGCTCCGCAAGATGCACTCCCGTTTCAACGGGCGATGTTTCACGTGAAACAAGTATGTCATTGAGCTCCTTTGACGGAGAAATGACCGTTTTTCTCGCTCTTTCCATCTCTTCGTACTTGAGCTTCTTATTATTGAGATAAACATTATATCTGTAATCGTCGAGAAGACCGATTTCGTGTCCGAGATCGGAAAGGCGCTCCTGAGCGTTATCCTGACGGAGAATGAGACGGTATTCAGAACGAGAGGTCATCATTCTGTACGGATCCATGACGCCTTTTGTGACAAGATCGTCGATAAGAGTGCCAATATAACTGTTGGAACGCGGGAAAACTATCTGCTCGAGTCCTTTTACGGCTCTTGCGGCGTTTATTCCTGCTACTATGCCCTGTGCGGCGGCTTCCTCATAACCCGAGGAACCGTTGAACTGACCTGCACCATAAAGTCCTTTGAAATTCTTGAACTCAAGAGTGGGATACATAGCCGTCGGATCGACGCAGTCATATTCGATTGCGTAAGCCGAACGCATTATCTGAACATTGCTCATACCGTCCATTGTTCGGTAGAGCTCAATCTGTGCGTCCTCGGGCAGAGAGCTCGAAATACCCTGAAGATACATTTCCTCGGTATTTATTCCGCACGGTTCGATAAAGCACTGATGGCGGAGCTTTTGAGGGAATCTTACTATCTTATCCTCAATACTCGGGCAGTATCTCGGTCCTATACCCTCGATCATTCCCGAATAGAGCGGAGAACGGGGAAGGTTTTCGGTGATTACCTGCTTTGTATTGTCGTTTGTCCAGCTGACAAAGCATTTTGCAAGATTTTTTATTTCTGTTTCGGTCGATGCCGAAAAAGGAATGGGTTCGTCATCGCCCGACTGCGATTCGAGGTTTTCAAAGTCGATCGAGCTTCTGAGTACGCGAGCAGGTGTACCTGTCTTGAATCTGCGAAGAGGCAGTCCGAGCTCCTTGAGGGATTTTCCGAGAGCAGTAGCAGCGAACATACCATCAGGTCCGCCCTCGTAGTTTACATCGCCGACAAATATCTTGCCGCCCAGATATGTACCCGTTGCGATGATAACACATTTCACATCATGCTGCGCGCCGAGACGGGTGGTGAGCTTCCAGCCCTCCTCCCCTCTCTCGATATCGGTTATCTCAGCCTGACGGAGAAGGAGGTTTTCCTGCTTCTCGAGGGTGTGTTTCATCTGCTCACTGTAGAGCTTTCTGTCCACCTGAACACGCATACTGTGGACAGCGGGACCCTTGCCTCTGTTGAGCATTCGACTCTGTATGGTGGACACATCGGCTGCTCTTCCCATCTCACCGCCGAGGGCATCTATCTCAAAAACGAGATGTCCTTTTGCAGTTCCGCCTATCGCAGGGTTGCATGGAAGGTTGCCTACACTGTCCATATTTATTGTAAAGATGACGGTCCTGCAGCCGAGCCGAGCAGCAGCTAAAGCAGCCTCAATACCTGCATGACCTGCGCCGATTACGGCGACATCGTAGCTTTCAGCTTTATAACTCATACCGATTTTACCAAGCCTTTCACACGCAAAAAACGACGCCCGAATTTATTTGCCGATACAGAATTTCGAGAATATCTCATCAACCACCACATCGGAAACCCTCTCTCCAGAGAGTTCGAGCAGGCTTTCAATAGCGTTGTCTATTGAAACATTTATTGCGTCGTAAGTCATATTTGCAGCCAGATCGTCAAGCGCCATATTCACACAATCGAGCGCATTCGACGCACAGAAGAGCTGACGCTCGTTTATTATGATACCCGACGAAGCGTCAAGCTTTTCAAGCTCAGTGACCGAGAAGATTTCCCGTCTGAGCTGGTCAATTCCGATCTCGTTTTTGGCTGAAATATATACTATATGTTTTATTTTATTTTTTATATACTCTTCGTTTATGTTTTTTTCTTTATCGACCTTGTTAATAATGGCGATAACGGGTTTGTCACATATCGAATCGATCAGTGAAATATCGTCTTTATCAAGGGGCTGAGACGCGTCGAATATGGCGAGAATGAGCTGCGCATTGTCGATTGATTTAAGAGCTCTCTGAACACCGATAGTTTCGACTTTATCATTTGTTTCTCTTATTCCTGCGGTATCGCTGAGCAGCAGCACACAGCCGTCAATGTTCACGGCTTCATCGACCGTATCTCTCGTTGTACCGGGAATATCGGTAACTATGCTCTTCTCTTTTCCCGACAGAAGATTCATCAGCGTCGATTTTCCGACGTTGGGTCTGCCGCAGATGACGGTATTTATTCCCTCGTTTATAAGAGTCGCCTTTCTTCCCTCTTCGACGACTTCTGAAAGTCTGTCCCTTGCCGATCTGAGCTTTGAAACAAGCTCTTCATCGGTCACGACGGGAAGATCATCATCGGGAAAATCACTCCACGCTGCAAGTGCGGCATCAATTTCCGTTAGGATTTTTCTTATATCTTCGATTCTTTTCGCGAGCTTTCCGTCCCTTGCTGCCATGGCTGCTGCGGCACTCTGTCTTCCGGCGGCGGACACTATGTTCATAACAGACTCAGCCTGGGTGAGCGACATTTTTCCGTTTTCGAAAGCACGTTTTGTGAACTCGCCCGCTTCGGCAGGACGTGCACCTGCGTTTATGCAAGCCTTGAGTGTCATGGCGGTCGAGTATCTTCCGCCGTGGCAGGATATCTCGACAACGTCCTCGCCAGTATAGCTGTGAGGTGCTCTGAAAACAAGAGCGACCGCTTCGTCGCAGAAGCTGTCACTTCCCGTCACCTTGCCGTAGGCCGCTCTGTACCCTTCGAGAGAGGAAAGCTTTCTGCCCGAAACGCAGGAAAACACCTTATCGGCAACCGATATGGCGTCGCTGCCCGATATTCTTATCGTGCCAATACCGCCGGGATCCTGACCCGTTGCTATCGCAGCTATGGTACCGTTCAAAAGAAACACTCCCTTGATAAAAACATAAAGCCGACCAAAGCATCTGCCCGGCCGGCTTTCGGAGAATTATTCGGAATCCTTTTCTGCACTGCTCGAAGGAACGCTGATACGTCCGTAAAGCGGAGCTGTGGTATCCTTCCTGGGTGTTGTATTGGGCGCGGCAGATTCTGTTCTGTTATTTCTGTAAGAAGATCTGGAATAATTGTTTGAATAGTTATTTGAATAGGTCTTTATACCGTTTCTGTTTCTGCCGTAGCCGCGGTCGTTGTTGTAACCGCCTCTGCGGTCTCTGCCGTAGCCGCCTCTGTTTCTGCCGCCGCTCTTGCCGCCGCGGTTGAAGTTTACGGGAAGTCCGTCCTCACCCTCGGCAAGACCCTCGGGTCCGATAACGACATGTCTCTTTGCACCCTCATCGACAGACCAGCTCGAAACGCCGTCTATCTTCTGAACAACTGTGTGAACAATTCTTCTCTCATAGGGATTGAGGGCCTCGAGAGCAAGATTCTTATTGATCTTGAGCGCTCTTGCAGCGGTTTTCTTTGCGAGATTTTCGAGGTAAGATTCGCGCTTTTCTCTGTAATTTCCGATATTGAGGGATACTCTGAAATAGCTGTCATCGCCGTTGTTTGCGGCAAGGCTTACGAGATACTGCAGAGCTGTGAGAACTTCACCGCGTCTGCCGATAACTGCTCCGAGCCCGTCACCGGTGAGCTCGAGAACAGCGCCGTTCTTGCCGTCCTGCGAAGGAATAACGCTGATGTTTACGTTCTTCATACCCATCTTATCGAGTATGGAATAGAGATAATCGACTGCGATCTTTGCCTGACCTTCGGGCTCGACTGGCTGTACAGCCTCCTGTGCGGGCTCCTCGGTCTTTTCCTCTTTCTTTTCTTCTGCGGGTTCTTCTTTTCTTGCGGGTTTTGTCTCCTCGACAACGGGTGTCTCTTCCTCGTCTTCTGTCTCAAAATAGACCTTTACAACAGCGGGAGAACCGCCGAAGAGACCGAGTGTCTTGCTTTTGGGGTATTCCAATACCTCCACACCGACGTCATCACGCGACATACCGAGCTGTAAACAACCTTTTTCAATAGCTTCTTCGATAGTTACGCCGGTTGTCACGACTTCTTTTACCACTATTTATTCACCTTCCTGTTTAATGCCGTAATAACGGCAGATAATCACACCTTTTTGAAATTTACCTTTTTACTTCTTCTTTTTCTTGTTGGAAGCGGAACCGCCCTGGATTCCGAGTCCCTCGAACTTTTCCTTCGGAAAATCGGGCTTGAGAATTATTTTACCCTTTTTAGCGTTGATACTGTCAATAACCTTCTGCTCGTCGATTCTTATCATTGCGATTCTCTGAGCCTCGGCCTTTGCGTTAAGTGTCTGCTTGCCGAAGAACTTGTTTACGACCCATGACTGCAGCGGTGAAATGAAGTTGCCCGTTACCCAATAGAGTGCGAGAGCGACAGGAACCATGAAGGAGAACCATGTGGACATCGCAGCCATACCGTAGGTCATGATGTTGGGGTTGCAGCCGCCTGCGGAGGAGGGCTGAACCTTGTTGATCCTGTTGATAAGGAATGTGCTTCCGATACTTGTTATGAGAACGATAGCCGACATGAGAACAGCTATTGTGATCGGGCTGAGAGAGGGAGTCTCGAGAAGGTCGAAGCAGAGGAATCTGAAGGAATCGCCGCACTCGGTTATCTTCTCGATCTCGGCAAGCTCTGCCGATGTGAAGTTAGAGCTTGAAATGATGTTTGCGATGGCGTTGCCCGATGCGCTGCCGGAAGCGCTGCCCGATGCAGCAGCAATGGAATCAACATTGAAGCCTCTGAGCTTCTCGATGAGCTTGATCTCGCCGTAAGCGTCGGTTGCCGTGATATTGAACTTGGCAAGAAGCTCGGCGATGAATGTCTTGTTGAGATGGAGAACGCAGGAGAGGGGCTTTCTGATGGCCTCATAGAGACCGAAGAGAAGGGGCATCTGGATAAGCATAGGCATACAGCCTGCTCCGGGAGAAACGCCTTCCTTTGTATAGAGCTCCTGAACTGCCTGATTGTAACCTTCCTTGTCGTTGCCGTACTGATTTTGAAGCTGCTGGAGCTTGGGCTGCAGTCTCGACTGTGCTGCCTGGGATTTCTGCTGCTTGATGGTCAGCGGGAAAAGCAGCAGACGGGTTACGATTGCGAACAGAATGATGGCCAGACCGTAATTTTTGAATATGCTGTAAAAAAGCCACAGGATCCAGCCGAATATCTCTCCTATAAAACCGAAGAGACCATTGCAGGCATTACACATTTTTTACATTCCTCCAGATCATTGATTATCCGAATTTTCTGTATCATCCGAAATATCCACGGATGTTGTTTTCTTTTTTCTTCCCAGCAGATTTTCCGGCACGGGATCATAGCCGCCCTTGAAAAGAGGACAACATCTCATAATCCTGAAAAAGCCCAATATACAGCCTATTATGCATCCGTATCTGTCTACTGCCTGATAGGTATATGTTGAGCAAGTCGGGTAAAATCTGCAGCTTGGCGGCGTTTTGGGCGAAACCTCACGCTGATACCAGGCTATCATTTTTTTAGCAAGTTCTTTCATAATAAAACGCCGGCACGGCCGAGATGATCTCTTATCTGTTCGCGAACGATCTGCATCTTTTCGTTTGCGGTCCTTACCCTTGCGACGAACACGATATCCCAGCTGCCGCTAAGTGACGGTTCAAGCTCGCGGAAAGCGGCTCTTATAAGCCTCCTCGAGCGATTTCTTTCAACGGCGCATCCTATTTTTTTACCTGTTTTTATGCCCACTCTGATGCCGCCGTACTTTCTTTTCACACAATAAGTAACAACGCAGGAAGAGACGAAGCTCTTTCCCCTTGAGTAGGCTCTTTTGAATTCATAATTTTCTTTGAGAGACTTCATATCCTGTTAAACGCAAATAGTATAAAAGGCCACACGAAGGTGGCCTCTGACTTCGGAATTAACCGTTCTTTAATTCTTAGGCAAAAATCAATATGAAAGCTTCTTTCTTCCCTTTGCTCTGCGGCGTGCAAGAACCTTGCGGCCATTTGCGGTGGACATTCTCTTTCTGAATCCGTGCTCTTTCTTTCTCTGACGCTTTTTGGGCTGATAAGTTCTGAACATAACAGTATTTCTCCTTTCATATTTCTCTACAAAATAGCATTATATCCATAACTTGACCGAGTGTCAACCAATTTTTTTTAATAAAAAAGTTAATTTTTCTCGGCTGCACAAAAAAAACAATATACTTAGTGTCTCTCCACGCAACAAAATACTATATTTTGCCGAAAATTTTTTATACACTTTTTTTTGAATTTAACTGTTGGAATAAGAGCCCGAATATGCTATAATATTGTAGTTATTATAAATCAATATATAAGGAGCGATTTTGCTGACATGGATTCCTTTACCGACCTCTGGAAGCTTATTATCCCCTCCGTCATTGATGAGATCGGAGAAACACCATATGATGTATGGATAAAACCCATCGTGCCCGTCGAGCTTACATCGGACGAGGCAGTTATAAAAGTAGCCTCCGACTTCTGCAGAAAAGTAATTTCGGGCAGATACAGTCAGAGCATCAAAAACGCCATTCTCAACATCACGGGTCTTGATGTCGACATAAAGATCATCACGAACGACGAAAGCGGCGTTTCCGAAATCAAGGAAGCAAAAGAGGAGGAGGACGATTCCTTCGACTACACTTTTGACAGCTTCGTCGTCGGCTCGACCAACCGTTTTGCACACGCTGCGGCACAGGCCGTCTCCAACAACCCCGGCAAGGCTTACAACCCCCTTTTCATCTACGGTCCTTCCGGAATGGGCAAGACCCACCTTCTCTTCGCCATAAGAGACAAGATCCTCAAGGATCACCCCGACATGAACATCGTCTACATAAAAGGCGACGAGTTTACAAACGACCTCATCGAAGCGCTCGGAAGAGACCGTCACGAGCTCTCCGATTTCCGCAAGAAGTACAGATATGCCGATGTTTTCCTCATGGACGATATCCATTTCATCGCGGGTAAGGAACAGACTCAGGAGGAGTTCTTCAACACCTTCAACAGTCTCCATCAGGAAAACAAACAGATCGTCCTCACAAGTGACCGTCCCCCGAGGGATATCAAGACACTCGAGGAGAGACTTCGCACCCGTTTCGAAAGCGGACTGCTCGCCGATATTCAGCCGCCCGAGTTTGAAACCAGAATCGCGATCGTCAAGCGCAAGGCTGCCCAGTACAACATGGAGCTTCCCGACGACATCGCCGAGTTCATCGCAACAAAGGTCAAGTCAAATATCAGACAGCTCGAGGGCGTCGTAAAGAAAATAAACATCATGTGCCTTATCGACAAGGAGAAGCCGTCGGTCAACATCGCACAGAACGCCATCAAGGACATTCTCAGCGACAACGAACCGATGGAGAACAAGATCGAAAAGATCATCCAGGAGGTCGCAAGGGCATTCAACGTCCAGCCGCAGGACATCTATTCAAAGAAGAGAACGGCAAATCTTTCGCTTGCAAGACAGGTTGCGATGTACTGCGTCAGAGAGGTCACAAATCTCGCCTATGACGCCATCGGCAAGCAGTTCAGCGGAAGAGACCACACCACCGTAATATACGCTGTACAGCAGATTACGGACAAAATAAAGGTACAGTCCGATCTCAAATCGACAATAGACGACATCATCAAGAATGTAAACTCATAAAATACATATTTTTCCACCGAATCTACGTTTATAAACAGTTGAAAGACCTTGAAAGATGTTAATAACCTGTCAGTGTATGTTGAAACTCAGAATTTATCCCCATTCGGGTCAATTATTTCAACATCGCCCATTTTTCGACAGCATAGCCGTTTGATGGACTTTTTAACACTTTCTACCGCCTATAATACTACTACTATCACTTAACTATTATCTATTGTCTTAGAATTGGAGAATCGAATATGAAATTCAAATGCTCACAGCAGGAGCTTATGGATACCCTCAACACCGTCTCCAGAGCTGCAGCTACAAAGTCGACCCTCATGGTCATAAACAATATATATTTCGAGGCAAGAAACAACGACGTATATATCTGCTGTTATAACCTCGAGATGGGTATTACCAAGATAATATCCGCTCAGGTCACAAAAACAGGCTCGGCTATAATCCCGATAAGACTGTGCGACATCGTCAAGAAGCTCCCCGGCGATACCGTCGAGATCGAGTGCGACGACAAGTATATGGTAAATATCCGTTCGGGTTATTCCGAATACAAGCTTATCGGAACCTCTGCCGAGGAATTCCCCGAGCTGCCCACCGTCACCTCCGACCATTCGCTCGATATCGAGCAGGGCAAGCTCAAGTCGATGATATCCCAGACAGCGTTTGCAATCAGCACAAACGACCAGCGTCCCGTCTGCACCGGTGCCCTCTTTGAGGTTACCGACAGAGTGCTCAGGGTCGTCACGGTCGACGGATACAGACTTGCTATCAGAAAAGAAGAAATAAGCGACGGCGACGACTGCTCCTTCATTGTCCCGGGCAAGACCCTCTCCGAGGTTCAGAAGATACTTACCGACGACAACAGCGAGACCGTCTATATAAACGCCGCGAGAAACAACATCGTTTTCTCCGTCGGCGGATACAGCGTCATTTCGAGACTGCTCTCGGGCGAGTTCATAAACTACAAGAGCGCTATCGCGGGCGAGTATATGTTCGATGTGACGGTCAACACCTCCGACATCATAAGAAGTACCGAGCGAATCGCTCTCATGATAACGGAAACCTTCAAGATTCCCGTACGCTGCGTATTCAACAGCGATAATATTACATTCAGTTGTGACACTCCGATAGGCAGAGCGGAGGACGTTATCGATTCGAGGGGCAACTGCGACGGCATAGATATGTGCTTCAACAGCAAATATATGCTCGACGCGTTCAGAGCGGTCGATACCGATGAAATGAAGATAAAGATAAGAGAGAAGTGCAAGTCGGTTCAGATCGTTCCGCCCGAGGGTGATTCCTTCCTCTTCATTCTTATGCCGATAGGGAGAAGATAATTTGAAAAAAATTGCAATCAGTACGGAATATATAAAGCTTGATTCCTTTCTCAAGTTTTCGGGCATAACCCTTGACGGAAGCGACGCAAAAAGAATGGTTCAGTCCTCGATGGTCAAGGTCAACGGTGAGCTCTGCACGATGAGAGGAAAAAAGCTTCGTCCCGGCGATATTGTTGATGCCTGCGGCATTGTACTGGAGGTATGCGCCGATGACGGTGAAGAGGATTGAGCTTTTCGATTTTCGAAATATAGAGGCTCAGGAGCTTTGCGCCTGTGACGGAATAAACATCATAAGCGGTGAAAACGGACAGGGCAAGACAAACATACTCGAGGCTATCGGTCTTTTTACGGGAACTCGGTCTTTCCGCGGCGCGAGAAACATTCAGATGATAAGACACGGGAAGGAGTTTTCCCGCCTTAAAATGGATTTTTACGCCCAGGGAAGGGATCAGACGGCAAGAATGACCGTGACAAAGGATTCGAGAGATACCACGATAAACGACGTGAAACAGGCTGCTGCGTCGTCGCTTATAGGAAGATTCTGCGCGGTTGTTTTCTCGCCCGATAAGATGATGCTCGTCTCGGGCAGCGCATCGGAGCGAAGAAAATTCCTCGACGCAGCTATCAGCCAGGCGTTTCCGCAGTTTGCGTCATTGCTTGTAAAATACAACACGGCACTGGCTCAGAGAAACGCCCTTCTTAAAAAATATGAGATGAGTCAGTCGGCGAGGGCGACCATCGATGTCTGGGATACTCAGATATCGGTTCTCGGCTCGCAGATTGTCAAAAAGAGGCTGGCTTTTATAAAGAACCTCTCCCCTTCCGCCGAAAGGTTCTATGAAGGAATATCGTCGGGAAGGGAGCCGCTGTCGCTCGAATATGAATGTTCGTTTTCGTCCGACCTCGGCTGTGACGACCTTGAAGCAAAATATCTTCAGTGTCTTCGGGACAGTATATCGAGCGATGTGCGCGCAGGCTTCACCCAGCACGGACCGCACAGAGACGATCTTCTCATACTGCTCGGAGGAAATCAGGCGAGAATATACGGCTCGCAGGGTCAGAAGAGATCGGCGGTGCTTGCGCTCAAGCTTGCCGAAGCCGATCAGCTCGCCGTGCTGACGGGTGAACAGCCCGTTGCTCTGCTCGACGACGTTATGAGCGAGCTTGACCAGCTGCGTCAGGATTATCTGCTCAACCGTCTTGAGGGCTGGCAGGTGTTCATAACCTGCTGCGATCCCGGTTCGCTGCGTCTGCTCGACAAGGGAAGTATATTCGACGTTTGCGGCGGGGTCATAACCCGGACCGACAAAAACTGAAGGCGGAATTTATATGTATATCCATCTCGGACAGGATACCGTTGTTTCGACCGATGACATCATCGGGATATTCGATCTCGACAACACGACGGTTTCAAAGAAAACGAGAGATTTTTTAAGCGATGCGGAAAAGAAAAAGCAGGTCGAAGCGGTTTCCTATGAACTGCCCAAAAGCTTTATTCTTTGCTGCAATGAAAATTGTGAGACAAAGGTTTATCTTTCTCAGATATCGGCGGCAACCTTGAAAAAACGCGCCGGAACGTACAGTCAGTATAAATAACTGACAACAGGGGGTAATTATGTTGAACGAAAATCCTAACAGTATTGCAAATGAACAGGTATACGACGAATCGCAGATACAGGTTCTCGAGGGTCTCGAGGCTGTAAGAAAGCGTCCGGGTATGTATATCGGTTCGACCGGTCCGAGAGGTCTGCATCACCTTGTATACGAGGTTGTGGATAACTCGATAGACGAGGCTCTTGCCGGATACTGTGACAAGATCGAGGTTGTCATCGAGCCCGGTGATGTTATAAGAGTCAGCGACAACGGACGAGGAATTCCCGTCGGTATCCAGCAGACGACAGGTCTGCCCGCTGTCGAGGTCGTATTTACCATTCTTCACGCAGGCGGTAAGTTCGGCGGAAGCGGATACAAGGTATCGGGCGGTCTTCACGGCGTCGGTGCTTCTGTCGTAAACGCTCTTTCCGAGTGGCTTGAGGTAAAGGTACATCACGACGGCAAGATCCACTATATGCGCTTTGAAAAGAGCGAGAAGGTGGACGGTCTGAGAATTATCGGCGATACCGACAGAACAGGTACCGAGGTCAGATTCAAGGCCGATCCCGAGATATTCAAGGAGACCACCATCTATGAATATGAGACACTGCAGACGAGACTGAGGGAGCAGGCTTTCCTCAACGCAGGTGTCAATATCGAGCTTTCCGACCTTCGCGACAGCGAGAATCCCATTGTGGAGACATTCTGCTATGAGGGCGGTATAAAAAGCTTTGTCGAGTATATCCACGAGCGCAAGAAGGTCGAGGCTGTACACGACAATATAATCTATGTTTCGGCTGAATCGGCAGACGGCAATTCGACCGCAGAGGTCGCAATGCAGTACAACACCGATTACAACGAGCTTATTCTCTCCTTTGCGAACAATATCCGCACCGTTGACGGCGGTACTCACGAGGAGGGTTTCAAGCGCGCTCTGACAAAGGTCATGAACGAGTACGCAAGGAAGTTCGGTTTCCTCAAGGAAAGCGACAAGAATCTTTCGGGCGACGATGTCAGAGAAGGTCTTACCGTTGTTATCAGCGTCAAGGTGAAAGAGGCTCAGTTTGAGGGTCAGACCAAGTCGAAGCTCGGCAACACCGAGGTCAGAGGACTTGTTGACGGTATGATAACAAACAAGCTGATGACCTATTTTGAGGAAAATCCCGCCGTTGCAAAGGCGATATTCAATAAGGCTCTCGAGGCTGCAAGAGCGAGAGAAGCCGCAAGAGCGGCAAGAGATGCCACAAGAAGAAAGTCGGCAATGGATTCGGCAAAGCTTCCCGGCAAGCTTGCCGACTGCACCGATAAGGACCCTGCAAAGACCGAGCTTTACATCGTTGAGGGAGATTCTGCGGGAGGCTCCGCAAAGAACGGACGTGACCGCCATTATCAGGCTATCCTTCCGCTCTGGGGTAAGATGCTCAACGTTGAAAAATCGAGAATCGACAAGATTTACGGCAATGACAAGCTCAGCCCTGTCGTAACGGCGCTCGGCTGTGGTCTGGGCGACGATTTCGACCTTACAAAGCTTCGTTATCACAAGATAATCATTATGGCCGATGCCGACGTCGACGGAAGCCATATCCGCACACTTCTTCTCACCTTCTTCTTCAGATTCATGCGCCCGCTTATCGAGAACGGATATGTTTACATAGCTCAGCCGCCTCTTTATCGCGTATCTTACAAAAAGATCGACAGAGAAGCCGCAACCGAGCAGGAGCGCGACGAGATTCTCGAGGAGCTCGGCGGAGCAACCGTCAAGAAGGTAACTGAAGACGATGTTGTAAAATTCAAGATTTCCAAGAAGGATATGCATTATTACGCATATTCCGACGAGGAACGCGACGAGATAATCAAAAAGAACGGCACCTCCGACGAAGTCCAGAGATATAAGGGTCTCGGTGAAATGGATAAGGATCAGCTGTGGGAGACCACAATGAACCCCGAAACCAGAATCATGCTCCGTGTCCGTCTTGAGGACGCTGAGGCGGCCGACAGAATCTTCACCATACTCATGGGCGACAAGGTCGAGCCGAGACGTGAATTCATCGAGGCAAACGCAAAATACGTTCAGAATCTTGATGTCTGATAAGGAGCAGAATTATGAGACAGATAGTTAATAATTTTTCTGCCGAAACGACCTTTTCCGAAAAGGAATATAAAGCGTTTATCGATTCGAAATTCAAGCTGTTTCTTGAAAAAAAGCTCGGGACGGAGCTTATGCTCATTTCCTTCGTTTTTGTGATATTTGCAGTATTGATGTTCGGTTCATCGGTAACGACCGTTTCGTGGATATTCAGAATATTGTTCATTGCCGGCGCGATCGCTGTTTTTCTTCTCAGAGAAAAGATAATAAACGCCATGAAGAATCTTGTTATCAAAAAATCGGTCGAATCGGCAAAAGACCTCGGCACACAGCTCAATTACGGTTTTGCCGACGATAATTTCACGATCGTTGTCGATAACAAACACAGCGTTGTTGAATATTCCTCGGTCAGGAATGTTAGCGAATCGTCTGACCATTTTGTTGTATGGTGCAGCGAGGATACAGGTTTTGTTGTGGACAAAAACGGATTTACATTCGGTGAGGTTTCCGAGTTCGGAAAATTCATCGCCGAAAAGACGGGGAACGAAATCGTCACTGTCTGAAAAAGAGATTAACAGCATTTTGCTGTGAAAGGAATTGACTTTTTATGTCACAATCAGTAAGCTGGGAAAATATCCCTCAGAAGATAATTGAAGTCGATATCGAGAAGGAGATGAAAAAATCCTTCCTCGATTATTCGATGTCGGTTATCATTTCGCGAGCTCTGCCCGATGTAAGGGACGGTCTCAAGCCTGTTCACAGACGCATACTCTATGCTATGTATGAGGACGGCATTACTCCCGATAAGCCCTACAAGAAGTGCGCTACCACGGTCGGTAACGTGCTTGGTCGTTACCATCCGCACGGTGACGCATCGGTTTATGACGCTCTTGTAAGACTGGCACAGGATTTCTCCATGAGAGAGATGCTCGTTGACGGTCACGGTAACTTCGGTTCGGTTGACGGCGACCCCCCTGCTGCATACCGTTATACCGAGGCAAGAATGAGCAAGATAAGCACTGAGATGCTTACCGATATCGAAAAGGAAACGATAGATTACGTTCCCAACTTCGACGATTCGAGAAAGGAGCCTGCGGTTCTTCCCGCAAGATTCCCAAATCTCCTCGTCAACGGTTCGATGGGTATTGCTGTCGGTATGACAACAAATATCCCGCCTCACAACCTCTCCGAGGTCGGCGGTGCTGTATGCTATCTTCTCGATAATCCCGATGCAACTCTCGACGAGCTGATGGAATATATCAAGGGACCGGACTTCCCGACAGCAGGCATAATCATGGGTCGTGCAGGTATCAGAGCAGCTTATGCAACAGGCAGAGGCAAGCTGACCGTGCGCGCAAAGGCTGAGATCGTGGAAACCGCAAAGGGTCACAATCAGATCGTTGTCACCGAGCTTCCCTATCAGGTCAACAAGGCTGTGCTTGTCAAGAATATCGCCGATATGGTCAAGGAGAAGAGACTCGAGGGAATTTCCAACATCGAGGACCACTCCGACCGTCAGGGTATGCACATCACCATCGATCTCAAGCGTGATGCCGTTCCCAATGTCGTGCTCAACAATCTCTTCAAGTTTACAAGCATGCAGTCGACCTTCGGCGTGATTTCGGTTGCTATCGTAAACGGCGAGCCCAAACAGCTCAGTCTCAAGCAGATGCTCGAGCATTACATTGACCATCAGCTCGAGATAATTTACAGAAGAACCGTATATATTCTCAGAAAGACCAAGGAGCGCGAGCATATTCTCGAAGGTCTCAAGGTCGCAATAGACAATATCGACGAGATTATCTCGATAATCAGATCGTCGAAGGGTATCCAGGAGAGTAAGGAGCGTCTTATGGCACGCTTTGAGCTCGACGAGATACAGGCGACAGCTATCGTCCAGATGAGACTCGGTCAGCTCTCCGGTATGGAGCGCGACAAGATCGAGGAGGAGCTCGCTTCCCTCATCGAGAAGATCGCCGACTGTGAGGATATCCTTGCAAGAGAAGAGAGAAGAAAGGATATCATCAAGGATGAGCTCGGTGAGATAGTCAGAAAGTACGGCAACGAAAGACGCACTCAGATCGAGATAATCTCGGGCGAGATGGACGTTGAGGACCTCATTCCCGAGGAGGAATGTGTAATCACTCTTACCGAGTTCGGTTACATCAAGCGTCAGAAGCCCGACAACTATCAGACCCAGCACAGAGGCGGCAGAGGCGTTTCGGGTATGACCACAAGAGAAGAGGACGTTCCCATCGAAATGCTTATCGGCTGTACGCACGATTACGTCATGTTCTTCTCCAACCTCGGTCGTGTATATAAGCTCAAGGGCTATGAGATTCCCGAGGGTTCGAGAACCTCGAAGGGTATGAATATCGTAAACCTTCTCCCGCTTATGCCCGATGAGAAGATAACCAGTATGATAAAGGTGCTCAGGGACTATAACAATGAGATGTATTTCGTTATGGTCACAAAGGACGGTATCATAAAGAGAACCGAGCTGAGCGCATTCGACAACGTCCGCAAGAGGGGCGTTATCGCTCTGACACTCAAGGAGGGTGACGAGCTTGTCCGCACAAGACTGACCGACGGCACAAAGGAGCTTATCATCGCAACCGTCAAGGGTATGGCGATAAGATTCAAGGAGACCGATGTCAGAGTTATGGGCAGAACCGCAGCAGGCGTTCACGGTATCAGACTGACCGAGGGCGATTCGGTCGTAGGAATGTCGGTACTGCGCGAGGGCGGCAAGGTGCTCACCATTTCTCACAACGGCTACGGTCGTCTCTCCCCCATCGACAACTACCGTCTGCAGAGCAGAGGCGGTAAGGGTATCACCAACTACAGAAACAGGATCGGCGATGTCGCCGCAATTCGCGTTGTCGATGACGACGACGATATCATTATCATCAACGACGCAGGTGTTGTTATAAGAATAGCTTCTTCCGAGATTCGCGAATGTGCAAGACCTTCAAAGGGCGTTCGCGTTATGAGAATTGCCGACGGCAACAAGATCGTTGCCATCGCAAGACTCAAGCACGATCCCGACGCTGTTTCCGAGGGACTGCCCGAGCAGACAGAAGAGGATCTTGAGGACGACGAGCCGCTGACCGAGGAAGAGCTGGCTGCGGAAAATGAAATTGTCGAGGAGACTGCCGATGATGAGAGCGATTCGCAGTAAGATAACATCGCTCGTACTCGCTGTGCTTGTAATGCTTACCCTCCTTCCGATGACCGGCTGTGCCGGAGATGTGTGGGAGGGTGAGTGGAACCGCACGGGCGACGCCACCTATAACCGCGGAGTTCTCGATATAACGGAATATTCGCGTGACGGCATAACCTTTACGCTCACGGTCTATAACGGCAATATCGCAGGTCAGCTCATAAACGAGAAGGCCGAGTTTGTCAACAACGAAAAGACCGAGGCGAGATATTATGTGCCCGACGGTTTCGGTGCCTATATCCAGTTCCTGATGGACGAGAGCGAAACCTTTATGGACGTTATCTATACCAGCAGTATGTACACCGAAATGGAAGTCATGGGTTTTGCCGAGGGCGGATTTATTACGGGCAGATACGATAAGGGCGATGTCGAATATCTCAATTACAGCCTTTATGATATGGGCATAATCGAGAAGAGCTATGACGACCAGCTGAGAAAGATGATGTCTGCCGACAACTATACCCGCCTGCTCGACTGCTATCAGAGCTTCGAGGTCAAGCGAAACAACGAGATCGGCGGATTCATCTATTACGGCTCCAACAGTATGCAGACGCATACCGCCGCGATGATCTGCTTCGACGACGGCTCGGTCAGTGTCGTTATCTCACGTGAAAAGGCAAGTATGCTCTATTTTACAAACAACAGAATCTATGATTCGAGTATGCTCGCCTATCCCCTTGATAACTGGATAGAGGAGTACGAGCTCGAAAAGGAAAAACAGAATCAGGTAGTAGTCCTGCCGTAAAATTCAAAGACCCGATACCTTAAAATAAGGCGTCGGGTCTTGTAAAATACGGCGAAGTTTTTAGTACGGACGGAGAATCATATAGTAAATCAGAGGGGGAATTTTAGATGAGAGAGTCTTTTAAAAGGTTTTTAGGAACTTTTCTGCTTGTTGTCAATATAATATCTTTTGTGTTAACGTTGGTGCTTGGAGCAATCGGTGTATATGCAGAAATAGTGGGTCCCGGGAATTTTATAAATCAGCTTGAATTTTTAAATATAAACATGAGTTATGATCAATTCTTGATTGTTGGTTATATATGTACAGCGGTTACGATAATTACGTATATTGCTCTGTCAAAGATTAAAATATCTGACGAATAAGAGTATGCTATTTGCCTATCGATGGAAAAGTAGTCCTGCCATAAAATTAAAGACCCGATACCTTAAAATAAGGCGTCGGGTCTTGTTTTTGCTGAAATTTTATACTATATGTCATATTTAGTTATGATATAACAAAACCCACCCGAATATTTTCGGGTGGGTTTATATGCGAACGAATTAGTTTACAGAGCAGATTGACCTTTCGCTAAAGGCCTGCGCGGCACGAAACCCGTGCAGCTCTGCTGCTGCGCTGCTCGAAGCGAAAGTGGCTCTGCCACCTCAGAGGACGACGAGGATGTCGTTTTCTGCCTTGAGGTCGGCAACCTTGATCTCGTTGGAAGCGAGCTCTGCGCCGTTGAGATAGCACTTCTTTACG